>NZ_JBXENV010000013.1:0-241931 GCF_059383755.1 Paenibacillus sp. JT22N15 | reverse complement strand
AGCGACCTCCTTATGATGGCTAAAGGGCTATGACCCGTGACTACCCCATCTTACTGGAGGCGCTCGTTTTTATGCAAAACGCAAAATTAACGCTCTACAGGAATCCTAACGCCGTAACTTCTCTTCTTCCCTCTTCCAAGCTGGCCAAGGCGATGTTGACTCTCTTTAAATAGGCCGTGCCCTGTTCATTGAGGCGAATTTTCCTGCCTACCCGATCAAATAAAGCAACACCTAAATCATCCTCCAATCGTGATATGATCATACTGAGTGCCGGCTGGGCCATATTTAAATGATTAGCCGCTTTTGTCATATGTTCTGTGCGGGCAACGGTTTGAAAATATTTGAGATGCATCAAATCCACACTCATCCCTCCTTTCACTCATATAAAATTAATTATGATTATATAATAATTCATATATTTTTAATAATGAATATATTGATTTATACTGGGAATATTCTAATGCACTTTGGAGGTCGCCCATGGCACAGCAATTAGCTTTTCCCACTTCACGATCAACTGAAAATCCAGATAAGATGCTCCGCAAGGTTGCATGGGTTGTCGCGCTTGGCGTACTTCTCAATCCGCTTAATTCATCGATGATTGCCGTTGCTCTTTTGCAGATTGGCAATGCGTTTCAGGTCAATTTGGCGACGGTCACCTGGCTGCTTTCCAGTTTTTACTTAGCCGGAGCTGTCGGTCCCTCCCTTGCAGGCAAGCTATCCGATCTGTTTGGAGCCAAAAAAATTTTCATGAGTGGACTTATACTCGTTGTAATCAGCAGCCTGCTGGCAATATGGATATCAAATTTCGGCATGCTATTGGCGCTGAGAATGATGCAAGCACTTGGCAGTGCCGTTGCTTTCCCTGCTGGCATGTCCATGCTACGCTCGACCGCAGCAAAGCACAATGAGCAGGATCATCCAGACCGGATTTCCTCGGCGTTAGCCCTTGTCTCCATTATGGCTAACGTCATGGCTGCATTCGGCCCTACACTTGGAGGCATTCTTGTCGGTTCTGTCGGTTGGCCGTCTATTTTCTGGATCAACATTCCCATTGCATTGGCTACATTATTTATTGCTCGACTATGGCTGCCCAAAGACCAAGACCGGCAAGCAGCAAGCAGCGAAGATGCCTTCCCGGCCTCCACACCAAACATTTGGTCACGTATCGATATTCCGGGAATCACTCTCTTTATGATCATGCTTACTACTCTAATGTTGTTTCTGTTGTCCTTGTCAAAAGGAATGTCATGGTGGCTTCTTGGCTGCGCAATCATATCCATGCTTGCACTTGTGATATGGGAGAAGCGGGCAGCCAATCCGTTTCTTAACTTACAGATGCTCACTTCCAACCGCCGATTGCGGTCTGTGTATTTTCAGTATATTGGAGTGAATATTGTATTCTATTCCCTATTCTTCTGTATCCCGCTATGGCTCAGTCAAGTGAAAGGCTTTGATCCGAAAACCACCGGCTTGCTAATGCTGCCATTAGCTGGACTAGGTATAATCATGACTTCCGTGGCAGTCAAGTGCAACAAGCGTTTCGGCTACCGTACAACGATTATCGCTGGCAATGGTCTTCTTGTACTCAGTACGTTGCTTCTGCTGCTTTTGGGCGATAACAGCTCTATCCTTATAATTGTTCTGATTAATGCAATGCTTGGCATTCCTAATGGGTTCAACAATATGGGGCTGCAAACTGCTTTATACGTTGTAACTCCAGCGCAAGAGACCGGAGCTGCTTCCGGCTTATATGTCACATTTCGTTCAATCGGGAGCATCTTATCCACCAGCTTGCTGGGACTTACCTTCGCCGGTGCGATTACATCAAGCGGACTGCACACCATTGGGCTTATAACAGCTGGACTTTCTGTTGTCTTGTTGGTAACCAGCTTATCCCGCAAATTGATATAAACGAGCACTGAAAAAAGCTTGTCCGAATCATCAAAAATGCCCCGGAATCCTTATGGATTTCGGGGCATTTTTCAAGTAAGTACCGCAATTTTATCCCTTTTATTGATGCGTCTTCCACATGCATTCTGTCATTTCAAGCTCGCTAAAAACAGCCTCAAAAGAAGATTGCTCCGGACTGCAGGCATATACGCCAAATTGAATTTCTGCTCCGCCTTCGAACATATGAAAGATACGCATTTGTTTATAAGTGATTCCGTCATAGGAATTTTCAATACAATAATCACTTTCACGACGGCTTAATCGGTAGTACATCGTCTTTACATTTGCCGGGATGTCCGTTGTCGCCCAATCCGAAAACCCATGGTTGGTAACGACACTTCCTAACCGTTGATAGTCATCATTTTCAAATTCAATAGACGCTTTAAACCAGTTTTCGCTGTTCTGATAAAGGATAACGCCGCACTGGTCATAACGATGTTTACTGTTAAACTCCGTCTTCACAACAAATGAAAAGTAAGGCTCGACTGTTTTCAGCAATAAAGCGGGGGCGGAATCATTTTGAAAACCGTAATAGGTTCGCTGCCAAAAATCGGTTCCCGGCTCTGTTGTAATCGCAACCATATGAGGTTCCACGGCATATTCTTTCGGTTCATGAAGCCAAAATGTTTTATGGAGCTCAAACTTCATTTTATAGGTCTCCTTATTCAATAAATAATGTCATTTCGTTGCTCAGAGGCAGACTTCTTACCAGTTCATGATACAACAAAAGACTGATGATCACCAAGGTGAAATCAGCCTTTTGCCACTTCCTTATGTGCTATGCCTTCATTTTCTCCAAACAGCTTATAATAAAGAATTGCTCCTGCTTTAAATTGTCTTGCAGCTTATCACAGATGCTCAGCAACAGCTTGTCATCCTCTTTAAATCTGTATTTGATAACTAGATTTCGCAAGGACAAATAATTATTTTTCATAGCTTCGCTAGTGTCTAAAAGATGCTGGTCAAGCTTCATATGCCCATGATCCATCAAATAGGCCAGGCGCTTCTCCATTAAAATTTTATGCTCATACAACAGGTGAAACGCACGCAGATCAAACTTGGCAGATGCAGATGATGGGGAATCGATTTCCTGCAAATCGGGCACAAGCCGCTGCAGCGCTTGAAATCCGAAATCGAACTGCTGCTCCTCCACGATATCGAATGTTGGTTTGGAATATAGATAACTTTCCAGCCCAGCGGCAATTTGCTCCATGTTAATGCTGCATTCAACCGCTGTCTGACGCTTCAAAAAACGAATTTCTGTCCAAAAATCGTATTTGTCCGGCAGACACCAATAGCCCTTCTCCAATTCGGAAAAAGGGCATTCCGCTGTTATAAACCGCTCCTCAAAGTTGTCGGCGACAAACGCCATATCGTTGTCCGAATCATAACCGTAAATCAATAGATCATGAATAAGATGACCATTATGGTACGAATCTGCCAACGATATATGGTGCCTGTCCACAAAAATATATAAATAATAGCCTAAATCTATCGACTCTATGATGACCTCTTTTAACGATTTCCCCCATTTGGCAACGACCATGTCTTGGGGAAGCTGATAGAACGATACACCGGGACAGTTTTTGAGCAGCATATGATGATTGTCAAAGGCAAACATTTTCCAGCCCTTGGCATATCTGATTTGAATAAAATGATTGTAGATCCACGGCCATAAAGGTTCGCTCATAATGGAAAACAAGCATCCGTATGAGGTGTAAGTGCTAATTTCCGGCTCTTGAAGGTATAGCGCTTTTCTTGACATCACTTGCCTCCTCCCGCTTTGTAACGGCCAGCATAGGCTAGAGTCCTAGAATATGGCAGCCTGCATCGACATGGAGAACTTCACCTGTAACCCCTCTTGATAGGACGCTTAGCAAAAACATCGCCGCATCTCCTATTTCATTCTGGTCAATATTGCGCCGAAGCGGCGCCTGCTGCTCCATGGCCGTCAGCTTATCTTGAAAATCAGCAATCGCTGAAGCTGCCGATGTGAGCACCGGTCCAGCCGAGACGGCATTCACACGAATGCCATGCTTGCCTAAATCCTCAGCCAAGTAGCGAACGCTCGCTTCGAGCGCGGCCTTCGCAACGCCCATAACATTATAATTTTTCACGACACGACCAGATCCTATATAGGTTTGCGTCACAATGGCGCCCCCCTCTTTCATTAGGCCGCGAGCCTGCTTGGCCATTGCCACTAATGAAAAGCTGCTGGCGTTTTGCGCCAGCAGGTAGCCTTCTCTCGTCGTGTCGATATATTCTCCTTGAAGTTGATCCGCATAGGCGATAGAATGCACGAGACCATGAATCGTCCCGACCTGTTCTCCAATGGTGCTGAATGCCTCTTCAATGCTCGCATCATTCAGTATATCGCATGGAACAACAGCTGCCGCCTCTATTCCGTGCTCCTGAAGCAGCTTCGTCAGTTTACGCAAAGACTTATCCTTTCGGTAAGTAAACACAAGCCTTGCTCCTTCTCGATGAAGCGATTTAGCAACTCCCCACGCTAAACTTTTCTCATTAGCAACGCCTGATACGACAATGGTACGGTCTTTCATCAGCATCAGCTCTATCTCCTCCAAGCAAGGTTATATTCCTTTATGCAACTAGCTGTTAATGATTATTGGAGCATGGAAAGCAGGCTTTCCAGCTCCTCATAATCCAGTTCTTTAAAGATGGGCTCCGTCTGCTGGAAGGTGCATAGTGCCAGCGCATGATCCTCATCTGCAAAGGTTTGCATAAAATAAGCGGCAGACGCCCCTGCTTCAAGGCTTGCCGCCACTTCACCGTCCTCCTTGACTAAGAAAGAGAAGGAGTCAAGCGGGATCGACATTCCTTTGCCTACTGCCTTGATATAGCTTTCCTTCAACGTCCACAGCTGGTAAAAATACGTGAGCTGGCGGCTGCCAGCCAAACTCATCAGCATCTCATATTCAACCGGAGCAAAGAACCGCTCTGCAATCGACAAGTCTTGCGGCTTCATGCGCTCAACGTCAATTCCGACCGGGCAGTCGCCGAAGGCGCAGACTACCCAGTCCCCGGAATGTGACACATTAAACTCGCAGTCGATGGTAGCGTTATCTAGCAGCGGCTTGCCAAACTCATTTTTGTAGAAAGAAAGCTCATTATTCGATAACTGCCACCGCTTGCAAATCGCAAGACGGGCTAAAATCTCACCCGTCAGCGATCGATAAGCGTCAATCGGCCGGCGAAAGCGGCGGACAGCTTCCCGCTTGCTTTCTGAAACGTATTTCAGCATAACGGGGTAAAGCGCCTCAGCTTTCCTCTCATCCAGCCGCAGCATATAAACCTCAATCATGGATAAACTCCTATCGGGAAATTTTTTCTGCTAGACGTGAAGGAGCAAGATAGTCGTTTAATTCATAATACATGCCCGTCTCGTCAATAATTTGATGGAACCAGCGTGTCTGCTCTTCTACCGAAACCTTCTTCGTATCCAAAATGATTTTCAGCAAATCGAGCGCTGTTCTCATTTGTTCCAAAGCTGGCTTCTCCCCTGTCTCCTCAAGACGATCCTGGATCTCCTGAATTTTGCGGTACGACTTCACAACCTTCTCCTGGTACTCCTCATTATCCCAGTTTTGGTTAAGGGTAGCTACTGCGACAGCCAGGCTTCGCGTAATAATCGTCGGGATATGCTTTCTTAGACCCGGATAAGCGGCTAAAATTTGCTCGATTTTTTTGCGATCCTCCTTCGTGCCATAGCAGAGCGCTTCAATTCCATCCACGTTCGCCTTCACCATATTGGTCAATACATTTTTAGGTCCCATTTCAACCGTAAGTGTAACGCCTTTATGTTTAAAATATTGCATCGTACGTTCCCATTGTACCGGGCTAGTTAAATGCAGCGCAAGATTTTGCGCTACTTTCTCCGAATGTGCCATCGGCTCGGCATTGCGGTTCGTAATGACCGGATATTTGAAAAAACCGTACTCCAGCCCGGACAATTTGTCCAATAATTGGTCAGCCATCGGCTGCATGAAGCTGCAGTGGAACGGTGCACTCGCAAGCAGCGGCGTTGCCAGCCCGCCATGATTCGCGAGCCTATCCTCTAGTTCCATAACCGCATCGCTTTCCCCGGAAATCGCGGTTTGATTCGGCGTATTATAGCAGGACACCCAAACCTGACGGCCCTCCTGCTCCATCGCTTTGCACTCATCCACAACCAGCTTTCGCTCAACGCCATCAATAATGGACATGGCTCCAACATCGCTTGACGCAACCTCGTCGGTCATTTTTCCCCGTTCGTGCAGCAGCTTCACCGCATCGGAAAAACGAATCGCTCCCGCGCAAGTAAACGCCGCATATTCGCCAAGGCTGTGCCCGGCAAGAAATTGCGGAACAATACCAATCTCCTGCATATAAACGCGGAAGCTGGCTACGCTTGATACGAGAATGGCAGGCTGGGCATTTTTTGCTTTGGACAGCTCTGCAAGCGAGCCTTCAAAGCAAAGCTTAGCCAAATCATAGCCAAGCACATCGTTAGCTTCCTCGAACGTTTGCTTCACGATCGTATATTGGTCATAAAGACCTTTCGACATGCCGACAAAATGAGAGCCTTGACCCGGGAACAGAAACGCCATTTTTTCCATTATTACTTCCTCCAATATCATATTAGCCGTATTTTTTCCGTAAACAGGCACGCACGACCACTTAACCTGCTATCCTGCTTCAGCTATACCCTCTAGCCGATGTTCATCGTGAACCTGTTTTGTTTATTCATCCATTCATTCAACACGGCTGATTAAGGTGAGATAGTCTGGAGCGCTTTGCAGATGGGCAGCATCATGCTCGAAAATGAGCAGTCCGTCCCTCTCCTCCACTTCCTTAAATCCAGCAAATTTATACGTAAGCAGCATCATGCGATTACGGTCAGTAGGCACGAACTCAGCGCGCAATACCGCTCCCGCATCATGCGCCATCCTGGCGATGTATTGAAGCATGACGCTGCCTACGCCTCTGGACATGACACGGCATGACATTAACAGCAGCTTCAGCGTCCAAATATTATCCTTGCATTCAAGCAGCGTTAAGCCGATCTTGCCGTACGTGCCGTATTTATCCTCCAATTCGGAAATAAACAGCTTATGGTTCGGTGAATGGCGGAATGCATCCAATTCCTCATAGGAATACGTGTAGCCCGTTGCATTCAGCTGATGAGTTCTTACCGTCAGCTCCTCCGCCCGCTTCAAATCGTCTCCCTCAACCGAGGAAACCGTAAATACCATACTTAGCGAAGCGAGAAACTCCTCCTGTGAGCCATCGAAGCTGGCTTCAACTTCATTGCGTACGATATCGCTCATGTAAAGGCTTCTGCGGTTCCGGGAGTCCTCAGTAACAAAGGTTGGATTAAATTCCGGCCTTTCAAGCAGCCCTTCTGTCTCCGCAGCATCTATGCACAGGACGTCTGGATGGTTGAAGCTGACCTCCTCCCGCTCAAACGGCTGATCATCGATAAACGCAATCGTATCCATCCCGATATTAATCGATTCGACGATCGTCTTAATCGAAGAAGATTTGCGGTTCCAGCTGATTTGAGGGTAGATGAAATAATGATCAATCCCGAGCTCTCTCAATTTCTCCATCGCCACTTCATGCTCATTGCGGCTGGCAATGGACTGCAGGATGCCTCGCTCATCCAGCGTTTTGATGACGTTGACAATATCGCTTCGCAGCTCAACGGTTGTATCCTCCATTAAAATACCGTTCCAAATCGTATGATCCAAATCCCACACGACACATTTGATTTTACGCTTGGCCGTATCCTTCTTCTCCTCAACATTGTACGCCACAGGCATTCATCTCCTTATGAATTGGCTGTTTGAGCCATTGTCCGCCCTGCTCGGCGGCTGGTCACGAACTGCTGCTCTGCAATCAGCATTTCATGCATCTGCGACGTTCCCTCGATGATTTCATTAATTTTGGCATCGCGGAAATAGCGTTCAACCGGATAGCCGCTATGGCAGCCGTTAGCACCATGAATTTGCACCGTATCGCTGGTGATTTTGCCCAGCATAGTCGAAGCAAAATATTTGGCCGTCCACGTTTCCATAATGCTGTCGGGATCGCCGCTATCGCGTAAATATCCGACTTTATAACAAAGCATTCTAGCCGCCTTCACCTGTACGGCCATTTCTGCAATCATCTTCTGAATCAATTGATTGTCCCGGAGCGGCCGTCCAAATTGGACTCTAGTGCTTCCGTATTCTAGAGAAGCCTCCAGACAGGCCTGCGCCAAACCGACACAACCGCACGCTATAGTGTACCTGCCGTAATCGAGACAAGGCAGCGCGATATGAGTCAGTCCCATGCCGAGCTTGCCAAGCAAATTTTCTTGCGGAATTCGGCAGTCGGAAAGCACGACTTCGGCAATCATAGATCCCCTTGCACCGAGCAGGCCGGACATGGGCAATACCGATACTCCGATTCGCTCCCGCTCAACGAGGAATGCCGCTGGCTGGCCGCCCACTTTGGCGAAGATGAGAAACAGATCGGCAATTTGCGCGATCGTAATCCATTTTTTGCGGCCATTCAATACGTATTCGTCCCCGTCTAACTCGGCCGTTGTCTCAATACTCTTGGCATCGCTGCCGGCGTTTGGCTCCGTTAGGCCAAATGCTGCCAATGTGCTGCCGGTCGCAAGCTTCGGCAGCCAGTTGCTCTGCTGCTGCTCTGTTCCCCAGCGCAATATAGCAAGGGATACCATTCCGTGAACGGTCAACAAGCTTCTTGCGGACGAGCAGCCGCGACCCGCCTCTTCGTTAAGAATGCCTAGCGTGACGTTGTCCAGCTCCATACCGCCGTATTTTTTGGGCAGCATCGATCCCAGATAGCCAGCCTCTGCCATTTTCCTAAGCATATCTGGATGAATACGCTCCTCGCTGTCATTGAGATCAGCTAGCGGCGCCATCTCGCTATCAACAAACGCGCTGAACTCATTTTGCCAATTTTCCTGTTCTGGAGTCAGTTCAATTTTCATCCTTAACCTCCCGATACTTGTGAAGACTGCTGATCAACCGCTGCTTTCTCTTGAATCAGACTGACCATCCGGTTAATGGTGCGGAAGTTGTCCAAATCCATGTCACGGCTATCGATAGTAAGCGCAAATTCCTTCTCCAGAAACATAACCAGCTGCATCGCGAACAGGGAATTGACAAATCCTAATGCGAAAATATCCTCATCATCCCCAAGCTCATGCTTGCGGAAAAACCGCGATAAAAACTTCTTGATTTTAACTTTCATTTCTTCCATTATTGGCACTCTCCTCATCCCGATTCGGGTTAATCTAGTACGAAATCCAATCATTAGCAGTCATTAGCATGCATGATTACGCATTAATACGTATAAAACCCTTGACCGCTCTTGCGGCCATGCAGCCCCGCGTCGACCATTTTCCTAAGCAGCGGACAGCAGCGGAACTTCGAGTCCTGATAGCTTTCATAAAGGACATTCAAGGAATGCACGACCGTGTCCAGACCGATCAAGTCAGCCGTTTCGAGCGGCCCCATCGCATGTCCGTAGCATTTTTTAAAAATTTCATCGACTTCCTCCGCGGACGCCACCTGATCCTGCACGACATAAGCAGCTTCATTCATAAACAAATGGGAAATACGATTGGATACAAAGCCCGGATAGTCGTTAACGACGATCATTTCCTTGCCCATGCTGCCCATAAGCCCATCGACCGCTCGGATACATTCCTCAGAGGTATGAAAACCGCGAATGACCTCGACCGTTTTTTTGGTTGGCACCGGATTCATAAAATGAGTTCCGATGACCTGCGGCGCACGTGTGGTCACAGCGGCCAGCTTTGTAATGGAGATGCAGGACGTGTTAATCATAAAAATGCAATCTTGCTGGCAGATGCCATCAATAAGCTCGTAAATGCTGCGCTTGACGTCCCAATTTTCCGTAGCGTTCTCAATGACAAAGCTGACGTCGCTGAGATTATGATGCTCCATCGTAAATACGATGCGATCCATAATTTGCTCTGAAGGCTCCAAGTTTCCCGATGAGCCGAACAGCCCACGGAATCGCAGCTGGGTGGCAATTTCCTCCCTCGCCTGTTCAAGCTTCGCTTGCTCAATGTCTACAAGTACCACCGATAAGCCTGATTGGGCGAGCGCTTGGGCAACCCCTTTTCCCATTACACCTGCTCCGATTACCCCAATTTTCACAGCGATCTTCACTTCTTTCTTCATTGGATTTTAATAGGTCTGCTCCCTAGTCAGCAAGACAGCAAGACAGCAAGACGGCCTTCCTATTGGCTAGCAAAATGTTGTCTAGTAAGTCGCTTGGGTACCTTCCAGCTCAAACGTCTGGGGATGCATGTCCACAAGCTTTGCCGCGTATTCGCGTTCCAGCGCGAGTGCCGTATCCAGCTGTTGGTTCAGCATAACAGCAGATTTGGCGCTTAATTTGGCGGTAAACACCGCTTTTGCCACTAGAGCCCGAATTTGCTTCCAAGCTTCCAGGCTCTCTTCAACCGCGCCTTGCAGCTCCATATACCCACCGGCTAATTTCTCATAGCGATATAGGTCTACGAGCTTGGCATTTACAATTTGATTAAGCGTATCAAGCAAGCTTTCGCCATAATCTTTGATCAGCTGCCCATCCCGCAGCGCTTGTTTAACCTTCTCCAGAAAGCTGTACAGCGACTGCATGCTGCTGTCTAGAAGCTGCTGGCGATGTGCCGCGGCGGAAGCAGTCGTTTCTACTAAGCTATCTGTTTGAGGCACTACATCATCGGAATGAATAGCTGAAAATTCATAATAAACAGGTATTTCGCTTCCAAAATGGTCCATAAAGCCAAGATGCCCCTGCAGCGCATCCTCGTAGCTCACCCATCTTTTCTCATAGGTCAGCCTTTCAATATGGTCATGCTCTATGACGCCGAACATCTGCCTGCTGTCATCAAAGCCGAATACGAGCCATGAATGCGGCCAATGCTGCTTTTTGTACGTTTCAGCCCGGTTTGAGGCGTAGTAGCAGTCAATTCGTACAATAACCGGCTTATTGCTGAGGACAGCTCGCTTGAGCTCCTCGATTACGGAATGTCCGACCGTTCTCGTTTCCGTCCGAATGCCTAATCCTAGCAAAAGCTGCTCTATTGGCCTTGCCGCTGCGTAATCTACCTGAAAGTGAACCGTATCCTCATCATATCGATAGATAACCGTATCATTGGCGAGAATCGGCAGCAGGCTTTGCTGGTAGTAGGACAGAATGGGAAACAGCGAGTGATAGAAGCACTCCTTGTAAAATAAATCGTTAAACGGTTGGATCCGTTCATCATGCTTGAGCGTCAGCAATGCCGCACTAGCAAATGATTCAGATTCAAATGCCGCTCGGCTTTTTGGCGAAAAGATTGCTGCTCCTGCTCCTTCGCCATTCATCCGCCGCAGAAAGCCCCTAATCGTCGGGTAGCGGTAAATCTCCTCGCTTTCGAAGGAAAATCCCGCTTTCTCCAGCTCTACCTCCAGCTTCAACGCTTTTAGCGAATGGCCGCCGACATTAAAGAAGTCGTCGGTTACGCCAATCGTCTCTACCTCCAGCACAGCCTTCCAAATGCGGAGCAGCTTCTCCTCCTGCTCATCTGCTGGCGGCTCGCCGATGGAAAGTCCGCTGACCTTTTCATAAGGGCTGGGCAGCTGCTTCCGGTCTATTTTCCCGTTTGGTGTATATGGAAGCTCGCTCAGCGGAATATAGAATGAGGGCAGCATATAATCAGGCAGCCGGGAAGCTATTGCGCTTCTTATGCCTTCCGCCAACAGAGCCGCCGTGGAAACATAGTAGGCGCAAAGAATGTGGCTTCCTTCACCATCCTCCTGTGCAATGCACACAGCCGCTTTAATCTGCTCTAGGCTTAATAGGGCAGATTCGATCTCGCCAAGCTCGACTCTAAACCCTCTAATTTTCACTTGATGATCCATGCGCCCCAGAAATTCAATATCCCCGCCGGGCAGCCTTCGTGCCAGATCGCCTGTCCGGTACATCTTCCCACCGTTTCCATAAGGACATGGTACGAATTTGTCAGCCGTCAGCTCCTCCCGCTTCCAGTAGCCCATCGCGACGCCGTCTCCGGCGATACAAAGCTCTCCAGCCACGCCTTCCGGCAGCAGACGCAGAAGCGGGTCGACAATATACATTTGCGTATTGGCGATAGGTGCCCCAAGCGTTATGCCGCTCGCATTCGTCACATCCTTGACAGAGGACCAAACCGTAGTCTCTGTTGGGCCGTACATATTGTAAATGCTTGCCCCGCCGCACCGTTCCCGAAGCTGGTGAAGCAGCTCATCGGGGAAGGCTTCCCCGCCTACCATAAGCGTCGTTATCTGCTCCAAGCCTGCTTCTGCCGAATTATCGTTCAGCAGCAGTTGAATCCGGGAAGGCGTCGCCTGCAGCAGCTCGATCCGATTGTGCGCAAGCCACCGCTGGAGCATGGCCGGATTATGCTGCTCCTCCTCGCCCGCAATAACAACAATTAGTCCCTGCGTCAGCGGCAGGAGTGTCTCCAGCACGAAAATATCGAAGCAGAGCGTCGTAACGGCAGCAATGGTTTTTCCTTCTGTGAAGGCAGGGATTCGGCCTGTAATGCCCGTTATAAAATTAACGACTGCCCTGTGCGGAACCAGCACCCCTTTCGGCAGGCCAGTAGAGCCGGACGTATAGATTAAATAAGCGGCATCCTCCGGGTCATTCACATTTGAAAGCAGAGGATCGAGCTCTCCATATACCCGATTGTCGTCGAGATTGACGGTTTCCCCCTGAAAATCAACATGGCTGATCAATCCATCCTGTGTAAGCAGGACGCCTGCGCCGCTATCGGCCAGCATATGCCTAATCCGGTCCGGCGGATAAGCCGGATCAATAGGCAAATAGGCGCCCCCAGCCTTCAACACCGCCAAAATCGCGATCATCATTTCCAAAGACCGATTCGTCATGACAGCGGCAACTCGGTGCCTTCCAATGCCCTTGCTGCGAAGCAGGCAAGCGAGCCGGTCCGAACGATCCTTAAGCTCCCCGTAAGTAAGCTCCATCCTGCCAAAACGCAGCGCGGTCCAATCCGCAGTATTCATCGCTTGGCTGTCAAACAGCTCATGTACCGTTTTATCCTTTGGATAACGTATAGCCGCCGGATTTAACCGCTCAAGCGACTCTATTTCCCCCTGTGAAAGCAAGCGTATCTGGTTCAGCGGAATATCCGTTTGCTGAATCACCTCTTCCAGAAAACCGACAAAATGATCAAACATCCGTTCCATATATCGCTGCGAATACATGGAACGTTCATAGAGCAGCTCCAGCTGCAGGCGATCGCCCTCCATAATGAAATAAAAGGTAACCGCAGCTTTCGAGTCCTGCATGTATAAAGGAGCATGCAGCGTATTCAGGGCAACGACCGTTTTGAAGGCAGGGACCGCTGCTTCGGGATTGTGCTTAAGCAGTCTGATAATAGCTTGGAAGGGAATGTGCTTGTACTTCCTTGCCTCCTGCACCGTTTGGCTAACTTGCTGTATATATTCTTTGAACGGCAATGCTTCATCGACATGCACCTGCAGGGCGATCAGCCGGTTGGGGGCAGTGTTTTCTACCGTTTGTTGTCCGGATGGCATGCCAGTGGTCACGATCCGTTCCCCCGTATATCGATGAAGCAAATAGAGTACACCTGAAAGCAAAAACGCATACAAGCCTTGCTGGGAGTACCTGCATAAGGGCAGCAGCCGTTCGGTCAATTCAGGCGGAATCGGGCCTTTGACCAAATCGACCGCTCCCGGGCGCAAGCCAGCATCCTTGAGGTCGCCCTCAAAAGCATTCGGCTCAGCGGAAGGATCAAGCTTGCTAAGCCAATACTCTCTCTCCTCCTGCCATTTGCCGCTCGTCAACAGCATATTTTCCGAATAGGAATCCATATCCATTCCCTCCCTTCTTTTCTATATGGTTGATGGGGATGGCCGCCTAAAAATTAAAGGAGATTTCCTCATCATCCTCATATAACGGCTCCTCGGTTCTACCGCTGGCCAGTTCAATGTTCTGCAGAAGGATATCGGGCTGCTTCGCGATAGCCTCAAGAATGCTCAAGTAATCCTTCAGCATTCGCTCCGCTGTCTGTCGATCATACAGCCGCATGTTGTACTCCAGCCTCAGGCGAAGCATCCCGCCCTGCTCCATAGCCTCCAGCGTCAGTTCATAATCGGTCAGATTATAAACTTCATCGATAGAATGGCCAATCGCCCTTTCATCAACAGGAACATTTTGATAAATAAACACCGTATCGAACAGCGGGTGGCGGTTTGCGCTTCGCTTTACATTCAAATGATGGATCAGCTCGTCAAGCGGGTAATCCTGATTGTCGAAAGCCTGCACTGCGCTTGCTTTTATATGTTCCAAACAGCTTAAGAAGGTCAGTTCCTTACGGGGAGCAAGCCGCATCGCCAGCATATTGATGAACATGCCGAGAATTTTGTCCATTTCCCGCTTTGGCCGTCCCGTAACCGGTGATCCGATGACCAGGTCGTCTTGCGCGGAATACTTGGACAGCAGCACGGCATAAGCGGCAAGCAGCAGCATATACATCGTCGCTCCAGATACGCTTGACTGCTGTTTCAGCTTTTCCGTCAGCTCACGGTCAACCAAGCTCATGACGATACCGCCCTCAAAAACAAAATGCTCGGGCCTTGGCTGATCTGTCGGCAGCCGCAGCACAGGGATTTCGCCCGTAAACGTCTCTTCCCAGAAAAGCTGCTGGCGCTTCATTTGCTCCGTCTGCATGAAGGAGAACTGCCATTCCACATAATCCTTGTATTGGTACGGCAGGGCCGGCGGCGATTCACCTTTGTACAGCTGAACAAGCTCCCGCATGAAAATTTCCATGGATACGCCATCTGTAATAATGTGGTGGGCATCGTAAAGCAGATAATATTTTTCCTCCTCGACCTTCACGAGGCCAAGCCGGAAAAACGGCGGTTCATTCAAATTAAACGGCTGCTTGAACCGATTAATAATGTCTTTCGCCTCAGCTTCATCTGCCTCCCAGTACCCCATCTCGAATGGGACTTGTTCCCTGATTACTTGGACAATTTCCCCATCCATGCTCGTAACAGCTGTTCGCAGCACCTCATGCCTATCAATCATGCGGCGCACAGCCAGCTCCATCCGCTCGGGCTCCACCCGGATGTTCAGCACCGAAACTCTGAACTGATTGGCGCTTGTCAGCTGCGGCTCCCGTTTAAAGCCAAGGAACATGCGTTTCTGGGCATGGGATGCTGGATAGTACGGCTTAATAGCTGCATTCTGCATAGGCGGATACTGGCTCGAGCGGATGGGGTCCCGACTGGCGGATTGCTTTTGCAGATGCTCCGCCAATTGAACGACAGTCGAATATTCGAATAGATCGCTGATCGTCACCATTTCGAACGTATGCGTCTCAATCTCGCCCTGGAGCTTCATTAATACGAGTGAATCTGCACCCATTTCAAAGAAATTGTCATAGATGTCGATCTCCTCATAGCCGAGGACAAGCTTGCAGCATAAGGCAAGCTTCTGCTCCAGCTCAGAGTAGCTGCCGGCCTCCCGGCCAAGCATGACAACGCCTTCCGCGCTGCGTTCCTTCTTCTGCACATTGCCGCCGCTTTGCTTCCGCTTGCTGTCTTTCTTCGCCGCAATCCGCTTCCGAATCGAATCGGAGCAAGATACACCGGAGCGTTCAAGCAGCATAGCACCTGCGCCATCGTAGTGGATTTGTCCTATTAGCGCTCTGCTTGCACCGCTTTGCAGCAAAGAAGCGAAGCCTTCAAGCGCTAGCTCAGTCGGCAGCGTCCTGAAAATCGTATCGAATACGTGCCCGCCATCAAAGGCCATCCCAGTCTCTTTCCACGTCGTCCAGTTCACAGTAAGCGTACGCCCGCCTCTTCTTTGCCGATAAAGAGCATAAGCATCCAAATAGGCGTTGGCTGCCGCATAATCCCCTTGCCCGAAGGCACTGAATATGGTCGCGACTGACGAGAACATAATAAAGAAATCAAGTTTCTGGTCTTTCGTAAGCGCATCTAGCACCCAGGTGCCATACACCTTCGGAGCGTAGATGGCATTGAACATATCATCGCCTCTGTCAGCAAGCGGCCCGTCATTCGAGACGCCCGCACCGTGCACGATGCCCCGTATTTGTCCATACTTGCTTTTCAAATCAGCAATAACCTTCTCCATAGCGCTATAGTCGGCTGCATCGGCACTGATGCATTCTACCGTCGCACCAAGCCTCTCCAGCTCCTTCACTATGCGAAGCCGCTTTCTAAGCTTGTCTGAAGCCTCGCTGCCTTCTAGAACAGTTGCCCATTCCGAGCTCGGCGGCAGCGGAGTGCGGCTAATCAAAGCCAAATTGACCTTGCTCTGAGCTGCAAACCACTTTGCCATTTCCAGCCCAATGCCGCCTAAGCCGCCTGTAATCAGGTATACCCCTTGCTCCTGCAAATCCAAGCGGCGGCTGGTTTCTAACTGTTCATCCCGCAGCTCAGCAAATATTTCGGTATATCTATCACCGTTTCGAAGCGCGACACCGTACACGTCATTCGCCTGAAGCTCTCCGATAAGCTGCCCGAGCGGAACCGATTCCTCTATATCCATATATTTGCATGACACATTTGGGAGCTCCTTGGCCATAACCTTGCCCAGGCCGTAAACAGGAGCATGATCGGGTATAAGCAGCTTCTCTGAGCCGGTAGCTTCTACAGCATTTCTAGTGAGGATATGCAGCGCAAGCGGCTGCTGAATTTCCGCCTGCACCAGCGCTTTTGTCAAATAAAACAGACTGTAGGCACCGCTTTCCTGCCGCCGTTTAAGCGTCTCCAGCGTATCGCTGGCATCATGTGCGTCCAGCGCCAATAGATGAATGATTTGGCCAAACGGCACATCCTTCAATGCTTGCATAAGCTGGAGATAGCTTGCCTTGGAACCGTCAATCTCGTATCCTTCGCCGCTAGAATTTGCTGTGCAGCCAAAGGGCCCATCATCCTCTGCAAGCTTCACCTCGATAACGAGCCTGCCGTTTTCCCGCAAGGATGCAGCAATGGTCTCTCCGACTCCCGACGCATCCATAAATACGATGGCTGCTCCTTCAATGCCGGATGGTTCGGGGCTTCTGCCGCACTTGCGCCACTGCATGGCATAGTGCAGCGCAGCTTCAGCACCATCCTTGTCGCCCCGCTGCGGCATATTGAGATCAAGCCAGCAGCGCTGCTTCTCAAAGGCGTAGGTTGGCGCATACGTTTTGCAGCGGCCTTCGCCTTGATACAGTTCCTCCCAATTGACATCCGCGCCGCGGACATACAGGCTGCCAATGTCATGAAGCAGCTGCTTGTCCTTTTTCTCGGTGCCGATAAATTGCCGGACCTTCTCGGAAGCGGTGCGGGTCAGCTCCGCATGCTCCGGCTTTTTAATTTCATTTTCACCCAGTACCTGCTTATTGCCGGAGACGACCTTATGCCTGCCGTAGCGGATATCATCGTGAATGGTTTCATCAAGGGAATTGTCTGCTAACAGAGCGACTTTGCGCATTAGGTCGGCGGCATCCTCGAAAATGATGGCAATGCGGTGCGCATAATGCCCCCTCCCGGTGTTAGCCGTATAGCATAAATCCCGCAGCGGGATTTGTGCTTCCCGGTTTAAGTACTGCTCGTAGCCAGATATGATTCCAAGCAGCGGCGCGATGCTTTTTGCCGATATCGCAAGGATATGAGGCAGCCCGGCGTATACATCGTCTGCGTGCTCCGACTGCTGCGGTGGAGCATACTCCTCCAGAACGATATGGCAATTGGTTCCACTTAGGCCGAAGGCGCTGATGCCCGCTCTGCGTGGATGCTCCCCAGCCTCCCACTCCCGCAATTGGGTGTTGACATAGACTGGCGAATCGCTAAAGCCAATCGTTGCATTAGGGCGGTTGAAATGGGCCGTAGCCGGTATTTTGCGATGCTTTAACGACATAGCGGCTTTGATAACACCGGCAATGCCGGCACATTCGTACAAGTGGCCCACGTTCGTCTTAACGGTGCTGACTGCGCAAAATTGCTTGCGGTTCGTATGCTTTCGGAACGCCCTGTACAACCCTTCTATTTCGAGCGGATCGCCAAGCCTTGTTGCTGTTCCATGCACCTCAATGTAAGACAACGTCTCTGGATCAATGCCTGCGTCCTGCCACGCCTTAAGCAGCACCTCAGCCTGGGCAGCCGAATTGGGAGCGGTTATACCGATGGAAGTGCCGTCCTGGTTAATGGCACTCCCTTTTATAACAGCATATATCCGGTCCCCATCCTTTACGGCCTGGCTAAGCGGTTTTAGCAAAACAGCAGCACTGCCCTCTCCCCAGCCAGCACCCTCGGCCTCAGCGTCAAACGTTCGCGTTCGTCCGTCCACCGCTTCAACTCCCAGCTTCAGGCCTGAGTTGTCGATCGGCAGAAGATTAAGCCTGATGCCGCCTGCAATCGCCATTTTGCAATCGCCGTTATGAATAGCTTTGCTGGCTAGATGAATCGCAACCGACGAGGAGGAGCAGGCTGTATCCAAAATGAGCGTCGGCCCCTTCAAATCAAGCATGTAGGAAATTCTCGTCGGAAGCATGGCGGCAATGTTGCCTGTTAATGCCGTTGCTGCTGATTCCGGCTCGGTTTCCAGTATCATGGAATGATAGCTCGAGCTGCTGGAATAGCCGACGTATACGCCTGTATGGCTTCCAACAAGCTTATTCCCGCCATAACCAGCGTCCTCAATCGCTTCCCAGGCCGTTTGCAAAAAGATGCGCTGGGAAGGATCCATCAGAGCGGCCTCATTGGGCGTAATGCGGAAAAAGCTGTAGTCGAAGGAAGCTATATCGTGCATGTACGCGCCCGGCGAATATTTTAATTCCCAGCCCATTTCATCCAGCATATTGGTCAGGTAGCCGTCAATGTCAGCACTTCTCTCTTTCGGAAAAGCTCCTACTAAATCAACGCCGGAGGCGATTTGCCGCCAGAACTCCTCTGAGGAGTCAGTGCCCGCAATATGGGAGGCCATCCCGATAATGGCGATGTCCTCCTTGCGGCTCTCCTCTTGCACTGCCTGCGCCTGCCTAAGCAGCGTGACCATGCGGATGGCATCTTCTTTTTCGATTTTTCCTTCGGTAGCTCTCTTGAGAATATAGTGGTAAAGCTTATCCATAGCCTTTTACCCTCCGGGCGTCCAAAGTTGCTGCGCCAATTACTTTTTCCTTGTATCGCTGCTGTTCTGGCCGGTTTTCGTCAGCTGGTCAATCGCTTGTTCAATGGATAGTGTGCCATTGCCCAGTTCCTCCATTAGCCGCTTCGTATCTTCCTCCAGGCTTGCTCCTGCACTTACCTGCTGCAATACTTGCGACATCTCGCGGTCGTACGCAAGATGTTCCAGAGCTTCTGTGCCTGCTGCATCCTGCTCCTCTTCATCCTCCCGCATATACTGCTGCAGCTTGCTGACGGAAGTGTATTCAAACAAATCCAGCAATCTGACCTTGCCCGGATAATGTTTTTCCAGAGAAGCGTGAACTCTGCCAAGCAAAATCGAGTCGCCGCCAAGCTCGAAGAAATTATCGTCCATGTCGATTTCATTAAAGCCAAGAACCTGGCAATAGATTTCCGCCAGCTTCGTTTCCAGATCGGTGTAATCGCCGTCTTTTCCCGTAAGCTTGATTTCGCCCTCGAAGCGTCTTTGCGAAGCCAGCTGCCTTGCCTCCCACCGTTTCTGGGACCCCGTTATGGCAGCATCAATCGGCGCATCCAGCAGCTGCGGAACGAGACCAAGCTCCCACAGCAGATCCGAGCCGTAGTTGAGCTCCCCAATTAAAACGTTCGATACGCTCCGGTTCAAAGCTTCGTCCAAACCGCGCATAGCCACTGCTGTAGGAAGTGCCTTGAAGGCGCCGTCTGCATTGACGCCGAACTCCACCGCCATACCGGTTTCCTTCCACGCAACCCAGTTAATGGACAGCGCTTTTTGCTGGTTCAACGTTTTGTATTTTGCAAATGCATCCAAAAACGTATTAGCTGCACAGTAATCCCCTTGCCCCGGCACTGCGAAACGCGAGCTCATGGAGGAGAACATGAGGAAGAAATCAGGCCGATCCTGCTCGGTCAGCTTGTCGAGAATCCACGTTCCGAACACCTTCGGATGGACGACCTCGTTGAACACCTGCTCTTCCTTCAAATAAAGGAAGCCATCACCGCCAACACCGGCGCCATGGACAATGCCATTAATGCGTCCATAACGTGCGCGTAGCCCGCCGACCAACTCTTCCATTTGCTGCATATTAGCGATATCGAGACTGTAGCATTCGACATGTGCACCCATTGCTTCAATCTCACGTACCGCTTTTATTCTCTGGATAGCCTTGCGGTCGGTTCTGCTGTTGCGGTCGATCATATCATCCCATGTTGCCTTGTCTGGCAAAGGCGTACGGTTAATGAGCGCAATATTGACTTTCTTTCTCGCCGCCAAATATTTGGCTGTCTCAATGCCCATGCCGCCTGTCCCGCCTGTAATGAGATAGATCCCTTCTTCCTTGACCTCGATCGGCTGCTCATTTGCCTCTTGCACGCGGTATTCCTTGAAAATTTCGGCATAGCGCTCATTGTCGCGAAAAGCGACCATATAATACGACGGTGCTGCCCCTATTTCGCGTATAATCGTATCCAAACTCGTTGCTTCATCGATATCAATAGCGCGGCACAGCATGCTCGGCAGCTCTTGCCTTGCGGATTTTCCGAGTGCCAGGAGCGGTGCATTCCACGGATTGACCCGGGGTTCACGTCCGCTTACAACATCGACATAATCAGAAATGATAACCGTATCGGTTACAGCGCTTAATCCTACTTGGGCTACCGCTTTGGACAAATAAAACAGGCTGTAGACGCCTCTATACTGCGTTTCATTAAAGCTGTTCCAGTCAACCGCCATGCCTTCCGGCACGATGCTGAACAGATGGATGATTTTGCTCCACGTTGTGCCCTTGTTATCTTTCAGCAGCAACACATAATCGTCCACTGTACCGCTTACGTGATAGCTGCCGTCATCGAGCTTGGCATATTGCTTTCGCAAATAAACTTGAACGGTCTTGGTTCCTCTCCGGTTCCACTCAGCAGCAAGCGATTGTCCCAAGCCCTTCTCATCCATAAAGATAAGAACTGGTCCGGCCTGGCTTGTCTGCTCTGCCATCAGCTGCTCCTGTCTTACCCACTGCCCCCCGTAATACAAGCCGCCAGCCGTTACTTCTGTCACAGCCTGCTCATATTCGGGAATCTCAACCCAGCAGCGCTCTCTTTCGAACGGATAGGTTGGGAGGCTGATTCGATGCAGCTCTTCACCGAAGTAGAAAGGTTCCCAATCGGTTTCCACCCCTTGTACGTAAAGCTCGCAAATGTTCGGCAGGCTGCTGGCATCAGTGCGTTCCCCATCTACATAACCGTCGACCAATTGTCCGAACTGCTTCGTCATGCTTATTCGCTGGCTTTCTGTAATTTCGCCGTCGGATTTTTTCGCTTTCGTTTCCGAGACGATTTTATGGAAGCCGTAGAACAACCAAGGCTGTTGTACGTTTTCGAAACCGTATTCGTCCACTTCCGCAAGCTTCCGGTTGAAATCCTCCGCGTCGTTTACGATAAGAACCAGCCTGTGTGCGTAGTGGCCGCGTCCCGTGTTCGCGGTATAGCAGGCGTTGCGGAAGGCAGCCGCTGAACCGTCGCCAAAACGCTGCGATTTGTATTGGCTGACGAGGCGCCGAAGAGCGGTATCCGTCAGTGCGGAGAGCGTGAACAGCTGCGGACGTTGACTAAGCTCCTCTTCGCCTTGCAGATGCGAGGTTTCAGCGCCCAAATACTCTTCCATAACGACATGGCAGTTCGTTCCACTCATGCCAAAGCCGCTTACACCGCATCTTCGCGGATGGCCTTCCGGCTCCCACAATTTGCGGGTTGCATTGACATACACAGGCGAGTTCATAAAGTCGATTTTTCGGTTCGGACGGTTAAAATACAGATTTGGCGGCAGCTCTTTGTTTTTCAGCGTCAAAACCGCTTTAATGACGCCCGCGATGCCCGCAGCCTCTGATAAATGCGTTAAATTCGTTTTTGAAGATCCGACCGCGCAAAATTGTTTCTTCTGGGTATACCGTTTAAAAGCGCGCTGGATACCCTGAATTTCGATCGGGTCTCCCAACTGGGTGCCCGTTCCATGCGTTTCAATGTACGTAACCGTTTCAGGATCAATCGCGGCATCTTCCCATGCCTGAATAATAACTTCCTCCTGAGCAGCCGGGTTCGGCGCAGTCAAGCCAGCGGAGCTTCCATCTTGGTTCGATGCGCTTCCCTTGATGACAGCGTAAATATTATCCCTGTCCTGTATCGCCTTCTGCAGCGGCTTGAGCAGTATCGCCCCAACCCCTTCGCCTGTTCCCGTCCCTTCGGAGAGCTCATCAAACGCCCTTGTTTTGCCGTCTGTCGACTCCATGCCGATGCCTCTTGGCGAGCCCTTGCGGAAAATAGGCATCATGTTCAGCCGTACCCCGCCGGCAATCGCCATTTCGCAGTCGCCCATGCGTATTGATTTGCAAGCCAAATGCACGGAGGTCAAGGAGGAAGAACAAGCCGTATCAACAACGACGCTCGGGCCCTTCAAATCGAACAGATATGAAACTCTGCCTGTCGCTACCGAAGCCGTATTGCCAACTAGCGAAGCGCCTTCCGACTGCGGCTCGACCTCGCTAATAATGCGGTGGAAATAGACCATATTGGACGCAAATCCGAGGTAAACCCCCGTTTTCGTGCCATAAATCTTTTTGCCTCCGTAGCCGGCATCTTCGATGGCATGCCATGCTGTCTGCAAAAATAAGCGATGGTTCGGATCGGTCGTGCTCGCTTCCTTCGGAGACATTCGGAAAAAGCGATAGTCGAACTTGTCGATTTCGTCCAAATAACTGCCCATCTCGTAATCGACCGCATTGAGCGGCCAACCTTTGAAGGCAACGTATTTTTCCATATCCTTTCTTCTAACATCCGGATAGCCGCTGCCGTTATCAACGCCAGCCTGCAGCGCTCCCCAAAATTCCTCGTTCGTGCTCGCCTTCGGGAACTGGAATGACATGCCGATTACTGCAATATCGCTATCCGTTGACAAAGCTTCACGCGCAGTGATCGTCTGCTGAGGCATGCTGCTCTCCGTATCCTGCTCTACGATATATTCCGCCAGCTTGGAAATCGTCGAATGCTCGAACATGTCCGCAACCGATAACAAGCCGGTGTAGCGTTTATCCAGCTCCGCATGGATGCGCATCAGCAATATGGAGTCGGCTCCAAGCTCAAAGAAATTGTCGTTAATGTCGATCTCGGCATAGCCGAGCGCATTTTGGCAAACCGCAGCAATCGTTTTTTCGGTTTCGTTGTAGGCTGCCCCGTCACGGCCAGTCAGCTGCACTTCACCGCTCTTTGCCGCTCCCTTCGGCTTCGCAGCCTTATTGGAAGTGGAGCCAGCGCTGGCAAGCTGCTGCTTATGATAGTCGAGTCTGCGCTGCAGCAGCTCTGACAGCCTGACCGTAGCTTTTTCCAGCAATAAAATGCCCAACCGGTCATAGTTGAAGCTGCCGATTAACGCTCGGCGGCTTTGCTTGTTCAGCAATGCGGTAAACCCTTCAATGCCGCTGGCCGTTGGCAGCGTCTGGAAGATGGTGCTCACCGCCACGCCGCTATTTTTCGCCATGCCGGTTTCCTTCCACGTCGTCCAGTTAATCGTCAGCGTCTTCTTGCCCTGCTTGCTTCGATAATGAGTGAATGAATCCATATAAGCGTTAGCTGCCACATAATCGCTTTGGGTCGAACCGTAATATATGGTAGCGACGGATGAGAACATGGCGAAGAAATCAAGCTGATCATCCTCCGTACATTTGTTCAGAAGCCACGTTCCGTTTACTTTAGGCAGCAGTACGTCGCGTATAACGTTTTCCTGCTTGTCCTTCAGCAGCTGGTCGATAGCCACGCCCGCGCTGTGAACGATACCGTCAATTTTTCCATACACGCTGCGAACATCCGAAAGCATTGCTCTAAGCTCCGGCTCATCAGAAATGTTTGCCTGATACAGCTTGACCTGTGCTCCAGCTGCTTCCAACTCGCGAATGGCGTTAATTTTGCTGATTAAAAGCAGATCCGTCCCGGTCTGGACAATCGCATCCCAGCGTTCCCGCTCAGGCATCGCCGACCGGTTCACGAGGATCAGATTAATGGAAGAGGCACTTGCAGCTAGCGACTTTGCCACCTCAAGACCGATTCCTCCTGTTCCTCCCGTTATGATGTAAACGCCCTGCTCCTTAATCGTTACAGGCTCATCCGCGATGCGATCGAGCTCCATTTGGGCAAATTGCTCCACGTAACGGCCATTTGCGCGGAAAGCGACCCCATACGGCGATGTTCCTGCGCCATACATAATCTCCTCATTAAGCTGCACCGCATCCGTATCCTGATCCATATCAATGCTTCGGACATTGAACGGCGGATGCTCCTTCGTCACAACCTTGCCGAAGCCAATCGCGGTTGCGTGTTCCGGGCGAATGAGCGTTTCCACACCGCTCACCTCTTGGGCATTGTCTGTTAGAAGAACAACGTCAAGCGGCTGCTTTCCGTTCGTATGCAGCCAAGCCTTATATAGATAGAAAAGACTGTATAATCCGCGTTTTTGGCTCTCATCCAGCTGCTCTACGCGGTCGATTGGAGCGATAGTATCCAAACTGAGCATATGGACGATTTGCGTGAGCGTTTCGGCACCAATATTTTCAAAAAGTCTAATATAATCGTCCTGCGTGTTGCGAATTGTATAAGAACCGGAATGGTGCTGGATGTATTCCTCGCCTAGCGAGACATTAATAATGGCCCTTTGCTCCCGCGCACATGCTGCCTCCAAGCCTTCAGCGATTTGCTTATGGCTATCGCTTCTTCCGCCAAGGAGCAGGACAGCGCCAGCCAAATCTGCTCCGGTTTGGGACGAACGCTCCTCTGGCGTCCATACCGGCGCGAAGTAGAAGCCATCCTCCTGTGCTTCTGCTGACGTCTCCAGCTCGGGAAACTCCAGCCAGCATCGCGAATTTTGCAGGGCATAGGTCGGCAGGCTGACGCGCTGCCTCCGTTCTCCTTCATAGAGCCCGCTCCAGCTCACATCGCCGCCGCTTGCATAAGCGGAGCAAAGCAAATGCAGCGTATGCTCATCGGATTTTCCAGACGCAATCCAGCTCTCTAAATGCTGGTCTGCCTCGCTGCCAAGTCGGCGCTTCTCCTGCTCATCGATTTCGCCTAGTTTCGGCGTTGCGTTGGCACGTGCTACCCGGTGAACTCCATAGCAGGCCCAAGGGGCCGTGAAAGACTCCAGATCGGCTTCCAGGCAAGCACGGATTTTAACCTGCAAATCGTCCAAATCAGCAGCCATTAGCGCCAGGCGGTAAGCATACGTACTGCGGCCCGTATTGGCCGTGTAGCATATATCGGAAAGCGAAGAGTTCCCTCCACTTTGCTGCAAATATTCATTGTAAAGCTGCAGCATCTCCCGCAGCGCTTTACTGCTTCTGGCCGAAAGAGTAAACACCTCAGGCCCCGCAGATGCAAGCTCTGTAGCCACTTGCTCCGGCGCTTCCTCCAACACGAGATGGCAGTTGGTGCCGCTCATGCCAAAGCCGCTCACTCCGCCCCTTCTTGGGTGCCCGTCCGTTTCCCATTCACGAAGCTTCGTATTGACATACAAAGGCGAATCTGTGAATGCGATTGAAGAATGGGGTTTTTGAAAATAAATCGTTGGCGGCAGCTTTTTATATTTCAGCGACAGCGCCATTTTGACAATGCTCGCGATGCCTGCCGCCTCGCTTAAATGTCCGATATTCGTCTTGACAGAGCTGATTGCGCAAAACTGCTTCTTGTTCGTATATTTTTTAAAGGCGCCTTCAATGCCCCTAATTTCAATGGGGTCACCGAGAATCGTGCCTGTTCCATGTGTTTCAATATAGTCAAGCGTCTCCGGGTCGATGTTCGCTTCCTCCCACGCCTGCTGGATGACCGAGGTTTGCGATGCCGGATTCGGCACGGTAATGCCTGCGGTCTGGCCATCATGATTGGCTGCATTGCCTTTAATAACGGCATAAATATGATCGCCATCTTTAAGCGCCTTCTTCAAAGGCTTGAGCAGCAATGCTCCTGCACCTTCGCCGACACCGGAGCCGTCGGCCGTATCGTCGAACGCCCGAGTTCTCCAATCGCCCGACTCAATGCCAATACGAATGTTTTCATCATCGACTGGAATAATATTCAGCTTAATCCCGCCAGCGATAGCCTGGTCGCATTGTCCTTGCTTAATCGCTTGGCAAGCAAGCTCAATGGCTACTAAAGCAGACGAGCAGGCCGTATCTACAACGAGCGCAGGCCCTTTCAAATTTAACAAATAGGAAATGCGGGTTGCCGCCATCGCCTGCATATTGCCCACCGTTGCAATCGGTATCAGCGTCGGATCGATATCCATAATCATTTTGCAATACAGATCCTTCGGGCTTTGCGTATAGCCGAGATAAACGCCGGTTTTGCTGCCTGTCAGCCTATCGCCACCGTAGCCGGCATCCTCAATCGCCTTCCACGCCTGCTCCAGAAAAATACGCTGATGCGGGTCGGTCAAGCTCGCTTCCCTTGGCGACATGCGGAAAAACTCATAGTCAAAGCCGTCAATATCCTCCAAATAGCCATACTCGGGATAAATGATTTTATCCTGGTCAAGCTGCTTAAATTTGATATAATCGTCGGTGTCATTTTTCCGGTTTTGCGGAATTTGCTTGACCGTGTCTATCCCATTTTCAATATTGCTCCAGTATTCATGGATATCCCTGGCTCCTGGAAGTCTCGCAGACATGCCGATTATGGCGATGTCATCCTCTACCTTTGCTCCACCCTGCTTCAGCATGGCAATCATCTCGACAGCCGTTTCCTTGTCGATGTTGCCGCTTGTCGTCTGATTCACGATAAATGTAAAAATATTGTTCTGCACGATTTTCCCCTTTTCCTACAGATCTTCAATCACGTGAATGGCTTCTTCCAGACTCATATTGCCCTCTGCAAGCTTCCCGAATATGTCTCTTGCTTCCTGGCGAACGTCCTTGGCTGCAGCAACCAGTTGCTGCTGCTGCTCCTCTTTGTTAATATGCTGCGCTAGCCGCTGGACGGAAGGAAACTCAAACATGTCGGTAATCGTCACCTTGCCCGGATACTCCGTGTCAATCAATTTATGAATTCTCATCAGCAGCAGCGAGTCCCCGCCGAGCTCGAACAAAGTATCATGAATGTCAATTTCCGGATAGCCAAGAATGGTGCTGAAAATGTTGGCTACCTCCTGCTCGACCGCATTATAGCCATCTCCCTGCTTGCCCCGAAGCGCGGCTTTCGAAGGTTTTGTGCTGTTGTTCACAGGGCTGCTGCCTTTCGGTAAAATAATGAGTCTGCCTTGGTCGAGCATGGCGGCATCATAATTTCCATTGGAGATGATTTTATGCCCTTCCTGCTCGGTATTTCCGTTCAACAACCCGCTGACCCGATCATTCAGCTCTTCGGTTAAGTGAAATGGAAACGCCAAAAGCAAGGACAAATATTCCGGACTTTCGTTCATTTCTCCGATGAGCACCCTCGTCATATTCCGCTGCAGCGCCGTATCCATGCTTTCAATCGCTTGCACGGTAGGCAGCGCCTTATAGAAGGAATCGACGTTGATGCCGAAGCGGACGGACATGCCCGCCTCCTTCCAGGAAACCCAGTTTAACGCCAGCGCATGGCGCTCCTGCTTTCTCCTGTAGGCAGCAAATGCGTCCAAATAAGCGTTTCCAGACACGTAGTCGCCTTGTCCAGCCTCTCCAACCATCGAAACGCCAGAGGAGTGCATAATGAAAAAATCGAGTTGGTCTTGCCGGGTAAGCCTGTCCAATATCCAGGTTCCCGCCACTTTCGGCTCCAGCACGTTTTTGAAAATGTTTAAATCCTTCTTGAACAAATAACCCGCACCAGCTATGCCAGCGCCATGAATGACGCCATTTATTCGTCCAAACTTCTCTCTCAGCCAACCGATTAGCGCCGCCATTACTGCATAGTCCGCTATGTCCGCACTATGAAGCGTAATACGGCCGCCCATCGCTTCAATTTCTTGAAGCTTTTGTATTTTACGAATCGTATCCTCGTCCTCGCCGCCTGCAACAACGGCTGCCCACTCCTCCTTCGGAGGAAGCTGGGAACGGTTCACAAGGGCCACATTTACATTCGCCTTGGAAGCCAAATACTTGGCGTTTTCAAGCCCAATGCCTCCGGTGCCACCTGTTATGAGGTATACGCCAGTATCGTGAATGGCTGTTTCAGCTTCTTCAAGCTTGAGCGGATCAATCGGGCCGTACTCCTCCGTATGCCGGCAGCCTTCTCGATAAGCCACGTGATATTGCTTCGTAAAATGCTCCAATTCCAGCCATATGGCATCCACTGGCGTGAAATCATCAACATCAATCGCTTTGCATACGATTTGCGCAAACTCCTGTGGAATAACCTTCCCTAACCCAACGAGCGTTGCCCATTCTGGGCTTAATTCAGCTTCCCGCCCCGTTGCGGCATGCAGCAGCTTCGTAAACAGCAGCATATGCCGTTTGGACCTCGGGTCATGCCTCATGATGGACCTTGTTAAATAGAGCAGACTGTATATCCCGTACTGCTGGGTTTGCTCCAGCTCTTCCAGCGTTTCGGGAGCAGCACTTTCGGAAAGTCCGCTCATATGCAAAATATGGGTAACGGGACGCCCAACCAAGTCAACCATGAGCTTGTCATAATCGTCCTCACGGCTCGCAAGCGTATAGCGGCAATCGTCATGCCGCTTGAAGCGATGCCCAAGGGAAGCAACGATGACATTCCGCCCTTGTGCCCGCAGCTTGTCGATCATCGACTGCACGAATGGGGAACGGGCCTCGTCCTCGATAAGGAGCACATCGGCCATTGGTGCGTGGTCCGCATCCTCTGACAGCGCTTCTGCTCTCCAATTAAACCCGTAGAATAGACCACGCTCTGCTTCTTCCGCTAAGGCTTGTACTGGCTGCTGCAGCGGCGCATCCATCCAGCATCTGCTCCGCTCGAAAGGGTAAGCAGGAAGCGAGGTCTTGGAGGGCTTCACTTCTCCAGCTAGCATTTCCCAATCCACATCTGCGCCTTTGACATACAGCTGTGCTACTTGCTCGATTAAGCTGCTGGACGCATCCGGCTCAGCCCAGTATGCAGCTATCAACACCGCCGCTTCTGCGCTTAACCGTTCTTGCTCCTTTGCAGGCAGATCGTTTGCTTCAAGCGCTTCCTTCGCGGAATCGATGAGCCGGTGAACCCCGTAATATACTGCGCCTTCGGCTTCATCAAGACGAGCGCTGACCAGCTTGTCCCGCAAATCCGCTACGCTTGTCGGAAGCAGCGCTAACCGATGCGAGTAATGGCCTCTGCCCGAATTCGCGGTATAGCAAACTTCCTCTAAATTCAGCTGGCTATTATGCGCCAAAAATTCCGAGTAAAGATGAATTAATTCAAGCAGTACCTGTTCTGACTTGGCAGATAACGTAAACAGATGAGGTGCCCCCGATTCCTGTACAGAAGCTGCTTGAGCTGGAGCCTCCTCCAACACGACATGGCAATTCGTTCCACTAATGCCGAAGGCGCTTACACCGCATCTGCGCGGCGCTACATCCGTTTCCCAAGCACGCAGCTTTGCGCTTACATACACCGGCGAGTCTTCAAACGGTATTGACCGGTTCGGATGATTAAAATGAATCGAAGGCGGCAGCTGCTTCGTCCGCAAAGCCATCACAGCTTTTATGACGCTTACGATGCCAGCAGCCTCGCTTAAATGACCGATATTCGTTTTCACGGAGCTGACCGCGCAAAACTGCTTTTTGCTCGTATGCTTGCGGAAAGCCGAATGTATACCTTGAATTTCAATCGGATCACCCAAATTGGTGCCCGTGCCGTGAGTCTCAATGTAAGCAATCGTTTCAGGGTCAATTCCAGCATTTTCCCACGCCTGCAAAATAACGTCCGTCTGCGCTTGCGGGTTTGGCGCGGTAAGTCCTGCGGACCTGCCATCCTGATTGGTGGCGCTCCCTTTAATGACCGCATAGATGACATCCTTATCTCTTAAGGCATCTTTCAGCGGCTTGAGAACGATTGCGCCAATGCCTTCCCCTACCCCAGAACCGTTCGAATGGTTGTCGAACGTTCTTGACACCCCGTCGGTCGATTCTATGCCCGTTTGCATATAATCTTTGCTGAGCGGCACCGTATTAATGTTGATGCCGCCGGCAATGGCCATTTCGCAAGTGCGGCTGCGCAGCGCCTGGCAGGCCGAATCTATTGCGACAAGCGATGAGGAGCAAGCTGTATCAATGACCATGCTAGTCCCCTTCAAATCGAGCAAATAAGAAATTCTGCCCGAGATGACGGCGTTCAAGTTTCCAACCAAACCTATCGAAAGAGCAGTCGGATCAATGTCCTCAATCATTTTGGCGTACATGTCCCTATAATTGCTGGCATATCCGACAAACACGCCTGTCTTCGAGCCCTCCAGCCTGCTTCCTCCGTAGCCCGCATCCTCAACAGCCTGCCAGCTTGTTTCCAGAAACATTCTCTGGCACGGGTCCATCAAGCTTGCTTCACGAGGGGAAAGCTTAAAAAACTTATAATCAAATTTATCGATTTCTGGCAAATAAGCGCTTTTGTTATAACGGATTTCCTCCTCGGGCACCCCCTTGAATCGAAGGTAGCGGCTAATATCGCCGCTGCGTGTATCTGGAAAGCCGGTAATGCAATCAACACCGCTCTCGACCACGTCCCAAAATTCCTCTATCGTACTCGCAGACGGGAGTTTGGCAGCCATGCCGATAATGGCGATATCACCCGCATCCGTTACGGCTTCTGTTTCCAGCAGCTTAATTAAATCAATGGCTACCTGCCTGTCTATCTTTTTGTCCTGAACACCCTGTACCAAATATTTGTACGCCTTATCCATATTCTCACCTCTCTTTGGAGCCAAGCTTGGAGAGCACCTGTTCAAGATCGAGATCCCCATTATCAAGCTCGTCAAACATCCGGTTTAATTCGTCATCCTGCAGTGCCGTCCGATTGCTTACTGGAGCAGCTGCTGCGACCACCCCTGCTTGTCGCCGTTCGATATGCTTAGCCAGCTTATGAACCGTCGGATACTCAAACATATCAGTAATGACAACCTCCTCGGTGTAAAGCTGTGAAAGCTTCTGATAAATCTGCCGAATCATTAGCGAGTCAGCACCCATTTCGAAAAAGCTTTCGTGGATGTCGATCTCGGAAAATCCGAGCACCCCTTTGCAAGTTTGAGCGACCTGCCGCTCGGTCTCGCTGAACGCATCATGCTCGCTTCCAATCAGCTTAACCGCTGCGTATCCGGCAGATTTGGATGATCTTTCCGGCGTTTGCGCCAAACGTTCGTTCAACGCATCCAGGCTTGCCGTAATGTCATCTGACAATTGAATTGCATAATTATGCAGCCATAACGCCATTCTGCTCTCCAAATTCAGCTCCCCGATCAGTACGTTGCTTTGTCGTGTTTGCCATACAGCATCCAGCAGCTCCATCGCACGGGCAGCCTGTATCGTCTTGAAAATGGTATCCGCCTGAAAATTGTGATCGGAAGCCATCCCCTTGCCTTGCCATGTCGTCCAATTGATCGTCAATCTTCTTCTTCCATCGCTTGATGGCGCCATACTATAGGCATCGAGGTAGGCGTTTGCCGCAAGATAGTCGCTTTGATAGCCAGTCTCGAACATCGTTGCAATAGAGGAATACATAAGGAAAAAATCAAGTTGATCTTGCAAAGTCAGCTGATCCAGCAGCCATGTGCCGTAGATTTTGGCACGAATGACTTGCTCAAATGTATCCAAGCTTTTCTCCATTATGGACTCGGTGCGGGCAATTCCTGCGCCGTGTACAATTCCTTTGATTTCCCCATGCGTTAGCCGGATGTGTTCCAGCATGGCTGCGGTTTCATCGTATTGGGATACATCACATCGGTACAAAATCACTTCTGAGCCGCCAGCTTCGATCTCCCGAATGCTCGCGATTTTCTCACATAGCTTACGATCCTCATTGTTCAGCAATATGCTATCCCATGTCGGCCGATCAGGCAGTTCAGAACGATTGATTAACACCAGTTTTATGCGGTCTTTGCGGCTTAGCCATTTTGCCGTTTCAAGGCCGATTCCGCCTGTACCGCCCGTTATCAAATAGACGCCTCCGGCTTGAACGGTCAGCTCTTCGCTGCTGGATGCATTCTGGCTGCTGCATGGCTCAAACAACTCGACATAGCGAATGCCGTTTCGAAAAGCTACAAGTCTGGCGTCTGAATTTATCGATAATTCAGATAAAATCTCCTCCAGCTGCACCTCTCCGTCCATGTCGATACTGCGGCAGCGTATATTCGCATGCTCTTTGGAAAGGGCTTTGGCTAGCCCAAGCAGCGGTGCGTTTTCCGGTCGGAGCTGACGTTCTTCCCCCGTAATGCGGCAGGCATTTTCAGTCAGTACAATGACTTCCGTATCGTGCTCGAAGCCGCAGGCTGCCCATGCCTTCATCAGCAGGAACAAGCTCATAGCGCCTCTTTGCTGGCTTGCTTTCAGCTCATCTATGCTGGAAATGACGCTCCCCGCCAGGCTGCCGCAATGAATGATTTGAGCAATGCCTTGCTCCGCTTCCTCCTGCAATAGCTGACTATAACGGTCCAGCCATTTTGCTTCAATCGCACCCATCTCTTCTGTAGCGGACAAATCAGGAATCTCCGCTAACAGCACCTGCCTGCCCTGGTCTCTTAACGCGCTGGCCAAACGGTCAGCAAAGCCTTCGCTGTCCTTGACGATCACCGTCACACCAGCAGCAGGCTCTGCCGCAGAAACGGCTAACCGCGCCTGCTGTTTCCAGCTCATCGTAAAGGCGGCTGGCCGTTTTTTCATATCTTCAGCAGAAGCGTCAGCGGAAGCTGCCTTGAGCACAGCTTGCTTCGCAAACTTAGGAAATTCCGCCCAGCATTTCGTCCTCTCAAACGGATAAACTGGCAGTTGAACTTTGGCGTGGGTCTGTTCCGCATAGAGCTGTTCCCACGGGATATCTGCACCCTGTACATAAAGCTCGCATAGCTGCTGTAACGCTTCGGTATGGTCCAGTGCTGGCGCATTTTCCAATGCCAAGACGGCTTGTTCTCCTTCTCGACTGAGCTCGCTTTTTCTCGCCTCTGTAATGTCGCCTGGGTTCCGAATGCTGCGCTCGTCGCTTACCGCCCGGTATTCGCCGTAATAAACACCCTCCTTCGGAAGCGAGCTAAAGGTTTCCTGCTCGGCCAAAAGCTTCAGCTTTCTAGACAGGTCAGCCGCATCAGCGACGATCAGGGCGAGGCGGTGGGAATAATGTCCTCTTCCCGTATTCGCCGTATAGCAAATATCAGCAAGTGACCCGACGTTGCCATCCACAAAGCGACCGGCATACTGCCCTGCCAACCTTATAAGCGATCCTCTGCTAGCTGCGGACAAGGTCAATAATTGAACCGAAGCTTTCGGCTCATCTGCCTCTTCCGGTGCAGCGGCTTCCGGTCTGTACTCCTCAATAATCATGTGGCAGTTCGTGCCGCTTAGGCCAAAGGAGCTGATCGCGCCTCTCATCGGCTGCTCATCATTTTCCCATTTTCTTGATTGGGCGTTGATGAACAGAGGTGAATCCTGCAGATCGATTTTAGGATTCGGCGTTTGGAAGTACAGGGTCGGCGGTATTTCGCGATGCTTGAGCGCCATGACAGCTTTTATAATGGATGCCATTCCAGCCCCTTCATTCAGATGGCCGATGTTTGATTTAACCGAACCGATTGCACAAAACTGCTTTTTGTCCGTATAAGTCTCGATTGCCTGCTTCAGCCCGCTGAATTCGATTGGATCGCCAAGCGCAGTCCCTGTGCCATGCGCTTCGAAAAAGGCAATCGACTCCGGATGAATGCCCGCCTTCTCCCACGCCCGCGTAATAACGTCCGTCTGTGCAGCTGGATTTGGCGCGGTTATGCCCATCGATGCGCCGTCCTGATTGATGGCGCTCCCTTTAATAACGGCATGGATATGGTCACCATCTGCCTTGGCTTTGCTGAGCGGCTTGAGAATAATGGCCGCTGTCCCTTCGCCGCTGCCTGAGCCATCGGCGTAGGCGTCGAAGGCGCGTGTTTTTCCATCCGTAGATTCAATGCCGATTTTGTTATGCTCATGGTCGAGCGGAATGAGAAACAGCTTGACACCGCCAACTATCGCCATGTCGCAGTCGCCGCCCCGGATCGCATTGCTCGCCAGATGAACAGCAACTAAGGAGGAGGAGCAGGCGGTATCCACGACCATGGTTGGCCCCTTCAAATCCAGCAAATGGGAAATGCGGCTTGGAAGCATCGCTGATACGTTGCCGACAATGGCTTCCGACATCATGACGGGGTCCACATCGGTGAGCATCTTCTGATACGAATCGCGAATAATGTTGGCAAATCCGACATAAATGCCGGTTCGGCTGCCACGCAGCTTATCTCCCCCATACCCCGCATCCTCAATGGCATGCCAGGCCTTCTGCATAAACACCCTCTGGCACGGGTCCGTCAAATTAGCTTCCTTGGGCGATATTCGGAAAAATCGGTAATCAAACTCGTCGATACCTTCCACATAAGCGCAGTCCATATAGCCGGGATGTCCATCTGGAGCTTGCCCTATAGCTGCCAGATAATCGTCTGCGTATGAGCGCCGCTCTTGCGGGATAGGCCCCGTGCAATCTACGGCATTGCTGATGTTCGTCCAATATTGGTCAACCGTATCCGCTCCTGGAAACAGCGCGGACATTCCGATTATCGCGATATCATCATCATGCGCGGCAGGAACATCTGCAGCAGAGGTATTGCGCTTGACTACTTTGTTCACTGCTTTGTTATCTTCCTTAGTCAAAAATGACGCCAGCTTGGCTATTGAAGCGTATGCAAACAAATCAGCTATTGAGGTTTGTCCCGTGTACCGCTGATCTACAAGCTTATGCAGCCGGTGCAGCTGCACGGAATCTCCACCAAGTTCAAAGAAAGTATCGTTGATGCTCAGCTCCTCGTATCCGAGTACTTCGCGGTACAAGCCCGCCAGCGTCTGCTCCACTTCGGAGTAGGAGCCGTTTTTGCTGCCTAACAGCTTCACCTTCACTTCCTGCATGGGCAGCGGCTTGCTTTGAACAGCCTGCTCACTGCTGCTGTCACTAAACATGATAGCTCGCAGCTTTTCTGGCAAATGGAATACATCTTTGCTGAACAGTTCCAAACCGCTCGGGTTAGACGTGTTCACTTCCCCAATTAATACACGGGTGATAGCCTTGCTGATGACTTTATCGAAGCCTTGGAGCGCTAACGTTGCGGGCAGCGTTTTGAAAATGCTGTCGATCGTTTCACTCGTTCCTTCTCCCATTCGCGCCCCATCCCATACGACCCAGTTGATGGAAAGAGCGGGCTTGCCGAGCTTTCTTCTATAATCAGCAAAAGCATCAAGATAGCAGTTTGCAGCTGTATAATCGCCTTGACCCATTTCGCCAACAAGCGCCACGCCTGACGAAAATAATACAAAGAAGTCGAGGTCATCCTGCTCCGTTACTTTATCTAAAACCCAGGTGCCCATCACTTTCGGGTTCAGCACTTCCTCGAATACGGCTGTGTCCTTGCGGATGAGAAAGCCTCTGCCCGCTACGCCCGCCGCATGAATGACGCCGTTTATTTTTCCATAGGTTTGCCGCAGCCTCTCCATGGTGGCGCTCATTTCATCGAAGGAGGTGACGTTAAGCGAGATGCACTCCACCTGTGCTCCAGTGGCAGCTATTTCATGCAGCTTCTTAATGGTGTCATGCAGCCGTGATCCGCCATCCTGCTCCAAATACGTGGGCCAGTCCTCCTGCTTCGGCAGCGGGGAGCGGTTTAACAGCGCCACATTTATTTTTCCTTTGGACGCCAAATGCTTGGCCGTAAGCAGTCCGAGATTGCCGGCGCCGCCTGTAATGACGTAAACGCCTTCCTCCTTAATGGAAACGGGATCATCAGGCAATTGCTCAACATCGGTCTCTTCCATTATTTCTGCAAAACGCTTGCCATCCCGATAGGCGATTTGATAAGTCGTTTTGTTGCGGCCCAGCTCCGAAATAACATCGCGGGCAGTTGTCAAGGCATCCATATCTATCGCTTTGCAAGTAATATGCGGGTATTCAATGCCAATGACTTTACCCAAGCCGAATAGTGGCGAGTTTTCTGGCTTCAAGCACGTTTCCTCACCGGTAACCCGGTTTACATAGTCGGCTGCGATAATGATTTCATGATTATGCCCAACGCCGGCATTCAGGAGTGCTTTAGTCAAGTGGAACAAGCTGTACACACCTAAGCTTTGTCTTTCACTTAGCTGCTCCGCCGACATCATCCCATCTGGTCCGTTGCAGCAAAGCAGATGCAGTATTTTCGTAAACTTCACATGTTTAAGTGCTTCCGTCAGTTTGTCGTAATCTTCCTCGTTCTCGCTGATCATGTAGGATTGCGGGCTAACCACCTGATAGTGTGTCCCCCGTTTAACCTGTATGCAATGAACGCCTTCCTCCTCTAGCTGCTGGGTAAGCTGCTGCCATTCGCCCAAAATAATGACCGTTTCTCCCCGCATAGCGCGGGTGCGTTGATCCGCCGCCTCCTCCATCCACTTCATCGTGTAATAGAGTGCGTTTGCGCGTTCAGCAGGCGCACGTTCGGGGATTTGCAGCCAGCTGCGCTTCCGCTCAAACGGGTAAACGGGTATATGCGCCCTTTTCGCCCGGCTTCCCCTGTACATCGCGGACCATCCAATGGCTGCCCCAGCCGTATACAGCTCAGCGATTTGATGAAGCAGCTCTGGAAGCTCAAGTTCGGCAGCGGTTTTCAACTGTTTGACAAGCTGCTCGGCTAGCTGTACGAAAGGAGTATGATCACCTGCCGGCTTCGCTGTGCCGTAAGAGAACCAGGAAGCATCCAATCCGGATAAATGCTGCCGCTGTGCGATTAGCTGCTTTAGCTTCCCTTTCAGATCCGCAATATTTGAAGCGACAATAGCTAAACGAATCGAATGGTGATCGCGTCCTGCTGCCAGCGTATAACTAATATCCTTAAGGCTGGCCCGATGTTCCCCATCAAAATATTCGTCCATATGCAGAAGCAGCGTATGCAGCGCTTCCCCGCTTTTTGCCGATAGCGGAATGATATAAGGCTGCTCTGGCGCGCCAGCCACCTGATCAGCGTTCGCGGGCTGAGCGATATATTCTTCCAGCACGACATGGCAATTGGTACCGGACAAGCCGAATGAGCTGACACCGCAGCGCCTTGGCGCCTCTCCTTGAGCCCATGGCTTCTGCGACGTGTTTATGTATACTGGCGAATCAATAAACGGAATTTGTTTATTCGGCGTCTTAAAGTGAATGCTTGGCGGAAGCAGCTGGTGCTTTAGTGCCAGCGCGGCTTTAATGAGCCCCGCAATTCCTGCACAATCATACAGATGGCCGATATTCGTCTTCACGGACCCGATGGCGCAAAACTGTTTTTTGTCCGTATATTTTGCGAATGCTTTGCTTATTCCTTCGATCTCAATCGGGTCACCCAGCTTTGTCCCCGTACCGTGTGTTTCGATATAGGCAAGCGTTGCTGGATCAATGCCCGCTTCCTTCCAAGCCTTATTTAGAACGGCTGTTTGAGCGGACGGATTTGGAGCCGTAATTCCCATGGAAGCGCCATCCTGATTCACCGCGCTGCCCTTAATGACACAATAGATGGAATCGCCGTCCCGCTTAGCTTTGCTAAGGGGCTTAAGCAGAACAACGGCTGCGCCTTCCCCCATTCCCGATCCGTCGGCTCCGTCGTCAAAGGCGCGGGTTTCATCGTCCGTAGACTCGATACCCAGCTTCGCATGATTTTTGTTTTGCGGAAGCAGGTTAATGCGGACTGCGCCAGCAAGCGCCATTTCACAGTCTCCCTTGCGAAGCGCCTGGCAAGCCAGATCGACAGCTATAAGCGAGGAGGAGCACGCTGTGTCCACGGTCATGCTTGGCCCTTTAAGGTTAAGCAAATAGGAAATCCGGCTCGGAATGATGGAAGACAAATTTCCCGGCATCGCTGCCGATATCAGAGAGGGATCAACGGCTTCAATCATCTCCCGGTATACATAGCTTTCAACGTCTCCGATATGTCCGGCATACACCCCGATATTGCTGCCTGCCAGCTGCTGCGGCCCATATCCTGCATCTTCGAACACATTCCATGCTGCTTCCAGAAACACACGCTGGCGAGGATTCATCAATAGCGCTTCTTTGGGCGGAATGTTGAAGAAAGAATAGTCAAATGCGTCGATATCCTCGAGATAGGCGCCGTTGGAGTAGGGGATTTCCGATTTACCCGAAAATCGGACAAACCGATCAGCATCCTCCCGGCGCTTTTCCGGAAATTTCGTTACGCAGCTTACCCCATTTTTAATATTTTGCCAGAACGCCTCTGTATTGCGAGCATTTGGAAAACGCGTATAAATGCCGATGATGGCAATGTCATGGTTGCTCACTTCCTTTATAGCTGCCGTTGGCAGTTCGTCCTGGCTTCTTAGACGCAATTGCGTCAAATCCGGCGATTTCGTCTTCAACTTCATCCCCCTGTTCTTCAGCGGTTCGCTAGACCGAAACCTTATCGCTATTTTCCACGATGTCAGCGAGCAACAGCATGTATTGGGTAAAAAGCTCCTTTATTTTGTGCTCCTTCAGTTTTCGCGAGTTAAAGCCGCACAGCACCTCAACTTGCTCATCGTATTCTGCAAGCTCGATCACAAGATCAAACACTTCGAGCCATTGGCCTTGGGTGGATGAGCCATCAGCATGAATAACGAAGAGCGGCAAAATCCGAAGCTCCTCGCTTGGCTGAATGCGATCCAAATCCTTAGCGGCATAGACGGATTCATCGCCGTCCCCATTGTCATCACCATTGCCGTTGCGGGCTTCCAGCTTCGTTGCAGCGAGCTCAATCAACCTCTCAAAGGAATCCACCTCTGCAAAATCGATAGTCAGCGAGCGGAACTGATTTTCATCAGCCGCCACTTGAACATGAATAGTTTCCTCACCGGATGCCAGCTTTAGCAAATAGAGAAAACCGGACAACAGGATATGCTTGAGGTCCGTCTTCGCCTCATCGGCTATGGCTTGAAGCACCCTGCATGTTTCGTTATCCAGTTCAGCCTCAAAGGCTGAAACGACCTGGCTGCCCTCTTTGTTAAAGTAGGCTTCATCCATACTGACGGATGGCAGGCTTAGACTGCCGCCGCGGTCGATGAACGCGGTCAGCTTAGCAATCGTCGGATATTTGTACAGGTCAGGAACGGATACGCTGCAGCCATGCCATTTTTCCAGCTCATCGGAAAGCTGGGTGAGAATCAGCGAATTGCCTCCGCTCTCATTAAAATGGTCGTGAATACCGAGCTCCCGCCCGAGCAAGTCCTGGCAGAGCCTCAGCAGCATCTGCTCTGTATTTTCGAAGGCAGCCTGCTTGCTCTTGATGCTCTCCATATCATGAATGATGGAATCGAACTGCCCGCTTGCATATTGCTCGCCCAGCTTATAGCGCTGGATTTTTCCACTCGTTGTTTTAGGTATCGATTTCACAGGGATAACATGGTCGATAAATAGGCCCATCTTCCGGTGAATATGCTGCTTAACTCGGCTCGCAAGCTCGCAGAACGCCTCCAGATTTTTACCTCTGTAGAGTAGGAACAGGCACGCTTCCTCCATATCCCCAGTCGTTCCACCCGTTCCACAGGCTGCCACATTCCAGAGCTCGACCCCGTCAACTTCCTCTGCTACTCTCTCAATGTCGTGGGAGAAAACATTTTGCCCGTTGACGAACAATATGTCCTTTGCCCTTCCGACAACGATTAGCCGCCCATTCTGCATAAATCCAATATCCGCTGTATTCAGCCACTCGTCTGCCTGCCTTTCAGCAGCTTCTGGTTCGTTGTAATACCCTCTGGTGACGCTCGGCCCTTTAATGAAAATGTAACCGACTGTGGACATCGGAAGCGGGCTGCCCTGCTCATCAGCAATCATGATTTCACAGCTTTCAATCGGACCGCCTACGTCCACATAAAGCAGGCTGCCCGGTTCACCTCGCTTAAGCAAACGAACGGTCTCTCCAATCCGGAGAAATCTCCGGTCTACAGCCACATACTTGAACGGCTCATTTTGCGGGGTAAAGCACACGCCAACCGTTCCCTCTGCAAGCCCGTATGCCGGCCTCATGGCCGTCTGCGGGAGATTATATTTGGCCAGCTGCTCCATAAAACGCTCGCTAATTTCCGTTGAAATGGGCTCGGCGCCGTTGCAGAGGCAGGAAAGGCCAGATAAATCCCAGCCGTAGTCATGCTCTTGATCATAAAAGGCCAAAAAATATTTATAGCCGAAATTAGGGCTGTACAGCCGATTAACGCGGTGCTTATTCGCCTTCTCTATCCAGAGCAGCGGGTTAAGAATAAACAGCTTCGTCCGCATAATAAACTGCGAGGATTGTGTATAGGCATGCAATAGATGCATCGCAATTAATCCCATGTCATGTGTAAGCGGCATCCAGCTTAAAACCCGTTCTCCAGCATCTATATGCCATATTTTCTGCATGGCAGCGACGTTGGCCATTACGTTGCTATGGGTCAGCACAACGCCCTTCGGGTCTCCCGTCGATCCAGAAGAGAACTGTATAAAGGCGATATCATCCGGCTCAGCCTCCATCAGATCTGCACTGCTCTCTCCTTTTAAGGATGCTATGTCTATAAATCTACCTTTTATGGCGTCCACGCTAGGAGCAAATTTTTGGCTTTCCTCTGCGAATGAAGTCATACCCTTCATCGTCGCTTCACTGCCCATAAAATGCGGGTTGCTTAATTTGCCCCACACCTTACAAACCTTCAGCTTCGTTTCGTCATTGGTCGCTACGGTTACCGGGACGGCGATAATCCGCCCCAGTATGCAAGCCCAGAAAACTTCAAGAAACAGCCGATTATCCTGTATTTGCAATAACAGCTCGTGTCCCGCTTGTACCCCGTAATGACGCAAATCATGAAGGAGACATAATGAACGCTCGTACAGCTGGCGGTAGGAGACAAACTCCTCCTCGTCTGCCTCGTTGATAAATGTGATTCCCCGGTCAACCATTTCACGGTTTGCTGCGAAAATATGATGCATGAGCCGGTGCTTGTCCATAACCGCTGGCTCACCCCCATTCGTTTTATAGGTTCAGCGCAAGGCTTTATGCTCTCGCTTCATGCACACTGCTAAGCAATGTGCGATTAATATGTTGAATGACCGTATCAAAGCTGTCATTAATATAAAAATGTCCGCCCATAAATTTATGAATTGAAAATTCACCCGTCGTGTGCTTGCCCCATTCAGCAAAATCCCGCTTATTGACATCCCAGTCTTTCACGCCTGTCATCGCATCAATAGCTGTGGACAACGGCTCTCTGCTGCTGTCATAAACATAGGACTCCATTGCATAAAAATCGGCTCGCAATATCGGAATAAAAGCATCCGCAAGCAGCGGGTTTTCAAACAGCTCCGGAGATGTTCCTCCAAGCTCCAGCAGACGCTCTTTCAGCTGCTCATCTGGCGTGCTTGGATTGACCAAATCCGGTCTCTGAATATGAGGAGCCCATCTGCCTGATACGAATATCATCGCAGGGTCATGGCGTTGCTGCTCCCTCAGCTTATGCGATAATTCAAAGGCCAGCATGCTTCCCATGCTGTGGCCAAAAAAAGCATAAGGCCCATCGTCAATAATGCTGTCGATTTGCTTATACACGTCTTCAATCGCCTCATCAAAGGTGTTGTACAAAGGATCTCTTGGCCGGGCGCCCCTGCCTGCAAGCTTCACAGGCACGAAATCGATTTGGTCAGAAATATGTTTTTTCCACTTGTAATAGTACATAGATGAGGCACCGGCAAAAGGAAAGGCAAGCAGCTTCAGCTTCTTCATCCTGCTGCCTTACAGCTTAGCCGAGAGGGCTGCTACGCGCTCGGATGGTCTAAGATGAACGAGACGGAGCGACCAAAGCTCAATAAAATGCTCTGCTATTTCCGGTTTCGTCAGCGTGGTGCCGCCCAGCTCATCGGCAAGCTCGTCCAGCGATTTTTGACCGTCTGAATGCTCGAGCATAAGGAATATTTCCTCCGGTATCGCTTTTTTGTACTTATCGCCAAAATGAAGTCGGACTTCATGAAGCGTGCGTTTCGTCCCGTCAGCGGAATAGCCGATCGATTTTTTTAATTCGGAATTGACCAGCCTCGTCGGTACCATATGCAAATAATCGGCCTTATCTACTTCCTTCTTGTCTACCATATAATCGCCGATAGCCAAGTAGTGGATATTCGTCGTCAGGAAGCTTGCGATGGCATCCTCCTCCGAGTCTACGATTGGCTCTACATTGTTATTGAACGACGTGTTCAGCAAAATCGGCACCCCGGTCAGCTTGCGGAATTCATTAATGAGCTCCCAATACCGTTCATTCGTTTCCTTGGAAACGGTTTGAATGCGTGCCGTGCCATCCACATGGGTAACCGCTCCAAGCAGCGGCTGCTTATCCTCTTTCGTCATCAGTACGAAATTCATATATGAATAAGGCGCTTTCGTCTGCGGCATCTCGTAGTAGTCGCCCACATGCTCTTCTAAAATAGATGGCGCAAACGGCCGATATCCCTCACGCTTTTTCACCATCTCGTTAATAATGCTCTTGTTCTCCGCTGGCCTTGGATCAGCAAGAATGCTGCGGTTTCCTAGCGCGCGCGGACCAAATTCGGCACGACCTTGAACCCAGCCGAAGACGGCCCCTTCCGCTATTCGCTTGGCTGTCTCTTCAGCGATATTGTCCACCTTGCGGAAGCTGACGAAACGTTCCCACCGTTTTAAAATGTGCTCCAAGCCCTCATTGCCTTGAATTTCGCTTCCCCAATAGAGATGCTTCAGCTTCTCCAGCGGCTTGTCAGGCGCAAATTTATTGGATACGAACAAGGCGCCGCCCAGCGCATTGCCCGCATCATGTGCAGCAGGCTGTACAAAAACCTCTTCGAAAAGCCCAGCATATAATACTTTTCCATTCATCGAACAGTTATGCGCTACACCGCCTGCCATGGCAAGCTTCGTATGTCCGGTTGCCTGCTGATAATGCGTCAGCATATGCATGACAATCGTTTCGAGCGCCTCCTGCAGGGAGGCGGCCAAATCCATATGCTCCTGAGTGATTGGCCCGCCCTTCTTTCTTGGCGTCATAAAATCGAAAAGCGCAGTAGACCAGGCCAAATTGATTTTGAACTTGCCTTCGGGAAGCAGGACATACGCTTTTCTGAGCATCCGTCTGAATTTGCTTGGATCGCCATACGGCGCGAGTCCCATTACTTTATATTCATCGTGCTGGTGATAGCCCAGCATGCGGATAACCGAAATATAGAAGGAGCCTAAGCTGTTGGCATTGGTGATGCGGTCAAGGATTTTGAAGCTCGTACCTTCGGAGCTTATAATATAGCCGGCATAGCCCTCCTGCGATTCTCCATCAATCGTAACCGTTAGACTTCGATCAAAGCCTGACATGAAATGTGCGCTGGCTGCATGGCAGATGTGGTGGTCAACAAAAACGATATTATTCGAATCGTATTTCGTTCCGTCAATCTGGTAAAAGAAATCTACCAGCAGCTCTCTCGTATTTTTATGCAGAGAATCACGATAGAAAAAATCATCCCGCACAAGCAGGTCGGTTTCCTGCTCTCTCGTCGTAATGACTACTTTGTCAATATCCGCAAACGTAATGCCTAGCCGCTTCAAGCATAAATAGATCGTCTGCAGCGGCGCCTTGCCGGTATGCTTCACTCGATTCAGCCTTTCTTCCTCTGAGGCGGCAATCACCACCCCGTCTTTAATAAGAACAGCAGCCGAGTCGTGTGCAATTCCGCCGTTTCCAAACACCTTCAAATCCTCATGCGGCAATTCTATGCCGCCATTAAGACCTAATACGAGCATATTCATCCTCCTACCTATTCACTTTACTTGGTTTGCCTTCCCCGCTTTTTAATGCAGCCTTTAAACGGTAGCCAGAGCAACGGTTTCAAATGGCCGTAAATGAATCAGCCGCAAAGACCATAATTCGATCACTTCGTCTACGATATCCTCTTCCGACTTCCCGCCGCATCCAGCAAGCTCAATCAGCTCTGCCAGCGTCTTCTCCCCGTCAGATTGCTCTAGCAGATCGTACATCTCTTCCGATAAAGCTGTCTTATATTTATCCCCAAAGTGGAGGCGTATTTCGTAAGCGGTTTCCTTGTTTCCTTCTGCTGTATAGCCGACCGACTGCTTCAGTTCTGAGCTGAATGGACGCTTTGGCACAAACTTCAAAAACTCTTCCTTGCCGACCGTTTTTTTATCGATGACGTAGTCTCCGATAATCAATGTGTTAATGTTGGTTGTCAGGAAGCTGACAATCGCATCCTCTTCCGAATCGACAATCGGTTCCGCATTGTTGTTAAACGATGTATTCAGCAGCACCGGCACACCTGTCAGCTTGCGGAATTCATCAATTAAGTGCCAGTACTTCTCGTTCGTTTCACGAGATACCGTTTGGATGCGCGCCGTGCCGTCAACGTGAGTAACCGCGCCAAGTAGCTCCTGCTTGTCCTCCCTCGTCTTGAGCACGAAATTCATGTAGGAGTAGGGGGCTTTCGTCTGTGGCAGCACATAATAATCGTCTGCATACTCTTCCAATATGGAAGGGGCAAACGGCCGGTAGCCCTCCCGTTTTTTCACCATTGCATTAATAATGCTTTTGTTTTCCGCTGGACGCGGATCAGCCAAGATGCTCCGGTTGCCTAGCGCCCGGGGGCCAAACTCCGAGCGTCCCTGCACCCAACCGATAACCGCTCCCTCCGCAATAAGCTTAGCCGCAACTTCGACAACACGATCCACTTTGCGATATGTAATGAATCGCTCCCACTGCTGCAAAATTTCGAGAACGCTGTCATTGCTCTGAATGGCGCTTCCCCAGTAGAGATGCCGCAGCGTTTCTGTCTGTGTGCTAGGAGCCAGCTTGCGGGACTGCAACAGTGCTCCTCCCAGCGCATTGCCCGCATCATGGGCGGCAGGCTGTACAAACACCTCGTCGAATAAGCCAGAGTACAAAATTTTCCCATTTAACGTACAGTTGTGCGCTACGCCGCCAGCCATGCACAGCTTCTTGCGCCCAGTCGCCTGCTGATAATGGACAAGCATATGCATGACGACGTTTTCGAGCGCTTCCTGTAGAGCAGCCGCGATGTCCTTGTGCTCCTGTGTAAACAACTCCCCCTTCATCCGCGGGCTTGACATTGAATCCATAAGCACATAATAGAAGCTTCTATTAAGCTGGAATTTTCCTTCAGGAAGCAAGGTGAAGGCTTTCTTGAACAGCCTTCTGAATTTGGAAGGATCTCCATATGGAGCGAGTCCCATTACTTTATATTCATCATGAGTCTTATAGCCGAGAAATTCGATAATCTGCGTATAAAAAGAACCTAAGCTGTCATCGTTGGAAATATGGCCGAGCGGTTTGAGCGAATCTCCATCAGCATCAAGCACAATTCCAGCATTTCCTTCCAATGAAGCACCATCTATTGTAACGATGAGCGCTTCTTCAAACCCAGACATATAATAGGCGCTTGCAGCATGGCAGTAGTGGTGATTTTCAAACACCACATTCTCTTTTTTAAAATCCGTATCAAAAAATTGCTTTAGTCGCTCGACCACCCACGCCTGCGGATCGCTGTAAGGAAATTGCCGATACTCATGTCGGTGGGTTGTCATCTCGTATTTAAACTGGGTTTCCGAGTAGAAATAGACGATTTTGTCCACATCGTCCAAACGTATTCCACCCAGCTCCAGACAACGGCGAATTGATAAAATAGGCATCTTCCCTGTGTGCTTAATCCGATTCAGACGCTCTTCCTCATAGGCGGCAACAACTTGCCCATTTTCAATTAATACGGCTGAAGCATCATGAACCTCTGAATTCAATATGGTCGTTATAAACCCGTCCTCATGAGGGAAATCGATCCCCCCGCTAATGCCAAGTATCCTCATTATTTCACCTTCCTTATTTCTTCAACATTTTGTGAGCGGCCACGTTGGCGCCAGCTCCTAGCACTCAAGCTTCTTGCTGAAGTTCCTGTGGAATCCACTCCTGGGTTCGCTTCTGCGTGTGATGCAGGCGGCTGTATGCGCCTCCAGCTGCCAGGAGCTCGTCATGCTTGCCCTGCTCCATAATCCTTCCACGGTCAACGACTACAATCGTGTCCGCTTGCTCAATGGTGGACAGCCGGTGGGCGATGGCAATCGTCGTTTTCCCTTCCATCAGCCGCTCGATTCCTTGCTGGACCGCTAGCTCTGAATCGCTGTCCAGTGCCGATGTTGCCTCGTCAAGCAGCAAAATAGGGGCATTTTTCAATATGGCTCGGGCAATGGCTATTCGCTGCTTTTGACCACCGGACAGCCTCACGCCTCTTTCACCAACCACAGTGTTGTAGCCATCTGCCTGTTCCGTAATAAAATCATGGGCAAATGCTGCACGCGCTGCCTCTATAACCTCGTCAGTCGTGGCGTCCATTTTTCCGTAGCGGATATTTTGCTCAATCGTTCCTTCGAACAGATACGGGTCCTGGGAAACGTAGGCCATCTTATTCCTAAGCTCCTCAAGCGAATAATCTGCAAAGCTTTTGCCCGCAATTTGAATATCGCCTTCCGAGAACGGATAAAAGCCGAGCAGCAGCTTCATTATGGTGCTTTTGCCGCCCCCGCTGGGCCCTACAAGCGCGACAAGCTGTCCTTTGTCCACCTGAAGATTCAAGCGGTTTAGCACATTTTCGTCTTTGTGGTAGGCAAACGATACGTTTTTGAAATTCAGCATTTCGTCTTCGTTTGAGCTTGCGACAGCAGCTTCCTTCGAGACAGCTGCGTATCGCCCAGGTTCTTCTGCCACATCCAGCAGGTCAAATACCCGGTCAGCCCCCGCCAGCGAGGATTGCAAATTGGCCCAGAAAACACCTAAATTGCGGAAGAGATTCGTTACGTTCTCCAGCAGTAAAATAACCCCCAGCAAGCTGCCGATTGTCAGCTGGCCGTTAATCAGCATAAAGGCTCCAATAATAAAGGCACCGCCATTATTGATCCAAAGCAGAAAATAATTGGTGCTTGTTAAATAGGCGCTTTTTTTCGCTCGCATTAAAAACAAGTCGGCAAGCCGAGTCGTCGTCTCCTTGTACTTGCGATTCATCCCATCGACCATCTGAAACGTTCTGCTCACCTGCGTGCCAGCAACGAGATTCGTTAACCGCTCAAGCTGAACACCGGACTGCTCCTGAATTTCGGTGCTGATCGTTCTAAACGGCTTTGCGTATCTTGCATTCACATACGTAGACAGCAGTCCTAAAAAAATCATGGCAACAGCGAATCTCCAGTCCAGATAAAACATAATAACGGCTGATATTGTCCCGGTAGCCATTAAGGAAAGAAGCGTAAGTGCTTCTCCAGAGAAGGCATTTTCCATTGTCTGCAAATCATTTGTAATTCTGGACAGGCTGTCACCGCTATGGCTGTTCTCGTAATAAGTAACAGGAAGCTTCTCCATATGATGAAAGACGCGAAGCCGCATGCTGTTCATGATCGTCTTGACCGTTTTACCGTACCAATATTGGAAAAGTGGCGTTAGGATGCACATAGCAACGACGATGAGCATGAACTGGATGCTAAGCGTCATAACCGCATCCATATTCTTCTCCGTTATCGCATCGAGAAAAGTAGAGACCAGCATGGCTGTAATAATCGATACGCTTGAGCTCATGAGACCGAAACCCAGAAAACTGAGAATAAAAGATAGTTTACGCCGACCAAGCAATCGGGCAAGTCTCGCGATTTGTTGTTTATTGCTTTTTTCCAAGCAACTACGCCCCCTCTTGACCAAGCCCGTACGGCTGGTCTCCACGATTGCTTGCCTGATTGTTGTATAGACGATAATAAGTGCCGTTTTTGGCAAGCAGCTCTTCATGTGTGCCGCTTTCTTCAATTCGCCCCTCGTTCAGTACAAAAATGTGGTCTGCATTCATGACCGTAGACAAGCGATGTGCGACGACCAAAACCGTTTTGTTTCGCATAATCCGGTTAATGGATTGTTGAACAAGCTGTTCAGATTCGGAATCAAGTGCCGAAGTCGCCTCATCCAGCAGCAAAATGGGAGCATCCTTTAATATGGCCCTGGCAATCGCTATCCGCTGCTTTTGTCCGCCTGATAGCTTTACTCCCCGTTCACCGACAAGCGTATCGTACCCTTGTGGAAGTACCCGTATAAATTCATGGATATTAGCAAGCTTAGCTGCGCTTTCTACGTCTTCCATGCTGTAGCCGTCATCCGTGCACGCAATATTTTCAGCGATGGAGCCTGGAAAAAGGAATGTATCCTGCGAAACATGTGAAATGAGCGCCCTTGCGGATGATAGCTTCCAATCAGTGAGCGGCTCGTTGTACAGCTTGATTTGTCCACCCTTATAATCATAAAAGCCGGTGATAAGTTTAAAGATGGTCGATTTGCCTGAACCGCTTGGCCCAACTAGGGCGACCGTTTTACCTTGCGGCAATGTAAAGCTGACCTCGTCAAGCACCTTCGAATGTTCGTCATAGGAAAAAGTAACCTGTTCAAATTCAAGCGCAGGAGCTGACGACGAGAGGTTTTCCGGCTGCTTGCCATCCATCCGTTCTGTTTCAGCATCGAGCAATTCAAACAGATGATCGACAACGCCAGCTGTTATTTTGAATCGGCTAATCTGATTTGGAATTTCTCCCATCCCGGACACGAGATAATTGATGAACTGCACAAACGCGATTAAAGCGCCTATTAAAAGCTGTCCTTGGCTAACCAAATATCCACCGAACAGAAAGAACACAACCAGCGGAGCCGTTCGGACAAATACACTGAGTGCCCCAATAGCAGCAACGCGTTTCTCGATTTTCAAAAAATGTTCAAGCAGCTTGTCAAGCAGCAGCTGGCACTTTTGATACACAACCTGTACCAGATTGTAAGACTTGATCATATAGATCCCGCCAATTGTATCTTGAACAACTGTGCTCATCTGAGCCATGCTTTGCTGCACATCTGCCGCATATTGATTTAACGGGCGGCTGATTTTTTCACTCAAAAAGGTCATAAACAGCAACATGCCGAAGCAAAACAGCGTAAGCTGCCAATTCATATAAAACATAGCCGCTATACAGGCAACGACCCTGACAATATGAAAAATAAGAGCGGCAAAATCATTGTAAATATATCCTTCAATTTGATTGATGCTGTTCGTCATTCTGGAGCTAAAGTCACCCGAGTGGCGAGCTTCCATATACGAAATAGGGAGTTTATTAATATGCTCGCTAACTTTATTTTTCAAATCTCGGGTTACAAAGGCGCTGTAGCGTCCCGATGAATAAACGCTGAAAAAATTCACAATGATGCCTGTCACTATAAAAAGGAGGATTAATTTTACAGCCTGCATCACACCATCCATATCACCCGTCTGGGTGGACGAAAATAAAAGGTTAATAATGTAGATGAGCAAAATATCATTTGCCGCTATGATGATCGTGCTTATCAGCTTGAGCGCTATCCAAAACCGATAGGGCTTAAGAAAAACAAACAACCGGCGCATCGAGACGAAAGCAGAGTTACGACTTGCTATTTGCATAATTGCCCTCCACTATAGGGTAATATCGCCGCACAGAGCCCCGCGAGCGGAGAAAATTAATGATCTTGCCCTTCTACTAGCTTTTGTACGCCGTCCTTAAAGTGGCCCAAGGTAGCAAAATGGTCGATAATTAAAATTTCATTTTCAAACTCGACATCAAATTCATTTTCCAATGCGACGATTAATTTAACAAAGGAAATCGAGTTTAGGCCCACTGTTTCTAAATCTGATTGCAATACACTCTCATCAATAGTCAACAGCTCAATATTTTTTTGCAAAATTTCATTAAACCTCGCATTAAAATCCGCTACTTTTACTTCTCCACTCATCATTTAACCTCCCTAAAATCGTTCATTTTCACTTACAAGGCTGCCTTAAATCATTCCTCCATCGACAATAATCGTCTGTCCATATATGTAGCTTGCATCGTCAGAAGCTAGAAATAAGGCTACCTTTGCAATTTCATCAGCCTCGCCTAACCGGCCGCAGGCAATTTTATCGACAAAATGACGGCGCACGCGATCGGGAACTTTCCCGAGCATATCCGTAACGATGTATCCTGGTGCAATGGCGTTCACACGGATGTTTTTTCCAGAAACTTCTCTTGATAGTGATCGAGTCAAGCCAATAAGGCCCGCCTTGGACGCGCTATAATTCGTCTGACTTGAGGCACCCGCCAATGCGGAAACGGAGGAAATATTCACGATGACTCCGCGCCTCTTGCTGATCATCGAAGGCAGCACTGCTTTGCAGCAATTGTAGGCTCCCTTCAAATTTGTATTAATGACCTTATCCCAAGAGGCTTCCTCCATCAGCATCAGAAAACCATCTTCCGTTACGCCGGCATTGTTGACCAGCACATCAATTTTCCCAAACTCCTGAACAGCCTCCTCGATTACAGCAAGCGTATTCATATGATCGGACACGTCTAGCGCAAACGCCTTCGCCTTGCCCCCATTTTCCTGCAAGGAAGCTTCCAGCTCCGCAGCTTCGTCCTCACTGCTTTTATAGGTAAAGAGAACGGTAGCCCCTTCGCTAGCAAAAGCTTGTACGATGGCGTATCCGATTCCTCTTGCTCCTCCGGTAATAAAGACGACTTTATCGGCAAATTTCAATGGCTCACCTCCGGACCGTTCCAAGGATGACGCTGTGCAAGCATCCGTTGACATCATATCCATTTACTAATAAATATTCGTAATCGCCTATACGCGGCTCATGATGGACGATATCCAGCTCTAAAGCGGCATCCGGCTCGGTGCAGCCTGCGGTTAAAGGCATGCTCCCTTTGGCAATGGCAAGAGCCCCTGCTGCAACATTCAGCATAAACGAGGCGCCGAGCGTTTCACCCGTTGCTCCCTTAATCGAAGAAACCGGTATGGAAGCGGCACGCTGCCCAAAAACTTCATGAATGGCTTTGGCTTCTGCCCTGTCGGTATAACGTCCGCCTCCGGCAGCCAGCAAAATGCCATCAATAACGCTCGGAGAAATCGAGGCATGCTTGAGCGCCATATCCATCACACGAGCGAATTGCTTAAAATCTGCATCGGCACGGTCTTTACCTAGGTATCCGCTGCCGATTAAACTTGCATATCCAATAACCTCGCACACGATGCGTTCTGGACTGCGAACCAAGACGCTCTCGGTCTCAAGCAGCAATGCAGCGGCACCCTCGGTCATTCTCGTACCGCTTCTATTCCTGTCCAGAGGCTGGCACAAATAGTTTTCATCCTTAGTTGTATAATCCTGCTGTTGAAAGGAGTCAAGCAGCTCTTGGCAATATTCCTCTACTCCGCCGCATAATATCGCATCCGCCTTGCCGCTTTTGAGCAGATCAGAGGCATAGGCAATCGCATTGCTGCCCGTTAACACGGTGCTCGCGCCCTTTAGCTTTAAACTCAAGCAAACATGTCCGATTCCCGAGTTGTATACCGTACTAGCGAATACGGTCGGACTAACCATATCGACGCCACCTGACAAAATTTGATTGCTGAGGGCCAGGTTAGATACCAATGGACCGTATCCCGTTGTAAAAACAGTACCAATTCGGTTATGATCCAGTTGCTCCTGCTCGATCAAAGCTTCATCCAGCACTTGTTTCGAAGCGCTCATGGTCAACCGGGAAAACCGATCCATCCGTCTAGCGACCCGGTTTTCAATATTTTGTGGAATATCCACGGGCAGCTTAAGCTCATCCGGCCTGATTCCCGCCTGTGCGTTTATGCCTTCCCAATATTCATCTGCACCGGACCCTGCACAGCTTATCGCTCCTACAGCCGTAACAAATATTTTATGCATATGGATTCTCCCAAATTTATGAAATTATGCTCCAAGCAGCTAAACACCGCTTGTTTTAATCGGAATAGCTTAAGGTCAGCATCCCGGAGGCGACAACTTTATCTCCGACTGAAGCCGTACATTTGATCTGGTGAAAGGTGTGGAACGACTCGACTAACTCTGCTTCTACCGCAAATGTATCGCCTGGCACAACTGGCTGTAGAAACTTGATTTGGTTAACTGCACTTAAATAAAATTTGTGGGCTGCCCCGCTCTCCCCGTTGTAAAAAATAAATCCGCCGACCTGCGCCATCGTCTCAATCATGAGAACGCCTGGATAAATAGGTTCATCCGGGAAATGTCCAACTGTCCAAGGCTCGTTATAGCTTATGTTTTTGTAGCCTTTGGAGCGCTTCATATAAAGGGCCTCGGTAATTCGGTCTACCATCACAAACGGGTAGCGATGAGGCAAGCCTTTTGCAATATCAATGGTTTCCATCCATGACAGCTCCCAGCATGTGGTGTGTATAAGGAAAATTCAAGCCGATAGATGCTTAGACCTTTCCAACAACTATACTTGCAGAATGGCCGAAGAAAGCGTATGAGTTGGACATCGCATATTGGATCGACCGTTCCTCATAGTTCCCTTTAACAATCTGGAGTTCCTGAAAAGGTTCAGGCTGCTCCTTCAGAAATGCAGTTGGAGGCACAATGCCGCGATCTATAGCGAGCAAGGTTGCCGCCAGCTCAACGCTTCCCGCAGCTCCCAAACAATGTCCGGTAACCGCCTTCGTTGAAGATATCATAACCTGGGACTGCTTCTCCTCGGTTCCAAAAACTTTGGACAGCGCTCGCATTTCCATTAAGTCATTCAGCTCCGTCGCTGTTCCATGGGCATTAACATAATCAATGTCACCTGGCTCTAAACCGGCATCCTCCAGAGCCATCAGCATCGTCCGCACAGCCCCTTCCCCTTCGGGATCGGGACTTGTAATATGATAGGCATCATTGCTTAAGCCGTATCCCAGCAGCTCGCCGTAAATATGGGCTCCTCTTGCCTTCGCTCCATCAAGCGTTTCCAAAATAAAGACCGCCGCTCCTTCTCCCAGTGACATGCCATCCCTGTTCTTATCAAACGGCACACAGCCACCCAGGCTCATGGACTGGAGACTGTGAAACCCGGCAATATAGTTGTCCGATAAGGGCTCTGCCCCAACAACGACCATTAAATCCGCTATTCCGTTGCGAATGGCGTCAAGAGCTATTCCTGCTCCCGCAGTTCCAGCGGCGCAGGCCGACATCGTTGTGTAGGCTTGGCCCCTTATATCTATATACGAAACAATATGTGAGAGCAAAGATGGAATTTCGATCAGTCCATCGGGATCATTCCACTTCTGCTCCCGGTTATTTTGAATGTATCTCATCGTTTTAATATGGCCGGGCACAGATTCTGAAAGGGACAAGCCCGCTCTAGTTTCCAGCTTGCTGATGTCCTCCTTCGTCAGCCCACTGTCTGCCAAAGCTTCATCAAGTGCGGCATACGTCATTTGAACGGCCCGCTCATCCTCTTCCATCTCTCGATACAGCTCGTCAACGCTGCCAGCGACCTCGCCACTAACGCCAAGCTTTTTCAGCTTTTCATGAGCCCGAAGCCCGCTGGCACCATTCACAATCGACTGGAAGAAGGCTTCTCTGTTAGAGCCGCCTGGCGCAATGATGCCAATTCCGGTTACTACGGCTTGCGGTCTGCTCATCGATTAATCCCCGATCGTGCTGCGGATAATATTCGCTATGGAACGAACGCTTTTGAAAACGGACATATCGCTGCTTTGCGGCTTAACGCCAAAAAGCTCCTTCAGTCCAACCGCAAGCTCCAAAGCATCAACGGAATCCAGGTCTAGCCCTTCTCCCTGTTCATTAACATCAAAAAGCGGATCATCATCGTTGATTTCTTCCGGGGAGATATCCAGTCCAAACTTAGTAACAATCATGTTTTTAATTTGATTTTCAATCGATAGCTGTACGTTTTCCATTGTTTCAGCTCCTTTATTGGATAAAAGATTGCATGTCATTCCAGAGGCAGCATAAATAGCCGTCAAAATATAAAGCGCTTTCATTGTCTAGGGATAGACATTGCTCGGCACTCACTCCTCAAATGGAAATGACATAGGCAGTGCAGCTTAAAACAGCAGGCTTCAATTGTACAAACTCATCTGGATGAATGTGCGTTAGAAAGGAAAACAATAGGTGTGGGTGGGTTGAGAGAAGATCATTCATAGTTGAATGTGTCGCTAAAGGAGTAGACGACTATATCTCTTGAGGAATGCTGCTTAACGAAGATGCGGTCGTCGATGCAACCAATAGCGCCGTTAATAAAGTTATACCATAATTCTATGTTTTTTTACAATATTTATTTTCATGTACATATTTAGATTTAAGTTACAAATCATGTAACTTTTATTTGTCGCTGATGCTGTCATCACGTTCTAATTTTGGCGAATAAACGCCGATGTTTAAATGAAATCGCTCTAAAAATTGCTGATACTAGTCGTTCCGCACTTAATAAGCGTGCAAAAATTTTGAAACCCATTTCATTTTACAAGAGATACTATCGGACCTTGGAGTGATATGCTTAGCTGCGTGAAGGCAAAAAGACGCTCTAGAGGGGGCGGAATATGCCTAGGGGCATGCCCACTTACGGTGGAAAAAACGGAACTATTCCCAATATACCACAAACACCATCCACATAATACCATAAAAATACGTCATTAAATCACCCAAAAATTGGACATTTCAAGCGAGTTTCAGGGGTTACTCCCTGCACAATGATAGACTTGGTGGACACAGCAGCCGCTATTTCAACCGAATCACGGGTTTGGCACATTCTGCGGACTCAGGAGCCGCTAATGCGCTGCCAAAAGCCATTTTGACCGATTATGAGGGCAATAGCGGCTTTCCTGTCCGCCTGCGGCCTGAAAATGGATCAAAAGCCATAATAGCGGAACCTCAGTCCGCCAAAAAAGGAGCGAGCGTCTCAGGCTGCTCCGCCTCTTGTGGAAGATCGCTGGGATGTCTGCGTTTCAGGCTCCTTTATATGCTTGCCTCTCCTCTGTCCGGATCCTCAATCCGCTGAATATACCCCTTTTAAATATCTTTTTGTGTGGAAGGCACCACCTTCTTCAGCCCGTAAGGCAGCATGTGCTTCTCGAGCTAATATTCTAACCGTATGACCTGATCAGTGCACTTTTATAATGATGAACGCCGCCTAGCGGCACAGCAAAAAGGACGACATTTCCCCGTCATCCACTCGCAGCGGGTTATCGCCCTTTTTCGATAAAATCCAACATAAGGCTGACCTCACGGATGTGAGGCCAACCTTCCTGTTGTTTTTCCAATTACTTACTTATTTATGACTACGCATTTCCTATTCGTTGTTTTCCATCCATTGGAAATGGAAGCTGCCTTGTTGATCGAGACGCTCAAACGTATGCGCTCCGAAATAATCACGCTGTGCTTGCAGCAGGTTAGCCGGCAGTCTTTCTGTACGGTAGCTGTCATAATAAGCTAGTGCCGATGCGAAAGCAGGAACTGGAATCCCTCTTGTTACGGCAATGGCAATCACTTTTCTCCAAGCCTCTTGGTAGTTATCTACGATGCCGCCGAAATAATCATCAAGGAACAAGTTTTTCAGTTCCGGATCACGGTCATACGCATCTTTAATGTTTTGCAGGAAGCCGGCACGAATAATGCAGCCGCCACGGAAAATCATTGCAATACTGCCGTAGTTCAGGTTCCAGTTGTACTGGTCAGAAGCAGCGCGCATTTGCGCGAAGCCTTGGGCGTACGAAGCGATTTTGCTCGCGAATAGCGCTTTGCGGACCGCTTCAATAAACTCTTGCGCATCGCCGTCATAGCTCGATACCGCAGGGCCGTTCAGCTTCTTGCTTGCCGCTATGCGCTCCTCTTTCATCGCAGAAATAAAGCGCGAGAATACGGACTCGGTAATGATCGACAATGGAACGCCGAGATCAAGAGCGCTTTGGCTCGTCCATTTGCCAGTTCCTTTTTGGCCTGCGGAATCGAGAATTACATCGACCATCGGCTTGCCTGTAGCCGGGTCTGTTTTCGAGAAAATGTCAGCTGTAATTTCGATCAAATAGCTGTCCAGCTCGCCATTATTCCACTCGGTGAAAATGTTATGCAGCTCGGACGTGTTTACACCGAGTACATCTTTCAACAAATGGTATGCTTCGCCAATCAGCTGCATGTCGCCATACTCGATGCCGTTGTGCACCATTTTCACATAGTGTCCAGCGCCGCCTTCACCAATGTAAGTAGAGCAAGCATCGCCATTCACTTTCGCCGAAATAGCTGTCAAGATCGGCTCAACGAGCTCATAAGCGTCTTTTTGACCGCCTGGCATAATTGCCGGACCTTTAAGCGCGCCCTCTTCGCCGCCGGAAACGCCCGCACCGATAAAGCGGAAGCCTTTAGCTGAAAGCTCTTCATTTCTTCTTTGCGTATCAGGGAAATAAGCGTTGCCGCCGTCAATCAAAATGTCCCCTTGGTCTAGAAAAGGTACAAGCTGATTAATCGTATCGTCAGTTGGCGCGCCTGCTTTGACCATTATTAAAATTCTGCGCGGCGTTTCAAGCGAGTTTACAAATTCTTCGACGCTGTATGCACCTACAAAATTTTTGCCTTTTGCTTCTTCCAGAAGCTCATTTGTTTTTTCTGGGGAACGGTTGTATAGCGCAACCGAGAACCCTCTGCTTTCAATGTTTAAAGCGAGGTTTTTGCCCATAACGGCAAGACCAACGACACCAATTTGCTGTTTGCTCACGGAAATCTGCCTCCCAATCCTATTCAAGCTCTTTTTATATAAGCGTAAATGGCTGTCGCCATTTTCAAAATAAATGCCATATTACATATTACTTATCGCTTCAAACTCCCCTTCTTACAGGGAAGTTTTTTTCCAGTCAGCAGCAAATTTCTCCATGCCTTGATCGGTAAGCGGGTGCTTCGAAATTTGCTCGATAACCGCGAATGGCACAGTTGCAATATGCGCGCCAGCCATCGCTACGCGAGTAACGTGATCCGGGTGGCGAACCGAAGCTGCAATAATTTGCGCATCCAGCTGGTGCGTGCGGAACAATTCAGCAATTTTAGAAACCAATAGAACGCCATCTTCGGAAATATCGTCCAGACGACCAAGGAACGGGGAAACATAGGTTGCGCCAGCACGAGCAGCCAACAGCGCTTGGTTCACTGTGAAAATAAGCGTTACGTTCGTTTTTACGCCTTTTTTCGTCAGGTAACGGCAAGTTTCTAGTCCAGCAAGGTTCATCGGAAGCTTGATTGTAATGTTTTTATCGTTGTTGTTGATTTTGATTAGCTCGTCCGCTTCAGCGATCATTTCTTCAGCTGTAATCGCGTTAGGCGTTACTTCTGCAGAAACGGATTCAACCTCAGGCACGATTTGCAAAATTTCAGCAATACGGTCTTCAAATTTCACGCCTTCTTTAGCAACTAAAGACGGGTTAGTGGTAACACCGGACAAAACGCCAATTTTATAAGCTTTCTTAATATCTTCCACATTAGCCGTATCGATAAAAAATTTCATAGTCAATTACCTCCGTTTTTTGGGTTCATTTTTGATTTACATTTTAATTTTAAATTTGATTGCCCTGCATTTCAATTATTTCAATAATTCTTTTGCCAGGCTAACGACATTTTCCGTTGAGAAGCCAAAGTATTCCATCACCTGGTTGCCCGGGCCTGACGCCCCAAACGTATCAATGGACAACACTTTGCCGCTTGGCCCTGCATAACGCTCCCAGCCGAGCGAAATACCCGCTTCAATGGCGATACGGTTCGATACGGCATCAGGGAGAACGCTTTGCTTGTAAGCTGCTGGCTGACGCTCAAACAGCTCTCTGCTCGGCATAGCCACGACGCGAACGGATACGTTATCGTTCTCCAGCTCGGTTTTAGCACTTACGGCAAGCGATACCTCAGAACCTGTAGCGATCAAAATGACGTCAGGCTTCTCATTCGTTTCTGTCAGCACATAAGCGCCTTTAGCTACTTCTGCAACGTTAGCTTTCGTCGCTTCATAGATCGGCAGATTTTGTCTGCTCAGCACGAGCGCAACCGGACCATCATTTTGCTGCAAAGCATAAGCCCAAGCACTTGCCGTTTCATTGGCATCCGTTGGACGAATGACAGTGAGCCCTGGAATGGTGCGAAGCGCAGCCAAATGCTCAACTGGCTCATGCGTAGGACCATCTTCGCCGACTGCGATGGAATCATGCGTGAATACATACGTAACAGGCAGCTTCTGCAAGGCAGCCAGACGAATCGACGGGCGCAAATAATCGCTGAATACGAAGAAGGTACTCACGAATGGTTTTACGCCGCCATGCAGCGCCATGCCATTGCCCGCCGCGCCCATTGCATGCTCGCGAACGCCGAAATAAATATTGCGTCCTGCATACGATTTAACCGCGAATGTCTCTTCTCCTTTAATGTCCGTCATCGTGGAATGCGATAGATCTGCACTGCCTCCGAAGATGGAAGGAACGGTCTTCACATAATGATTGATGGCTTCACCACTCGCTACGCGAGTTGAAAGTGTTTTGGAGGCATCAAAGGTCAAAATGTCAGCCGCATCAATCGTTACGGAACCATCGATGACTTGAGCCAGTTCCTTGCCTTGCGCCGGATATTGTGCGGTGTAGGAAGCAAGCTGTTTGTTCCATTCCGCCTCTTTAGCTGCACCCGCAAGCTTCAACTGCTCGTAATGCGCTCTGACCTCAGCGGGAACGGTGAACTCTTCTTCATACTGCCAGCCATAAGCGGCTTTCGTTGCGATTGCTTCTTCCTTGCCAAGCGGATTGCCATGCGCTTTATTCGTGCCCGCTACTTTGCTTCCGTAACCGATAATCGTCCGGATTTCAATAAGCGTTGGCTGTGAATCGTTTTGCTTGGCAGCTGCAATTGCCTCAGCGATGGCCGAAGTGTCATTGCCATCTTCCACGCGGAGATATTGCCAATTCGCAGATTCCGCTCTTTTTTGAATATTCTCCCCAAAAGAAAGGTTTAATTCTCCGTCGAGGGAAATATCGTTTGAATCATAGAGCACGATCAATTTGTCCAGCTTCATATGGCCAGCCATCGACATAGCCTCGTAGGAAATTCCTTCCATCAAACAGCCGTCGCCAACGAGCGCATACGTATAATGGTCGATGATTGGGAAACCATCCTGATTGAATTTTGCAGCCAGATGCGCCTCTGCCATTGCCATGCCGACAGCCATTGCAACCCCTTGGCCTAGAGGGCCAGTCGTCGCATCTACGCCATCCGTATGTCCAAACTCAGGATGGCCTGGCGTCTTGCTGTTCAGCTTGCGGAATTGCTTCAAATCGTCGAGCGACACTTCATAGCCGGATAAGTGCAGCAGGCTGTAAAGCAGCGCTGAACCATGGCCCGCCGAAAGCACGAAACGGTCGCGGTTGAACCATTTGGCATGACCGGGATTGTGGCTTAAAAATTTGGACCATAACGTGTACGCCATTGGCGCTGCGCCCATAGGAAGGCCCGGATGACCGGAATTGGCGCTGTTAATGGCGTCAATCGATAAAGTACGAATCGTGTCAATCGATAACTGATCAATGGTTTGTGTGATAGGCATATTGTTGTCCTTTCTCTGTTTCAGATTGTTGTTCCAGCTTGGAATCGAACCACCAGTGGTAGCCATCCTGCGCTAGCAAAGCATCGGATTCCGCTGGCCCATAAGTACCAGCCTCATAATGATGAAGAGGAACCTGATTTTCTGCGAAAGCTTCCAAAATAGGCTGAACCCAGGCCCACGACATTTCAACTTCATCCCAATGCGCAAAAAACGTAGGGTTGCCGTTCAAAGCATCGTGAATCAAATTTTCATAAGCTTCTGGAAGCTCTTCCTTGTTCGGGTGAAAATCGATTTGAATCGGCTTGAATTCACCATTTTGCTGCGAATCCTTGGAATTGAGCTGAAGCGTAATGCTTTCATTAGGGCTCATTTCAATGACGAGCAGATTCGGAGCCACCCCTTCTTCGTTTACGGAAGGAGCTTGTTTTAACGGCTCTTTAAATTCAATGACGATTCGCGTCGATTTTTCCTTCATTCTTTTGCCGGTACGAATGTAGAAAGGAACGCCCCGCCAAAAGAAATCATCAATTTGCAATTTTGCTGCGATAAAGGTGTCATTCATCGAAGTTTCGGCAATCCCCGGCTCAGACTTATAGCCGACAACCGGCTTGCCCTGAATGCTGCCAGCGCTGTATTGTCCGCGAACGATGCTGAGGGCAACATCTTTCTTTTGCAGCGGTTCAAGAGCTTCCATCACCTGTTTCTTCTTAGAACGAACCTTTTCAGGGTCGCTCTTCTGAGGAAGCTGGATCGCCGTCATCATAAGCAATTGCAGCAAATGGTTTTGGAACATGTCTCTTAGTGCGCCGACATGATCGTAATAACCGGCTCTTTCCTCTACGCCGACCGTTTCATTCGCTGTAATTTGCACATTGGCAATGTAATGATTGTTCCACAGCGCCTGAATGACCGGGTTCGTCTGCTGCAAAGCCTCAAGACGCTGCACCATCGGCTTGCCGAGATAATGATCGATCCGAAAAACTTCTTTTTCCTCAAAAGACCGGCTAAGGCTTTCATTTAAATTGCGTGCAGATTGCAAATCATGGCCGAAAGGCTTCTCAATGACGAGACGCTTCCAGCCCTGCGCAGAGCCAAGCCCGCTAGCCTGAATGTTGGAGGCAATCGTTTCGAAAAATTCAGGCCCAACCGATAAATAAAACAGGCGATTCGGGGCAAGATTTAAAGCTTCCTCCCGCTGTTCAATCATGTGAAGCAGCTTCTGGTAATCTTCCTTATGGTCTATGTTCAGAACTTGGTAACGGAAAGCTTTTAAAAAAGCTTTTACGCTCGCCTCGTCCTTTATTTCCCGTCTGGAAAAATCACGGAGAGATTGCTCGACATTTGCCTGAAAGGTTTCATGCGTCAGCTCTCTTCGTCCAAGGCCAATCAAGGAGAATGCTTGCGGCAGTTTCTGCTCGATGAACAAATTATACAAAGCGGGGTAGATTTTTCTTTTCGCTAAATCCCCTGTCGCTCCAAACAACACAAAAGTGGTTGGCTCCATCTTCCGTTCTCCTTCCAATTCGTTAGCTATGGTTTCTTTTTCTTAGTTACACTATAATACGTTTAAGAGCCATACAAGTAATTAATATATTTAAGAGGAGGTATAGACCACATCTATGATCAATAATTACGAATTATATAAGGTTTTTTATTGGGCCGCTAAAACAGGCAGCTTAACGAAAGCTGCTAATGCGCTGTACCTCACGCAACCGAGTGTCAGCCACGCCATTAAGCAGCTGGAAAACAGCTTCGGCATCACTTTGTTTTATCGAAATTCCAAAGGAGTTGCGCTAACGCAGGAAGGTACGATCTTGTACTCCTACATCGAGCAGTCGCAAATATTGATAACCCTTGCAGAGGAAAAAATGGCTGCACTGAAAAATCTAGAGAGCGGCGAGCTGCGTATTGGCGGCAGCGATTCGCTGTTCAAGCATTATTTGCTGCCGTATTTGGAAAACTTTCATTATATGTATCCCGAAATTAGGCTTCATCTTAATCACGGCACGACGCCGGAAGTGATTTCTTTCCTGAAGGAAGGCAAGATAGACCTTGGTGTCGTTCGCATGCCGATTGTCGATTCCCAGCTGGAAGTGCGTGAAAGCATTCAACTGAAGGATTGTTTTGTTGCAGGGGAGCGCTACGCGAAGCTGAAAAATGAAGTTTTGACGCTGGACCAATTGTTACAGCATCCCGTCATTCTTTTCTCCCGCAATAGCCGGGCGCGAATGGCCATTACAGAGCTTTTTCAAAGCTTCGGTTATATGCTGAAGCCTGAAATCGAGGTCGGCAGCGTCGATTTGCTGATCGAATTTGCCCGGAGAGGACTCGGCATTTCGTATGTAACGCGGGAATTTGTATCGAAGGAGCTAGAGGAAGGCTCGCTCTTCGAAATTCAATTGGATGTGCAGCTGCCTCCCTCCCATGTCGGCATAATGAAAATGCGGAATTTGCCGCTGTCGAGTACAGCTAGCCGATTTATTGAGCTTGTGCATTAAAGCTTTGTATATAAAATAAAAAGAGAAGAATTGAAAGTTAACTTTCGCTCCTTCTCTTTTTGAGTCCTCTTGCAAATTTAATTTGTTCCTTTTTTGCCTGATCATTTAAAAGCCCGATGGATTTATAAGATAACTCCCGCAGCGACTCTTCGTCCATTTTGGCAAGTACTCGCATAGCTGTGTCCATAATGTCGCTTTCCTCATGAGCAAGTTCGTTTTCTTTCATGAATTTTTCTAAATCATTGCGATTAATTGGATTTTCAAATTTCAGTCCAAAATGTTGGGCGGCGTATACAAAATCTTTATCGTTATTACTATAAAGCTGTGCATCTAAATCAATGCTTGTGGCTGCAATAATAGCGTCAGGCGATGGAAGCTTTTTGCCTTCTGACTCGAACCACAATATACGAATATCAGCTGCATTTTTAGCAACATTATCATTAATATGAACCATCAAACCCTCAGACTTTGGGTATTCAATATATTCTTCAATAACATCCTTATACGATAAATCTTTTTGTGTTCTGGGAATGGACAATAGTTCTACTTGGACGATTGTAGGCATTAAAAGCTCTATATCATCATCAAAGCGAAGTTCGTTAATAAGTTGAACAGCAGGTTGATATCCCCATGAAGCATAGATATAAATATTCGTGTCACAAATAACCTTCTGCTTATTTGACATCAAGTTCCTCCATGTCCGCATCTTCATCACTGATAGGATAAAGATCCTCGTCTTTCTCGGCCGGTTTTACTTTACTAAGCGCTTCTTTGGTTCGACGTACTGCTTCAATTTGTTTTTGATATTTGGGCACATCAAATTGAGAGCGCATAATTAAATTTTTGCTGCTTCCAGGTGTCTCAAGCTTCTCAGTATCTATCTTCCCAAGCTTGATCCATTTGTAAACACCTTGGACGCTAATTCCGAACATCTCGGCGACTTCATCGGCACTGACATATTTGCTATTCTTCTCTTGATGCTCTAACGGGACGGCTAGTACATTTCGAGCTTGAATATAATCTTGTGCCTTCCTGATTCGAATAATCGCAGCGGCTCTTCGTAACGTTTCAAGTTCTTCTTCAACTAAAGTAACACTCGTTGTGAATACTTCAATCTCTTGAGCCAGCTCTTCACTTGTTTTTGCCATGCTGTTCACCTCCCATTCATTTTACTATACTTTTCAATCAATATAAATATTAAACCAAACAAACGAATTAAACTTATTAAACCAGCACTTTAAAGATCAAATATACCGAATTTGGCTTTGTTTCTAATCTTCCCCTCGATTAATCGCCCAAATATCCTCCACCATTACTTTGTATTTCAAGCAATCCCGCCCTCTTAAGCTCCTCGGCGTGAATTTCTGACAATGCTTCCAATAAACCCATGCCACGCTCAGTCACCTTTATAAAGATGCTTCTTTTATCCTCAGAATTCGGGAACCGGCTTACGAGCTCTAAATCTTCACAGCGCTTAATGAGCTCCAGGCAGGCATGCGGCGTAATTTGCAAACGCTCGGCCAGCTCTTTCGGCGTCGCATAGTCCCTCTCTGGAAATCCCATGATAGCTAACATAAGTTGATGGTATTGGGGAGTTAAACCTTTGCTTCTCGCTGCCTCTTCACTAAACCGAATAAACTTGCGAATGCGATATCGAAATAAAGCCAATTCTTCATAAACCTGCTTGGACAAACGGTTATTGGTCATATAAGGGCTCCTGCTTTTCTTCTAGTCTATCCCATAGCTGTCATTCATTCAATCACAACGATGAAGTGAAAATCATACCCTGATAAAGTCAAGTTTCCTCACCCAATGTAGAGTCAAACAAACAAAATTAAAATAAAAACGTTTTCATGTTATATAACATAACACAAACTCATTGACTTAGATCGTAGTGCGATATATATTGAGCATATCTAGTTATAATCCGTTAAGTTTGAAATCAAAAACTCACTTCTTTATCACACTCCTATTAACTTCTAACGCTGGTGGTGAACCTGCTTGCCTACTGAAAAAATAAAAAGCGTCTGCCCTTATTGCGGTGTTGGATGCGGCATTATACTTGAGGTATCGGAAAATCGTGTCATTAAAGTAACGGGAGACAAAGAGCATCCTACCAATTTCGGGCGATTGTGCACGAAAGGCAACACGTGCGCCGAAGCGATTTCGGAGTCAGGACGAATGGAATACGCTTATGAACGCCTCTCGCGCAAGGGCGAGCTGCAAAAATTAGCTATTGACGAAGCGATAAGCAAAACAGCAGCACAGCTGCGTTCCATACTTGACGAGCATGGGCCAAATGCCCTTTCCTTTTATGTATCCGGCCAGATGTCACTGGAGTCGCAGTATTTAATTAATAAGCTCGCCAAAGGCTTCGTGGGCACGAACAATATTGAATCCAATTCCAGGCTCTGTATGGCAAGCGCCGGCAGCGGTTATAAGCTGTCTCTTGGAGCGGATGGTCCGCCAGGCTCCTATCAGGATTTTGACCAAAGCGATCTTTTTTTCGTCATTGGCGCAAATATGGCTGACTGCCACCCTATTTTGTTTCTGCGAATGATGGATCGAATAAAAGCGGGTGCGAGGCTCATTGTCGTTGACCCGCGCCGCAATGCTACGGCCGATAAAGCATCCCTATATATGCAAATAAAACCGGGAACCGACCTGGCTCTGCTAAACGGACTTTTGCATCTACTGGTGAAAAATAATGATATTGACGAAGCATTTATTGCTGACTTTACTTCCGGCTGGGAACCGATGATTGCGTTTTTAGACGATTACCCTCCGGATAAAGTAGCTGAAATAACGGGCATCCCGGAGGAACATATTCGCAAGGCCGCGGCTTGGATCGGCGAATCGCCGAATTGGATGAGCTGCTGGACGATGGGCCTCAATCAAAGCACACACGGTACTTGGCACACGAATGCAATTTGTAATTTGCATTTGGCTACCGGCAAAATATGCCGTCCAGGCAGCGGCCCCTTCTCCCTCACCGGTCAACCCAACGCAATGGGCGGCCGCGAGATGGGCTATATGGGACCCGGCTTGCCCGGCCAGCGTTCCGTCCTCGTAGAAAAGGAACGTGATTTTATCGAGAGCCTGTGGAGGCTGCCATCAGGAACCCTTACAACCGAGGTAGGTACAGGAACCGTCTCGATGTTTGAGCAAATGCAAGCTGGTCAAATTAAGGCATGCTGGATTATTTGCACGAATCCCGTAGTGACGGTTCCCAATCGAAGAAACATCATTGCCGGTTTAGAGAAAGCCGAGCTTGTCATTACACAGGATGCTTTCCTTGAAACGGAAACGAATGCCTATGCGGATATTATGCTGCCCGGCGCGTTATGGTCTGAGGCTGAAGGCGTGATGATCAACTCCGAGCGTAATTTGACGTTGATGCAGAAGGCGGTAAAGCCGCCCGGCGAGGTGCTGCCCGATTGGCAGATCATCGCTCGTGTAGCATGTGAAATGGGCTTTGCCGACGCTTTTTCATATAGCAGCTCCGAGGAGGTTTATCAGGAAATTCAACAGGCTTGGAATCCCAAGACCGGCTACGATATTCGCGGCGCATCCTATGAGCGGCTACGCAGTACACCGCTGCAATGGCCGTGCGCTCCTGAAAGCGAAGCGGATCGCAACCCTATCCGCTATATCAACAATGGAATCAGCCAAACGTTGAAGCTCAAGGAAGATGGCAGTCTGCCGAGACTTGTATTTCCGACCGAAAGCGGCAAAGGCATCTTTCTCGCCCGCCCCTTTTTGCCTCCGGCTGAGCTTCCCGATATGGAATTCCCCTTTATCTTGAACACGGGACGCGTACAGCATCAATGGCACACAATGACGAAAACCGGTAAAATAGCCAAGCTGAATAAACTGAACCCAGGTCCCTTCGTGGAAATTCATCCCGAGGATGCGGCCACTCTTGGCATTACAGCTGATAATCAAGTCGAGATTCGCTCTAAGCGGGGGGTTGCTATTTTACCAGCTGTCATAACCGATCGGGTTCGTCCCGGCAATTGCTTTGCCCCGTTTCATTGGAATGATATTTTCGGCAAAAATCTGGCTATTAATGATGTAACCAACGATGCTATTGATCCGATCTCCTTTCAACCTGAATTTAAATTTTGCGCAGTGTCTCTTATTCGCGTCGCCGCTTCCGCAGAGGCTGCGCCGATTATTCATTCTGATGAGGAAATAACAGCCTCCCACTCGGCATTCCGCAGTGCGAGCAACGTTTATGAGGAGGAGATTTACATGTCTAAAGTCGATACGCTCGCCAGTATGCTTGGCATTGAATCAACATCTGTTATGACGCTGGAAAACCATGAAAAAACGTATGTGACCGGTTTTATTGCCAGCCTAAAAACGAGCGAGCTCCAGAGCGCGCCTGGCATCCCTGTTCTTCCTCCATCCGCGCCGCTGGAAGCCTCCAAAAAGCTATTTCTCGATGGGCTGCTCGCAGGCATGTTCTCCCGCACTTACTTGTCGGAATCCGGCGCAGCCTTGAGCGCTGCGGCAAGTACCGGGCAAGCGACGCTAGAACCGCCTGTACCTTTTGTCCACATAAAAGATGCAGAAGCTTTGCGGATTACGATTGTATGGGCGTCTCAAACCGGAAATGCCGAGGAAGCCGCTCAAGCTTGCGCCAAGCAATTATTGGCAGCGGGTCATCATGTCCAGCTGTTAAACATGGATGACTACGATATAAAGAATCTTGCTAATGAACAGTATGTGCTATGCATCGCGAGTACATTTGGGGCAGGCGACCCGCCTGACAATGGCACCGGCTTCTGGCACTCCCTTCAAGCTGACGATGCACCTAAGCTGCCGGGAGTGACATTCGCTGTACTCGGCTTTGGCGATTCCAGCTATGATTTATTTTGCGGGTTTGGACAACAACTGGATGCCCGATTCGAGCATTTAGGAGCCAAGCGCCTAATGCCGCGAACAGATTGCGATACTGATTTTCAAGAGCAGGTATCTGCATGGATCATATCGCTTGAAACAGCTTTGCAAAAAGCTCAGAAGGGCACCAGAACAAATGGCGCTGCGTCTTCTTCTGCACATGAGACTGCTATACAGGTTCACTATGATCGGAACCAGCCGCTTACAACCATCTTGCTCGCCAACAAGCCGTTAAGCAAGGAAGGCTCTGAGAAAGATACCCGCCATTATATTTTTGATTTAAAAAATACCGGGCTGCACTATGAGTCCGGTGACGCTTTAGGCGTTTGGCCAACAAATGCTCCGGCACTTGTGGAAGAAGTATTGGAAGCTGTAAAGCTGAGCCCTACCGAGTTCGTGTCCGTTAAAGATTTTGGAGAGCTACCATTAAGCCTTGCTCTTGCCAAGCATTACGATATTACCCGAATCACTCCGAGCATTTTGCAAGCTGTACATGAACGCACAAATAACGATGTTTTATCCCGGCTTTTAAGGAAGGAAAATCAGGAAGAATTAAAGCAATGGCTGTGGGGACGTCAGCTCGCCGATCTGCTGCAGGAATTCCCTTTCCCGATTCAAGCAGCTGAGCTTGTTCAACTGCTGAAGCCGTTGCAGCCGCGACTCTATTCCATTTCTTCCAGTTCAAAAATGAATCCGGATGAAGTTCATATTACCGTATCCACCATTCGTTATCCGTTCAATGGCAAGCAGCGAAATGGCTTATGCTCCACCTTTCTGGCTGACCATGCGGAGAAAGCAGCTGGCGTACCCATCTTTGTTCAGAAAACCTCCCATTTCCGCCTGCCAAGCGATACTGATAAACCCGTCATCATGGTTGGCCCCGGAACAGGCATCGGCCCCTTCCGCGGTTTTTTGCAGGAGCGTCAAGCGACAGGCGCCAAAGGGAAAAACTGGCTGATCTTCGGAGAACAGCGCGCGGAATGCGACTTTTATTATAAGGAGGAGCTGGAAGCGATGCAGCAACGCGGCATTCTCCATCGTTTGGATACCGCCTTCTCACGAGATCAAGCAGAAAAAATATATGTACAGCATCGCATGATTGAGCACGGCGCTGAATTATGGTCCTGGCTGCAGGCAGGTGCCTATTTCTATGTATGTGGGGATGCCAGCAAAATGGCAAAGGACGTAGACACCGCACTGAAACAAGTCATTGAGCAGTACGGCGGAAAATCGGCGGCTGAAGCGGAGCAATATGTGAAGGAAATGGCCAAAGAGCAACGATATGCCCGCGATGTTTATTAAGCTAGTGCATACAGGGAGAGACGACCGCAACTATCGGCGGTCGTCTTTATTTTTCACACCTCCTATACTCTATCAAAATTACAAAAAATAGAATACTTGAATTAGAGTATAAATTTCTGGTATATTTGTAAATAACAATGGTAATTTGAATTGACCTGATGACTCTCTATTCCAGCAGCCTTACTATTGCGATGAATCAAAATCGTACAACAGTTTTCACCGCAGCGACTAAAGGAGGAATATGCAATGAATAACCATGTCATTTCTTTAGCTGATATTACGAGCTTTCAGTCTAAAGAAGAAGAGTTCAGCCCTTATAGTTGGTATCGCCGCATGTTGAATCAAGACCCGGTCATTTTTAATGAAGGATCAAATGCCTACCATGTATTCAAGTACGATTATGTGAAAACGGTGCTTAGTGATTTCAAAAACTTTTCCAGCGTTAGAACACGCAGCATCGTCCAGGTCGGTTATCAGAGCAATGACGACAAAGATAAAGAAATGGTCAAAACGTTTCCCGATCAGCTTGATATTCACAATGTTGATCCGCCAGAGCATCGCAAACGGAGATCCCTGCTCGCCGCTGCTTTCACACCAAGAAGCCTGCGGTTATGGGAACCGCGCATTCAAGCTGCTGTCGATGAATTAGTGGCCCAATTTGCCGATCAATCACAGGTGGATATCGTTGAAGCCTACACAAGCGTATTGCCAGTTGTCGTCATGTCCGACCTGCTTGGCGTCCCTTCCAAGGACCGCCTCTTATTCAAAGCATGGGTAGACAAGCTGTTTTTGCCGGCAACTCATGAAAACTTCGATGAGATTAATGAATTGAAAAAGAAGGCCGGCGACGAATATTATCAATACCTTTATCCGCTCGTTGTAGCGAAGAGATCCCATTTAGAAGACGATATTATATCTGACTTAATTAGAGTAGAAGTAGATGGCGGGCATTTTACAGATGATGAGATTGTACGCACGACGATGTTTTTACTTGGGGCGGGGATTGAAACAACGAGTAATTTGCTGGCTAATTCCTTTTATGCTTTTTTATACGACCAGCCCGAGCTGTATCAGGAACTCAGAAATAATCCCGAGCTCGTTCCAGACGCGGTTGAAGAGCTGCTCCGGTTTCGGTTTCACATTAGCAAAATGGACCGGACTGTGAAGGAGGATAATGATGTGCTAGGGGTTCCTCTCAAAAAAGGGGATACCATCGTGGCTTGGATGAGCGCAGCGAATATGGATGAAAGCATGTTTGAAGATCCTTTTACATTGAACATTCACCGGGAAAATAACAATAAGCAGCTTGCATTTGGCTATGGCGCCCACTTTTGTCTAGGAGCACCTCTAGCGAGGCTGGAAGCCACTCTCGTTCTTACTACCTTTTTAAAAACATTTTCCAGAATTGAGCCCGATACAACCTTTATTTTGGAAGACAGCCTTGTCCCTAGTGCTGCCGGACAAAGCTTGACTCGATTGCCAATCCAGCTTTTTAAATAAAAAATACCGTTTGATGCTGCTTCATTTCTTTCATGCAAAAAAACTGCCTAAGCAAGCTGCCTTCGATATAGAATCGGAGTCAGCTTGTCCACGCAAACCTATACATAAACCTCTTCATCGAGTGAAGATAAAATGCCTTCATCAAACAATTCAATTAAAACATTGGCAATTTGTGGATCGAAATGCATGCCGCTTTGCTTTTTCACCTCTTCAATCGTTTCCTGAATCGTCCAGGCTCTCTTATAGGGACGTTCATGTGTAAGCGCATCATAAAAATCGGCAAGCGCTACAATTCGTGCTTCCAGAGGTATTTCTTCCCCTTTCAGACCAAACGGATAGCCGGAACCATCCCATTTTTCGTGATGGGATTTCGCTATAATCCCCGCCAGCTTCAGGATGGAAAATGTGCTTCCTTCCAAAATGCTGGACCCAATAATCGTATGAGCCTTCATTTGCTCAAATTCATGAGGCTCAAAACGCCCGGGCTTCAGCAAAATCTCATCAGGAATACCGATTTTTCCGATATCATGCAGCGGTGCCGCTTTGCGAATACGATCAGCGTCCTCTTCCGAAAGCCCCAAACGGCTGGCAATAAGCTCCGCAAGCCGTCCGACCCGCAGCGTATGCCTGCCCGTCATATCATCGCGATATTCTCCCGCGCGCCCAAGCAGCAGCAACATTTCCAGCTTTGCCTTTTGCAGCTCCTCCGTCCGCTCCAACACTCTCATTTCCAACGTATTTTTATGCTGTTGAATCTGATTGTGCAGCTGACGGGTTTTGAGCAAATTATTAATTCGCAAAATGACCTCGGTCCGGTCATACGGTTTAGTCAAAAAGTCATTCACTCCCGCCTCCAGGCAGCGCCTCTTCACTTCAGGAGTGACATCAGCGGTAAGCATCAAAACGGGCAAATAACTGTCGGCCGAAAGCTGCTCACGAATGAGTGTCAATACCTGCAGTCCATCCATGCCCGGCATATGCATGTCCAACAGGATAATGTCCGGCTCAATTTCCAATAGCTTTTGCTGAATCTGGAGAGGATCCATTATACTATATATATGAGTAAACCCTGAGCGGACCAGAATCCGTTCTAAAAGCGTAATGTTGAGCTCCTGGTCGTCCACGATTAATATTTTTGCGCGTGAAATGTCCTCCATCGTTCTTCTCCATTCTGTATTCGTGAAATGCCTGCTTACGCTTTTTCTTTCTCCAAAGCAGCCTTCATCTTCTCTAGCAGCCGCTCAAGCACAACCGGTTTCGTATCAAAATCGTCACAGCCCGCCTGATAGGCCTTATCCTCATCGTTCGTCATCGCATGAGCGGTCAAGGCGATAACGGGAATATGCTTCGTAAGAGCTGAGCTTTTGAGCATGCGGGTTGCCTCCCATCCATCAAGCACCGGCAAGCTCAAATCCATCAATATTAAATCTGGAAGCACCTCTTCAGCGAGATCTACCCCTTGCCTGCCGTCTTCAGCCGTTATGATGCGATACCCTTTGCGCTCCAGCCGCCGGGATAACATATCGCGATTCATCTCATTATCTTCAATCAGCAGAACGGTGTTCATCGTTTAGCAGCCTCCCCATTACACCATTTGATTGAGCACTTTAGCCTGCCCTTCCAGCTTGCCTGCCGCCTCACTAATTCCTGTAAAGTCCCCTACAGCCTGCTGGATTTCATGCTTGCTGCTTATAATTGCGTCTCTGGAGCTTTTTGAGCTACCGCTAACCTTGTCCACCTGCTTTGATATTCCTTCCAGCGAATTTTGAATTTCGCTAGCAGCCCCTTGAACATGCTGGGCAAGCTTTTTGACTTCCATCGCTACAATATTAAACCCGCGGCCATGCTCCCCTGCGTGTGCAGCTTCAATCGCTGCATTCAAGGCAAGCAAATTCGTCTGTGACGCAAAATCCCGAATCGTCTGGACAATCCCTCGCACGGCTTGCGTTTGCTGCTCCAGCGTTTGCAGAAAATCGATTTGAATCGCATTATCGCTCACAACATGCTCAATAACCGAGGCGACTTGCTCGCTGCGATTGATGCCTCTTTGGGTCCGCTCCAGCAAATCCGCTGCCATCTGCTGCAATTCGTCGGTCATTTTGACTACGGCCTGCTCGCGCGCAGAAATATCTGTTGCAACCTTTACGACGGCAAATGGAACGCCCTCTTCATCACAAACAGGCATATAGGTCGCTTCAAGCCAAATACTCGCTCCGTCCTTTGCCAACCGAACAATTTTCTCTTGAAAGGCTGTGCCTTTGCGCAAATTTTCCCAGAACTGCTTGTATTCAGCACTATTGGCAAACTCGGGCCTGCAAAACTGCCGATGATTTTTCCCTGGCAATTCATGAGCTGCATAACCCATCGCCTTGGCAAACTGCTCATTTGCCCACAGCACCTCTCCTTGCAAATTAAATTCGATCATCGCCAGCGACTGCTCTAATGCGGATAGAACCGCCTTCCCATCAAGCACCTGCGTACTTTGGGAAACTAATTTCACAACGTCATTCACTTGCTATTCCTCCTATTAAAATTATCTATCAGGTTGATTCATGATTCGCTTGCGGTGCAGCCTCTGTTTTATTCTCCTTGGCAAGAGCCATCAATCGGCGAATTTCCGAAAGCAGCGAATGGTATTCGAGTTTTTCTTTTTGGATAATATTTTTGGCATAGCTGTTTAATTTTTGCCGTTCTTCCTGTGTAATCGACTTAGCTGTCACAACGACAACCGGAATCTCGTTCCATTCCCCGTGCTTGCGCAGCTCCGAAATAAATTGAAAACCATCCATTTCCGGCATCATAAGATCTAGTAAAATAAGGGAAGGCATTTCTCTTGCCATATGCTCTAGTGCGAGCCTCCCATTACGGGCTTGCGCAACGACATATCCTTCTCTCTGTAAAAGCTTGGTCATCAGCTCGCTTGTCGTCGCATCATCCTCAATGACGAGAATTTGGTGATCGTCGCTTTGCTTAATATATTTGTCCATCACCCGGATCATCCGTTCCCGTTCAACCGGCTTGGTTAAATACTCGGAAACGCCCAGCGTGTAGCCCTGCTGTCTGTCGCTAGTCATCGACCAGATAACGACGGGTATATCGGCAAGTTCGGCATCATTTTTAAGGGCATTAAGCACACTCCAGCCATCCATATTGGGCATAAGAATATCTAAGCAAATGACTTTTGGCCGCAGTTTTTTGGCCAGCCGCAGCCCCTCTGAACCATTATTCGCAAATGCTAGCGTCCACCCTGTTTTGGCTAGGTAACGCTCCATCAGCTCCCGATTAAACACCTCGTCATCAATTAGCAAAATGCTCGTTTGTCCATGCTCATCTACCGTATGTACAGGTAGTTCAGCTATAGGATAAGACAAATGAACGAGGGTATCCTCCATCGTATTCGGCAGCCAGCAAATAAACGTTGTCCCTACGCCAAAGCTGCTTTCTACCTGAATATCGCCGCCCATAATTTGGCTAAACCGCTGGCTTATAGCTAGTCCAAGCCCTGTGCCGCCATATTTGCGGGTAGTAGAAGCATCGGCTTGGGTGAAGGGTTGAAACAGCTTTTTCAGTTGATCTGGGGTCATGCCTATTCCCGTATCCTGAACGATAAAGCTGTAGCCTTCTCGCTGATTGCGCGTTTCCTTCCGCACCTCAAAGGTAATAAACCCCGATTCCGTAAACTTGTTGGCATTGCTCAGCAAATTAAAGAGAATTTGCCGCAGCTTTGTAATGTCGGCGGTAATGTCGCCATTTTCTCCGCAATTCATTTGCAGCTTATTTCCCTTCCCAATCGCAAGCGGACGTATCGTAGTCAGTACATCCTGCATTAAGCTCGGCAGGCTGCAGGTCTCCGGGTGCAGTTCCATTTTGCCGGCTTCAATTTTAGAAATATCTAAAATATCGTTAATGAGCGCCAGCAGATGGTTGCCAGCCTTGCTGATTTTAGAGAGGTCCTCGACGAAAACAGACTCGCCAAGCTCCTCCGCTTCTTCCTGAAGCATCTCGCTGTAGCCAATGATCGCGTTCAGTGGAGTACGAAGCTCGTGACTCATATTGGCCAAAAACTGGCTTTTAATCAAGCTCGCTTCAATCGCCTCGTCATGCGCTTTGGCAAGCTGTTCCGTTCGTTCGGCAAGCGCAGTTTCTGCCTTGACCCGATCGGTAATATCGGTACGAATGGAGATGAACTGATGAGGAATGCCATCTTCACCGAGAAAAGGCACAATCGTCGTATTCATCCAATATTCACTGCCGTCCTTAGCGCGGTTTTTGACCTCGCCTTTCCATACATGGCCTTGTTTAATCGTTTCCCACATCACTTTGAAAAAAGCTTTCGGATGAAAACCCGAATTAATGACCCGATGCGTTTTCCCGATTAATTCTTCTCGTTCATACTTGGAAATGACACAAAACTTCTCATTTACGTAAGTAATAACTCCCTTATTGTCCGTAATGGCAACAATTGAGGATTCGTCCAATGCATTTTCAATATCGCGCAAGCTTTCCATGTTTTGCATTAATTTCAGTTCATTGTGTTTGCGTGTCGTGATATCGCTGCCAATCGCCATATATTTATAAACAATGCCGTCATCATCAGTGAACGGCAGAATCGTCATATTCACCCAATATACGCTGCCATCCTTGGCCCGATTTTTCACTTCTCCCTTCCACACTTGCCCGTCGCTGATCGTTGCCCACAGCTCTTTAAAAAACGCTTGTGAATGAAAGTCGGCATTTAAGACCTTATGGCTGGAGCCGATCATTTCATCTCTCGTATATTTTGAAATCTCACAAAAATAATCATTGGCAAAATGGATGATACCTTGTGCATCCGTTATCGAAACGATCGAGGATTGTTCTAGAGCAGATAAAGCGTAGTTTATATCTTTTATGTCTTTGAGTTCTTTTAACATCTGTGTTTCTCCCATCCTACGCAAGTAAGTCTACTCATTACTATACGACAATATTTTGAAACATTTTTGAAAGATGAGAATCGCCCTGCTTTTTTTATAGGAGAGGCCTGATTATTAGAGCTTTTCCTGTCTCAGTCCATCTGTTCATACGCTTCTCCAACGATCAAACCACAACCGGATGGAGTCGTGCGGCTCCATATCCAGCTCCTGTAGCAGCATTTTTCGCAATAGCTCATACTGGGCTTCGACCGAACGCCGATCCTCAAGAGAATCATAAATGCGCATCAGCTCAAAATAAAGACTTTCTTCCGTTGGAAGCACACTTTGCATTTCTAAATAATGTTCGGCAGCCGCTGGGAGATTATTGCTTTCAATAAAATAATTCGCAATTTGTTTGGCATGCGACAGCCATTTCATCCGGAGCCGCTGCTTCTCGGTCTCTGCCCACAAGTAAGCATATTCTGCGAGATAATCGCCTTTATACTGGGCGGACAATTGCTTATGCTGCTCCAGCGATTCGCTCGTCAAAGGCGGAGCAGCATCCATTTGCCGCTCCCATTCCTCAATATCAAGCGGGAAGCCGTTTAAATCCAGCCGGTAGCCTTCATCGACGTTTTCAATGCGAATGTTCAACTGCTCATCCTGTAGCAATTTGCGAATTTGATAAATCGCCGTATATAATTGCGTAATTCCTTTTTTCCAATCAATATCCGACCATAATTGGTCGACCAGCGTCTGTTTGCGGATAGGCTTTCCGCGCAAATGCAGCAGCAAGCTGAATAGTTCCTGAGCCTTTAACGTCTTCCAGCGCAGCGTTGCCGAGCCGCCCGTCGCCCGCTCAAACTGCAAAGAACGAAAGCATTGAACCCGGACCCAGTCCTGACGGGGCGCAGCGGGCAGCTGACTGCCTGCTCTTTGCAGCAGCCGTTCGGTTGTTTGAGCTAGGCGCTTCAGCTGAATGGGCTTCAATAGATAGTCTACAGCGTTAAGATCAAATGCCTTAACCGCATATTCTTCATATACGGTTACAAATACAATTTGCGTATGCGGGCGCTGCTGCAAAATTTTCTCCGCCAGCGCTATGCCGCTCATCTCCGGCATTTCAATATCCAGAAAGACAGCATCCGGTGCCAGTCTGCTGATATCGGCAAGCGCCAGCCTTGGATTGCGATAGGAGCCGATCATTTCAAGCCCTGCAAAGCACGCAAGCTCATCGGCCAAATGACTTAATGCTAGCGGTTCATCATCAACCAGTATAACTTTCATGTATACCTACCTTCTCCATGGGCAATCGGATGAGTATTTCCGTGCCTTCTCCCGGACGGCTGGAAATCGTTAATCCGTATCCAAATAATTGTTTCATCCTGCGGTCGATATTGGCCAGGCCAATTCCACCGGCTAGGGGTGCTGCTTCCGCATGGGGCGGTAACTCAGCTGGCATGCCAACACCATTATCCTTCACCGTAATCAGGATGTCTCCACCTTCCTGCCAGACACAAATTTCAAGATGCCCGCCATCCGCCCTGCGCATAATGCCATGCCGAACCGCATTTTCCACCAATGGCTGAATCGTCAAGGGCGGAATCCAGAAAGACAGCTCTGTCTTCACTTGAATATCAAACGTCAGCCAATCCTCGAAACGAACCTTTTCAATATGCAGGTATGATTTCACTAGCTTCAGCTCACGCTCAAAAGGCACCAGCGGCTCGGAGCTGTCAAAACGAAAGCTTTCCCGCAAATAATGCCCGAATTCCGTCAATAAATCCGTCATTTTCTCCGGCTGTTTTTTACTTAAAGCGGCAATCGAATTTAACGTATTAAATAAAAAATGAGGCTTGATTTGCGCCTGTAAAAAGGCCAGCTCCATCTGAATACGCGCGCCGACCGAGCGCTTCAGTTGCACCAGCGTCAAAATCCGCACTCGAAGCTCTGACCACTCGACAGGCTTCACCAGAAAATCATTCGCTCCCGCTTGGCTCGCCGCTATCGCGTGATCGGAATAGCCAGCGGACGTCATGAGAAGAATGGGAAGCTCAAAGCTGGTAAAATGCTCACGGATATTCCGGCATACGTCAAGCCCCGACATATCCTGCAAGATGCGTTCTACAATTACGAGATCCGTATCCCGCATATGGTGAAGCCGCTTAAGCGCTTCTCTGCCTTTTTTAACAACGGTTACTCGGTATTGATCCATGGCAAGCAGCTTCACCAAAACATTGATGTTTAATGAATCGTCGCTAACGATCAGAATTTCAGCTCTTTCTGTTTCCTGACTCTGATATAGCTTGCGACTTCTTAATCGCTGATCCACTAGCCCCTGTGCCTGCAAGGACAGATCCACACTGTTTCCATGAAATTCAGGAAAGCTGCCGGCATTGGACCCTGCCAATAGCTCTATAGCAATCGGAAGCGATAGACCGATGATAACCTCCTGGGGCAAGCCAGAGGCGATGCTGATTCGCCCTTGATGCAGCTTAACGAGCGCATGGACAAGGAACAGTCCCAGATGCTCATCATAGGGCAGCGGTCTGCTCGCTTCGTCCTCCAGATGCAGCATTTTCACAAGAGTCGCGGCAGTATCGTCCGTTATTCCCGTTCCCTGCATGATGATTTCAAGTTCCATCCGATTGCTAACCACGCTTGCCTTCGTTGTAATCGCACCTTCAATGGTCAACTTCAGAGCAGACTGTATAAGTCCGGACAATATTTGCTGCAAACGCTGCTCATCCGCTACAATTGGCGGCAAGCCCTGTGGAATCGTATTCATTAATGTAATCGAATCGCTAAATACCAAGTCGCGGGTGCGTTCAATGACTTCACCTACAACAGATGGCAAATGAATCGGACGAACCGTAAGCGCAATGCCCGCTTCAAGTAAACGGGCAAAATCCATCATATCGTCTACCAGCCTTCTCATCGTCCAGCCTACTGAAGTAATCAGCCGCAAATCATGAATTTGCTCCTCAGACAAGCTCTCATCCGCATGCAGGCGTGCTTCTGCAACGCCAATCATGGCATTTAAAGGCGTAATCATCTGTTCGGAAATACCCTTCATAAATTCAGACTTAAAGCGATTCACCCGATGGAGTTCCAAAGTAAGCGCCTCATTTTTTTGATAAGCCCGAAAAAACTGGTGCAAAAACAAATACGAAATTGCGATGCTAAACCCGATCATTTGTATAAAATACCATAGGGTTAACTCACCAAAGCCAAACAGCACTAGCGAATTAAGCAAGGCCTGTGCCGAAAACAGGCAAAACGACCAAAACTCATAGCGATTTTGCTCATCCCCGCTGCGTAAGTTTCGTAAAACTACGAGAAGGATATATGTATGTACAATAAAAGATACCATTAGCCATAGAGGCAGCAAGCGGGTGGAAATAGCCGTCGGCATGATAAGTATACAGGCAGCCATTGCGGAGGAGATGACGAGCAGACCTCTTTTGAACAGGCGGTTAACGCGCCGCTCATGTCGTACAGCTAAGTACATGAACATGCCTACCAATATGGAGATTGAACATAGCCAATATACGGTGACCGTCATTCGGTAAGGCATTTCCGGCCAAATGGCCAGCAGCCACCTCGTCCCTTGAACAGAGTTTAATAGCGCCGTACATAAGAAAAAGAAGGATAAATAGATCCAGCCGCTGCCCCGGTCCTGTAGATGCAGCACACCAAAATAAAGGCCAAACACGATAAAAAAAGCAATGGTGCCAAATTCGAAAGCGGCAAATTGCTGCTGCTCCTGAACGATTAAATCCGGCGGCCCCATCCGTATCGCTTGAATGATCCCCCCACTTGTTGCATGATCGAAATTAGCTACCTGTACGAAAATATCTATGCTATCCGTTCTAATTTGCGTATAGGCAATATACGGCTTGATTTTCCCCTTATACTGCTTTAAACCATCATCAAGGGCGCCGCTCGCTCCAATTTCTTCTCCATTGATCAACAACCGATGCGCGCTGCGGATAAGCGGTACCTGAAAGGCTTGAAGCTCTGGCTGATGCTCGCCAAATTGTATGCGAAGATGATAGGTGCCATATCCGAAAGCTTGACTATCGTACATATTCAAGAGCATATTGCTCCAATTTCCAGGAACATGCGCCTGTTTGGATAACGGGCCTGTCTTCGCTTCTGCCATGTCCCCCCACAGCTGCTTCGGATAAAAGTCCCACTCCCCCTTCAGCTTAATGACCTTCTGACCGAACCCGTCCCATTTACTTAAGTCGAGCACGCCATTTCTAGCTTCCGGCTGATCATCCCACTTCAATTGAGAGGCAACATTAGCCCCAATAAGCAATAGCAGAATAAATCCTAACATGCCAAATAATGCTTTGTTTTTCATATTTCAATTTCTCCATATATAAAGTTCCTTGTTTATGTTTCATCATAACATGATTAATGTGATAACACACCGCCATACTATAGCATTAAAAAAGCATCTGATCCGCAGATCAAATGCTTGGATTCAACCATCGTTAAGGAAAGCTTCCATGCTTCATTGCAGCTTAAAAGCACTTCTCCAGCACAGCCCGATTTTTCCCGGCTTGCTTCGCTTTGTACAGCACAAACGTCCCGCCTTCCAGCCTTCCCGCAACGACTTCTCCCTGCCTTCCCATGACCGATAGCAAATCGGCTATATACTGAAGACAGGAGTCGCCAACGTTAAAGCCCTGCAGGGCATTATAAATACGCAGATCATCCATATCAACCATTAAAAGGGCCACCGAATAGCCGCGCTCTGCGCCTTCTCTCACATCGTCAGCCAGTTCCTTATAAAAGGCTTGGCGATTAGGCAGTTCGGTTAAAGGATCCGTTGTCGTGAGCGATTGCAGCTGCGTTAACATGTCGGAATACACATTTTCCATATTGGCATCTGTTTGATATTCCCGGGCAATGGCCATGATGGAGTTCTCGCCTCCATACACGACTGATACGAGCATGAACTCAAGAACGATCATTTGACCATCCGACTTGTTTATCCGGCCGATAACGGTTGTTATGTTTAAAGGGTCCTGTTCCAATTCTTGAAACTGCGCCTCAAACTCGGCCTGGGAGCTGTCATGCACGAAGGACATAAACGGGCGTCCCATAAGCGTTTTGGCAGCGACTTCTCCGAGCAGTCTCGCCGCCTGGCTGTTCGCGTAAACAAATGCACGATTGGTTAAGGTGAAAAAGGGTACAGACGATGCTTCCATGAGCTGAATATAGCGTTGTTCGTTTTTGCGGACAATGGCGGAATTGTGCATAGCTAAATATTGAGCTTGACGAAGCTGCTCCTCCGTATGCCTCATGACGATGCTCTTAAGCTCAGGCAGCATTCGCAGCTCTTGATCCGACCAGGATAGCGCCGTTGACTCAACGACCTGTCTCCATTTCTCGAAAGATTTACGCGGTGACAGACGAATGCCGTCATCGCCTTGAATAACCGCTTTTGCCGGATCGCCAGCCCAGTGAACGACTTGTACTTGCTCGGGCCGGAACCACATAATAAAGTTTTCATGTCCTGGAGACAACGCCAAATATAGTACGCCCGAAGCAAGCTCTTTGTAGCTTTTCGCCAAATCAAGCACCACATTAAGACTTGAAGTCTGATACACATGATCTAACGATTGCTCGGCCAGCCATTGTGCCAGTTGCTCCACCTGCGCTTCCGTCGGCGTCTCCCCAAGCAGCAGCAGCTTTTCCTGGTAACAGACCGCCGCTCCTGTTGCGCTCATCAAATTCAGCAGGTTCGATTCCTCTTGCTTCAACTGGTCCATAAGGCGAATGGGATTATTATCCCCCACAAAAATACTGGCAAGATGGGAAGCCCATTTCCGCAATCTCGCTTCACGCTCATATTCGTCAAGCTGCTGCCGCTGAAACCATTCACTGGAGAAAAAAGAACCGAGAAAATTACACAAATTGCGGACCCGATGAGAAATATATTTACGCGAATAATGATGGCAAGTAATTAATCCCCACAGCTGATTATCATGAATCAACGATATGGTCATCGTTGCCCCCACACCCATGTTTTGCAAGCATGGGCGATACGCTGCGAAGCACCGACAGGCTAAGGTTAAGTGATTTGCCCGTGAGCGGTTGAACGGCAGGCACAATTTCTACCGGATCATAAGCTACATCTACGATGACGCGAAGCCAGTTGCGCAAATACAGCTCCCTCGCCTGCTTGGGAATATCCGATGCGGGATAATGGTGGCCGAAAAAAGATTCAAGTCCCTCATCCTTGGACTCGGCGATCACCTTGCCGTTCCATTCCTTATCGAACTCATAGACCATGACCCGGTTATAATCCATTATTTTGCGGATTTCCTCAGCAGCTACCTGGCTCGCTTCAGCCCGATTCTCTGCATGCTTTAGTTTTCCGAAAAAATGGCGAATCCAGCCAAAATCATCATGATCCGGCCCCTGATCTTCCGATACCGGCTCTGTTCCACGATAATGAGCCCTTCGCTTTCGTGGACAACACAGAAAAAGTCGGACGGTTTCCCGCCGACTTCAATTGTAACATTCAAATAATTTAAGTCAGATGTGTTAGATGCTGCCAGTTCGCGATCCGAAATCTCCTTAACCGACTGCTCTCCAATGAGCTCTGCCAAGGAGCGCCCCAACAACCCCTCCGAAGATATGCCCAGTAATTCGCTTGTATTGCGGCTGCATTGCACAATCTCGTTAGGAGCATCCATTCTAGCTGCCAGCAGCACGCCATGCTTTGAATATAGCCTGGAATATGTATCGGTTCCTTATCGCAATTCGTCAGGTCAATGCTGTCTTGGGTGACACAATCTTCTCCTGTCAATAACGTGCGGTTCAAGGCAGGATTGTCTAGCTTTCGGTTAAACATTAAACCAAACCTCCAGAGTCAGAAACGTTTGCTTCGCCGTCTCAACGACCTGAGTAGCCTCTTCTTCCGTTAATACAGACTCGCTTACAAATTGGCTGAATTCCGCCCATTTCGCTCTCGTTTCGGTACCATAAGCGTTAAAATACGCCGTGCCTTCGCTTGCGTTGTCCGTAAGCGGCAGAAATTTGCGAACCTGCTTCGTAATAATTTGCCCACCCATTGTGGAGCCTTCAATCACATACATATAACCAAGCATCTGGGCCACTGTAGCTAGTTTAGGAAGCTGCTGGCATTCCGGTAGCTGCTGCAGCTGCTCTTCGCTTAAACCAAGTGCCAGCAAATCGCGTTCCAACAGCGGGGATTTGGCCCGGTTTTGAATAAACTCGCCAAGCTCGTGCACGTTTTGCGCTTCTGATAGAGCGGCAATATGGCGTTCTACCGGCTTAATAAAACCGTAAAACTTCTGTAAGTAAAGGGAATAGTCCGTTACGTTTAAAGTTTGATTCATAATGGCTTTGGCAAAGCGGTTGTCCTCGATCTGCTTGTGATTCACAGCAGTCTCTTCCTTCAATCGAGCCATGACGTTCATATGGGCGTTCACTCCTATCCATTTATAGGCTTTTCGCCTTAAAGAAGAAACACTTGTCTGCATAAACATCGCTGTGCTTCACGCTGAAAATATGATTTTTCACCTTATAATCAATACATAATTATAACTGAGAAAATTAATATAATCAAAGTGTTTCTCCATGGATTTTTGTAACAAGGCCTACTCGCTAGCCGTTATAACATCCTTTTTCGAACGGGTTAAATAGACAATCCTGCCTAAGAGGCAAACCAGGAAAATCGCGCTTGTTCCTACAGTTCCAAAGCCTAATCCGCCGTCATCCGTTGACTGGGACAAATAATCGCCAAGCGATGCTCCTAATGGCCGCGTAACAATATAGGCGATCCAAAATGCCAACACCGCATTGCATTGATAACGGTAATAGGCAGACGTTACAGCGCCAATAATGGCTGCGAATATAAGTGCCGAAGTCAAATAGCCAAGCTGCATCCAAGCATTTTTTTCTTAGCATACGCAAAGCTAATTAATTATTAGTTAACCGGTTATTAAATTTCTATATATTAAAAAATAAAAAAAGCCTGGAAAACCAGACTTTTTCGTCAAACATTTTTATACATTGGGGTGTGTATGCATACGTGAGTCGGCCAGTTGTTCCTGGCTTAGCGCTTATTCGCGGCCAATCTCTTCTGACGATTCAAGGCTTAAGGAACCACAGCATCCGGTTGTGGCTGGGACCACTGATGCTGAGGCTACTGTTGCTGAGACTGCTGATGAATCCACTGTTGCTGAAATCACACAGCTCCGGGCTTTCCCTCCTCCTTTGGAGGACTGAGGTTCCGCTATTTTGGCTTTTCCTTCGATTTCAGGCCGCACGCGGACAGGAAAGCCGCTATTGCCCTCATCATCCCCTCAAAATGGCGATGGGCAGTGTAATAGCGGCTCCTGTGTCCGCCGCCGGTGCCATAATCCACGATTCGGTGAAAATAGCGGCTGCTGTGTCCACCAAATCTGCCTTGGTGCCTTGGTGCCTTGGTGCCTTGGCGTCTTGGTGTCTTGGTGTCTTGGTGTCTTGGTGTCTTGGTGTCTTGGTGTCTTGGTGTCTTGGTGTCTTGGTGTCTTGGTAGGATTTGCTCACGGAGCAAACCCCTGAAACGAGGAGCACAACGTAACTTTTCGGGTAAGCAGGTTCACATTCTTGAGGAGAGATATTCCTTTTCACTCAGAATTTGGATCTGGATTTGGATCTGGAACTGGATTGTTTACTTTTGCACACACGCTCAAGTGGAATCCTATTACTTAAACACCGTTACACCTTATAAATATCTATCGTATGCAAAATGATACTGGCCAGAGCCCAGCTCCAGCGTAACGCTTCCCGCTTCTTCATGAATCGCGGTGATGCCCGCCGCTTGCGATAGTGCAATGCCATTTTCCAGCACATCGGCTGCCGCATGCGCTTCTGGAAGCTTTAGCGTCGCACGGGCATTGCCCGGCACCGTCACTTGAATTTCCATTCGTCCTGCTTCCATACGGCGCCAAGAGGAAACGACTACCCCATACATCGTTGTAAGCCTTGCTTCCGCCCATGTTAAACCTGGTCCCGGCTGCGGGCTGATTTTCACATGCTTGAATCCCGGCTCCTCCTCGTCTGGCTGAATGCCAGCCACGTAGCTGTACAGCCATTCTCCGATTGCACCGTAGGCATAATGATTGAAGGAATTCATATCCTCGCTCCAGAAGCTGCCGTCTTCCTTGATGCCATCCCAATGCTCCCAAATCGTCGTCGCGCCTTTCGTAATTTGATAGAGCCAGGAAGGATAATCCTCCTGCAGCAGCAAACGGTAAGCTAGATCATTGCGCCCAGCTTCGCTAAGCACTGGATTCAAATAAGGCGTACCGACAAATCCTGTCGTCAAATGGTCATCTTGTTCCTTTAGCAGCTCGGCAAGCTTCTGCTCGGCCCTCTCTTTCGCCGCCCCTGACACGAGGCCGAAGCGCAGCGCCAGCACCTGCGCCGTTTGTGTCGGTACAGACAGCCGCCCGGACGGGGTCAGAAACTCATGCTGGAATGCGGCAATAATTTGTTTATGCCAAGCAGCAAGATGCTCCACTTCCGTTTCTTTCCCTAATGCTTTCGCCGCTTTAGCGACAAGCGATACCGAATAAGCGTAATAGGCCGTTGCAATAAAATCTCTGTCCGTGGCCCCGACGTAGCTGTTCGGCTTGGAATCAAGCCCCAGCCAATCGCCAAAGTGGAATCCCGTGTTCCACAAATAAGGGTTGCTCCCCTGCTCATAAATGTACTGAATCCATTGGTTCATGCTGTCATATTGCGCCTCCAGCAGCCTAGCATCGCCATACGCTTCATACATCGTCCATGGACAAATAACCGCCGCATCGCCCCAAGCCGCAGAGGAATGGCTTGTGTCTCCCCAGCCTTCGGAAAACTCAGGCTTCAGATTAGGGATGTAGAACGGAATGCCCCCTTCCGGCGTCTGATCCGCTTTCAAATCTTGCAGCCATTTAGTGAAAAATGGGGCAACATTCATCACATAGGAAGCCGTTCGAATGAACATTTGCGCGTCGCCCGTCCAGCCTAGCCGCTCATCGCGCTGCGGGCAGTCGGTCGGCACATCGACAAAATTGCCCTTTTGCCCCCAGACGATATTATGATGCAGCTGGTTCACCTTGGCATCCGAGCATTCGAAAAACCCTGTACGCTCCATATCCGAATGCAGCACAATTCCACGGAAAGCTTCGAGCTCAATCGGCGCTTTAAACCCTGTCAGCTTCACATAACGGAAGCCTTGAAAGGTGAAATGCGGCTCAAACGATTCCTTCCCATTCCCTTTCAACGTATATTGGATACGCTGCTCGGCCCGGCGAATATTGCCCATATAGAAGTTTCCATCCTGATCTAGCACCTCCGCATGCTGCAATTCAACCCTATGTCCAGCGGCGCCTTCGACTTCGAATTTTACCCAGCCGACCATGATTTGGCCAAAATCAATCACCGTATCGCCCTCTGGCGTTTGGATTACAGCAATCGGCTTCAGTGTTTCGGCGGGGCGAACAGGCTCATTTACCTGCTGGGTTATGATCGACTTAGGATGTATAATCGTTTCAACTGGCTGCCATACGTCTGAATCCGCCGTTTGGCTGCTATGCCAGTCCAATTCCAAACGGGCGTCATAACGCTCGCCATGATACATTTCGGACATTAGAATCGCGCTTCCAGCCGCTTGCCAATCATTATTCGAAACGACAACTTCCTCCGTACCATCCTCATAGCTAATGTGAAGCTGGAAGAGCAGCGCAGCGCGTGAACCATAAGTCTCTTTCTCCTGCTTCCAGCCGAGTTCCCCTTTGTACCAGCCATTGCCCAGCAGCGCGCCAATCGCATGCGTGCCAACGGCCAACTGGTTCGTTACATCATACACCTGATATTGCAGCCGTTTGCCGTAGCTGGTCCAGCCCGGTGTAAAATAGTCGTTGCCAATGCGATTGCCATTCCATTGCAGCTCATACATGCCTAGTGCCGTAGCGTAAATCCGGGCGCTTTTGACCGTTTTTTCAACGGTGACAAAAGTTCGGAGCAGCGGAATGCGCTCCGCATCCTCTTCCGTCGCAGCGAAATCGGAAGGCGCGCTAATCCACTCCGCTATCCACGCGCTGTAATCCAAGAGACCGGTTTCAAAATAGGCCGTTTCCGACCAAACGCTGCCTTCCAAAGACAACCCGGTAGTCCACATCTTGACCCGATAATAATATCGCGTGCGCGCTTGCAGCTCGATTTGATCCAGCACAACATGAACGGATTGACCAGAAGCGTTCCGGCCAGAATCCCATAAAATTTGTCCAAACTCTGGCTCCAATGAAACTTGCAGCTGGTAGGCCTGCTGCTGAATGCCTCTTTCCTCTGATTGGATTTGCCAGCTGATTCTAGGATGCGGCACATCAATGCCAAGCGGATTTTTCAAATATTCACATCTGACTTTTGCGATCTGGACCATGGGACGACCTCCTCTAATCAGGAAAAGCTGCTGTTCATCACTTACCCTGTTATCGTATAATTATAGCGTCCATTTTCAGTGACAATCCTTGTAAAAAGGCCAACATATCCCGGTCATTCAGCCATCTAATTAAGGAGGTGCTTATCGATGAAAAAACCTGTGCAATGGTATAAAGGCGATCATTTTTTTGGCAATCAGCTTCCGATTTTCGTCAATCGCTATCAGGAGGATTTCAAGGTTCCCCTCCATGCCCATGATTTTATAGAGTTCAACTTTGTGGCTGAAGGGAAAGGCTTTCATCATATTGGAGACGATATTGTTGCCGTGAGCAAAGGGTTGTTTTTCACGATACCAGTCGGCGTTCCACATGTGTTCAGGCCTTCCTCCCCTGACCCATCCCAGCATCCGCTCATCGTATATAATTGCTTATTTGCGCCGCAGCTGCTGCTTGCGATGTCCACCTTGTTTACCGATCCGCTGCTGGAGCAGTATTTAGATGAGCTGCAAAATGGTCAAGCCACCTATCATTCGATTCAGGATCACGATGGTTCAATTGAAAAATTGCTCGTGGCGATGTATCAGGAGTTTTCCTTCTCGGCAGCAGGAGCGGACACTTATCTATACACGTTATTCCTGCAACTGGTCATAACCATTCACCGACTGCGAAGCGACAACCGCCCGTTGAAAATAAAGGATGTGTCGCACTTCAACCTGCTCATTCAGTTTATGGAGCAGCACGTTCATGAAGAGCTGACACTCGCGAAGCTGGCCACAAGATCCGGCTGGAGCATTCGGCATTTACAGCGTCTATTTCTCCAGCACACCGGACAAACGTTTGGCAACTATTTGAACCAACTGCGCATACAAAAAAGCTGTGAGCATTTACGCTTAACACAGCTTAAAATTAGTACAATTGCCGAAATGGTCGGCTATAGCCACATTGATTCGTTTAATGCGCTTTTCAAGAAAAGAGTCGGCCAGACGCCTGGCCAATATCGCAAGCAGTTTAGATGAAACTGACAGCTTAAAGCAGGCTTTTAATAATTTGCATCGGATTTCCCGTATCACCATACGTGTCACTCATCATCGTATTGACGGTTTCTTCAGAGGGTACAACGCAAATATACGGCTATGGTATCGGCAGCTTATTGTCCCCTCTCTTGCTTCATTCCTTCGAAAGCGCCCGTTATTAATTGCTTAATCACGCTTTCCTCCAGCCCGTCTCCTGTAACTAACAAGCGATAAAAAATCGGCCCATAAAGTAAATCAATACTCAATTCAATATCTAGCTCCCGTTTCAGTTCCCCCCGCTCTACCCCTCGCATGAGCAGCTGCCTTGCTTCCAATCGGCGAGGACGGACATACTCCTCCCGCAATGCAGCAGCAAGCTTCGCATCAAATTGCCCCTCTCCGATAATTTCCGTAATCACCTCTCCTTCACGGCTCGTTAAAAATCGGGATAAATTAGTCGCATGAAGCAAAATATCTTCATATACAGCGCCCGTATCCGGTATTGGCAGCCTTGCAGTGATGGCATACATAAAACCAGCCATTACAACGGCACCTTTATTAGGCCACCATTTGTAGATCGTCGCTTTGCTCACCTGTGCCTGCTCGGCAATTTTCTCAACGGTAACGCCGCCAAATCCGATTTCAAGCAGCAAGTTGTAGGAGGCCGTTAAAATAGCACGCTCCGCTTCAACGTTGCGAGGTCGCCCTCTTTTTATATTCAATGGTCATAGCTCCTTTTGTGGACTTTCTTTATATTATATAAAATTTTGGGCGCGTTGAAAAAAAACATTTTAAATACTGTACGTTTAGTATATAATATAGCCATAATTAAAAAAAGGATTCGCACCACCCATTTGAGCAGAAAGAAGGCATGATGTTATGAACAACTTACAGTCCAAGGAGAAATCCATTCCGAACTGGCTTATGTTTCTTTTAGCCGCTGCTTGCGGTCTTATTGTAGCTAATCTTTATTATGCCCAGACGTTAATCGGGCCGATCAGTTCCTCCATCGGAATACCCTTAGGAGCAGCAGGACTAATTGTAACGCTAACTCAAGTAGGCTATGTGGTCGGTTTATTATTTATCGTCCCACTCAGTGATTTGATCGAAAACCGCCGATTGGTTACCGCCTCACTAGTTGTCGTCATTATCGCGCTAATCGGAACGATATTCGCCCCTAATACAGCCACCTTCCTCATCTCCGCTTTATTTATAGGAATAGGCTCGGTTGCTGCGCAAATTCTTGTCCCCTATGCCACTTTCCTTGCAGCGGATGAACAGCGCGGTCGTGTTGTAGGCAATGTAATGAGCGGTCTGCTGCTAGGCATTATGTTTGCTCGGCCATTAGCCAGCCTCATAACGGAATATTGGGGATGGCGGGCGGTATTTATTTTATCTGCTATCGTGATCATATTGCTCGCAATTGTTCTATCCCGTGCGCTTCCACAGCGGAAACCAACACCGTCCCTCCAATATGGGGCATTGATCCGTTCTTTAGGCTCGCTTTTGAAAGCAACGCCTATTTTGCGCCGCCGCGCCTTTTATCAAGCTTGTTTATTTGGCTCCTTTAGTTTGTTTTGGACCGTCATTCCACTGCGTTTAACCGAATATTTTCATTTGACGCAGCAAGGCATCGCTTTATTCGCTCTCGCTGGTGTAGCAGGAGCCGTAGCGGCGCCTATTGCCGGCAGATTGGCTGATCGTGGTTTGACTAAATTGCTGAGCGGCATCGCGATTGCCGTTTCTGCCCTTGCTTTTTTGACAGCCTATCTCGTCCGAGGGGATTCTTTCGCCGCTTTGACGTTACTGCTGGTTGCTGCTATCGTTTTGGATATGGGGGTGTCAGGAAATCTTGTGTTGGGCCAGCGCGTTATCTATTCGCTAGGCAGTGAGATGCGCGGACGCCTTAATGGCCTATTCATGGCTATTTTCTTCATCGGCGGAGCCGTGGGGTCTTTTTTGGGAGGATGGGCCTATGCTTATGGGGGATGGGCTTTAGCTTCCCTGATCGGTATCGCTCTGCCGGTACTTGCCTTTCTATATTACTTAACCGAGGCAAAGCAGCCATCAGGGAATGCATAAAACCTTCGTGCTTGGTAAAAAGAAATTTCTTACAGCGGAATTAAAAAATAAGGGGAAGCGCTGCTTGAACCAGTCTTGTATTGGCAAGTCCAGCGCTTCCTTTTTGTGGACCTATAACAACTCACCCTCCGGTGGATGCTATAGCAGTTCCCCTTCATAGGCGGTTACAGCTTTTTCTCATATAAATTTGCGCTCCAGCCCTCTGCATCGTATCTGCCGCATAAGCTCAAGCCTTGGCTAACATAAAAAGCGTTAAGCGACGGATTTTCCGCCATGCAATCAAGGCGCATCCAGGTTTTTCCACGCCCGCGAATATATGCTTCCGACCACGCAAGCACTTGACCGCCAAGACCTTGCCCTTTGAAACTGCGAGATACAGCCAGCCGATGCACATAACCGGCATCCGTATGAAAATGCTCTCCCCAGATCGGCTCGTAGCCCCACTCGACCGAAAAACAGCCCGCAAGCTCGCCCCGCAAGTAAGCGACGAACACTTCTTTTTCCCTAATGAATTTCTCTAAATATTCCATTGTAAAAGAATCCTCGCTCCACTGGCGCAAGCCTTTCGCCTCATATATCCAGCGGGCTGCTTCCTTGTATAAACGAAGCATCGCTTCCAGATCATCAGATGCGGCGCGTTTAATTTCAAGCTCGGCTTTCGATGCAGACACTGCCAAGTGGAGGCTGTTTTGTACTTTCTCTTCATGCCAATCATATTCAATAGTAGCTGCTGTTTGCTCAGCCCGCTCCTGACCGTGCAGCCTTGCCACGACATAAAGTGCAGCATCCATGCCAGCCGTCACTCCTGCGGACATGACGATTTTTCCGTTATCCACATAGCGCACGTTCTCAACAATCGTCACACTGGAAGGCGCAAGCTCACGCAGCAGATCAAGTGCCCGGCGATTCGTTGTAATCTGGAGTCCATCCAGCAAATTCGCTTTGGCCAGCAGCAGCGCACCTGTACATACAGATAAAATAAGTTCAGCATGCTGTGCCGTTTGGCGAATCCAGCTCGTAAGCTTCTCATTATGAATCTCCGTACGCGATCCCATGCCACCAGGAACGATTAATATATCAGGCATAGGACAATCGTCGAAGCTATGCGCTGGTGTAATCGCAATTCCGCTAAGCGTATGCAAAGCTTCCTTCGTCTCTCCAACCGTGTATACGTTAAAATCCCTATCCTTGCCGCTCGAGATGGCGAATATATCAAACGGACCAGCAAAATCAAGTGTATCCACTCTCTCATAAACTAACACCGCTACATTTCTCGTCTGCTTCAATTCGACCTCTCCTTAAAATAGAAAAGTATTTGGTCATTTGACCAAATACTTTGCCCAGGCGAACGGCTGCTATGACATATGCGCTCCACCGCAGTGCTCTGCGTTTTCGCCAGTTACGCATACCAAATAATTAATGCTAGTATAGCGGAAAGCCGTTATTTGTCAACAACTAATTCCGACTTTTTAAATCGGCATTGCATTACCTTCATGATCAACGAACATAAAGCGGCTGTCCGGCGTGCGGCGCTGCTCCAATAGCCCAATAATGCCGCGAGCGCTGTGGCTCGCATCCAGCGGCGCTTCTCCACCGCCCATATCCGTCCGCATCCAGCCAGGATGAATACTGAGCACCTGAATGCCCCGCTTTTGCAAATATACATGAAGCTGCTGCGTGAACATATTGAGCGCTGTTTTGGATATCGCATAAGGATAATCGCCTGGATAAGCATGCGTGATGCTGCCCGCTTCAGAAGAAATATTAAAAATGGCAGCGTCCTTCTCCGTTAATAAAGGCAGCAAATGCTTCACGACACGCATAGGCCCATATACATTAATATCCATCGTCAGCGCAACTTCCTTAAAATCCAGCTGTTCGATGTGTGTATTTCGAGAATTGAGAATCGCTGCATTATTAATGATTGCTCCAAGGCTCACGTTCTGCTCCTTCAATTGTGAAGCGAGCGCTGCAATGCCTTCCTCATTCGTGACATCCAGCTCCACAATCGACAGCCGCTCACCATACTTCTCAGTAAGTGCCGATAGCTTTTCATTAGTCTCATTAGGTGATCGAACTCCCGCCACAACCGCATGTCCGCGCTCCAGCGCCTCACTCGTCAACTCGTAGCCAAGTCCTCGCCCTGCACCTGTAATTAAAATGTTCATGCTCCCAGCTCCCTCTATTTAATTTCTTTCCCGAAGGAAGCTTCCGCTTCCTTAAGCGACTGCTCCAATCTGCTACGCAGCTGCACCATCCACTCCGACTCATTGTCCCACGTTTCCGCTATCGCCCTCCTTACACGAGCGTAGCTGTACACGCTGTTAAAGCCTTGGCAGCCAGGCAACATCTCCTCATCGGAATCATAATGTATGAGACCAAAATGCTTATCAGAAACCGACCACGTCTGAAAATAGCTCCTTAGCTGCTGCACTTCAAAAAACATTGCTGCTTTAACCAGCTCAGTCTCTTGCTTTAATGCAATCGCTTCCAGAACAATGAAGCCATTGTCCTTCAAATAGGCGCTAAATGCAAGCTCCGCTCACATATTTCCCTTATTTTTCTGACGAAAGAAAATATACGGGGATCACGATTTAAGCTTGACACGTTTCGTTTACACTTGTAAACTTTAAATATCGTTTACAAGTGTAAACGAATAAAATCAAGAAGGGTGAATACGATGCACGAGTCCCCACACATTACCGAGGCCGAAAGCGAAGTGATGAAGCTACTCTGGCAAAAGGAGCCTTTGTCCGCCAGTGAGATTATTTTCAAACTAACCCAACAAATGCATTGGTCGGATCAGACGATTAAGACCTTCCTGAATAGGCTTCACAAGAAAAAAGCGATTCGATTCGAAAAGTCCGGCCGGAACTACCTCTACTATCCGCTGGTTTCGCATGATGAATACTTAAAGGCCGAGAATCGTTCATTTCTGAATAGAGTTTATAAAGGAGCAGTAGGGATAATGTGCGCGAAATTTCTCGAAGAAGAGACACTATCGGATAAAGATATTGAGGAACTTCAACAAATTTTGGAGAACAAGAAGAAGCTATGAAGTATCTGGAAACGGTCTTTTCTCTTCTGTTCACTGCGTCAGCCGCATCGACGGTAATTCTATTAATATTACTCTTGATTCGGAAGCTGTTCCAAAAGCACCTTAAACCTAGAGTTATCCATATATTGTGGTTTCTTGTGTTAATTAAGCTGCTGGTTCCCATTGCTCCACAGAGTCAGTTAAGCTTGTTTAATGTGCTGCCGCAAACGTTCCCGCTGGAATGGAATTCAGATCAGAAGAGTAAGCAGCTCACTCCCTTTACTAAGATCGGTTCCAACTTGGAAATTCAATCCAATTATATGGATATAAAAAAGCAGCCTCCCGAGTTCATCACGAACCAAGCAGACGAAACAGGAACTTCAGTCGCCACACGTTCTTCTCAAGACCATATTCCAGAAAGCACAGATGGAATGACCTGGCTATCGATTGGCTCGCTGGTATGGCTTATAGGGCTTCTATGCTTGGGTGGATATTATCTGTTTAGCGCGCTGATTTTCAGAAAAACAGTCGGAAACTCAGTGAAAATTGAGGATGCTGAAGTACTCATGGCTCTTGAGGCATGCAAACAGAAGCTGAACATTAAAAAAAGAGTATACGTCTATGAAACTAGCCATCTTCGCAGCCCTTGTCTTTATGGTTTATGGAAGCCGCGGATTTATTTGCCCGAGGATATCAGCACGATCGCCGATTCAAACCAGCTAACGCATATCCTGATGCATGAACTCATTCACTACAAACGCAAGGACTTATGGTTCAACTCCCTGTGGGCTCTTTCCGTAGGGATGCATTGGTACAACCCTTTGGTGTGGCTTTCCGTAAGAAAGATGAAAGCCGATCAGGAGGTGGCCTGCGACGCTCGTGTTCTTGAAGCGCTGGGCGAGCGTGAAGCTTTGTCCTATGGCAGAACCTTACTTATGCTGTCGCGTTTATTTGCCCATCCCCCCTCTTCTCAGGTCAACCTATCGTATTTTGGGGACAACAAAAATGAAGCAAAACGGAGAATGATAATGATTACCAAGTTTAAAAAAGGTTCGTACAAGCTCTCGGCCGCCGCTATTCTCTTGGTTATTGTCTTGAGTGCCATCTTGCTCACCAATGCGTCGGATTCAGAGAATGGTACCGAGCTCGATATGGTTGCCCAAGCAGCAAACCCTAGTTTGGATCTATATCCTATATACAACGATTCATTCAGATGGTTTCATAGTCTCGATCGGGCACTCGATTTTCCGAAATATAACTTTAAAATACCGGATTATCTTCCTGAAGGTTATCAGTTCGAGAATGTATTATATTATAAAAATTTCACCAGCGCCAACGATGACGATCTTATTGATGTAGCATCCATTACTTTTGTATCTAACTTTGGCAAAAAAAACAAACAAATTATAGAAGTCAAAGCTTCTATGGGAAATGGCAATTTGTTGGAGCACAATCAATTACGGGGGGCGGCTCACTATCCCCAAAGTGCAAACGAGACTCCTCAGTACCGACAGGAAACTATGACGATCGGCGATGTCAAAGGCACTTTATTCACGGATAAGAGACGCGACAAACAAAGGCCAGAAACGGGCACAAGCTTCTACTGGCAGGATGACAATATATGGTACGCAATCGATTATTATAGCGAGTATTTTTCGCAAGAAGAGCTCGCAAAAATGGTGAAATCCTTTGTTTTACCGCAGAAAGTTCAGCATGTCCGCTACGACGGAGCTGGAAATTCGTTTCCCCTTTATGATGGAAAGGATTTGCTTGCGGCGGAAAACATTCTTGACTTTACGGTGAAAATTCCTTTGGAATTGCCGGGGCTTAAGCTGAGCGGTTCAATATTACTTAGGGCCGGCGATCAGAATACTGAGTATGCGTTTAAACAAGCGACCGACGCTCTATGGACGACCTATCGAGCATCGTACGATTCCTCAACCTATAATATAGAGGATACTTTCTCGCTTTATCAGAGCAAGGAGCCGCTTTTCGACACATCTAAGCTCACGCTCACTCGGAAACTGGAGATTAATGGCGTCGAAATTTCGGCTTATAATGACCAGAACCAAATCTACGTATCACCCACCATGCCTTATTACTTGTGGAAGCAGGACAATATTTATTATACTGCCGTTTTCTCTGGTATGGACAAGTACCAAGAAGACAACCTGAAAGCTATGATTTCGGCTCCCAAGAAATAGACCCGAGGGCGAGAGGAGATGCTTCTGGATATCTGCTTTATTTTCAGGAAAGAATCGCTTCTCCTTCTAGCTTTACCGGCCTGTCTGGGCGGGGCTCCAACTGCTTGCGCCTTGCCGTAAAACCGGCCAACGCAATAAAGCATAAGCTGAACATAAGCAAATACAGCTTATTGACACCCCAATGTGAAATGACCACGCCGCCCAAGGCACTGCCGATAATTCCTCCAATGCCGGAAGTGAGCGCCACAAACAAGGTCTGATACGTCGCTTTCGCATAGCGGTTAATCACCTCAACCGAGGCGCTTGCCATGAACGCAAAGGCTATGCCATCAAACAGCTACACAGCAAGCACCAACCCCACTTGAGTGGAGAAAGCCATAACGAGACATTTCACGCTATAGCATAAGGCTGCCAGCATCATCATCGGAATTAAGCCAAAGCGTCTATGCAGCTTAACCGCAAGCCAGAACATCGGCACTTCAATAATGGCGGCAATGCTGTAAGCTGTTCCTATCCAGCCTTTATTAAAGCCTGCTTCCTTGAAGTAAATCGGGAGAAAGTTAAAATTAATTGCAATCGAAGAGGCGATGAGAAAGCTAAACAGCACGAAGGTTAAAAAGCTTTGATGCCGTAAGATTTGCGCAGTATGTCTTCAACGACACTTTAGCTCTCGTCACAGCCTTATTAAATCGCAAATGAACTCGCCATAAAACAGGAAAAGAGCCGGCCCCGGAGGCCAGCTCTTATATCCCGCGCAATATTAGATTCGTTCATACAAATGAATTAGGACGTGTAGTTTTTGCCTAAACCCAGCTCTGTCAACAGCTGGCGATAAGCGATAGAGGTACGGTCAGCCGGAATATGGGCCTCAGCTTGAAGATCAAGCGGCAAATCCTCCGGCGTCTGCGCTTCGACCATTTCAGCATCCTCTTGGAACACCTTTAAGTTAAAATCTATCGTATCTTGAATCGGAGCGTTCTTATCGAAATTACGCGATATTGGGCAGAAAAGTCTTGTATATCGGGCCGATACTGGAGATGCGCAGTTTAAAATATTCAATCTCCCCTCATCAGGAAAATAAACGGTGAGCGATGCAGCGAATGGCGGAAACACGCGGAATTCGCGCAGCCACATAAAGTCATCAGGAGCCGGATTCTCCTGTCCCTTGCCATAGTTGCTGACCGTGCTCCAATATTCCGCAAGCAGCTCCTGTCCTTCCCGCTTCACCTTATATTGCGGCACCTCGGTGTTGTTGCGGTCGCCGAACGTTTCCGTATGCACATATGCAAAATGCGATACGTCCAAGAAACCTTCCATTTGGCGGCCAGCAGAGCCGGCAATATCAAAGCTCGGCGGCAAAACGTTCAAGTAATCGGGATCTTCCCAGCCGGGGAACGGCGGAATATTTTCCTCCAAGGACATCAGTGACGTCCAGATCAAGCCGTAACGTTCTACGGCCGGATACGTGATGAGCTTTAGTTTAGGCGAGATGCGCGAATCGGGATGCGCAGGCACCGCCGTGCATTTGCCTTCGCAATTGTAGCGGAAACCGTGATACGGGCATACGATTTCGCCATTTTCAATCCAGCCCTTGCTGAGCGGGGCTCCGCGGTGAAAGCAAAGGTCACGGGCGACGACGACCCGGTCGCTGCTGCGGTAGCAGACAAGCTTCATATCCAGCAGGGTTACCGCCACCGGCTTATCTGCAATCTCGCTTGCAATCGCGATCGGATACCAATATTGCGCCAATACATGCCAATCCTCAGCAGAAAAGGTACAGTTCCGCGGCAGCTCGCTCTCTTCTCTTTTTTTAGCTGCCGTCCTTGTGTTTTGCTCCATAATCGTCATATTGTCCACCTCTTTATCGTAGTTAACCGCTTTGACTTAAGCGTATATGGGCTATGTTTGTCGTTTTTTGCATTTAAACCTGGCTAAGAATGCGCACCGGAACGTTCAAGTCTTCCTCCAGCTTGCGGTAATGCTCGCCTTTGGCAATGATCGCCTGCACGCCGACAAGCTTTACCCCCATCTCTTCCATCTGCACAGCAATCGAGCGGATCGTTGCACCGGAGCTGATTACATCATCAACGAGCAGAACACGATCACCTTTCTGAAAGCCGTCAAAGCAAATGCGATTTTCGTTGTATGCCGTTTCGCGCTTGGCCTCCAGATGAATATCTTTATACAAATCCGTGCTCAGCCTTAAAATGTTAATCGGCTTCAGCAGCTTATACGCCGCAAGCATCCCCCATGTGTGGCCACCAGGCTCTGGCGATACGATATAATCGTAATTGTGAAAATGGTCCTCGATGCTCACCGCCAAATTATCGGTAATTTCATTGATAAGCTCTGGAACGATATAGGTTCCCCGCTCGCCGAACGGATATAGTTTAAAGTCATAAAAGGTATCATTTGGTTTCTGAATTTTGACTGTTCTGGCATTAGCAATGGAATCGGAAAGTCTGGTGTTTGTGAGGCTCATATGCTTCTCTCCCTTAAATTTCTCTATTGTCGCCCTAAGTGTGAAACTTATAAGCTCTTATATTTCAAAAAACCCAGACTTAAGAGACTTCAGCTTCATTTCCCTGCTGCGATCAGCCCTAGGGCATCGCTAAACAGGAAAAATGCGTCGCTTTCAGTCTCTTGTAGCCTGGGGCAATTCACGGTTGCCTGTAGAAACGCCCATCCCTTATTAATGGGCTTATACAAGAATAACGCTTTTATAATTTAATGTTAACTTATCTAACATTAAAGGTTTTAATTATAATAGCACCACCCTTTTTCACTGTCAACAACGAATTCAGTGTCACTTTATCTATCATTAAAATACTAGAACTATTTTAGCAATAAAAAATAGCGGCAGCCTTGGACAAGTCAATACCGTCCTAGACTACCGCTATTTAAACATCTATCGCGCCTTGCGAGCTTTCGCGTTTGTATTTTTCATCTTACATCTCAAAGCATATATGGCTGAAGGTTCCCATTTCATATCCTCTGTAGATGATTTTTGGCTGTTCCACCCCAGACGAGCTTCCTAAGGCATGAAGGATCGGAACGAAATGCTCCGCTCTCGGGACAGCCCGCTTGGCATGTGGCGCTAATGTTTCATATTGCAAAAATGCGGCTATGTCGCGTTGAACGATCTTATCCGCTATCCAATCATCAAATTCAACCGCCCACGCTTCAGGATGCGCTTGATTCATTTTGATTTCATTAAAATTGTGGACGGTCGTTCCGCTGCCAATAACCAAAATATTTTCCTCGCCCAAGCCTTTAAGCGCTTCGCCTATTTGGAGCTGTTCATTCGCAGATAGAAAAGGGTTTACCGATATCGTCACAATTGGGATATTAGCCTCCGGATACATGTATCTTAGGAAAATCCAAGAGCCGTGATCTAATCCCCGTTCATCATCCCTATCAACCGTTATGCCATTTCGTCTAAAACGATCTTCTAATTTTGCAGCCAGATCAGGCGAACCTGGGGCAGGATAAGTCAATTGATACAATTCATCCGGAAAGCCATAAAAATCATAGATCGTGTTTAATGTCCCCTCAGCGAACGAAATCGTCGTATTCCGTTCCTCCCAGTGGGCACTGAACAGCACGATCGCTTGCGGTTTATACTTTTTCCCAATATCGGATAAAAACCGGGTGTAATCCGATTCAGCCATCGCGGACAACGGTGAGCCGTGGCAAATAAAAAGGGATGGCAGCATGCTTTTTCGCCTCCTTATTGTCTGTTATTGGCAAGCAGCTTTATCTGGCCAAAAAGCACGATCAAAGCTAAAACCAGCAAAATCAATGGCATGCCTGCTACTTCAAAGCCTTGGCCTGCCTTTAAATGTGTAAATACAGCTCCAGCCATTACAACCGCTAATACTCCGCTAAAAATAGGAATCAGCTTATTTCTCCAATAACCAATCAATAACCCGACAGCCCCCAAAATCTCAACAATCCCCACAACGTACATGAACGCTGTGCCATATCCATAAATGTCATTAAAGGCTTCCACTTGGGTAGGATCTCCACTAACCTTCATAAACCCAAACATTAAAAATCCAAGCACTAGCAGTCCTTGCAATATTCGCACAAGCCATTTCACTGTAACGATTCCTCCTTGAGTATGTTTAAATCATAGATGTATAATAAGCTCTAGAGTTATTTATTAGAAGTAGGAACTTTAATTAAACCTAGTATACAAAAAGATACCATAGGAAACGAAAGGGGAAAACGTTCAAATGCCTGAGGAATGTAAAGTGGAAACGGCTTTAGAAATTTTAGTTGGCAAATGGAAGCCTATTATTTTATATCAGCTTTTTTCGCAAGGTACGATGAGATTCAGCGAGCTGCAAAAATCATTGCCGGACATCACCAAAAAAATGCTTACCTCCCAATTGCGGGAATTAGAATATCATGACATCGTTCATCGTGAAATTTATTTGCAAATCCCCCCTAAGGTCGAATACTCCATTACGGAATACGGCATGAGAATGGCGCCTTTATTGCAGGCCATGAATGAATGGGGAATGTCTCATATTGAGCATCTCAATGAGCTATATGGAGAGGAAAGCAAGTCAAACGATCTGTAAGTGTAAACAAACAACCGACCTTTGAGGTCGGTTGTTTGTTTCGTCCGGTTAATTCAGATACGTACCGCCATTTAAATTGATCGCTTCGCCGGTAATAAAATCAGACATGGACGAAGCGAGGAATAATACGGCAATGCAGCCCGGCAAAAGTATAATGTGCTGTTTAAATTGACATCCATTACCTCCTGCCAGTCATCAATCCCCATCTCAATCATAGAGCTGCGGTTATTGATGCCAGCATTATTGACGAGATTGTCAATTTTGCCGAAATGACTTACGGCTGCCTCAATAACACAGCTTGCTACCCTCTGTCTTATGCCATATTTCATAGCAGCTCTGATTCGTTTGCCTTTATTCCGCAATATAAGGCTCAGTTAGAACAACGTATTTAATCGCTTGCCGGAAATAAGTGTAAGCGATATGAAGCTTGCCATCCTTCGATTGCTTTATCGTCGGATACGAATATTCACGATTTAGACGCTCCTTGGAATTGTTCGTCATCGCATACCCATCGCCCACTTCAATATTGCGTTTAATCGGCCAAGTCAAGCCATTATCCTTGGAAATTGCCAGCGTCATTGGCGCACGAGGTGCGCCCCAAAATGCTTGCCGTTCCTCGCCGGAAGGAATCTCTGTCAGGATAGGCGCTGCAGCCTCCAGTTCATCCGCTTCCTCGTCTTCTATTTCATCGTACAGCGAAGCACGGCGCTCCATTGAATCACTTGCGCTTTTATGATTGTATACTAGCGCCAAATCGCCATTCGCAAGCTTCGTGAATTGAATGGAGGAATTGTTGTTAGGCAGCGATGTCGGCACAGGCTCGCTCCACGTTCTGCCGTGATCTGCCGAAGCGCTTCTATAAATATAATCCGCCCAGCGGCTGCGATAGAGCGCAAGAAGCGTGCCATCATCCAGCTTCTCGATATTCATATGCACGCAGCCAACACTGCCCGGCACCGTTACTTCCTCCCATGTTTTCCCTTGATCGGACGAAATTTTCACGGCGCTCCCATCTTTGTTCCCTGTCCATTTCTCGCCCGGATTCGTGCAGCAGTACCAGATCGGCAGCAGCCAATCGCCATTGTCCAACACCGTAATTGGCTGTCTGATAAAGATGCCTGGCGTATCGAACAGCGTATCAATGTCGCTCCACGTATAGCCATTATCGTCCGATATGCGGCGTCTAATGATCGCCGTATCCTGATTGCCAGATTTTTGCGCGGTATAGAGCAGCCACAGCTTGCCGTCTGGGAGGGAAAACAATACCGGGTTTTGCTCTGAGCGTGTCGGATCATCCGATAGCTTGACCGGCTCCGTCCAAGCCGTTGCTCCTTTATTTAGTCGGGACAAATAAATGGAGATGTCCGGAATGCCTTCCTGTGTTCCTGCAAACCAGACGCAGAGCACATCGCCATTATCTAAAATATGAAGAAAGGAAGCATGATTTTGCACCTGATGGGATGGAATATAAGCATCGGAGCGATACGGTTCTCCCGGTGTTGCTGTCATTTCATGGTGGAAAGCAGAATGTTGTTCACTCATTGGCAATAACCCTCCTAAAAGCAATATAAGTTTGAATTCATGTAAGCTTATTTATTCGACCCAGCTGCAGCTTTGCTGATCCAGCGGTCAATAACCACAACAATGTAAGGCACGACGACTGCAATATACATATTATCAATGCCGAATGGACCATCCAGTAAATACCATACCGTTGTGCCTAGTGTTGTAGATAAAGCTACAGTGGAAACCCCGACAAAAATTGAAGCGACCAGCGATGTAGCGACAATGGCACTGAGAATCGGGTGCATATGCTGCATAAACACCGGGAACGCATAAAGCGGATCTATATCCGGGTACAAATAGCGCGCGCAAACGCCGATGATCGCTACAGCAACAGCAAGCAGCAGAAACAGCAGTCCAGCATAAATCGTAGCGCGTTTAGCCGCCTTCGCATCTTTTGTGGAAGTAATGGCCTGGATAATGAACGGTGTGGAGAAAAGCGCAATAAAGGCTGTCAGCAAAATTCAGCTTCGGATACCATCATTATGCAGGATAACGCTTACATTTCAACTCGAAGGGGACCGAACGAAGCCGATCATCCCTTCTCTCAAGCTCATTGGCAAGGGCCGCGCTTATTTCGGCGACAGCTCGACAGCAGATGCAAGGGCGGCAAGCATGCTTCTCTCATCGGCTATATTTTTCCCTGCGATATCAAAGGCCGTGCCGTGATCCACAGAAGTGCGGATAAATCCGCCTTTTAAGCCAACCGTAATGTTGACGCCTTCCTCCAGCCCCAGCACTTTGATCGGCACATGGCCTTGATCATGGTAGCAGGCAATGACGATATCAAAGTCTCCGCGCACCGCCCGGTAAAACAGCGTATCGGCCGGATAAGGACCGCTTGCGTTAATGCCCTCTTCAATCGCTTGACGAATGCCGGGAATAAGCTTTTCTTCCTCTTCCCCTTCACCAAACAAGCCATTCTCCCCCGCATGCGGATTTATGCCGCATACCGCAATCCGCGGACGGTCATAACCCGCTCTAGTCAACGTAGCATGAGCGAGGCGAAGAACGGTGAGCGTTCTCTCTGGCGTTATATTGTCAATCGCTTTTCTCAGCCCGACATGCGTCGTGAGATGAATCACCTTCAGCTTCGGCGACGATAGCATCATCGAATAATTTTGCGTATCGGTCAGCTCGGCGAAAATTTCCGTATGCCCCGGGTACAAATGTCCGCCCTTGTGCAGCGCTTCTTTATTCAATGGAGCGGTACATACGCCTTGCAGCTCGCCGGCCTGCGCCAGCTCAACCGCTTTTTGAATAAACTGGAATGCAGCATCACCCGCAACCGCCGATACTTCGCCCTGCTTTAAATCCGCTGGCAGCAAATTTAGATCAAAGCAGTCAATGACGCCTGGCTTAAATTCGCATTCCGCTGTGCTGCTTACCGTGTGAACCGTAAATGCTGCACCGGTTTGTTCGATAGCCCCCTGCATGCTCTTCGCATCACCGATTACGACTGGGCGGCATTTATTCAGCACTTCCTCATGCTGCAGCGCCTTCACAATAATTTCCGGACCGACGCCAGCGGCATCCCCCATTGTAATACCGATAATCGGCTTGCTCATGTCCATTCGCCTCCATGCAATTTTTTGATGACATGCTCCATCGTTCGATCTGAACCAAAATTTCCAGCCTTCGTCACCATATAAAGGCCGCGAGCTTCATATTTGCCTAGCAGCACGCCCGGCTCCAGCTCCTCCATAAGCTCGACCGCCGTTATGCCAAGCTGCTCCAACACCTGATAAGCGGTATCGCCGCCTGTCAAAAACAGCTTATGGATTGCTAGCTTGTCGAAAAGCTTAACGGTTATGCTGCCAAGAGCGGCAGAAATGGCATCGCTAATTTGGATCGGTGTCATGCCTAGCCATTGGCCTGCCGCTTGTGTGTCGGCGATATTGTCTGAGGCGACGATAACGGTATCGCGACCGTCTGCCAAAGCACGATTCGCCTCGTCGATGACGCGATGCAATTCCCCCTGCTTACCAGCCTCGTCAGCGAGCAGCTTCTCGGAACGGGCAATGATTTGCACTGCCAGATTCTGATTCATTAAATTGCGCAGCTGCTCGCGCCCCATCTTGCTCACGCTGCCTACGACGAGCAGAACGGGATCATAACTAACTGGCAGCGGCATATGCAGCGGCTTGTCATTTTCAGCCACAGCATATGCTTTCGGAAGATGGTTCATCAGGCCAGCTGAGCCAACCCAGACAAATTTATAGGACAGCTGCGCCAATGCATTCGCCAGCCTCTCCAAATCCCCCTCTGTAACTGAATCTGCGACAATATAGGTCATATTTTGTATTTTGCATGCTTTAAGCCTGTCAGCTAGATGCGCCTTTCCTTGGTCAATATCTGATACGGAAAGATGGGCAACTGCCCGTCCCGTCTGGCTAGCTACCAGCTCTACCACATCGGACTGGAGCACCGACGTCTTCGGATCACGGCTTACCTCGGTCTCATGCAGCAGCTTGCCATTCAAATGATGAATACGTTCAATAATTTGCCGACCGTTCTGCGGATAACCTGGGGCGATAATCGTAAAGTCCGGCTGAATGACATCGGACATCGCATTTAGCTCAGCACCGATATTTCCACGAAGCGTGCTATCTATTTTTTTATAAATCAGGTCAAAGGGCTGCTCATTAATATATTGGCTAATCTGTTTGACGATTGACGAAGCTTCATTCGCAGGCAAGGAGCGGCTTACCGTGTTGAATACAACAGCATCATAATGCGGCTCCTCCGCCATAACCGGATTAATTCGAACCGATACGCGCATGCCATAACGCACCAGCTGCCCTCCGCAATCGCATGCGCCCGTCAAATCGTCGGCGACAATCGCAATTTTCACGGTAATCCTCCCTTATTTCACAATCAGGCTGCGATAAATCATTTTCATATCGTCCAGGCTTAGCACCTTCGGGTTGTTGTTTAACAGTCTCGTAACCTGCGAAGCAGCTTGCGCTAAGGCCTCGACATTTTCCTCCTGTACGCCATAGGCGGTTAAATCCTGCGGTATTTCCAGCTTCTCTGTCCACTCGCGAATTTTCTCGATGACACGGTATGCTGCTGCCTCTGGCGAAAGCCCTTCTGTCTCAATGCCCATTGGCCCAGCAACGAGATGGAGCCGATCTACACAATGATCCATATTAAACGCCATCACACCAGGCAGCAGCATCGAATTGGCGACGCCATGAGGAATGCCATATTTGCCGCCAAGCGGATAAGCGAGCGCATGAACCGCCGCCGTTCCCGCTGCCGTAAGCGCCATTCCGCCATACGTTGAACCAAGCAGCATTTTCTCACGCGCCTCTAGTGACGAACCATTCTCGTAAGCTTCAATAATGCTTGAAGATATGAGACGGATGGACTCCAAAGCGAACATGTCACTGAAATAATTAGCTTTGTTCGAAATAAAAGATTCCAGCGCATGCGTGAACGCATCCATGCCTGTTGCAGCCGTTATCGGCTTCGGCAGCTCCAGCGTCAGAACCGGATCAAGAATAACAAGCTTCGGCAGCAGATAAGGGCTGACAATTCCGATTTTCAGCTCCTGATCAGGGAAAGTAACGATCGCATTCGGCGTCACTTCTGAGCCCGTGCCAGATGTCGTCGGGATCAATACGGTGGCCACTCCTGACTTAGCCACTACATTTGTGCCAAGCATGTCAGCGATTTTTTGCTCATTCGTCATCAGCACCGATAAAATTTTAGCCGCGTCCAGCACGCTGCCGCCGCCAAGGCCGATGATGATTTCATAGTGATTACCGTGATATGCCGCGAACGTTTCTTCTATGTTTTGCACCGTCGGCTCTGGTAAAATCGCTGTGCATACGTCAAAGGCGATGCCTTGCTCCGTTAACTGCTGCTCGATGACGCCAGAGTAGCCCTTGCGCTGAACCGTTGGCTGCGTAACAATCAAGGCGCGCTGAATGCGAGGATGAACAGCAGGCAAATGCTCCTTCAGCTGCGACAAGGTGTTCGCACCGGCAATGATACGGTCTGCTGTCTGAAAGTGATAAACATTCAGCATTCGTTATCCCTCCTGATTCGTTTTATAAAATTGAACGGCTGTTTCAATCTGCTTGAACGCTTCGCCTGTCGGCTCTTGAATCGGCGCTCTGGCAGGGCCGACCGGAACACCAGCTTTCCAGTTGTTATAAATCGCAACAACCGTTTCCGGGAGCAAATTCGCCGTTGCAGCGACAGCACCACTACCGCCAGCTTGAAGCGTTTTCAAAATAAGCGAGTCAGTACCCGCAATAACGGAAAAATGCTCGCCGCGTGTATGCGCTATATATTGCTCAATGTTGCTAAAATCCCCACTACTATCCTTAATGCCGGCGATATTCGGCAGTTTAGCCAAACGCCCCACCGTCTCAAGCGCAAGGGAAAGTCCTGTTTGCGACGGGATATTGTACAGCACGACCAGAATCGATACAGCCTCCGCTACTTTACGGTAATGCTCTTCAGCTTCCTCCTGCGTTGGCGGAATAAAATATGGCGTTATAACCGACAGCGCATCGACACCAAGCTTCTCTATCGCTTGCGAAAGCTCAATGACCTCGCGTGTGCTGTTTCCACCGCTGCCCACCATGACTGGTACACGGCCTGCGTTTCCTCGACAACGATTTTGGTTATGTTTAATTTTTCCTCGCGGGACAGAACATGAAATTCCCCATTCGTTCCTAATGCGAAGATACCGTTCACTTTTGCAACAATCAATCGATTGACAAGCTGTTTTAATGCAGCCTCATTTACCTCTTCATCTTTTGTAAAAGGAGTCAATAATGCGGGATAAATTCCCTCAATTGCTAGTGGCATCTCGTGGCATCTCGTATCCTCCCAAACTTTTCATCCGTATAATGCGAAGCGTTTACATTAGTGAGTGTAAATCAATATGACCTTTTTAGCAACATTTATTTTAATAAACTCAGAAAATTCGACTAATTAGTTGCATTTTAAAACACTTTTTATAAAAGGAAATGGTTTGAACGTATTTTTTCGCATCACTTAGTTTTAGACAGCGTAAAAAAGAGCATTCTCATTTGCGAGAATGCCCTTTAATGACGCAGCTTATATTTTTAATAAACATACATTCAGCTGCACAAGTTAGTTACAGCCGTTGAAAGTCTTATCTTACTATTTCTCCGATACCATTTGGCGAATGCGTTCGCCGGCCTCTTCGATCGTAATGAGCTCTTTCTGATTGTCCTTGCGCTGAACAAATTCGACTTTCCCCTGCTCCGCGTCTTTGCCAATAACCACTCGCAGTGGAATGCCGATCAGATCCGAATCCTTGAATTTTATGCCTGGCCGCTCTTCCCGGTCATCAAGCAATACTTCCACCCCGCTGCTTTGCAGCTCATTGTAAAGCTGCTGGGCTACCTTCATATGCGTTTCATCCTTCACGGATATCGGAATCAGATGTACGTGGTACGGAGCAAGTGCCAGCGGCCATACTATTCCTGCCGCATCATGATGCTGTTCTATCGCAGCGGATAACATGCGCGATACGCCAATCCCGTAGCAGCCCATAATCATCGGCATGCTTTTGCCTGCTTGATCGAGAAAAACAGCGCCAAGCTTTTCGCTGTATTTGGTGCCCAGCTTGAACACATGCCCCACTTCAATGCCGCGGAAAAATTGCAGCTTCCCTTCGTCACAGCGCGGACAGCCGTCTCCTTCGGCCGCGCTCCGGAAGTCGCCAATATGCTGGGGAGCGAAATCCCGCGCAGGAACGATGTGACGATGGTGGTAGTCCCGTTCATTCGCCCCGGCGATGGCAGCCGTCATTTTCATAACCGCATCATCAATGAGCAATGGAAGATCGAGACCGATCGGGCCAATAAAACCTACAGGCGCTCCTGTCAGCCGCTGAATGGTATCGGCATCGGCAATAGCTGCGTTTTCGGCGTCAAGCGCATTTTTCACTTTAATATCGTTCATTTCATGATCGCCTCGAATGAGAACGGCAACTAAGCGGTCATCGACGAGACAAATTAGGGTCTTGATGATTTCAGCTGCTTTAACGTTCAGCTCTTGAACCAATTCATCAATCGTCTTCATATTAGGGGTGTGAAATTTTTCCACTGGCTGCTCGCTATTCATAGTCTCGGCTTCTTGCTTCGCCTCAAACGACGCGGCCGCCGACTCCGCCTTTTCTAAATTGGCAGCATAAGCGCAGCTGTCGCACACCGCAATCGTATCTTCGCCAATATCCGCAAGCGCCATAAACTCATGCGTGCCGCCTTCTCCTCCGATGGCTCCAGCATCCGCCTCTACTGCACGGAAATTAACGCCGCAACGATTGAAAATTCGTTCATAAGCACGGTACATTTTCCAATAGGAAGCGTCCAGTCCCTCCCAATCGGTATCAAAGGAATAAGCATCCTTCATTAGAAATTCCCGGCTGCGCAGCAGGCCGAATCGCGGACGCCGCTCATCCCGGAACTTCGTCTGAATTTGATACAAGGTGACGGGCAGCCTCCGGTAAGAGCTGATTTCGTTGCTTACTAAGGAAGTAATAACCTCCTCATGTGTTGGTCCTAATACAAATTCACGCTCGTGGCGGTCCTTCAATCGAGTCAGCTCTGGGCCGTAGGCGGTGTAGCGCCCGGATTTCTGCCATAAATCAGCCGGCTGCATCGCAGGCATAAGCAGCTCCTGAGCTTCTTCCCTGTCCATTTCCTCCCGCACAATCGTCTCTACTTTGCGCAGCACGCGCCTTCCAAGCGGCAAATATGTATAAATTCCCGCAGCAAGCTGGCGAATGTATCCGGCGCGCAGCATCAGCTGATGGCTCATCACCTCGGCGTCCGCAGGTGAATCTCGTAAAGTATGAAGCAATAATTGACTTTGGCGCATGAGCCGCACTCCCCTTTTTTCGACCATCATTTAGTATGAAAAAACAAAAAAGACACATCGTCAGGGACGAATGTGTCGTGATACCACCCTAGTTTGACCACAAAGCCAACAGCAAGCCTGGCGATCCTCAAACATGATAACGGCATGTACCGGCAACGGTTGAATTCCCGTCACAGCTCGCAAGGCAGGAGAAGGCTCGTTCGCAGCGAGAAACCTTGCAGCCGGTGGGTTTCTTCTCTGGACAGCGAAGCTGGAGCGCTTCTTTCTTGGTCAACGCTATTGCATGATGTTTATGATAAAAGCTTTATAATTTACATTACAATAACTGAAATGATTAAACGAGTCAAGAGGTTGGCTTTTTTTAAAAAAACTTTATTAAGACAAGCGTTTAAGAAAAAAGGAGTGGCCCTCTGGCCCTCACCAGGACCGCTCCTTTTGCTTTAGACATTTAAATTGCCCAGTTGCCACCCCGGAAAATAGGCTCTGCCGATCCATCCTGCGTGATGCCGTCAATGTTCATCTCAGCTGAACCGATCATAAAATCTTCATGCACCAAGCTGCGATTCGCTCCATGTGCAAGCAATTCTTCCGGTGACATGGTCGTGCCGCCGCTAAGATTAACCGGATAAGCCTGCCCCAGCGCCAAATGGCAGGAAGCATTTTCATCATAGAGGGTATTAAAGAAAATAACATTAGAATTGGAAATGGGCGAGTTATGTGGCACAAGCGCCACTTCACCGAGCTTCGCCGCCCCTTCATCCGTTCCGACCAAATGCGATAACGCCTCATAGCCCTTCTCAGCCGAATATTCCGTCACCTTGCCATCCTTGAACGTCAAGGAAAAGCCGTCAATAACCTGGCCGTTGTAATTGAGCGGTTTTGTGCTGCGAACCGTGCCATTCACGCCATCCTTATGCGGCATCGTAAATACTTCCTCAGTAGGCATATTCGGATTGAACAGCACGCCTTTGGCATTTGCCTTGGCTCCGCCTAGCCAGATGTGGCCTTCCGGCAAATCTATCGTTAAGTCCGTACCCGGCGCCTGATAGCGCAGCTGACGATAACGCTTGCCATTAAGCAGCTCCACCACTTGCAGCAGCTTGGCATTATGCTCGCTCCAAGCCTGAATCGGGTTTTCCAGGCCAATGCGTGTCGCCTCAATAATTCTTTCCCACAGCTTCTGCACCGCCTCCTCCGGCGATACATCCGGGAACACTTTAGCTGCCCACTCTGGTGTCGCGTAAGAAATAAGCGTCCATGCGTTCGAATGATTCATCAGTGCACCGCGATAGCCGCTGAGCGCAGTCGATGCGGCTTTCGTTGCTGTCGCCACCCGATTGGCATCCACTCCCGTGAGCAGATCAGGATTCGGCGAATAAATAGTAATAAACGCCGCCCCTTGCTCCACATACCCTTCCCACGCCTTGGCGCGCCACATTGGGTATTCGCCAAAAGCCTCTTCTGGCGCCAGCTTATACTTAATGCGAGCTAGCTCCTCATCGTTATACTCCACTTGTACATGCTTCGCTCCTGCTTCATAAGCCTTCATGGCAATCAGCCGAGCCAGCGGAGCTGCGCTTATTGGCGTCATCAGGACAACCGTCTGTCCTTGTTGGACATTGACGCCCGTTCTAACGGCCAGTGCCGCATAATTTTCTAATTGCTGCTGTGTAGGATACATATGTAAATTCCCCTTTTCATTTGGATAATTGTGTAAAGCACATTTGTAAAACAATCGCGAACTTACTTTCATTATAATCATCTTTACGGATGATCTCAAATGCGGCCAGCCTACGGCCGTTCCGCAAGCATTAGAAGCTTATGCGCAAGCTGGGACGTCGAACAGTCGGCAAATACCTCAACTGAAAAGGAGCGATTATTAATCGTGATGCTGCGAATGTCTTTCTTGACAATCCCCATCCATAAAGGCGAGTGCCACGTTTTACGGCAAACTAAATAACTGTTCCCATTAGCGACAACCTTCCACTTCATACGCGAACCCCCAGCCCCTTCCCTTATCACAAGCGTAAACGGCTGTCGCCGTCCTCTGGCGGCAAAGCCACCGTTTCGCGTAGAAATATAGAGAAAAGATGGGAACATCATATCCTTTCTCTATATTTTAAAAAAAGAGATCGAGGTACAAGTCTCATCCCTCAATCTCCTGCTGATTTATGCTTTTATTCGTTGCTTGTACCAAAACGTTTGGCCGATTTGGCGCGGGCGCGCTCCATCTCGATTTCACGATTGCGCGGCTCGGCATTCGTCACAAGCGAACTCATCAGCTTCTCTGCCGCAGCCGCCACTTCTGCAACAGCGATGCGGAAGGCTTCTTCATTCGCTTTCGAGGGTGCGTTATAGCCGGATATTTTGCGGACAAATTGCAGCGAGGCTGCCATAATTTCATATTCTGTTGCTGGAGGGTCAAAGTTAAACAAAGGCTTAATGTTTCGGCACATTTTCATTCTCCTCCTGTCATTGATTGCATACTAGCTCTGGCAATAAGCAACAACCTGCTCGTAAGGCAAGGCACCGCCATATATATCTAATGCGCTGCCGATTGTAATATCCAGCTTGCCGCCAGAGAGGCTCTCGAACAGCTCTAGGTCAGCCAGCGAACGAGCGCCGCCCGCATAAGTACAAGGGATTGTCACCCATTGCGCCAACGCCTTCACCAAGCTTTGCTGGATGCCGCTCTGCTTGCCTTCCACATCAACAGCATGAATGAGAAACTCATCGCAAAATTGCTCCAGCATGCGAATATTAGCTTCATTCACTTCAAAATTACTGAACTGCGTCCATTGGTTCGTCACCACATACCACTTGCCGTCACGCTCTTTGCAGCTCAAATCAATAACTAATTTGTCTTTGCCAACTTCAGCGACGATCGTCTCCAGGTTGTCTTTATTAAGCTGTCCATTGCTGAAAATGTAAGAGGTCACAATGACATGCGATGCGCCTTGAGCAAGGTAGTGCTGGGCATTGCCTGCATTAATGCCTCCGCCAATTTGCAAGCCGCCCGGATACGCCTGAAGGGCGCGAACCGCTTCCTCTTCGTTGCCGCCCCCCAGCATAATGACATGCCCACCAACGAGCTCGTCCTTCTTGAACATTTCGGCATAATAAACGGAATGATGGCTGGAAACGAAATTTTCCACGACCGCATGCTTGTCCGTACTGAGCGTCTCGCCCACAATTTGCTTCACTTTTCCATCATGCATATCTATACAAGGTCTGAATTTCAATGTGATTCCCCCAAAGTTGAGACGAATTATAAATTCGTATTATTTTTCATTGCACATGCCTTAAAGCTGTTATTCCTTCCAGTAACCATCGTTTTTGATCGTATCGATGTTGATTTGCGCGCGATTGTTAAGCGACCTCTTGTCTCTCAGCTGAAAAAGGGACAGCTCATGCCCCGGATCAACGACCAGCGGCTTTTTCATAATATCCTCTAGCAAATGAAGCACTGCTTCATAAGCCTCAAAGCGGACGGAATCGGAAATCGTTTGGCGCATCGCCTTAATCATTTCAATGATATGCTCGGCGTACATCAGCTTGACGATGCTGTCCGCACTCATTAATTGCTTCGTAACGAAGGCGACCACATTTTTTATGATTCGCTCATTATTGTGTACCTTCACAATGGCCAGCAGCGATGCAGCCGCATCCCAGTCTCGAATTGACAATTGATTCGTGCAGCTGTCTATACATTCGTTATACCACTCGATTTCTACTTCCCTATCAATCTCGAACTGCTTGTACGCTTCATAAACGCCTGCCTGGCGCATGCTCATAAAGCTGCCGAAATGCAGAAGGAACAACTCCTTCGCTCTTTCCATCATTCATTTCCTCCTACATGTATAGAGGCGCTTGCCTTGTCCCTTCCATTATAAATTTTATTGGACGGGATTCCAACCGACTAATCCGAATTATTCCGCTTTTATGGCCAATTATTTGAATAAAACGGTAACCTTTTGGCCTAAATTACGTCTAGTAATTATTGGAATTATTTAAACTGAAAGTGAGGATAACTTATGAAACGACGTTTCTTGCACGTAACCAAGCTTGCTGGCCTGACGTTAGTCGCCACTGTAACCGCATTCACCGCTGTGTCCGACGTTTCTGCCAGCATGTCCAGCCCATGGACAGACGATACCGCTTCTGAAAATAATACGGCGCGCTCGCAAGTTTCCGTCTCTTTTCAAAATACGACTGTCAGCCTTCCTCTTCCTCCGCGAATGATAGAAGGAACAATAATGGTTCCCGGAAAAGCCGTTCTGGAAGGATACGGCTACAAGCTCACCTGGCATGCTGGTGAGAAGCGGTTAACCGCCGAACATCCGAGCAAGCTGGGGCTCGTATTTTGGGCGGATCGCAAGGAAATGGAGATCGGTGGCAAACGGATAAACCATTTGAAAACAGCCCCTTATTTGGACAAAAAAATGATTTGGCTGCCGCTGAGGCTCGTTGCAGAAGCATCTGGCCTCAGCGTCACCTGGGACGCCTTCCATCGAACGGCATTTGTGAGCGATCCGCATGCTCTCCCGCAATTTAGCGTGATGACAAAGCCAAATGACGGCACGGTAGCCTCACCTATGCCGCTGCTTAAATATATGCAGGAAAATATGAATGTCGATGTGCGGCTGCAATTGGCTGATCCGGAATTTTATAAGGAAAAAACAACCGTCCTGTTCGCTGCGGGTGATCCCGCTTCTATCATGCTGCTTGAAGATCCGTACCAGTACAACGATGAGCTGCTGGAGAGCCTTGCGGTTGATTTGACGAAGCAGTTGGATGCTTATCCGCGCTTAAAGGCGCTTGCGGGCAATAACGCCTTGGGCGGCCGAGTCATTAATGGCAAGCTTTATGGCATTGCCCGCCCTGGCGATCAGCATGACGCGCCCTTCCCAGCCATTAGGCAGGATTGGCTGGATAAGCTGAATTTAGCCCAGCCCAAAACGATGGATGAACTATATGAGGTATTAAAGCAATTTACGTTTAACGATCCGGATGGCAATGGCAAACAGGATACAATCGGATTATCGGGCTATACCTTTGCCGCCGGACTAGGTACGCTAACTTGGGTCGAGCAAGCTTTTACAGGAAGCCCTGACCGTTTCTCCATGAAAGACGGCAAGCTGATTGATCATGCCGCTGCGCCTGAACAAGCACAGGCGCTGAAATGGCTCGCTCACGCTTACCGCGATGGGCTGGTGGACAAAGAATTCGCCGTTAGAACTGGGGAACAGACGCAAGACCGCTTGAGTGAAAATCTCACTGGCCTTGCTGCCATGAGCGTCACCGAAGCAGCCCAGCTTTCTGCTGGACAAGCGGTGTGGGTGCCGCTTTCCGGCATTCAGGCTACTTCAGCAAGCCCATCGATTGCCCCATGGAAGCTGGAGGGAAATGGGATGTATATCATTAGCGCCATGACGAGAACCGAACCTGGGCTGATGCTGAACTGGCTGAATCGCGGCTATGAAATGACGGAGAAAAACGAATGGGGAGCGATTGCCGAGCTTGGTGCCGCGGACTATTCTGCCATCAATCATTTGTTCGGACAAACCGATATGCTGAAAGGCAATCAAAGTGTAGCAGCGTTGCCTGCCAATGTAAGGAGCACTTATGAAGCTGCCGTTGCCGAGTGGCGTAAAACCTCTTATGCCGACACGACGCTGCCTCAGCTTAACAGCTTCTGGAGCCAAGGCAAATATGCCGATCTAAACAATAAGCTGGTGATGTTTAAAATTAAAGTGATTATGGGGGCAGCAACGATTGAGGAATGGGAGCGTTATATCGCCACTCTTGTCGCGAGCGAAGAATATAAGCTAATGATCGCCGATATCCATACCCATCTTGCAGTCCCAGCCAAGTGAGCGGCTGGCTAGTCGCATTTTCACAGGCAGCTAGTCTTGCCGAGCATTAACCTATTTACACGTCTGGGCATATAGTGGAGCATCTTAGTCTGAGAGGAATATGAAGATGAATGCTACTTATGCAAGCTATAATCGCGATCCTTATCGCACGTATCCGATGAATGGCTGGCAAGCCCAGCCTCATCATGCCGCGATGCATATGAAAGTACAAACAGCCGAACCACAGCAGCCGCTTACCTTTGTGCTTATTCACGGCTCTTGGGCGGATGCCAGTTTTTGGGACGAATCAGCTGCTGAGCTGCGCAAAATGGGCCATACCGTGTATACGCCAGAGTATCCCGGACACGGCAAGGATCCGAACAAAGCCGTGACCCACGGGATGTTATCGCGCTCGATTGCAGATTTCATTATCGCCCATCATTTGCAGCAAATTGTCCTAGTGGGACATAGCTTTGGCGGCTCTTTAGTTCAAAAAGTGGCAGAGCTTGTTCCGGACCGCCTGAAACGGCTCGTATTTTTCAATGCCTTCGTGCTGAATGACGGGGAAATGGTCGCGGACGAGTTTCAGCCGGCTGCCCAAGTCTTTTTTCAACAGCTGAGAGAAAGCTCCAAGGATAATACAATTATGCTGCCATTTCCCTTTTTTCGAGAAACCTTCGTCAATCTTGCAGGCCTCGGTTTTGCCAAACATGTGTACAGCCAAATTACACCGGAGCCCGCTGGCCCATTTTATGAAAAGCTGGATCTCAAAAAATTTTACAGCCTGACTACCCCCAGAAGCTATCTGTACTTCACGGTAGACAACGTTATGCCGCAATATAATCAAATGTATGGCTGGCATCCTCACATGTCGAGCAGACTGGGCTTATTCCGACTAATTTATGGGCATGGCGATCATTTTTCTACCGCAAAAACCGAGCCGCGCATGCTGGCGCAAAAGCTATATGAGGCGGGAAGAGACTAACCTGTACCAAAGAAAAAAAGGCAGCCATCCGGCTGCCCTTCCCTCCATACTTTATTAATAATTTTCCTGCTTTAAATGAATGGAGAACAAGCGTCTCCCGCTATCATCAGCTTCCCTATACTGAACGATCTGCCACTGCCGATGGATAAGAGCTTGCAGCTCATTTGCTGCGTGCTCATCCAGTACAAAACCCCGCACTCCATCGTCCACGCTTCTGTAATCCCGCTCCGCTTGAAGGCCGAAGCGGAAACGAAGCAGCTTCTTCAAACCATTTAAATGCAAAAAACCGAATTCATAGCCGCTGCGGAAAGCTTCCTCCAAATCAATATGCAGCTCCTCTGCAAGCTGGACCCGCTCTACGAATGCCATTGAAGGCTCTGCCGTTCGATCGATAATGGAGGAGAAATCCTTGCTTCGTATACAAGCCGCAATATGCGCATCCGATTCGCCGCTAGTCCGGCAGTTTTCAATGAGCAACGCAATCGGCAGCGGCAATTGTATTTTATGCTTCATCTGGCGCGCCCCCTGTTTGAGCAGTTGCGGCAAGATGCTTGCAAAGCCAAGCGTTTACTTCACGGAGTGCCTCCACGCGATAAGAGGGCTTGCCGCTTTTAAGGAAGGCGTGATTAGAGCCTGGATAGCGAATGAGCTTCGTTTGCTTGCCTAACCGCTTAAGTGCGGTGTACCACTCGTCAGATTGGCCGACTGGACAGCGAAAATCCTGCTCACCATGCATAATAAGCACCGGAGCCTTCACTTGGCTCACATAGGTCAGTGGCGATTTTTCCAACAGCAAGCCCTGCTGCTCCCATGGGTTCCCACCTACGATGCCTTCTGTGTAGGAAATGCCAATATCGCTTGTCCCGTAGAAGGAAAGCCAATTTGAGATGCAGCGCTGTGACACAGCCGCTTGGAAACGGTTATTTTGGGAAATGATCCAGTTGGTCATTAGCCCTCCATAGCTTCCTCCCATAACACCCAAGCGCTCAGGGTCGATAAAATCAAAGCGTTCAAGCGCCGCATCGACGGCGTCCATTAAATTGCGGTAGTCTCCGCCACCGAAATCTCCTCGGCAGCTCTGCGCGAAGCGCTGGCCATAACCGAAGCTTCCGCGCGGATTTACATAAAGAACCGCATATCCTGCGGAAGCTAGTGTTTGAAGTTCATGGCTATAGGTTGGCGCATACATCGCATGCGGGCCGCCATGAATGACGAGCACCAGCGGCGCCTTTCCGCCTTGAGGGAGTGCTGGCGGGCGCATCATCCAGCCTTGGATACGGTCGCCATCCGTGGAATCGAACCAGAACGTCTCAGGAATGCTGATGTCCAGCTCCTCCATTGCCGCCTTATTCCATGACGTCAACCGCAGCTCCTCTCCGCTCAGTCGATCCAAACGATAAAGCTCGCCTGATCCATGGGCATCCATAGACAGCATAATAAAGTAACGGCCATCTATGGTTTCCTCTAGCTGGTAAATGTCGCGTTCCCCCGATGAGACCGGCTCTGGTGCTCCAGCTTCTCTGAACCGATATAGCTGGGCTTGTCCATGATGCGTACCTAATGCGAATACACTCGTTCCATCCTTAGCAAACAACGGGCCGGGCATAACCGCAGCTGTGCGCATGTCGTTCAAAATATAATTTCCGACCTGAACATCCGTCTCCTGCCATGCGACAGGAGCTCCACCGCTACTTGGCACTGTATAAATGTTGCTTTGAGTGCCACTGCCATACTTGCGGTCTTCGGCAATTAACGCAATCATGCTGCCGTCCGGCGAATAGCTGAACTGGCTGATGCTCAGTGAACGATCCGTAATCCGGCAAAGCTCTCCGCCAACTGCCCTGACTGTAAACAAATCCTGATAGGCGATTAAATCCGGGTCAAGCTCGGGATCATCTATTTTTTTGCTTAAAAAAGCAAGCTTGCTCCCATCCTCCGTCCACACGGGCTGTGATACATTAAACCTGCCTGACGTAAGCTGCGTCACTTCTCCGCTTGTTACCTCAACCCGAAACAGCTGGCTGTATCTGCCATCCCACCAGCCTGATCCTTCCGCTTTCGGAATCGTCCGCTCGTAGCTTCGGCCGCGGCGGCTTTCCTGCTTGACGATTTCTTCCTTTGTGAGCTTTCCCTGCGCCTCTTCCTCGCTTATTCGGCTCGTATAGGCGATTGCGCTCCCATCTGGCGACCAGACGAAAGCAGCAACGCCATGCTTTGCCGAAGTAAGCTGGGCAGCAGTACCTGCGCTCACATCTGCCAGCCACAGCTGCTTGCCGTTTTCGTTCACCCGCAGAAAGCCCAGCTTCAGCCCATCCGGCGACCAGCTCGGTGCGAAATCCTTGGAACCATCCGTTAATGAAGCATCCTCTTGGCCATCTATCGTTACGACGCGGATATGCGTCTTATAATCATTTTTATCTTGATCGATTTCTTTGTACACATAAGCGACTGAAGATGTCACCGGATGAATGGACGGATCGCTGATCCAGCTGTAATGGTATAAATCCTCAGGCTCGATTAAGCGTTTAGGCTCAGGCATATAAGCGCCTCCTCTTGATCTTAGCTTTAGTCTAGTTAAGCGGAAAATGGCAGGCCGCCATATGTCTGGAGCCGGAAGGCTCCAAGGCAGGCGCTTCAATTTTACATATAGGCTGCACATAAGGGCAGCGAGGATGAAAGGCACAGCCAGTCGGCGGATTAACAGCGCTCGGAAGTTCGCCAGACAACACAATCCGCTCCTTGCGGATCGTCGGATCAGGCACAGGAACGGCCGACAGCAAAGCCTGCGTGTACGGATGCTTTGGCCGTGCAAACAAGTCGTCACGGTCAGCAAGCTCAACAATTCTCCCTAAATACATGACCGCAATGCGATCACTAATATGCTTCACGGAAGGCAAGCCGTGGGCGATGAAAATATAAGTGAGTGAAAACTGCTGCTGCAGCGATTTTAGCAAATTTAAAATTTGCGCTTGAATCGATACATCCAGCGCCGATACGGGCTCATCGCAGACGATCAGCTTCGGCTTAAGCGCGAGCGCTCTTGCAATACCGATTCGCTGGCGCTGTCCGCCGCTGAACTCATGGGGATAACGGTCCAACTGATGGGCACCAAGGCCCACAGTCTCCAGCAGCTGGACTACCTCGCTTTGCAGCTCGCGCCCTTTCGCCAGACCATGAATTTTGAGCGGCTCACCAACGATATCTTTAACGGTCATTCTTGGATTCAGCGAGGCGTATGGATCTTGGAAAACAATTTGCAGCTCTCGCCTTACCTGTCGGATGTCCTGCTCATTCATTCCCGTAAGACGCCTGCCCTCAAACCAAATCTCGCCAGACGACGGCTCAAGCAGCTGCGCTACCATCTCGCCCGTTGTTGATTTGCCGCAGCCGGACTCCCCGACGATGCCCAGTGTTTCCCCTTGATTAATCGTGAAATTGAGGCCATCTACTGCTCGGACATACTCATTGCCTCGGGCAAACAAGCCCCGCTTCAAGGGGTAATGCTTTCGCAAATCTTTCACTTCCAGCAGGGGCGCCGCATTAAAGCCACTCTGGTTCATCATGACACCTCCTCGCTTTTCAGGCATCTCGCATAATGACCATTGCCAACTCGCTCAAGCTCCGGTTTTATTACCATGCATTCGCTGCCTGCATAGGAGCAGCGAGGGTGGAAGGGACAACCGCTGGGCATGTCCAGCAAATTAGGTACCATGCCGGGTATTGACGCTAGCTGCTCCCTCTGCTCATCCATTCTCGGCAAAGAACCGAGCAGACCGACTGTATAGGGATGCTTCGGAGCAGCAAACAAATCAATGACCGATGCCTCTTCGACAACCTCCCCTGCATACATAACGACGACCCGATCCGCCATTTCCGCAACAATGCCTAAATCATGCGTAATTAAAATAACGCCCGTCTGCTGTTCCTTGCTGAGCTTTGAAATTAAATCTAAAATTTGCGCCTGAATCGTCACATCCAGCGCCGTTGTCGGCTCATCAGCAATAAGCAGCTTCGGCTCACAGGCGAGCGCCATCGCAATCATAACCCGCTGCCGCATCCCTCCCGATAGCTGATGGGGAAATTGGCGAACCAGCTTGGAAGCATTAGCTATGCCTACACGCTGCAGCATATCTATACTTTTCTGCTTGGCCTCCGCTTTGCTTGTGCCTTGGTGGACGCGGAATACTTCCGCCAGCTGATTGCCAATTGTAAATACAGGATTAAGCGATGTCATCGGCTCTTGAAAAATCATCGACATTTCGTTGCCGCGCAGCTTTCGCAGCTCCTTGCGAGAGAGCTTTACCAGATCGCGCCCTTGGAATGTAATTTCCCCGCCCGTTATAGTACCTGGAGATGCGATAAGACCCATAATGGAAAGCGACGTAACGCTTTTTCCACAGCCTGATTCCCCTACTATAGCTAGCGTTTCCCCCGCTTCGACGGAGAAGGAAACGCCGTTCACTGAAGGGATAACGCCCTTGTCCGTTTTAAAACTCGTTTGCAAATGTTTAACTTCCAGCAAAGGTGTCGGCATATTGCTCCCTCATTTCCCTTCTTATTCCTTCGATTTCATGCGAGGGTCCAGCATATCGCGAAGCCAATCTCCGAAAAAGATAACGCCTAGAACCGTAATCGTAATGGCAAGCCCCGGAAAAGTAGCAACCCACCAGCTAGTAGCCAAATATTGGCGACCATCGCTCAGCATCCCGCCCCAGGAAACGGCAGGCGGCTTAATGCCAAGCCCTAGAAAGCTAAGTGACGCTTCCATAATAATCGTTGTAGCCACGCTCATCGTGGAAATAATGATGAAGGATGACAATACATTCGGCAAAATATGGGTGAAAATAATCCGCCCATTCCGTGCGCCTAGCGCTCTCGCAGCTTTTACAAAATCCCGTTCCTTCACGCTGAGCACTTCCCCGCGGACAACCCGCGCATAGGAGACCCAGTTGGTTACGCCAATAACGAAGATTAGCGTTCCAAGTCCCGGTCCAAGTACGGCCAGTACAACGAGCATAAACAAAATCGCTGGAATAGCGATAAAGGCATCGGCGACCCTCATAATAATGGCATTTACCCATTTGCCATAAAAGCCTGCAAGCAAGCCCAGAAGCGCTCCGATTGCACCTGACAGCATAACGGCTCCAATGCCGACGATTAAAGATACTTGCGAGCCATAAACAATTCGGCTCCAAATATCTCTGCCCAAATTATCCGTCCCCAGAAAATGCTCATGCGTGCCGCCCTCCAGCCACATCGGCGGAAGCAGCCGCTGCGCCGGGCTGATCTTCGCTGGCTCATGGGTGGCAAACAATGGCGCGCCAATAGCAATGATGCACACGGCGAGTACAATCAGAATACCGAGCGTACCGGTCTTGCTTTTCAAAAGCGACTTTATGCCTTGCCGCCACCGGCTTTCCGTTTCCTCGGACCGCTTGCCCAGCAAGTCATCCGCTTGCGATTTGGATAATAACGACATCTGCCTCACCTCTGGCTTTAACTGTATTTAATGCGTGGGTCCAGATACCGGTATACAATATCCGTTAATAAATTCACAACCAATACGATGATGGCAATGACGAATACGGCTGCCTGTACAATCGACATATCATGCGTATTGACGGCCGACACGAGCAGTTGTCCAAGCCCCGGCCATGAGAACACAGTCTCGGTTACGAGCGTCCCGCCGATCAGGCTTGTAAATTGCAGGCCCATGATTGTAACGACGGGAATAAGTCCATTGCGCAGCGCATGCTTGAAAATAACGATCGTCTCCAGCAGCCCCTTGCTTCTTGCCGTACGAATATACTCCTGATTCAAAATCTCCAGCATGCTTGCTCGAATGAGCCTCGTCATTTGCGCCGCAATGCCGGCTCCAAGCGTTATGGCCGGAAGGACAAGATGCTCCGGCCCGCCCTTGCCGGAAACGGGGAAAATGCCTAATATGACCGAAAATAATAAAATCAGCATAATGCCCGTCCAGAAATTCGGCATCCCTTTGCCAAGCGCAGACAAGCCTGAAATGAATAGATCCAAATAAGTGTTGCGCTTCAGCGCCGAAATAATGCCCAGTGGAATTGCAATCAGCGTGGCAATCAGCATTCCCGCTCCAGCAAGCTGGAAACTTGCAGGCAGCCTTTCCAGCACAAGCGGCAAAGCTGATTGTCCGTAATGGAAGGAATGTCCGAAATCTCCCTGGATTGCATTAAAGAGAAATAGGCCGAATTGAACATATAGAGGCCGGTCCAGACCCAGCGCCTCAGACAGAACGGCCCGATCCTCCGCTGTTGCCGTTTCCGGCAGCATCAGATTGACCGGGTCACCCGTCACATGCACAAGCACAAAAACGATGGCGGATATGAGAAATAGAACCGGCACCATTTGCAGCAAAGATTTGATCAAGTATTTGCCCACTGAACGGCCCCTCTCCCTGTAATAGATTAAAGCAAAAGGAAGGGAATAGAACGCTATTCCCCCCTTTATAGTTGATGCTATTTTAGCGTAATATCTTCCGCATAATACATTTCATCGAGCCTTGGCGTATAGCTGATGCCTGCTCCGACGCCGTAAATGCCTTTCATTTGATACAAATAAATAGTAGGACGGTCAACTGTAAATTGCTGTTGAACCTTCTGGTATTGCTTCTCACGGTCAGCTAAATCCATGTTTTGCAGCGCCGATTGCAGCAGCTCCTCTACTTCTGGGTTGTTATAATCCGTCTCGCCTGCCGCATTTTCTTTCTTGAAGCGATTGTAATTGTTCGAGGCATCAAACAAGGAATTTCCTACGCCCAGCAGGAACAGCTCGTTGAATTTCTTCGAGTTCAGCTTTTCGCTGAAGCTGCTGGCTTCCAAAATTTCCAAATTAACTTCAAAGCCTACATCCGTAAGCATCGCTGCTACGACCTCGGCCACCTCTTTGTATTGTACAGAAGCTGAGAACGATACTTTCGCGCCATTTTCATAACCAGCTTCTTTCAATAAAGCTCTCGCACGCTCTTGGTCGTACTCAAACGTATCATACAAGCTCGGATCTGAACCGAAGTTGCCAGGGGTAACCGACGTTCTAGTCGGAATGCCTGCGCCGCCAGCGATGCTGTCGATAATAACCTGATTGTCGATCGCAAGATCAATCGCCTCGCGAACCTTCGGATCAGCAGTAATCGAACCTTCAGTCATGCGCATAATGATATGAAGCACACGCTGAATTTTCGCTTGTTCTACACTCAGGCCATCGACGCCGTCAATACGGGCAATGTCCGTTGCCGGAACGCCAGCAGCAATATCAACGCCGCCTGTCAGCAGCTCGGATACACGAGTGGACGCTTCAGGAATGGAGCGGAAAACAACATTTTCCCATTTCGGCGTTCCACCGAAATAATCGGCATTTTTCACCAGCTCAATGCGGTCATCTTTCGTCCATTTGGAAAATTTATAAGGGCCTGTGCCTACCGGAGCTTTCAAGAAAGCTTCCATGCCGTTCTCCTCAATATATTTGGAAGGCAAAATGCCTGCACCCATACGGGACAAACGATTAAGCATAATCGGGTCTGGCGTTTCAGTGATAATATCAACCGTAAAATCGTCAATAACATTGACTTCTTTAATATGCTTGTAATAGGTGTTTTGCTTCAAAGTGGTATCCTTTGCGACACGCTCAAGCGAGAACTTTACATCCGCCGCTGTGAATGGATCGCCGTTGTGGAACTTGACGCCTTCGCGCAGCTTCAATCTCCATGTTGTATCATTGACCTGCTCCCACGAAGTGGCAAGCACGGGCACTTTGTTTTGCTCGTCGTCATTTTTCAGCAAATAATCAAACACATTGACGAGTACCGCTTCGCTCATCGTATTGTTGTTGTTGTGGGTATCGAAGCTTTCGATATCCGTCGAGTTAGCGATCGTTAAAGTCGTTTTGTCTGCGCCAGCTGGAGCGCTAGCCGTCCCGCCATTCGTTTGCGTCTCATTTTTCGTCTCTGCGGCATTGCCGCATCCTGTAACAACCAGCATAACCGCTATTATTGCTGCAAAGCCCTGTACATACCATCTTTTCAAATCGCACAGCCTCCTGAAATTCGTTTTAGTTTGTTTGTTCTAATATAAGAATTTATAAGTTTCACCTTGCCATTCACAATTGCGGATCAGCCAAATAGTTAAGTGCAAGGGCCGACAGCATTGCAGCTCCATAAGGGAGAGCAGCTTCATCCAAATCAAATTGGGGATGATGCAGCGGGTAGGATGTATATGCCTCTCCGCTTCCAACCCCCAAGCGGAAAAACACGCTTGGCACAGCCTCTGAATAAAAAGCAAAGTCCTCGCCGCCCATCGACGGCTTTACATAAATCCATTTTTTCCCGCCGAGTACCTGCTCGCTTGTCGAGGTAAGAAAATCAACCATCGCTTCATCGTTTTGCACAACCGGATAGCCCATCTGGTAGTTCAATTCGTAATCCGCGCCAAAGGATGAGGTCACGCCGCGAATGATGTCCTCAAGCAGCTGCGGCATCCGATCGCGTACTGCCGGTGTCAGTGTCCTAACTGTGCCGACCATCTCCACTTCGGGTGCAATCGCTGCTCCCATGTAGCCTCCGTTGATTTTGCCAATGGTCACGACCACCGGCTCAAGCGGATCAACCAGACGGCTCGCTACATGCTGCAAGGCTGATATCACCTGTGCCGCTACCGTAATCGCATCTACTCCCTCATGAGGACGGGCAGCGTGACCGCCTTTGCCGATCACCTTGATCTTAATGCTGTCCGCTGAAGCGAAGGCAACTCCCTTCGTTACTGAAATGGAGCCTGTCGGCAGCGCAGGAAAGACATGAAGCCCTGCCATTACGTCCACAGCGGGATTTTGCAGCACACCGTCGTCCATCATCGCTTTCGCTCCAGCAAGCCCTTCTTCGGCAGGCTGAAATACAAATTTGATATTTCCGCTTACCGGCTTCCCTAAACCTGCTAGCAGCTGGGCTGCGCCCATAAGCATGCTCGTATGAGCATCATGGCCGCATAAATGTGCTTTTCCCGGTATTTTCGATTTATAAGGAACGCTCTTCAAATCCTCGATCGGCAAGGCATCCATATCTGCCCGAAGCGCGATGGTGGGACCAGGCTTTTCGCCGCGAAGCAGTGCGACAACGCCTGTTTTCCCAATATTCGTCTGAACCTCCAAGCCTAGCTGCCGCAAATGCTCGGCGACGATTCCCGAAGTTCTTACTTCCTCAAATCCAGTTTCAGGGTATTGATGGAGATCTCTGCGCCATGCTACTAGTTGTTCCTTCTGCTGATTTGCAAGAGCAAGAAGCTCATTTAATTTCAATTTGTTCACCCTCCTACAGTGCCGGTTGACCAGTTAACTGTCTCCTTCGACAACGACACGCGCATAAATCGCATGTACGGTTTCGTCGATATGCTGATTCATCGCTTCTTTCGCGCCGTTTCCATTGCCGGCTTGAAGCGCTTCGAGCAGCAGCATATGCTTGTCATAACTTGTCCGTCTGACGTTCTCGTTATAGGGCATCAGATCCAGTGCAGGATTAATTTTGGTGCGAATTTTCCTGACTGCCTTCTCGAAATAATCGTTGCCGGAAGCTTTCGCAATCGACAAGTGAAATTTGACGTCCAAGGAACGGAACATTTCACGCGTGCAATCCTCCTCCATGCTCGTTTCAATAAAACCCCGCAGCAGTTCGAGCTCTGCCGTGCTTATCCGCTTAGCAGCAAGGTAAGCCGCTTCCGGCTCTATAATGGAGCGATATTCGAATACTTTCAGCATATCGTCCCAGCCGCCGCGCACCTCCTCGCGTGTTCTCTGGTGCGAGTTTATCGTTAAAGGAAGAACGAATGTGCCGCCCTTGGCTCCAATCCGCTTCTCGATTAGCCCTTTGCCTTCAAGGTCGGATAATGCTTCCCTGACCGCAAGCCTGCTAGCCTTGAATACTGCTGCAAGCTCACGTTCCGTTGGCAGTTGCTCCTCCGCCAGAAAATCTTTAAGGATAATCGCTTCCTCTAGCTGCTCCAAAATAAAATCGCTAACTTTTTTAGCGGATACTTTTTCGAACTGCATTTGACCCCTCCAAATCAACAGAAAAACATTAAGGTTCAAACCTTAGACCAAAACTACCATATCAATCCCTATCTGTCAACTTGGTATTTGAATTTTCTTCGACAACGGCTCCCTTTATCCGACAAAATCCACCTGGCTCAAGCGTAAACGGCTGTAGCCGTCCTCTGGTGGCAAAGCTACCGTTTCGCGTAGAAATATAGAGAATGGATGGAATAATCATATCCTTTCCTATATTTCAAGCGTAAACGGCTGTTGCCGTCCTCTGGCGGTAACAGCCGTTTCGCGATGAAATATAAGCCGATTATAAGTGTGAACCTGATAAATTCTTAAATTTCAAAGAAGACCGCCAAGTGGCATTTGGACGTATGATCCAAACCCTTTGGCGGTCTTCTATACTGCTTCCTATTATTTTTGGGTGCTTTTTGGTCGCTTTAAGCAGCTTTTACACGAGTGAAATATCGCGAGCACTGAATGACGACAATGAGCCAAACCAGGCTAATCAAATAAGCACCTACAACATCACTCGGATAATGCACGCCTAAATAAATTCGGCTGATCCCTATGCTGGCAATCATAATCGAGCTGAAGGCGAGCAGCCATATCCTCGCCTGCTCTAACGGAATATGACGCCAGCATAAGTATGTAACGATTCCATAAAAGGTAAACGCACTCATGGAATGACCGCTCGGAAAGCTGTAGCCTGCTTCAACAATAATCGCATTTAAACTCGGCCTTGCACGTTGAAACAATAGCTTTAGCCCAAGATTCAGCAGCGCGGAGCCAATTACAGCTGTTAAAAACACGATCGTCTCCCTGCGGCTCTTCCAAACAAGCAACAAAAAAAGCGTAATGGGAACCGCTAACAGAGACACGATGTACACAGACCCAATAAAAGATAGAAACTTCATGATGCTTGTCCAGATCGGAGCATGGAGCAATTGAATGTAATGGATTACCTCTTGATCCAGCATCCTCACCAGTTCAGTTTGAACGGATAGCCCAATTGAAATAAATAGAACGAAGCTCGCAAGCGCAAGCACATTCAACTTTGAAAGAGAGAACACAACCACTTCCTTACTATCGTGAGCTCTTGCCCTTTGTAAACATATTGCAAAATTAAGGACGTTAACAGTATACTACTTTTTTCTTTATGAATGGAAACGCAGGGCATTCACCACCTATTGCCAGAACAAATAAATCATCAAATTACAACCAAAAGCCTGCTTAAACAGGCTTTTTTCCTGTATGCATTCGCTTATTGTTCCCTCTCTTCAATTATAAATTCAGGGGCGTTTTCGGATTAGGCGATTAATTGCTGTGGAAATCGCTTTCTGATTATTGCTTTCCTCTTCCGCTTTTTTTAGAGCAAGCAAGGCCAAACCATCACCAATCAACGACAACGAAGCAGAAATTTTAAACAGATCGTCAGAGGTTATTTTTTGTTCATTAGCCATTATTTACTCCTCCTCAATAGATGATTATATTCATCAGCCCTATATAAAGCGGGATTGTTCAAAACCTCGTCAGGAGTTATCATCTTTCTCCGCTCTGGCTTTTAAAACGGCAAATAGCCCAAAAAGATCGCCAACCACTAATATTACAGCAGACCATAAGGCGAGATCATCAGCTGAAGGTTCATTCGATTCCGGTTTTGTAGTGGTTTTTGACATCCGGATTAAGCTCCTTCGTTACTTTGTAATGATAACAGCCTATGCAGAAGGTCACTATGTGGTATAGGCATATGTAATGCATTCGGAAATTTTCGCCCTCACTTGAACGTAAAAAGACCGTCAAAGCGCACTTTGACGGTCTCGTATACGTCTCAACCTAATATTGCGGTTCTGCCGCCAGCACATCAAAATTCTGTATGTTCACAAGCGCCTTCTTGCCGCGATTTCCTCTCTCAACCACCTGCTTACCAGCCTCTTCATCCCATGTTTTTTTCACGAAATCACCTGTCAGCAAATTATAATCATCCTCATCGGCATTATCTATAAGCTCATTGCCCGTAAAATACGAGCCCGTTGTGGCCCCAATCAAATACCAGGCCTCATCCTGATAACGAAAACGATACGTATTGTACCATCTCCAGTTGCTCCCGCCGACATGACGAAGAACAAGAACGCCCTTCTCAATCGTCAAGCCTTCAAACGGGTCGCCGTAAATGCCGCCTTCATTAGCGCTCATTACCGCATGCTCTGCAATAACAGACCGCTTGTATGTATGATCCTCTTGTCCAAAAGCAACCATAATGGCGCGATCCGGCGCTTCTTGCGAGATGTCTTCCTTCTCTAGCACAGCGGCGATGTCGACAAGCCCATCGTTGTTCAAATCTCCTTCTGCTTGCTCAGGCTCTCCCTCAAAAATCTCCAGCACCTTCCATCCAGTTGGAACGAGTGACTCGAAATCTGCTGCTTCAGCCCCGTCATCCGTGGCGCTTGCTATTGGCGATTCCGAATCACCCTGACTCATATCCAATGCATGATCCTGACTGAACAGACTAGGCGCTGCGCTTGCCAAAATAGGATCAGCTTCAGGCTCAATGCTCCCAGTATTCGTATTCGTGCCGCCGCTGCATGCGCTCATGAACAGCAAGCAGATAATAACCAGCGTGTAACAAATTCTCAAACATTTTCCCCTTCTCTATCTCCATCCAACCGCTTTAGTTCCTCATCGGTAAAATGCTTGATCGCTTTCTCTTTGGCAAATTTTCCGGCATTGTATTGCTTCGAGCCGTTTCTTGGCACGGACAGGCTGTTCCACTCGTTTTCCTTCAACCCTTTTGCAGCGTAAACGATTTGCCCAATATGATAGGGGTAATGCGCCAGCTGACGGTTGATCGCCTCCAAAACGGTATGCCCTTCGTTGCGAATATAAATAATTTGGCCAAGCTGCTCTGGCTGGAGCGAATCTATCGCCTGAAAAAAACAAGCCCATGCTTCGTCCCAGCTTGCGAGCAGCTCTTCCTTATTCGCCCAGTCATTTTCAAACTCGGCGTCGCGATCCCGCCAATCCTTCTCGCCGTCTGCTGTCAGAAAATCCGTCCATCTGGACAAAATATTGCCGCACATATGCTTGACGATCGTGCCAATGCTGTTTACATCCTCTTTAGGCTGCACAAACAGCTGCTCCGGCTCGACCTGATTCATTGCTTTTTCAGCAAGCTTCTTGTAGTAGTGGAACTGTGATTGAATGCTATCCAAATAAACACGTTGTAAATCCATTCCAACGCCCCCTTTTTTACGAGTAAAAAATAATTCTTCCGCCGCTTTATGCTAGTTTCCAACCTCCTGCAAGCATCATGATGCTATCTTCCTCATTCTTATTAAAATTATAATAGCATTTCCACTTGTTTGGAAAGGCATTTATATTCGTGCGGGATGTTTTCCGTCAGTTGAATGGCCTTTCAGACAAATGGGATAGGAGCGATTTGGTCATTATAAAATCTATTTGTTCTTCATCACCCATATAGAAAGAGTGGGCCCCTGTTTGAACAAAGCCGATTTTTTTATAGAAGGCAATTGCGCCCTCATTTTTTTCCCAAACCCCTAGCCAGATCTTCTCTTTGTTCCGCTCTATCGCTACATGCACAGCTTTATTTATTAGATGTTTGCCTAGCCCCTGCTTATGAAATTTGTTCCTTATATAAATTCTCTCGATTTCAAGCGAATCGCTGCCCATTATTTCAGTTTGAGCATCGTCGGTGTTTTGCTTTAAATACCCGGCAATTTCCTCATTAGAATAAATAAAAAAGAATTCCGAAGAGCTATTACATAATTCTTTTTCTAATTGGTTAAAGTTAAATGCTTTTTCCAGGTAGGCTTTCATATTTTCCGGCGAATTTTGATGGCTAAATGTCTCAATAAATGTTTCAACACTAACTTCTTGAAGCAATCTTACATCTTCAATTGTGCACTTTTTTATATTTATACTCATTTTATTTTTCCTCCTGTTACTAGATCAATCATTTCTCGCGCTTCCCTTATTGTAAAGGGCAAACCGTCTTTTCTTGCTCTGCAGAAAATAGTTTTTTTATTTTTTGGTTATATTATTTTTCAAATGAGTTAAAAAAATAGTACACTATTTTTGTTGCATTTACAACAAAAATCAACATAGCATTTTCCACAGCTACAACTTTTTTTCTTTCCGTATCAGAAATACGATAGATATAAGCGAGCTGGCAAATGAATAAGCTTTATAAGATGTCAGCAGCTTCTTGACACTCGGCAGCACCAGCGAACCAGTCGAATCACCACGGCAATAATGTTATGTTTAATAACGCAAAAACCTAGATGACGAACACTAAAGTTATATATATTGACATGAAAAGTAGTGTTGCGTTACTCTAAGTAGCAGTGATTACTGATCAGAACGGTGGTAAAGCGATGCGTTTTAAAAATGTATTTTCTATAATCGGGCCTGCCATGGTCGGCCCCTCCAGCTCGCATACAGCAGGCGCCGTCCGGATTGGCCGCGTAGCAAGGCAATTGCTCGGTACGGTTCCGAACAAAGCTGCTATTAAGCTGTACGGTTCTTTTGCCGAAACCTACCAAGGACATGGCACTGATCTCGCACTCGCGGCAGGCTTGCTTGATTATGATACAGATGATGCCCGAATTCGCCATTCGCTTAAAGATGCTTGGTCATCTGGCGTGGAAATCAACTTCAGTCTGGGAGTCGGACATGTTCCGCATCCGAATACGGCCAGAGTCGAGCTGTGGGCAGGAGATCGATACGCTGAAATTGTCGGCGCATCTATCGGCGGGGGCAATATTATGATTCATCAGATGAATGGATTTGATGTTCAGTGTACGGGGGAGTTTCCAACCCTTGTGCTTCTTCATGGCGATTTCCCCGGCGTACTCTCCGGCATCACACATGTGCTCTGCGAGGATGGCGTCAATATAGGTTACATGGATGTGGATCGGAAAGCGAGGAATGGCGAAGCGATGACCGTTATTGAAGCCGATACGAAAATAACAGCAGCGACGCAGCTCAAAATCCAGCAGCTGCCCCATATGATCAAAAGCTCTGTCATTGATCTCACCTTAAGGAGCTGAGCCGCATGAAATATCGGTTTTTGCATGAGCTGGCCGCAGCGGGACAGCAGCAAGCCAAGCCTATATCGCAAATTATGCTTGAGGAAGAAATCGCAGAGTCCGGCCAAACCGAGGAGCATATTTTTAGGCAAATGGCCGACTATTACCAAGTTATGAAGGAGGCCGTGCATAAAGGGCTAACTGCTAATACGCAATCCAAGAGCGGGCTTACCGGGGGCGATGCTAAGCGCGTGCAATCCTTCACCGCTAATAACGCTCCCTCCTCTGGGGAGCCGGCAAGCAGAGCAATGGCCTATGCCCTCGCCGTTTCCGAGGTCAACGCTTCCATGGGCCGGATTATTGCAACGCCGACCGCAGGCTCATGCGGCATTATTCCTGGCGTATTCGTGAGCGCGCAGGAGCGCTTTGGGTGGAGCGATGAGCATATGGTTAGAGGTTTATTTTGCGCAGGCGCGATTGGCTATGTCATTGCGAATAATTCCTTTATTTCCGGTGCGGAAGGCGGCTGTCAAGCCGAGGTCGGTTCAGCGATCGGCATGGCGGCCGGAGCTATGGTTGAGCTGCGAGGCGGCACGACAGACCAAGCGGTTCACGCGGTTGGGCTTGCCCTTAAAAACTCGCTTGGGCTCATTTGCGATCCCGTTGGCGGTTTAGTAGAAATTCCTTGCATTGTACGCAACGGCTTTGGTGCTGTCACCGCTTTAGCGGCAGCAGATATGGCAATGGCTGGCGTCCGCAGCATCATTCCCTCCGATGAAGTCATTAACGTCATGCTGGAGGTCGGCAGCGCCATGCCGAGCAAGCATAGAGAAACGGCGCAGGGCGGTCTCGCCCAAACGCCGACAGGCCGCAAAATTATGGAAAATTTAAAGAAACGAAAATAAATAGAGAAGCCCTAAAGTGGATTAATTGGATTTATGGGAGCCCGGCGCACAAAGGATAATTCCTTCCGACTCCAGCAGCTTGCGAATCTGCTGGACGAACAAGAACGCCTTCTCGCCATCACCGTGGACACATATCGTATCCGCTGCAATCGGAACCTTTACGCCCTGCGTCGACCATACAGCTCCTTCTCTTATCATCTGAAGGAGCTGCTTCAGCGCTTCATTCGGCTCCTCTATTAGCGCGCCTTCGTGACTGCGCGGTGTTAGCGAGCCGTCTTGCTGGTAGGTACGATCTGCGAATACCTCGCTTGCGGTGCGTAGACCCCGCTTTTTCCCCGCATGAATCAATTTGCTGCCAGACAAGCCATATAATATAAGCTCCGGATTCACCCTGTACACCGCCTCAGCAATCGCTTCAGCCAGTTCCACTCGCCTAGCCGCCATATTATATAAGGCGCCATGAGGCTTCACATGCTGCATGACGCCGCCTTCGGACACAACGAAGCCATTCAGCGCGCTAATTTGATACACGGTCAGGTCATACGCTTCCTCAGGTGAAATCGCCATTTCACGCCGTCCGAAGCCGATTAAGTCCGGCAGCCCAGGATGGGCGCCGATGGCAACGCCATTTTTCAGCGCCAGCTTTACTGTCCGTCTCATCGTTCCCGGATCGCCAGCATGAAAGCCGCAAGCTATATTGGCCGATGTAATGAGCGGCAGCAATTCAGCATCCTGCCCCAGCTCATACACGCCATATTGCTCGCCCAAATCACAATTCAAATCGATAGCCAGCGTCATTCTTCTACCTCTCCTCTCTATAGCGTATTTCAATAAACATGGAAAGCCGCTGCATTTGAAGCTCGTGCTTGATATAAAGCTCTTCCGATTTTTGCCTAGTAATCTGCTTGAATCTAATCGTCTCTCCCGGCTTCGCTTGCGCCAGCAGCGGCAAATCTACCGTCGCCACTTGGGCGATTTTCGGATAGCCGCCAATCGTCTGATGGTCCGCCATCAAAATAATCGGGCTGCCGCCAGCAGGCACCTGAATCGTACCCGTGGATACCGCCTCAGAAATAGGCTCAAGCGCTGCAACTGTACTAAGACGCGGCCCTTCCAGCCGATAGCCCATTCGATCCGATTGCGACGAAATACGAAAATCGCTCTGCAAAAAATGCTTCCTGCTCCCTTCGGTAAACGCATCAAAATGCCGTCCCGGCACAAAACGAATGACTGGGTTTTTCCGATAAAAGGGACGTCCCTCTGAGCCAATCGACCAGCTGGTTGCAAAAAATGGCGCGGCATCCTGCCTGTCTTCAGCTTCCTGCTCCCAATAATATAGCGTTTCCGAGGCTCCTTCACCAATCGCCAGCACATCGCCCGCTTTTAAAGCCCGGCCTCCAAAGCCGCCTATAGCCGCACGTGTGTACGTGCTTCTGCTGCCCATAACAAGCGGCACATCAATGCCTCCAGCCGCTGCTATATAAGCGCGAGCGCCCGCGACGCAATTTCCGAACGAAAGCTCATTCCCTGCTTTTATGTACACCGGCCGCCACAGCGGAACGGCTGTTCCTTGCACAGCAGGCGACAAATTGCCCCCGCATATAGCAATTAACGCATCCTGCTCAAAAATCAGCTTTGGGCCGATAAGCGTAGCTTCCAGCACCGCTGCTCCCGCATCGTTACCAACGAGCAAATTAGCCGCGCGAAGCGCAAAATCATCCATCGCCCCTCCGGCAATAATGCCCTGCTGCCTATATCCATGACGTCCCCGATCCTGCACGGTCGTGAGGAGTCCGGCATGTTTTATTCGAATGCCCATTATGCCTGCTCCTCCCATGCGATAAACGCCTCATAGCTAATCGGCTCAAAATAAACCTGATCTCCCGCCCGCAATAAACTCGGCTGCTCATGCGCTGGGCGGAACAGCGCCACTGGCGTTCGCCCGATAATTTGCCAGCCGCCAGGGGAGACAATCGGATAGACCCCAGTCTGCTTGCCGCCGATGCCTACGCTGCCTGGCTCGATCCGCAAGCGGGGCGTGCTCCGCCGAGGCGTAGCGATTTGCTCAGGCAAGCCTCCCAAATATGGAAAACCGGGGGCAAAGCCGACCATATGGACGAGATAAGGCTGCGCCGCATGCATGGCGATGACCTCGCTTTCCGAAAGTCCGCTATGCTCCGCAACTGCTGCAAGATCCGGCCCCAGCTCTCCGCCGTAGCAGACGGGAAGGGTTACGATTCGCGGAGCAGCTGCCTGCTCGTCCTCCAGCTTGCTGACCATGTCCAAGAGCAGCTGGCAGACCCATTCATAAGGGGAAGCAGCCGCTTCAGCCTGCGGATTCCAGTTGTTTTCGGCTAGCGGCGCCAGCAGCTTCATTGGATCATAAAAAATCGTCAGCGTTACATACGCTGGTACAAGCTCAATAAAACCGGGAAAAGGCTCGCGCCGCAAATAAGAGCTGAGTGCTTGCACGCGCTCATGCGTCTTGCGGTCAATCGCGCTGCCGAGCTCGACAATAATTGCCGTATCTCCAAGAGGCAAAAGCTTTACTTCAAAGACTGGATTGACTGGAGCAATAGACATGCCCTCACCTCTTTTTTTCAAAAATAATATTTAAACTCTTATTTCTTATATCGGTCGCTAGTCGGCATAATCATATGCCAGCCTAGTATATATTTGCTTCGCCGCTTTCCTCATCATCTCTCCTAAGCCCAGCAGGCGCCCTTGCTATACATTCGGCAAAACACAACGCTCCTCCTTCCTTCACCCCGCAGCCAAAAATCAGGCCTCAGCATGCTGAGGCAACAAAAAAACTGCAAATCGCCCTATGGCGATTTACAGTTTCGTTAACCTTTTATGTTTCGTGCTTAGGGCGTCCTATAGACCCTCCGCCAGCTCGCATGCTTATTTGCCTGCGGTCCAGTTGAAAGGCGATGACACTTAAAACAATCAAGCCCGCGGAAAAGGCTGCCAGCAGCCATACTGACTGGTTCACCTCCAAATGATCAAGCCCCCAGCCCATCGTTAGCGGAAGCACGGCGCCGCCGACACCGCCTGCTGCAATCATAAAGCTAGGGGTAGATTCCTCTGCCCCTGGAAGCAGCTTGCTCGAAAAGACGAGCGCAATAGAGAACACGCCGGACATGGCGAGTCCCAGCAGCAAAATGACCGCGAACGCCGACCATACCTGGTTCATAAACGGAAATAAGATGAACAGCAGCACCGTCGCCCCGCAGCTCGCCATAATGTACACCCGGTATTTGATTTTCTCGGCAATGACGCCAGCGAACAAACGACCGAAAGCCATTGCAATCCAGAAGCAGGTTACACTGAGCGTTGCTCCTGCCTCCTTCATGCCTAGCTTCTCAATGAGAATGGCTGGCATAAAGTTTGCAAGGCTCATCTCCGTCCCTACATAGAGGAAGAAAAACACAATAAATAAGGAAAAAATAACCCATTCCTTGCCTTGATAAAGCGGCTTGCCTGCGCGCTTCGCTTGCTGCCGTTCCGCTGCGGCGGCTGCGACTGACTTCTTCAGCACCGCATCCAGCTCGCCGAAGGAGCCTTTTGCCCATAAGAACAAAGTCAAAATTGCAAAAAAAGAAACGACCAAAAAGGACAGCTTCCAATAATTGGCCCAAATCAGGCCGCTTGCTATAAGTGGCATGACCATGGCGCCAACGCCGAAAAATACCTCAAGCCGGCTCATCGCGACGGCCGTTTGATTTTTGACTGCTGCGATTATAATCGTTCCGATTACCGCTTCAATCATGCCAAACCCAAAACCGGCTACGATGGCAATTGCATACAGCCAGCCCCAAGGCGGCAGCAGCATAAACATAAATTCAGCGGCAAACAGCATGCCAAATGCCAGCAGCAGTCCGCCTCTTTTGCCCAAATGCCGATTCAGCCACGGCGAGAGCAGCACTCCGACTAGAAATCCGCCGAACTGTGTGAAAATGAGTGTGCCGCCCTCGCTGTAGGCTTTACCATAATGCTCGAGCGCAACGGGCAATACAGAGCCCAGCACAACATGGGCAAGCCCGATAATGAAATAAGATAAACAGCCTAGCCAAATCAATCGTTTCATCATATACTCCTTCTGGAAAATAAGATTACCAGAAACAATTGTATGATAAATGGGAGCTAAGAGCTAGCAGATTCAGTAATTTACTTTAGCGTAGATTTTCGTTGCAGCACGTTTAAAGTCTTCACTAGAAAATGAGATAGACTTACCCCTCCTTGTTTGATTTGATATTGGAAAGCTGTAAGTTTATGCAAAGCTATGGCATTCCATGCTGTAGCCCCGATCAGTACGCCCCCTCCAAAATAAAGCTCCGCTCGACTATCGCTGAATTTGCCCGCGATCATCAACGCGGACGAAACGAATGCCAGAGCAACCGGGCCATATCCATTGCGTTCACGCGCACGATACGCCATCGCAGCAACTGTTGCCATCATCATTAGAGCCATAAGAGGCAATAGCCAAGGACGTTCCAACCCTCTCCCAACACCTAAACCAATGATTTCGAACAGTCCCATATAGGCGGAACCGCAAATGGCACATTTTGGCAGCACAATGAGCGCTATTCCTGGTACTACAGATGTAAAAAAACGATAAGACAACCTTCGTCTGCCCTTAGGCTCAGGGATTGCTGATAATTCAGCAATCCTCCGGGACAGGAATGCAGCATCATAAACGTCAGCACCAGCCTTCAGGCTTAATACCCGAATTCCATTAATATATAGCCCATGCTCTTTTTTTCGTTTGATATACGAAGGTATTCTCGGATCTCCCGCCAACCATTCCGACCACGTGGATAGTTTGTTTTGGTTATCTAAAGCTTGTTTCAGACACTCCCGCAGCCTCCCCAGCACAGCATTATCCTCTGATCGAACGATATCGATTCGCAACCCTATCCCTCCATGCCCAAATGCCGGATTTTAAAGGGGCGAGTCGCCATATGGGGATTGGTGATGAGTGTATCTGCAATACCCGCCATTGGACGGTCAAAAGGATAGCCCAACGCTCTGCTGTCTGGATACGGCTGATTTTGATTCGTTACACCACAGAAGCTAATTGAACCGCAGGTGCTCTCACTCACCTTGTCTTCATTCCAATCTGTCAGCATAACCATCATCACATACGGCATTCCCTCCTCGTTGCCGCGGGGCAGCAGCAGCGTATAAGGCCAACCACACTGACAGCCTCTATCTCCTTGTGTTCTTTCAGGATTAGGCTCTAATACCGCTGGTTTTTGAATAACAGAAGACTCTTTAGCATTCTGATAAATGACATTTTTACCAGGGGAAAGCTTGGCGACAAACTTATCCATTTCAATCCATGAGCGGTAGTCCTCTTGCGTTTGCTCAGGTGCAATAAAAATACGTACGGTCGATTCGATATCACGCGAGGATAAGTTTTCTACACGTAAAAAATAAGCAAACCCTTTATGGGTCAAATATTTAATTTGTTCATACATTTTGTAAACCGTTTGAAGCTCATCCGTCGTTGTAATGGTGGCTCCTCCACCTTCAAACGGTCCGTCCTGGAAAGCTGCTTCCCAATCGGCGAAAGCCTCTTTTCCAATCTGCTGCAAGTCTCCTACTGTTGGCAGACCATCTTCCCTGCACAAAATAATTTTATTTATTCTTACTTCGGGCCCGCCTCCGAAAGCATTAACCGGCATTCGCTGGAGAAATTCGTCGTAAAGATTATCAACTTCCTTGTGCCAACGCCAAAAGAACGCGTGACGGCAAGCTGTTGCCGGATCTCCCATAAGCTCATCCTCTACAGTTGAGGTTGCAACAGACAAATTCACAACAGCCCCATGCCCTGATCCGTGAAAATTATTTTCTCGTTGGGAATCATTCAAATTTTCCGGCTCATTTGACGCTCTCCATTCCGTATCATTGCCAAGCAGATCTACCGCTTTTTTCGGATTGTTGAGATAAAGCTCGAATTTGCCTTTTATGCCTGTGCGGCCATTTTTCAGCTTGGTAACATCTTCTACTGCAAGTTTTCTGTTCCCGCTCGAAGGAAGGCCCGGATCATACGGATCAACTGGCCCCTCATATTGACTAAAGGCTTCTACACGTAAAAGATTGACTGACAATCTTTCCGCATCATATCGGGCTAGCATTTGCCGATGCATATATAAGAACATTTCTCCGCCGCGATCCACAATCTTACGGCGATCATAGACAACATGCCAATGAATATGATGCTCATTGAGTAATATATCCTCGCGAAATTGCTTAATATCAGGCTCGCCTGTACTCACAGCAGCTTCAAATGAAATGGCCCCTCCGGCACCCCGCATTTCGAGTAGAATTTGATTTTCCACATTTAGCTTAATAAAGTCAGGATATTGTTTTTCTAATGCTGGAAGCTCGAGTCCGCGCACATCAGGATGGTGAACTAAAAACAATCTCATGCCATACTGCGCAGCCAAAACATCTTTACTTGCTGTATCCTGCGCAAACGCTGCTACGATTTGTGCAAGCCCACTTTCATGATCACTCGCAACTGCCAAAATATGCTCATATTTTCGGGCAAAATCGCCCGCCACTTCCAACTGTTCATTATCAAATGGCGAAAATGGATGGATGGCCCCTAATTCTCTTCGAGCTATGTTTGACGGGGCAATCCTTTCAACTCCTAAAGAAAAAGGTTCCGATTCCAAATTTTCAATTTCAGCATGAAGGGGATTTACAAACAACTCCTCAAGCTTGCGATTTAATTCCTTTACGTTGATGTCTGACACAGGCACACTCTCCTTACAATACTTATTGCATTTTTATTTAATCTTATTTTTTCGAAGAGTTTTAAAATTTATACATTTTTATATTTATGGGAAAATAAAGAAAACAATCATTTCCTCCCCATGCTTACTGCGTTCATAGAATCAGTAAAATGAAAACAAAAAAAGCCGCTGTCCAGATCATGGACAGCGGCTTCATCCTTTGACTAAAAGACACAAACTATTTAATTAGATAACGCCAGTAAGCTATGAATGCGCGCTCCGCTATGATTGCCATCCAATCGCAGAGCGGCGCCAAACTGCTCCGCCGCCTGTTTACGCTCCCCAAGCCCAAGAAGGCCTAATCCCATCATATAACGGCAATGAATTTCGTTGCGTTTGCTCAGATCATCCTCGAAAACGAGGAAATCTGGCAGCGAAACGGCAAAATAATCAAATTCAACCCGGTCGAAAATATGCTTTTCCGCATAATCGAGCAGCTTATGGAAGCGTCGATTTGCCTCCGGGTCGTTGCCCAGCTTTAACCACGACAACCCTTGATAAAAAATCATATCTGGCGGCTGGTCATTGTAATACAGCGCGCTAGCAGGCTCCTCCAGCCCTTGAGAAGCCTGCTTAAAGCAATCTTCCGCTCTAAGCGGATCATTCAGCGCTTCATACGCACAGCCTAAATAATAATAAATATTGTTTTCCTGTGCGCCATGCAGCTTGCCTTCGCCATAATGCTCCGGATAGACGAGCGCCATGTTCAGCAATTGTATCGCATGGGACGCATTCCCCTGCTGGAGCGCCTGTTTGGCGAGTTCAATATGCGTGAACACATGCTGTCCCGTCACTTTGCCTTCCCCGCCCTCCCAAGGATGGAACTGGCGTGAAGCGAGCGCAGCTACTGCTTGACCATGCTGCCCTGTCGCATTGAGCAGCGTGACATATTCGATGTACAGGTCGTCGCGGAGCTCGACAAGCGTCCGCTGCTGTTCTAGCTTGGCGAGCCGCTGCTGAGTAGGATGCCCTAGCTTTTTATATAGCTGATCCAGCTCATAGCAGACGCGGGCGTCGGTCTGATCGAGTGCGAAAGCCAGCTCGAGTGCTTCAAGCGCAGCTGCCTCGTCGCCACTTTTATTGTAGTAGGCGAGTGCTAAGTTGCGATGGACGGTAGCAAAATTCGGTTCTGCTGCGCGCGATGCTTCCCAATGGGCAATCGCATCGCAATGCCGTTTCTTGTCATACAATAAATTGCCCAAATAATAATGCGCCTTCGCATCGTGCGGATTGGCCGCAATCGCTTGCTCCAGCACGATCAGCTCAAACAAGCTGTTCGGGAAGCAATAATGGGGAGCAGCAGCTTCCGCAGCTTGGCGCGAGGCAGCCGCGGCTTCCGTGTGGCCTGACTGCTCATACGCATAAGCAAGCGTATAATGCAGCATCGGGTAGACCGCTGCCGCGCCATCTGCTGCTGCAACCTCTAGTGAAGACACGATGCACGCAAGCACCGCAATCGCTTCCTCATGCAGCCCGCTGCCGATATAGTCGGCAGCTAAATTCAAATAATTGTGCGCATCGCCGCGCATAAGCCGCTGCAGCTCGGCGCGCGCCTGATCCGCCAGCTGCTGCTGCCCCCCAGCAGCCAGCGCCAAGCAGCGCTCGTTGGCCGATCCGAAATCGGCCACATCGAGCCCGAGCGTTTCCGCCGCGAAGGCTATCGCCTCATCGCTGCGTCCAAGCTTGCGCAGCAGCGCCGCCTTCAAATGGCGCGCTTTATAATTGCGAGCGTTCCGCACGATGGAACGCTCCACCAGCTCCAGCGCATCCGCAAGCGCGCCTTCCGCGCAAGCGATCTGCGCCAGCGAGAAGTAGCTGGCATCCTGCCAAGCCGCTGACCATGTTGCCTTGTAGAAAGCAGCGAACGCTTCTTCGCGCTTCCCCTGATGCTTCAAGGCAACACCAAGCTGATAAAGCGCCTCGCTGTCATACGGATTCGGGTTGCGCGACGTCAGCGACTTAATGGCGGTGCGGAAATACCCTTCCGCCTGCTGAAATTTCCCCTGCCGCAGCAGCAGCGTGCCATAGGCGACATTAATCCGGCTATCGCTGGCATCGCGCTTTAGCCCTTCCAGATAATACGCCTCCGGCTCAAAGGTCGCGTGGCGATATTGCTCCAAATGAAGCCCCGCCAAATACAGCTGCTCATTGGTTTTGAGCGCAGCAGGCGCTTCAAGCGGCTTAGCCGCATCGGGTATTTGCTCAAGCGAAGGCTTGGCAGGCTGGTAAGAAATGAGCAGCTTCCCTGCCGAATCACGGACCGACAGCAACAAATCAAAAGCCTGATCCGCTTCATCCCATGTGACGATCGACTTGAATATGTCGTTCGGTGACAGCTTCACCTTCTCTTGAATATAGCTGCGTCCCCGTCCACGCAGCTCGATCTGGGCATCCTCGAACACAGCTGTTGCATAAACGTAAACGACAGCTTCCCGCGCCTCTTCATCGACCTCCAAATTAACAGCGGCATCGATGGACGCATTTTTGACGACCCCAATATTTTTGTAGGGCATAAAATATTGCTTGAACGCCTTCTCCTCATACGGCTGAAGCCAGGTGAAATCCGGCTGATTGTCCGTATATACGCCCGTCATCAGCTCAATATAAGGCCCGTCCTCATCGGTCAGATTGCGATCCCAGGCGATGCCGAACTCGCCATTTCCCCATGTCCACTGCTTTTTGCCGGGGGAAATATGATGGTTCGCCACATGCAGCAGCCCCGCCTGCACCCCATGGTCATAGCCTCCAACAAAATTATAGTCGGATTTGTAAGCCATATAAGAGGTTGGCACAGGAATGTTGCGATAGCGGGAAATATCAACGCCGGCGGAATAATCCATTTTATAATATGTGCCTGTCGCTATTGGAAACCGGCTTACGTCCCGCTTGCCGTGGTCGAACACCGCTGTGACGTCAGGAGGAAATACCGACTGCGTATGCTCATTAACCGCTACGGCCGGATTGGCCCACCATAAAAAAGTTTGCGGCTGAGGCGTACGGTTGTAAAGCTGGGCGGAAATTTCCAAATACGCCTTGCCTGGATAGAGCGTAAAGCCAGCCGTTACCTTCGTTCCATACATGCGGTCAATTTCGCTGACCCACACCGTAGCGCTGCCGTCTTTATTTTCAGCCAGACGATATTCTACAGGCCCGTAGGTGTTTGGACGATGATGCTGCGGCCAGTTGAATTCAATGCCCCCGGAAATCCAAGGTCCCGCGAGCCCCACCAGCGCAGGCTTGATCACCTTGTTGTAATAAACGAAATCATAGTCATTCGTCTTATCCAGCGCCCGATAAATGCGGCCGCCCAGCTCCGGCATCATTTCGATACGCACATATTCATTTTCGAGAATGACGAGCTTGTAGGGCTGAAGCTGCTTTTCATTTTCGATTTTATCAATTACGGGATGCGGGTACACCCGGCCCGAGCTGCCCTGATATACTCTTTTTTCTAAAAACATCGGATTTCGCTCTGGTTTGCCTACGCCATATGTCGGTATGGAAACCGTCTCTTCCCAAATCTTCACTTGCTGCTCCAACGTGATTCCTCCCTAGCTTTAATGCTTTAACTTTAGCGCCTGGGAGCAGGAGATCCAATTCACGATACACTTGTTCTAATGGACTATATTCTGATTTCAATAGACACCGATAGAACTGACTTTCGCGCCAGCTCTTCACCTCCATCTAGGCAGCTGCATACACTGCTGGAAAAACTAAGATTCTGAAAGGCAGGCCGATCATGAGTACAGAATATGTAGACCTCACATCACCCGCATTAAATTTGTTTTACGATGTCAATTGCGCCCCCTTGTTCCATAAGGACTCCTGCAATTACTTAAACCAATTAACTGCACATGAATTGCCTGTGCTAAGAAGCACGTCGTTTTTCGATGCGCATATGACCAAAAATCATATTGTTGAGCCCCATTGGCATCCCAATACGACGGAGCTTGTATTCGTCACGCATGGTGAAATTGTCGTTTCGATTTTGAATCCTTTCACAAAGCAGCTGCTTACTTACCGGGTGTGCGATCACCAGGCCGTATACATTCCAATGGGCTGGTGGCACTGGATTATTGCGTGCAGCGAGTATACGCATTTTATTACGATTTTTGATGACCGCTGTCCACAAACGGTATTTGGCTCTGACGTGCTGCGCATTACCCCGAAGGAAGTATTCCAGCTCGCCTATTGCGTTAATGCCGGACAGCTCGCCCATGTGCTGTCGCCGATTCAAAATACGACTATTATCGGACCAGCCTGCGTTAATGCCCAAGCTGGCGCGAGTGGATACGGAGGCTACGGCCACGGATCGGCGCAAGGCGTACAATGGCGAATTGGCAACCCGCCGCCGCAAGCTTTGGATGAAGAGGAAGAACAGGAGCAGGAGCTGCAAAGGTAACAGCAGCTTCCTGTCCCCGCAAACCTAGCAAAACACCAAAAAGGCACACAAGCTTCACCTTATTAGGTGCAAGCATGCGTGCCATTTGTATTGTCACAAAGCCCCAAAACAATTAAAGCTTGTAATTAGGAAGGATTTTTGTATAATTCGAGGGATAAGCTGCCCCTATATCCAATCTTTTTTTAAAAATCATTTTAAAAAAAATCATTCTTTCCAAAATCATTCATTGTGAAATGGAGTTCATTACATGTTAATTGAAACAGAGCGGTTGCGTATTCGCGCTTTTAAATCCGACGATTGGAAGGCTGTGTGGGCCTATACCTGCGATCCTGCTGTTATGACTTACATACCCGGAGGCGTGCAAACAGAAGAAGGCGCTAAACAGTTCGTTCTAGATAATATCGGAGACCAGACGCAAAATTACGCTGTACTGTTGAAAAACGGCGAACCGCTTATTGGGCATCTTGTGTTCCATAACTATTTTGGAAATCATACCTATGAAATTGGCTGGGTATTCAGCCCGCATTATCGCAATCAAGGCTATGCCTCGGAAGCCGCACGCTCCATGCTGAAATATGGGTTTGAGGAGCTGCAGCTGCACCGAATAATTGCCACCTGCCAACCCGAGAACATCCCCTCCTATCGCATGATGGAGAAAATAGGCATGCGCAGAGAAGGCTTTTTCAAAAAATGCATTCCTAATGGCGCCCATGCTTGGTGGGATGAGTATTACTACGCTATTTTGCATGAAGAATGGCTCAGCCTCACTTGCTAATCAACAGCGACAGCAGCCCAGCCGCAATAAGCGGACCGACTGGAACACCTTTAAAAAAAGCAACGCCAATGATCGTCCCGATAATAAGCCCGGTCACGATCGTCGGCTGGCTGGACATGAGATGAAAGCCGCGCCCGCCCAAATAAGCAACCAGCACGCCGACGACGATGGCCGCTATCGATTTCCAATGGAGAAACGATTCATAGACCGATTTCATACTGATCGTCCCGCTTGCCAGCGGCGCAAGAATGCCAATCGTCAATATGATGATGCCCAAAGTCAGACCGTGTTTCTCGATCCACGGGAAAGCCTGATGCACATTCGTTACCCGGAGAAGCAGCAGAAATAAGGCAGCGATGGTGATGGAGTTGTTTTTGCTCAATATGCCCAGCAGGGCGAAAAAAAGCAGCAGGACAGACGGCGTGTCGATTTGCGGCATTTGCTGAATCCCCTTTCTCTTAATAAGCAGTAGTTTGTCATTCGTCAGGCTCTATTACTCCTTGCAAGGATTAGCGTCTTCGATTGCGACGTTTGTTCCATTCCAACAGCTCCATACAGCCGATAAACAACGCGAATAAAATGAACAATGGAATCGTCTTGCCGAACTCCATTAATTTGAACAGAGGAGCGACAATAGCGGTTGTCCCCACAATAATTAGTCCCAGCACCGAAAGGCGCCATCCCGTAAACATAAACGAACTTCCTCCCAATCCTTTAGCAAAATGACCAAAGAGCCTGCCCGCGGCAAGCTCTCTCGTCCTGTACGGCTATGCAGCTAGCCTTGAATAATCGCAACGGCAAGAATGGCCCAGCCGATCAAAAAACAAAGTCCGCCTAGCGGAGTAATCGCACCCAGCTTCTTCACACCGCTGAGGCTAAGGGAGTAAAGGCTGCCGCTGAACAAAATAATGCCGGCAAAGAGAAACCAGCCTGCGGTTACGACGAGCCCACTCGTCAATACCCCGCCCGCTAAAATGCCGGCAAGCAGCAAGCCAAGCGCGTGGGCAATCTGGTATTGCACCCCCGTCTGAAAAATAGCCAGCATGTCGGCGGAAAGCTTCTTCTTCAAAGCATGCGCGCCGAATGCGCCGAGCATTACCGATAAAAACATATTGATGCTGCCAAGCAGCAATAAAGTCGTCATTTTGCCCTCCCGCATCTTCCTATTATTCACTATAGCTTTGACTATTGTATCATTATTACTAGTAACAACCTAGATTAAATATTATGCGCAGGCGACTGGCATGGCCACGTATAAGCGAGCAGCTCAAAGCCTCGCTTCGCCAAAATCGGACGGCTCATTGGACTTGCATCCACCGTCATCAAACGAAAGCCCGCCTGCCAGGCAGTCTGTGCCCGAACAGCCAACAGCGCTGAATAATGCCCTTTGCCGCGGTATTCCGCAAGCGTAGATCCGCCCCAAATGCTTGCGAAGGACGTTCCTTCGTGCAAATACATCCAGGCGGTACTGACCATTTGGTCTCCGTCATAAGCTGCGTAGATGTGCAGTCCGATTTGCTTATCCTGTAAATCCTGCTTTAATCGCTCGCCATGCTCGGCATGCGGCACGCCCCACACCGCTTCTTCCAGCGCGACCAATGCATCAATGCCCGCTGCATCCGTGACAGGGCGAATCGAAGGCGGAATTTCATACTGAAGCAGTTCATGTCCATCAGCAAGCTGAATGACCATCATGGCCTCTTCTTCGCCGATGTCGAAGCCATGCGCCAGCAACCGTTCTTTGAGATTACTAGGCTTGTCATCGCTATACACCTTCCACTCAAACGATTGCCCCAGCTCGCGGAAATACGCCAATTGCTCTGCAATGGCTTCATCAACGTTATTTTCGTTCAAATCTGTATACAGGACGAAGCCGCCTTCGCTCTCATTTTCCAGCGCGATTTGCCGGATGACTGCGCCTTTCTGCTCGCGACGATAGCCCGGAAACGTAATATCGATTCGCTGCTCCTTCGTGAATAAAGCTATTAGCTGCTCTTGGTTCATCGTCCGCTCCTTCTTCTTGCCTTGTCTTCAAGCCATCATTGTTCAAAATCAATGACATCATGCTTTATATATATCGTCTTGCGTTGTTTTCCTTCTTGGCCCAGCCGAATGTTGAATGAATCTGTTTTGGCAAGCGCCGCATATTGCGGCTCGCTAATGGCCCTTGGAATGGCGCTGCGGATTAGCCCGACCGCAAACTGATGAAATAAAACCAGCTCTCCCCGCATCATATCCTCAATATCGCCGCCCAATATTTCCCCCCCATAAGCTTTGCGCTGCTCGTTCAAATTCGTCATCAGCTCCGGAACGAACTGATACAGCCAGGCGGTATTATAGTTCTCGAAATAAGGCTCCGAATCATCGTATCCTTGCTCGCCATAGGCCTCTACCCGATAGGCAAATAATTCGTCCGCGTTGGAAGATGCCTGCAAGCTATATTCAATAATGCTAATGGCTCCAATCAGCCGCTCCTGCTGCCTGGCATAAAGCCGATGGCATAACTGGCGAAAAGAAGACAAAAACAGCTCAATCAGCTGTTCTTGATGGATGTGGTAATAACGATTTTCCTGAAACACCGTTTGCTCAAGAGCAGGTATAAAACAGTTTTTATAAAAATGACGGAGCATCCGCGCTTTCCGGGTATCTTTCCGCTCTCGCCGCCTGCACGACTCTTCTCGTCCAAACCCTGTTAGCCTGATCCACTTGAAAGCTGCCCCCTCGGCATCTTTGCTGCTGTGGCCTGTACCGCTCAAAGCCTTCCCTCCTCCAACCATTATCCCATGCGCGCATGTATATCGCTTTTATATATGTACACGGCGCAGCCCGTCTTAAATGACATCGTATTTATCTTTTAATTATATCGGTGGGAAATGTTGGATTGTTAAGAGGATATTTCAACAGATGCCAAGAAACCTTGTGTGGCGCAAAAATATAGCAGCTGGCGAAATGGTTAATTTTTCTCGATTGAAGCTTGCAAATGATGATTAATCCGCAGCAGCAGCGAAATCATCAGCTCGTACTCCTCTGCGGAAATAACCTTCTTCACTTCATCGTTTACCGACTCATTAATAGCGGTTGTTTCATTAATAAGCTGCCGTCCCTTGTCCGTAATATAAACAGCAAAGCTGCGGCGATCCTGAACGCCAGGCCGCTTATGAATCAGCTGCTCCTTCTCCAAATGGTCGATAATCCGGGTAACGGTTGGATTTTCCTTGCTTGTCCGCAAAGCAATTTCCTTCTGAATCAAGCCATCCGACTTGCTAATTTGAATGAGTACCGACCACTGCTCTGGCGTAATCGCATATTCTCTCAACCGTTGCTGAAATAAATTAGTCAGCTTGCGATAGGTCATTCCCATTGTAAAACCTATCGATTGCTCAAGTCCCTGATAGGGCATAATCCTGTCCTCCCACTCTAAAATAACTCCAGCTGCTCTACCGCTGGCGGCTCTGGCTCATTTCGAACAAAATAAGGCCCCTCCCCATCGGGGCAGTTCATTCCAAGCAGGTCCATCAGTTCTTTGGCATTATCAGCCGCGTCCCCGCCGGAGTTATTGTTAAAAATAATGCAAATATGCTTGCTCTGCTGCTGCAGCTCCTTGATGTTGTCTGCCCATTCTCGCAGCTCTACGCTGTTATAGCGATACAAATAACGAACCTCGCGCCAATTCGGCGCTCCGCTCTGATTCCAGCCAGCTGCATTTCGGCCATGCAGCCTAACCAGCGTCAGCTCCTGATCGGTCGCTTGCAGCACGGTCGGCACCGAGCCGACACCCGCCTGCGGCTCATCGCATACGCTGTGGATCCAGCCCTCGCGCTCCATAAACGCCAGCGTCTTCGCCCGAAACTCCGGCATAAACCAGCTCTGATGGCGGAACTCCAAAGCACAGCGAATGCTGCCCATTCTGAGCTTCGTCTCGCGAAGCAGCCGGACATTGTCCTGCGTGCAATCAAACCATGGCGGATATTGAAAAAGCACAGCAGTCAGCCGCCCAGCCTCCATAACCGGCTCAATGGATTCGCGAAAAGCGGCGAACATCTGGCCCGTGTCATTTAATGCCGCAGCTGCTGCTGCCTCACCGCGCTGATGCCCCGTCATGCCCTGATACGCTTTTATCATAAAATGGAGCGAGTCCGGCGTTTCCGCTACCCATTTGGCGAACCGTTCCCGAGATTGAATCGCATAGAAGGAGCTGTCTACTTCGACGACGGGAAAATATTTGGCATATTGGCCCAGCCTGTCCTTCGCCTTTGAACCGGGAATATAAAGCGAATCATGGTCACCCCAGCCTGTAAGTCCGATTTGAACAGCCATCATTCGGCTCCTTTCTTATGTCCTTGGCATGTTATAGGTCTGATGAAGATGTCTTTTTTATGATAAAGCAACTGTAGTTGCTTTGACAACTTTTGCACGTATTCACAAGATAATGGGCTGCGCAATGCCCTTCCTTTATCTTCATTCAGGTCCCCATAACAAAGAGAAACCACAAACGTCTTGAGACAAGACGATCGGGTTTCTCGTCAATCTGAAAGCCTGATTATTCATGCTTCCCGTTAAGCAGACAGGTTTAATGAATAAACCGACTGCTTAACAAGGAGCATCTCATGAATAGGGTTGACCTTTTTTACGGGTCACCTTTAAACAGTGAAATTTTCAAGTATAGTTTTTATAAGTAAGGCGTTGGTTGAAGCATAATCTCTTTCCAGCATCTGCTCATGTTTGCCGTTTCCTAAATAAATGTGCAGTTGCCCCGTTGTTAAAGCGCTCCAGGATTTCCTTCTCCATTCCTCTTCTCCTATGGGATCTGCTGATTGGATCAGATGAATTTCAGCCTGAACTTCTCCATTTGTTTGCATCCCATCAATCCATGCTGTGTAAGCTAGGATGTTTTGTTTAACTTTTTCTGCCGTCTCCCCGGGAACATGGCGAATGAACATCGAAATCTCTTCTTTGAGCGTCTCCAGATACGCTTCTTGCTGCATATTAGATGAAGACATTTCTCTCGGATAGGCGTCAAACATAAGGATAGCTGCTACTATTCGACCCTGTTCCTCCAGTCGCTTGGCTACTTCAAATGCAAGGTTGCCTCCGGCAGAGTAGCCCAGCAAATAAATGGGGCCCTGAGGCTGCAATTTTTGAACATGTTGTGCAAAGTATTCCGTTGTATCGTCGCAAACGATGAAATCATAGGCATATATAGATGCCGTATCCTGCAACGATTGTGCCATCATCGTGAACACTTGCCCATAGCCTACGATTGGCGGGAAGCAATGCAAAGTTAAGCCGTTTCCTTTGCTGCTGTTCCATACAGATACCCCTGTACCTTGCTGATCTGTAGAATCATCAAAGTGGTTTCGGCTTCCCAGCTGCTCGGCAAGCTCCATGACCGTCGGGTAAGTGAAGGCGGTGCTAAACGATATTTCCACATCCAGCCTGCTGCGAGCTTCCCCGATCATATGAATCAGCTTCAAAGAATGTCCGCCTGCATCGAAGAAATTATCGTGAATGCCAACCCGTTCTATGCCCAGAACCTCCTGCCAGATGTCAGCAAGCGCTTGTTCCAGCTGATTCCTTGGCGCAGTGTAATTGGCTTGAAGCGGCTCATTTTGCTGCAAAAGAGATAAACGTCTGCGATCGACTTTGCCATTAGCTGTAAGCGGCAATTTATCCAGTTGCACGAAGCGGTTTGGAATCATATAGGCTGGGAGCTTCTGCAATAACGCTCTCCGCAGTTCCCCGGCCGTAAGCTCGCTATCCGCTACGTAATAGGCATATAGCTGCTTCTCTTTCGCGTCGTTTTCGCGAGCGATGGCCGCGGCTTCCTTCACCGCCTCTACTTTCATCAGTTGCGCCTCTACTTCGCCGAGCTCAATACGGAAGCCGCGTATTTTTACTTGGTCATCTGCGCGGCCTAAATATTCCAAGTTTCCGTTTGACAGCATTTTGGCCAAGTCCCCTGTACGGTACATCCGCTTCCCAGGAACGAATGGGTGGTCAACGAACTTCTCCGCGGTCAAGTCGGGACGACGGAAGTACCCACGCGCAACTCCATCTCCAACGATGTATATTTCTCCTGGTACTCCAATCGGCACTTGCTTACGCTCAGCATCAAGCAAATAAATGCTGACATTCGCAGCCGGTACCCCAATGGGAACGGAACCGCTCGTATCCGTTTCTGGATCGTAACGATAAATCATGCAGCCGACAACGGTTTCTGTTGGTCCATATTCATTGAATATCGTAATATCTCCGCCAAACTTGTCATGGATGCTTCTCGCTATATCCGCGCCAAGATTGTCACCTCCGACAATTAGCTTACGGATATTTGAGCCAGCCCTTATATTCATTTCTTTGATTATACTTAAATGGGCTGGTGTCAGTTTGATAATGTTCACTTGGTTATCTGTTACGATCCGCTCGATTATTAGCGCCTTGTCTTCTCCACTGTAAATGCGAATAAGGTTGCCTGTTAGCAGCGGCGTGAATATGGATGTTACCGTCAGGTCGAAGGAAATGGATGAGTACAGCGGAAAATCAAGCTTTTCCCCAGTGACATATACCTCTTGTGCCCACCACAAGTAATTCGTCAGCCCTTGGTGGGTAATCATCGCGCCCTTCGGATTTCCCGTCGTTCCCGACGTATAGATCACATAAGCAAGATCATGCGCGCCAGATATCGGCTCTATATTCGACTCTTCTTCGCTAAAGACCTCCGGATCATTCAGATTGATAAGCTTTCCTTCAAAATGTACGTGATTCAGCAAATGCTGCTGCACTAGCAGCACCTCCGAGCCAGCGTCCTCCAGCATGTAACGTATGCGTTCCTCAGGATACTCCGGATCTATTGGCACGTAAGCCCCACCAGCTTTTAGCACGGCCAGTATGCCTATAATCATTTCCACGGATCGATCAGCCAGTATGCCAATCAAATGATCCGGTCGCACGCCGGATGCTCGCAGCGTCCTTGCCAAGCGATTGGAACGGGCGTTTAGCTCGCCATACGTCACTCGCTCTTCATCATGAACGACGGCTACCGCTTCCGGTGTTTTTTCCGCCTGCTGCTCAAACAAATGGTAGACTGTTTTTTCGCTTGGGTATTCCGATGCTGTCGCATTGAATGCTGCAAGCTGTGCGTGCTCCTCCGCTGTTAGGATATCTAACGACGCTAGCCTTGCATACGGATTTGCCGTAACGGATTCAACTAGCTGTTCGAATTGCTTCGCCATCCGGAGCACCGTCTCTCGCTTGAATAAACCAGAAGCATATTCGATGCTGCACGAGATACCATTTTCCATTTCCTCTAACTGGAAGGTTAAGTCAAACTTCGCCGCGGTATGTTCATTTGCATATGGCTGAATCTGCAAGCCGTGCATTTGTAAATCTCTTTGTTCCATATTTTGCAAAACAAACATCGTATCAAAAATCGGGTTGCGGCTCATGTCCCTGCTGACCTGCACCTTCTCCACCAGTTCCTCAAATGGGTAGCCTTGATGCTCGTAAGCGCCTAGCATCGCTTCCTTGATTTCTTCCAGGTACGATATAAATGTTTTCTCGCGCGCCGGATAGCTGCGAATCGCCAATGTGCCTACAAACATGCCCACCAGCGACTGGAAGTCGCCATGTGTTCTGCCCGCAATTGGCGTACCGACTACAATATCTTCCTGCCCCGAATATTTATGCAGTAAGGTTTTGTATATCGCCAGCAATATCATATACAGCGTTGATCCGCTTTCGGCCGCTATGCGCTGCAAACTTTCACACTGCTCAGCGCCAAGCATAAATGACAGCTCTTCACCCTGGAAGCTTTGCACCGCAGGCCGCACATAATCCGTTGGCATTTCCAGAACCGGTAAATCCCCGCTAAACACATCCAGCCAGTACGCTTCCTCCTGAAGCTGACGCTTCTTCTGCTCCTGAGACTGCTCCCATGCCGCATAGTCTTTGTATTGATTACGCAATGGAGGCAGTTCTTCCCCGGCATACATGCGTGCAAACTCTTCCACCAAAATGCCCATCGAAATACCATCGGAGATAATATGGTGCATATCGAGTATGAACAGATGGCGCTCAGATGCAAGCTCGATGAGTCCGGCGCGCAAGAGCGGCGGCTGCTCCAGATCAAAGGTGCGAACGAATCGCCGCATCACTTCTGCTGTTTCCTCTTCACTTGCCTGGATATATTCCACAGCAAAGCGCACTTCATTGTGCACGCGCTGCACCGATTCACCTTCCGCCATATGGAAGCTCGTCCGCAGCGTCTCGTGCCTTGCAATTAGCTTGTTCAGCGCGGCCTCGAACAGCTTTCGGTCCAGCGTTCCTTCCAGCAGCATGGCTCTCGGCAAATTGTAGCTCAGTCCCGTCCCTTCAAGCTGGTGCAATATATACAGCCTCTTCTGAGCTGAGGAAACGGCATAATACGCTTTTTCTTCGATAGGTTGGATAGCCTGGAACGCCTGTTGTTCCATGTCTGCAATTGCTTTGGAAAGCTGCTCGATGGTCGGGAACCTGAAAATGTGTCTAAGCGGCACATTAATTTGCATTTCTTTATGCAGACGGCTCACCATTGCCGTTGCCCGCAAAGAGTGACCGCCAATCTCAAAGAAGTTGTCGTACACGCCTACACGTTCAAGACCGAGAACGTCTTGCCAAATACGGGCAAGATGCGCTTCGATGTGCGTGCGCGGCGCTGCATATTCGACCGCAGCAGGAATGATTCCTTCTGGCGCTGGCAGCGCCTTGCGGTCGATTTTGCCATTTGGCGTCAGCGGCATGCGTTCGAGTTGCACAAAGTACGTTGGAATCATATACCCCGGCAATTGCTCGGCTAAGTGCCTTCTTAGTTCACCAGCAGCCAGCTCCCGATTGGCTACAACATACGCACAAAGCTGCTGTATTGCGCTGTTATCGGCCTTTGCGACCACAACCGCTTCGCGCACCGAAGTAATTCGGCCAAGCTGTGCTTCTATCTCCCCAAGCTCGATCCGGTACCCGCGAATTTTCACCTGACTGTCCATACGCCCTACGTATTCGAGCGTACCATCCGGCAACCAGCGTGCAAGATCACCAGTCCGGTACATTTTTTGCCCTGGTACAAAAGGATTATCAACAAATCTCTCCGCCGTCAATTCCGGTTGATTCAAATAACCGCGTGCCACACCGTCTCCAGCCGCATACAACTCTCCAATTGCGCCTTGCGGCAGCAGCATGCCTAATGGATCGAGCACATATACTTGCGTATTTCCGATAGGACGGCCAATTGGAATCAAGGCACGATCCATATCCTCCAAACGGATTGTATGGCAAGTTGTAAATGTCGTGTTTTCCGTCGGACCGTACCCATTGATCAAACGCAAGTGCGGATAATGCTCCATCGCTTTCTTCACATGCGCTCTGGATACCACATCGCCTCCGACGAGCAATTGTCTGATTCCTGCCAATCCTTCAAGCTTGTGTTCTACCATAACCGTGAACCATCCTGACGTGAACCAAGCAATCGTAACCTGATGCTTTCGGATCGCTTGCGACCAATCCTCAAGCGATAAAGTGACAGGAGGCAGAAGCGCCAATACTGCTCCATTCAGCAAGCTGCCCCAAATCTCAAACGTCGCGGCATCGAAGGAAATAGTTGATCCCTGCAAGAAAACGTCATTCTCGCAAATATCCATATAATTTGCATGTGTCACAAGTCGAACAACCCCGCGATGCGTGACGCACACTCCTTTGGGTGTTCCTGTCGAGCCGGAAGTATAGTTTACGTACGCCATCTGAGTTGATTCTGTGGCTGATGCCAGATTTGAACCATCCTTGTCATAAGCCTGCTCAGCATCAAGCAGCACAACCATCGCATCCGTAAACACAGGTCTTTGTAAATGGCTCTGGATCAGTACAGTTCTCACATTTGCATCCTGCATCATATAGCGAATGCGCTCTTCCGGATACTCCGGATCAATAGGCACGTAGGCCCCTCCAGCTTTAAGAATCGCCAATATGCCGACAATCATCTCAAAGGAACGCTCTGCTACAATGGCTACCAGTTGTTCCGCTTCAAGTCCCGCCTTCTGCAGTGTCCGTGCCAACCGATTGGCCTTATCGTTTAGCTCGCCGTAAGACCATTGCGACTCTCCAAATAAAATGGCTGGTGCATTCGGCCTTTGTTCCGCTTGGTCCTCAAACAGTTGATGAATGGCCAGCTCTCGCGGATACGCTGCCCTTGTATCATTGAACACGTCTATCAGCCGCGTTCGTTCCTCATCCGTCACCATTTGCAGCATCGCAAGGCTTGCCTGAGGGTGGGCGATCATCTCATCAATCAACCGGACAAAGTGCCCCGCAATCCGCTGTATAGTTTCCGGCTTATACAATGAAGTTGCGTACTCCAAGCTGAAAGCGACCCCAGCCTCACTCTCTATTGCCTGCAAGGTCAAGTCAAATTTCGCTGTCCTTTGTGCGCTGGCATACGGCTTCATTTGGAGCCCATCCAGTTCAAACTGCTTGCTTTCCGTATTTTGCAGGACAAACATCGTGTCAAACACTGCATTACGGCTTAAATCACGATTAACTTGCACATTCTCAAGCAGTTCTTCAAACGGATATTGCTGGTGCTCATAGGCGTTAAGCATCGTTTCCTTGACCTCATTTAAGTAAGCCGATAACACCTTTTCACCCGCTGGATAGCTACGAATGGCCAACGTGCCAACGAACATACCAATCTGCTCTTGCAAGTCGCTGTGCGTTCTGCCCGCAACAGGCGTACCGACGATAATGTCTTCTTGCCCGGAGTATTTATGCAGCAAAATCGTATACGCCGCGAGCAGCACCATATACAGCGTAGATCCATGCTGAGCAGCAAGCTCATGCAGCGCATCCCTCTGATGCGAATCGAGCTCAAAGTCAAACGCGGCTCCATCGGACTGTCTTATCGCAGGACGTGCTGCGTCCGTCGGCAGCTCCAGCACGGGCAATTCTCCATCCAATGCCTTCAGCCAGTAAGCTTCATGCTGCTTCATTTGCTCTTTATAGGCTTCAGACTGCTGCCAAACCGCATAATCCTTGTACTGAATCCGCAGCTCAGGCAGCTTCTCCTCCCGATATAGACGGGCGAATTCCTCCACCAAAATATCCATCGACGCCCCATCAGAAATGATGTGATGCATATCCAGCAGCAGCACATAGCGCTCTTCCGCCCATTCGATTAATTCCACCCGCAGCAGCGGCGCTTCGCTGAGGTCGAACGGCTGCACGAAATCGCGCACTCGGGCTTCGACCTCCTCCATGCTTGCCTCTACATAGGCAACCTCAAAGTCAACCGCTTCCTTTACCCGCTGCATCGGTTCGCCCTGCACCAGCTCAAAATCGGTACGCAGCGTTTCATGTCGGGCAATCAGGAGCCGGAACGCTGCTTCAAAACGCGCTCGATTCAGCGCCCCTTCCAGCATCAGCATCCCGGGCATATTGTAGCTTTTCCCCGCTTCTTCAAGCTGCTGTAAAATGTACATCCGTTTTTGCGCTGAGGACAGCGGATAGTAGTCTCTGGCTTCCACCCGTGGAATAGCGGCATACGCCTTCTGTTCCCGTCGGCTAATCACCACTGCCAGCTCTTCAACGGTCGGATAAAGAAACACCTCTCTTAACGGCACCTCAGTCTCCAATGCTTGATGCATGCGCGATACAAGCGTCATCGCCCGGAGGGAATGGCCGCCAAGCGCAAAGAAGTTGTCGCGAATACCAACACGCTCAAGTCCCAGCACCTCCTGCCACAGCCGCGCGACTTCCGCTTCGACTGGTGTCCGCGGCGCTACATACGCCGCCTCGCTCTGCGCCCCAACTTCCGGCTTCGGCAGTGCCTTGCGATCCAGCTTTCCGTTAGGCGTTAGCGGCATCTCGGGCAGGGATATGAAATATGAAGGGAGCATATACGAGGGAAGTCCCTCTGCCAGCTTGCTGCGCATTTCCTTCGCTCCCAGCTCGCTGCTGCCGGTCACATACGCGCACAATTCCGCTGCGTCCGTCTCCCTTTCGCCAGCGATCACCGTCACCACCGCTTCTTTTACCCCTTCGATTTGCAGCAGATGCGCTTCCACCTCGCCCAGCTCGATCCGGTAACCCCGTATCTTCACCTGATGGTCCATCCGACCCAAATGCTCCAGACGACCATCCGGCAGCCATCTGGCTAAATCGCCAGTCCGGTACATCCGCTCGCCTGGGGCAAACGGATGCGCGACAAACCGCTCGTTCGTCAGTTCCTCGCGTGCCCAGTAGCCACGGGCTACGCCTGCTCCTCCGATGCACAGCTCTCCCACCGCTCCGATCGGCTGCACCTGCAGCGCCTCGTTCAGCACATACACCTGCGTATTGGACAGCGGACGGCCGATGCTCATTTTTCCTCCTTCGCCCGCTTCTCTCAGGTGTGCAAACGTCGACCAGACCGTCGTTTCTGTCGGGCCATACATATTGTACAGCTCCGCCTCCGTTTGAACGCGCAATTGTCTTTCCAGCGTAGCAGGGAATGGCTCCCCGCCAATCAGCAGCGCCTGCATCGGACGCAGCGCTGCGGCACTGCGCGCATCCTCCAGCAGCATCACCAGCCGGGAAGGCGTCGTCTGCATCACCTGGGCTGGATGCTTCGTGAGCAGCGCAGCCAGCTGTGCAGGGTCCTGCTGCTCCGCCTCGCTCGCCAGCAGAACCTGCATGCCACAGCTCAGCGGTACCCAGCTCTCGGTCACGAAGATGTCGAAGGACACCGTCGTCACACTGAGCATGGTTGCAGATGGCGCAAAGGGCAGTGCTTCCAGCATCCCCGTCATAAAGTTGACTACGTTCCGATGCTCCACCACCACCCCTTTCGGCGTGCCGGTCGTCCCCGAGGTGTAGATCACATACGCGCTTCCCTCAGCACGGCTCTCCACCTTCGTTGATGCCGAGGAATAAGCTTTCAGTTCCTCCACAGAGGCAAACCTCACCTGCGAAGCTTGCTCCTCCTGCTGTCCATCTGAGCCCTGCTCCTTCTGCTGTACGTCTGAGGCATGTTCCTTCTGCTGTCCGTCTGAGGCATGCTCCTCCAGACACAGCACCTGACGCAGCGGGGTTTCTACCCAGCCTGCCACCGTTTCCCGCTGGGCTTCTTCGCTTAAGAGAATGCGGATTCCGGCATCCCGGACCATCCCTTCGATGCGTCCGGCTGGCAGCGCCGGATCCAGTGGCACATAGGCCGCACCAGCTTTCATAATCCCCAGCAGACCCGCGATCAGCCAAGGCGAACGGGACAGCAGCACACCGACGCGGTCTTCGCTGCTCACGCCCTGCGCGCGCAGCCAGCCTGCGATGCGGTTGGCTTGCCCGTCCAGCTCGCCGTACGTCCACACGGCCAGTCCACTCACCAGCGCCGGATGCCCCGGCGTTCGGGCAGCCTGCTGCTCGAATAGCCCATGCACCGTCGCGTTCTCAGGGAGCTCCAGCTCCGTAGCGTTGAAGTGCACCAGCAGCTGCTCCCGCTGCTCTGCCGTCAGCAGCTCCAACTGCGTGACCGGCACGTTCGGCTGGCTCACGATCTGTTCCACCAGTTGCAGCCAGTGACCCTGCACCCGCTCCATAGCCTCCTGTTCGTACACCTGTCCGTTATAGTCGAAATGTACGACCAGTTCTTCTCCAGGCTGAATCATCACATTCAGGTCATAATTCGTTTGTTCGTCTGCCTGCACGCTGGTAATCGCCAGTCCGCTCGCATCCAGGGAGGCTTCCGAGCTCGTCGGCATCGGATAATTCTCGAACACTAAAATATGGTCAAACAGCTCTCTCGTTCCGGTGCAATGCGCCTGGATCTCATGCAGCGGATAGTAGCCATAGGCTTGCGCAGCCAGCGCGTCCGCCTGCATCCGCCGCAGCACATCAGCAGCCGTATCCTGACCCTCGCACGCGACCCGGACGGGCAGCGTGTTGATGAACAGTCCGATCATGCTTTCCACGCCTGGAAGGTCGGCAGGTCGGCCCGACACCACTCCGCCAAACACCACATCCCGGCTACCGCTGTAGCGGTGCAATAGCAATCCCCATGCCGTTTGCAGCAGCGTGTTCATCGTTACGCCATGCGCTTTGGCCGCCGCCGCGATTCGCTCGCTTTGCTCCCGAGACACGACTCCGCTCACACGCCTCGCTTCATAGCCTAACGTCTGGCGCTGGCGTTTCGGGAACACCGCCTGTGCTTCACAGCCCGCCAGCCGTTCCTTCCAGTAGCGCAGCGCCGACGCCTCGTCCTGCTCCGACAGCCAGCGGATATAGGCGCTGTACGCCGGACCTTTTGGCTTCTCCTGCTCCTGCTGCTCCTCTTCGCTACCCGACATACTGTAGGCGCTGTAAGTGCGCAGCACTTCCTCCATCACCAGCGGCAAGCACCAGCCGTCCATCACAATATGATGGAAGCTCCAGACCAGCTCGTGCGTCTGTTCCCCTGTGCGGAACACCGCCACTCGCATCAGGCTCTCCGCTTCCACATCAAAGCCTTGTCTCCGGTCCGCCATCCGCCACTGCGCCACGCCAGCTTCCTGCTCGCTGGCGGGTTTCAGCGACAGATCGGCATACGCGAGCTGAAACGGCCGGTGGCGGTACACGACTTGCAGCGGCTCTTTTCTCCATCCGCTGTCGATGCTCGTCCGCAGCACCGCATGCCGCTGAATGATCGTTTGCCAGCTTCGTTCAAACGCTGCCACATCCAATTCCCCTTGCAGCGTTAGCTGCATCTGGTTCACATAAGCCCCCGCTTGCGGGTCCAGGCGGCTGTGGAACAACATGCCCTGCTGCATCGGCGTCAGCGCGTACACCTCCTCCATCTCTCCGATGGCGGCGCTCCGCTGCACCAATGCATCCAGCTCTTCCTGTGTCAGATCAGGCAGCCCCACATCGCTTGGCGTCAGTTCCGTCCGCTCCTGAGCCATACAATGCGCGATCACCGCCTCCAAGCTCTGCTTTAACCGCTGCGCGAATTGCTCCACCGTCGCTGGACGGTACTGCGCAGCGCTGTAGCTAACGGTCAGGCGCAACGTTCCCTCCGCGATCATCCCGTTGCATTCCAACACCGCGGCTCGTTGCCTTCTACTGCTGATCGCCTCTCCCGAGGAGAGCGGGGATAGCTCAAGCGCGCTGCGCTCCAAATCCTGATCAAACTGGCCCAAGTAATTGAAGGAAATGTCGGGGTCACACGACCAGTCCTCCCCTTCCACCTGCTTGGACCCATACCGCAGGAGGCCGTAGCCGACCCCTTTGTCCGGAATCGCTCGCAGCGTTTCCTTCACTCGCTTGATCTGCTGCGACAAGGTCATCTCCGGCTTCATCTCCAGCACCACCGGGTACGCGCTCGTGAACCAGCCGACCGTCCGGCTGACATCCACATCCGGGAGGATCGTTTCTCTGCCATGCCCTTCCAGCATGATCCCCACACGCGTCATACCGCTCCACGCCTGAACCGCCATCGCCAGAGCAGTTAGCAGCAAATCATTGATTTCCGTTCCGTAAGCTCGGTGCGCTTCTTTCAGCAGTTGCTGCGTCTGGACTTGCGACCACTCCACCGCCAGCGTTTGGCTAGCGGCTAGCGTGGAGGCTTCTGAGTCGACTGCGTCGTAATCCTTGGGCAGCGGCGGAACCGCCATCTCTACGATCCGTTTCCAGTACGCATGCTGAGCCTCCATTGCCGGACTCCCTGCATAAGCGCTCCATTGCTGCGCCCATGTCTGGAATGCGTCCGTTTTCTGTGGCAACCGGATGTCTTCCCCTTGTACTGCTTGCTCGTACGCAGTCGCAAAATCTTCAAACAGGATTCGCCAAGATACCCCGTCCACGACCCAGTGATGAATGACGAGGAGCAAATGATCCCCATCCTCACACTGGAACAAGCCCAGCCGCATGAGCGGGCCGGTCGCTAGCGAAATGCTGCCTTGCAGCTCAGCGGCAGCGGCTTCGACCTTTTCGCTCCATCCGGGCTCACCCCGGAAATCGAAAACGTCCAACCTGTAAAGCTCACCGTCCGCCACCTTCCGGTTCCAAGCGACATAGCTGCCGTCCTCGGCCTGCGTCAGCGTCATCCGCAGCGCGTCATGATGGGTGGCGAGGTGCTGCATCGCCACGCTTAGCGCCACGCGGTCAAACCGCTCTTCCCGATACAGCATGACCGCCTGGTTGAAATGATGCAGGTCGACGGGATCACGTTCCACCAGCCAGTGCTGAATCGGCGTCAGCGGCACCGCCCCGTGTACCTCCCCTTGTTCCGCCGTACGGGTAACCGCCGTCAGATGGGTGCTTAGCTGCGCCACCACCGGATAGCGGAATAACGTCTTCATTTCCAGCTTGTACCCGACCTGCAGCAGCCGTGAAGCAACTTGAATCGCTTTGATCGAGTCGCCGCCCAGTTTAAAGAAATGGTCATGGATGCTCACCTCGGGCACGCCGAGCACCTGCTGCCATACCGTCACCAGCGCGTGCTCCATCGCTGTGCGAGGCGGAGCATACGGGAGGTGCGAAGCCTGAGCCTCCGGCATCGGCAGCGCCTGACGGTCCACTTTGCCGTTGGCCGTGAGCGGCAGGCTCTCCAGCTGTACAAAGGAGGCCGGCACCATATAGGCGGGCAAGGAAGCCGACAGCAAGCTGCGCAGCCTCGGAATCTCCAGCTCGCTGCCTACGACGTAGGCGCACAGCTGATGGCTGCCCCCCGCATCCGGCAGCGCCTGCACGATGACCTCGCGAACCCCTGTCCCCCGCAGCAGCACCGCTTCAATCTCACTGAGCTCGATGCGGTAACCGCGAATTTTTACCTGTTCATCCCTGCGTCCCACATACGCCAAGGAGCCATCCGCCTGCCAGCGAACCAAGTCCCCCGTACGGTACATTCGCTCCCCTGGCTCAAACTGGTTCGTCACAAATTTTTCCAAAGTTAGATCCGCTCTATCCCAATACCCTCGGGCTAGACCGACTCCGCTTATGCACAGTTCACCTGGCACGCCAATCGGCTGGAGTTGCCCGTCCGCTGCGAGTACATACACCTTCGTTTTGCCAATCGCTTTGCCAAGTCCATGTTCCTGCCAGACACCAGTGATAGGCAAAGCGGTTGTTACAACGCTGTTTTCCGTCGGTCCGTACTCGCTAACAAACTCAATTTGGGGATAATTCAGTATTTTTTCAATGAGCGCCCTGCTGAGCTTCTCACCACCAATCACCACACTGCGCATAGTTGCTAATTGGGCTGGCTTCAACATATCCAGCAGGACTGCAAACATCCCTGTCGTAAATTGAGCGTGCGTAATCGAGTGCTCCTCTAACGCCTTCGCAATGGCCCCCGGATCTTTCAGTTCTTCATCTCGAATCAATACGACGGTTGCTCCTGTAATAAGAGGTGCGAAGAAGTGCGAGATGAATGCATCAAACACATACGGGCTGGCATGAAGTACTTTTCCCTGATCAAAATGGTAGGTTGCAGCTTTCCATTGAAGCGTATGAACGATGCTGCGATGTTCCACCATAACGCCTTTAGGCTGGCCTGTCGTGCCGGATGTATAAATGACATATGCTAAATTTTCGGGCTTTGCATTGTTTAAGAGATTTCCAGACATTTCGGCATCGATGCGGGCGTCATCCAATAGCAATACGGGGCACGGCGCTTCCTGCACAGAATCAGACAGCAATAGCAATGCACCGCTGTTCTTCAAGAGGAACTGGATACGTTCCACAGGATCTTCCAAAGAAAGAGGCAGATAAACAGAGCCTGCCTTAAGCACCCCGAGCAAGGCGACGGCCATCTCTACGGAACGCCTGCACTGAACCGCAACAATACGTTCTGGCCCTGCACCGTAGCCCTGTATCATTCTGGCAAGTCGATTTGCCCGTTCGTTTAACTCTTGGTAGGTCAGGGCCTCATCCCCGCAAACGACGGCGACACGTTCCGGTGTCTTCGCCGCTTGCTCCTCAAACAGCGCATGCAGCGTCGTTGGCCGCTCAAGCAGCGCTTCTGCCCCTGTATCGTTAAAATGCACCAGCAACTGCTCCCGCTGACCTGCCGTCAGCAAGTCCATGCTTCCAAGCGTTGTATGCGAATCGCGGGTCACTTGACGCAGCAGCTCCGTAAAATGACCCACCCAGCGCTCTATCGTGGCCTGCTCAAACAGCTTCACCGCATATTCCAGCGTGCAACGCATGCCCTGCTCCTCTTCATTCACCGACAGCGTCAAATCGAATTTCGCCGCTCCGCTTTCTATTGGGTACGGCGTCCATTGCAGATCCGCCAGCTCCAGCTCCGATTGCTCCGTGTTTTGCAACACCAGCATCGCATCAAAAAGCGGATTCCGGCTCAAATCCCGCTGCCTGACTACCTGCTCCACCAGCTCCTCGAACGGATAGTCCCCGTGTTCAAAGGCGCTTAGCGCCGTCTGCTTCACTTCCTGCAAGTAGGCGGAGAACGGTTTTTCACCCGACGGGCTTAACCGCAGCGCCAGCGTGTTCACGAACATCCCCAGCATGCCCTGCAAGTCAGCATGCGAACGTCCCGCAATCGGCGTGCCGACGATCAGCTCCTCCTGACCGCTTAACCGGCCAAGCAACGCGCTGTACGCCGCCAGCAGCACCATATACACCGTCGCCCCGCTCGTACGGGCCAGCTCCCGCAGCGCTCCTGACAGCTCGCTGTCCAGCTCGAATTCTACGCGTGCTCCCTCGAAGCTGCGCACCGCCGGAAGCGGATAATCGAGCGGCAGGCTCAGCACCGGCAGCTCCCCGGCGAACTGCTCCAGCCAGTAGCGCTCCATCTCCTGATAAGCCGCGCTTTCCCGGTAGCTTTGCTGCCAGACCGCATAATCTTTATACTGCAAACGCAGCGGCTTCAGTTCTTCTCCTCCGTACAGCTTCGTAAACTCCTGCACAAATATACTCATCGACGTGCCGTCGGAAATAATATGATGCATATCGAACAATAGCAAATGATTCGCTTCGCCTACGCGCACCACCGTCATCCGCAGCAGCGGCGCTTCGCTGAGGTCGAACGGACGAAGGAAGGTGCGAACGCGCTCCTGTGCTTCCTCCTCCGTCGCCTCCTCGTAAGTTACCGAGAACACGGCAGACGCCACAATACGCTGCATCGGCTCCCCGTCAACTACTGCAAACTCTGTCCGCAGCGATTCGTGGCGGGCCACCAGCGCTTGCAGCGCCCTTTCCAGCCGCTGACGATCCAGCGGTCCCGACAGCCGCAGAGCGACTGGCATGTTGTAACTAAGCTCCGCTCCCTCCAGCTGCTGTAGCACGTACAGGCGTTTTTGCGCTGAGGACAGCGGATACGCCTCCTGAGCCTTCACAGGCACCAGCGCTTCAAATTCGCGCTCGTCGGCTATTTCCAGCGTTGCTGCCAGCTCTTCAACGGTCGGATAGAGAAATACCTCTCTTAACGGCACCTCGGTCTCCAATGCTTGATGCATGCGCGATACAAGCGTCATCGCCCGGAGGGAATGGCCGCCAAGCGCAAAGAAGTTGTCGCGAATGCCAACGCGCTCAAGCCCCAGCACCTCCTGCCACAGCCGCGCGACTTCCGCTTCCACTGGTGTCCGTGGCGCTACATACGCCGCTTCGCTCTGTGCCCCGACTTCCGGCTTCGGCAGCGCCTTGCGATCCAGCTTTCCGTTAGGTGTTAGCGGCATCTCGGGCAGGGATATGAAATATGAAGGGAGCATATACGAGGGAAGTCCCTCTGCCAGCTTGCTGCGCATTTCCTTCGCTCCCAGCTCGCTGCTGCCGGTCACATACGCGCACAATTCCGCTGCGTCCGTCTCCCTTTCGCCAGCGATCACCGTCACCACCGCTTCTTTTACCCCTTCGATTTGCAGCAGATGCGCTTCCACCTCACCCAGCTCGATCCGGTAACCCCGTATCTTCACCTGATGGTCCATCCGGCCCAAATGCTCCAGTCGACCATCCGGCAGCCATCTGGCTAAATCGCCGGTCCGGTACATTCGCTCGCCGGGGGCAAACGGATGCGCGGCAAACCGCTCATTCGTCAGTTCCTCGCGTGCCCAGTAGCCACGGGCTACGCCTGCTCCTCCAATGCACAGCTCTCCCACTGCTCCGATCGGCTGCACCTGCAGCGCCTCGTTCAGCACATACACCTGCGTATTAGAAAGCGGACGGCCGATGCTCATTTTTCCTCCTTCGCCCGCTTCTCTCAGGTGTTCAAACGTCGACCAGACCGTCGTTTCTGTCGGGCCATACATATTGTACAGCTCCGCCTCCGTTTGAACGCGCAATTGTCTTTCCAGCGTAGCAGGGAATGGCTCCCCGCCAATCAGCAGCGCCTGCATCGGACGCAGCGCAGCTGCACTGCGCGCATCCCCCAGCAGCATCACCAGCCGGGAAGGCGTCGTCTGCATCACCTGGGCTGGATGCTTCGTGAGCAGCGCAGCCAGCTGTGCAGGGTCCTGCTGCTCCGCCTCGCTCGCCAGCAGAACCTGCATGCCGCAGCTCAGCGGTACCCAGCTCTCGGTCACGAAGATGTCAAAGGACACCGTCGTCACACTGAGCATGGTCGCAGATGGCGCAAAGGGCAGTGCTTCCACCATCCCCGTCATAAAGTTGACGACGTTCCGATGCTCCACCACCACGCCTTTCGGCGTGCCGGTCGTCCCCGAGGTGTAGATCACATACGCGCTGCCCTCAGCGCGAGTCTCCACCTTCGTTGATGCCGAGGAATAAGCTTTCAGTTCCTCCATGGAGGCAAACCTCACCTGCGAAGCTTGCTCCTCCTGCTGTCCATCTGAGCCCTGCTCCTCCAGACACAGCACCTGACGCAGCGGGGTTTCTACCCAGCCCGCCACCGTTTCCCGCTGTGCTTCTTCGCTTAAGAGAATGCGGATTCCGGCATCCCGGACCATCCCTTCGATGCGTCCGGTTGGCAGCGCCGGATCCAGTGGCACATAGGCCGCACCAGCTTTCATAATCCCCAGCAGACCGGCGATCAGCCAAGGCGAACGGGACAGCAGCACACCGACGCGGTCTTCACTGCTCACGCCCTGCGCGCGCAGCCAGCCCGCGATGCGGTTGGCTTGCCCGTCCAGCTCGCCGTACGTCCACACGGCCAGTCCACTCACCAGCGCCGGATGCCCCGGCGTTCGGGCAGCCTGTTGCTCGAATAGCCCATGCACCGTCGCGTTCTCAGGGAGCTCCAGCTCCGTAGCGTTAAAGTGCACCAGCAGCTGCTCCCGCTGCTCTGCCGTCAGCAGCTCCAACTGCGTGACCGGCACGTTCGGCTGGCTCACGATCTGTTCCACCAGTTGCAGCCAGTGACCCTGCACCCGCTCCATAGCCTCCTGTTCGTATACCTGTCCGTTATAGTCGAAATGTACGACCAGTTCTTCTCCAGGCTGAATCATCACATTCAGGTCATAATTCGTTTGTTCGTCTGCCTGCACGCTGGTAATCGCCAGTCCGCTCGCATCCAGGGAGGCTTCCGAGCTCGTCGGCATCGGATAATTCTCGAACACTAAAATATGGTCAAACAGCTCTCTCGTTCCGGTGCAATGCGCCTGGATCTCATGCAGCGGATAGTAGCCATAGGCTTGCGCAGCCAGCGCGTCCGCCTGCATCCGCCGCAGCACATCCGCCGCCGTATCCTGACCCTCGCACGCGACCCGGACGGGCAGCGTATTGATGAACAGTCCGATCATGCTTTCCACGCCTGGAAGGTCGGCAGGTCGGCCCGACACCACCCCGCCAAACACCACATCCCGGCTGCCGCTGTAGCGGTGCAGTAACAATCCCCATGCCGTTTGCAGCAGCGTGTTCATCGTTACGCCATGCGCTTTGGCCGCCGCCGCGATTCGCTCACTTTGCTCCCGAGGCACGACTCCGCTCACACGCCTCGCTTCATAGCCTGACGTCTGGCGCTGGCGTTTCGGGAACACCGCCTGTGTTTCACAGCCCGACAGTCGTTCCTTCCAGTAGCGCAGCGCCGACGCCTCGTCCTGCTCCGACAGCCAGCGGATATAGGCGCTGTACGCCGGACCTTTTGGCTGCTCCTGCTCCTGCTGCTCCTCTTCGCTACCCGACATACTGTAGGCGCTGTAGGTGCGCAGTACTTCCTCCATCACGAGCGGCAAACACCAGCCGTCCATCACAATATGATGGAAGCTCCAGACCAGCTCGTGCGTATGCTTCCCTGTGCGGAACACCGCCACTCGCATCAGGCTCTCCGCTTCCACATCAAAGCCCTGCCTCCGATCCGCCGTCCGCCACTGCGCCACGCCAGCTTCCTGCTCGCTGGCGGGTTTCAGCGACAGATCGGCATACGCGAGCTGAAACGGCCGGTGGCGGTACACGACTTGTAGCGGCTCTTTTCTCCACCCGCTGTCGATGCTCGTCCGCAGCACCGCATGCCGCTGAATGATCGTTTGCCAGCTTCGCTCAAACGCTGCCACATCCAATTCCCCTTGCAGCGTTAGCTGCATCTGGTTCACATAAGCCCCCGCTTGCGGTTCCAGACGGCTGTGGAACAACATGCCCTGCTGCGTCGGCGTCAGCGCATACACCTCCTCCAGCTCCCCGATGGCGGCGCTCCGCTGCACCAACGCATCCAGCTCTTCCTGTGTCAGATCAGGCAGCCCCACATCGCTTGGCGTCAGCTCCGTCCGCTCCTGCGCCATACAATGCGCGATCACCGCCTCCAAACTCTGCTTCAACCGCTGCGCGAATTGCTCCACCGTCGCTGGACGGTACTGCGCAGCGCTGTAGCTAACGGTCAGGCGCAACGTTCCCTCCGCGATCATCCCGTTGCATTCCAACACCGCGGCTCGTTGCCTTCTACTGCTGATCGCCTCTCCCGAGGAGAGCTGGGATAGCTCAAGCGCGCTGCGCTCCAAATCCTGATCAAACTGGCCCAAGTAATTGAAGGAAATGTCGGGGTCACACGACCAGTCTTCCCCTTCCACCTGCTTGGACCCATACCGCAGAAGGCCGTAGCCAACCCCTTTGTCCGGGATCGCTCGCAGCGTTTCCTTCACTCGCTTGATCTGCTGCGACAAGGTCATCTCTGGCTTCATCTCCAGCACCACCGGGTACGCGCTCGTGAACCAGCCGACCGTCCGGCTGACATCCACATCCGTAAGAATCGTTTCCCTTCCATGCCCTTCCAGCATGATCCCCACACGCCCCATACCGCTCCACGCCTGAACCGCCATCGCCAGGGCAGTGAGCAGCAAATCATTGATCTCCGTTCCGTAAGCTCGGTGCGCTTCTTTCAGCAGTTGCTGCGTCTGGACTTGCGACCACTCCACGGCCAGCGTTTTGCTAGTTGCTAGCGTTGAAGCTCCTAAAGCTCCTGAGGCTACTGGGGTTTCTGAAGCTCCTAAAGCTCCTAAAGCTCCTAAAGCTCCTAAAGCTCCTAAAGCTCCTAAAGCTCCTAAAGCTCCTAAAGCTACTGAGTCGTAATCCTTGGGCAGCGGCGGAACCGCCATCTCTACAATCCGTTTCCAGTACGCACGCTGCGCCTCCATTGCCGGACTTCCTGCATAAGCGCTCCATTGCTGCGCCCATGTCTGGAATGCGTCCGTTTTCTGTGGCAACCGGATGTCTTCCCCTTGTACTGCTTGCTCGTACGCAGTGGAAAAATCTTCAAACAGAATTCGCCAAGATATCCCGTCCACGACCCAGTGATGAATGACGATGAGCAAATGATCCCCATCCCCACATTGGAACAAGCCCAGCCGCATGAGCGGGCCGGTCGCTAGCGAAATGCTGCCTTGCAGCTCAGCGGCAGCGGCTTCGACCTTTTCGCTCCATCCGGGCTCACCCCGGAAATCGAAAACGTCCAACCTGTAAAGCTCACCGTCCGCCACCTTCCGGTTCCAAGCGACATAGCTGCCGTCCTCGGCCTGCGTCAGCGTCATCCGCAGCGCGTCATGATGCGTGGCGAGGTGCTGCATCGCCACGCTCAGCGCCACGCGGTCAAATCGCTCTTCCCGATACAGCATGACCGCCTGATTGAAATGATGCAGGTCGACGGGATCGCGTTCCACCAGCCAGTGCTGAATCGGCGTCAGCGGCACCGCCCCGTGTACTTCTCCTTGTTCCGCCGTGCGGGTAACCGCCGTCAGATGGGTGCCTAGCTGCGCCACCACCGGATAGCGGAATAACGTCTTCATTTCCAGCTTGTACCCGACCTGCAGCAGCCGGGAAGCGACTTGAATCGCTTTGATCGAGTCGCCGCCCAGATTAAAGAAATGGTCATGGATGCTCACCTCCGGCACGCCGAGCACCTGCTGCCATACCGTCACCAGCGCGTGCTCCATCGCTGTGCGAGGCGGAGCATACGGGAGGTGCGAAGCCTGAGCCTCCGGCATCGGCAGCGCCTGACGGTCCACTTTGCCGTTGGCCGTGAGCGGCAGGCTCTCCAGCTGTACAAAGGAGGCCGGCACCATATAGGCGGGCAAGGAAGCCGACAGCAAGCTGCGCAGCCTCGGAATCTCCAGCTCGCTGCCTACGATGTAGGCGCACAGCTGATGGCTGCCCCCCGCATCCGGCAGCGCCTGCACGATGACCTCGCGAACCCCTGTCCCCCGAAGCAGCACCGCCTCAATCTCGCTGAGCTCGATGCGGTAACCGCGAATTTTCACCTGTTCATCCCTTCGTCCCACATACGTCAAGGAACCATCCGCCTGCCAGCGAACCAAGTCCCCCGTACGGTACATTCGCTCCCCTGGCTCAAACGGGTTCGTCACAAATTTTTCCAAAGTCAGATCCGCTCTATCCCAATACCCTCGGGCTAGACCGACTCCGCTTATGCACAGTTCACCAACAGCACCGACAGGCTGCAAGCCGTTCTCCTGGGTAAGTACATACACTCGGGTGTTAGAAATAGGCTTCCCGATCGGTATGACAGGAAGGGATGCATCCACTCGGGCCGATGTAGCAAGCACTGTACCTTCTGTAGGTCCATAGTTGTTGTATAAAGCATACCTAGTATGACTGATTTTCTTCAAACGATCCCCGCCCGTCAACAAAACGCGCAGAGAACGATTTTCCAGCGTTATAAACTGTTCGCACACCTGTGTCGGCAAGAAGCTGACCGTTATGTTTTTTTCCTCAAAATAGGCATTTAAGGCGACAGGGTCCAGACGCAAATCTTCCGGTACGATATGCACGGCGGCTCCTATCGTAAGGGAAGGGAATATTTCCCACACCGCTGCATCAAAACCAATACCTGCATATTGGGTTGTCCGATCTGTTGCACTCATATCAAAATAGGCCTGATGCCATCTGCACAAATGAACGACAGAGCGGTGTTCGATCATAACGCCTTTCGGCCTGCCGGTCGAACCGGACGTATAAATGATGTAAGCTACATCTGTCGGAAGGATTGCAGGTAAAGGCTGTTCGGAATGCTCCTCTAGTTTTTCTAACCCGTCTAGTAGAAGAACCTCCACTGCTGATTGTTTAACTTGATGAACATGTGCTTGATGCGTCAGGCAAAAACGAGCCCTGCTGTCCTCCAGCATGAAATGAATCCGTTCTGTCGGATAGTCGGGATCAATCGGCACATAAGCAGCGCCCGTTTTCAAAATGCCTAGGATGCCAACGATCAGTTCCACGGAACGCGTAGGCATGATGGCAACAACATCTGCTGGCGCCACGCCGCGCTTCTGCAAATTAAACGCCACACTGCTGCTGCGTTCGTTCAGCTCTTGGTAGGTCAAGGCCTCCTCCCCGCAAACGACGGCGACACGTTCCGGCGTCTTCGCCGCTTGCTCCTCAAACAGCGCATGCAGCGTCGCCCGCTGCTCTAGCAGCACTTCTGCCCCTGTATCGTTAAAGTCCACCAGCAACTGCTCCCGCTGCCCTGCCGTCAGCAAGTCCATGCTTCCCAGCGTTGTATGCGAATCGCGGGTCACTTGACGCAGCAGCTCCGTAAAATGACCCACCCAGCGCTCTATTGTGGCCTGCTCGAACAGCTTCACCGCGTATTCCAGCGTGCAACGCATGCCCTGCTCCTCTTCACTCACCGACAGCGTCAGATCGAATTTCGCCGCTCCGCTTTCTATCGGGTACGGCGTCCATTGCAGATCCGCCAGCTCCAGCTCCGACTGCTCCGTGTTTTGCAACACCAGCATCGCATCAAAAAGCGGATTCCGGCTCAAATCCCGCTGCCTGACTACCTGCTCCACCAGCTCCTCGAACGGATAGTCCCCATGTTCGAAGGCGCTTAGCGCCGTCTGCTTCACTTCCTGCAAGTAGGCAGAGAATGGTTTTTCACCCGACGGGCTCAGCCGCAGCGCCAGTGTGTTCACGAACATCCCTAGCATGCCCTGCAAGTCAGCATGCGAACGTCCCGCAATCGGCGTGCCAACGATCAGCTCCTCCTGACCGCTTAACCGGCCAAGCAACGCGCTGTACGCTGCCAGCAGCACCATATACACCGTCGCCCCGCTCGTACGGGCCAGCTCCCGCAGCGCTCCTGACAGCTCGCTGTCCAGCTCGAATTCTACGCGTGCTCCCTCGAAGCTGCGCACCGCCGGAAGCGGATAATCGAGCGGCAGGCTCAGCACCGGCAGCTCCCCGGCGAACTGCTTCAGCCAGTAGCGCTCCATCTCCCGATAAGACGCGCTTTCCCGGCAGCTTTGCTGCCAGACTGCATAATCTTTATACTGCAAACGCAGCGGCTTCAGTTCTTCTCCTCCATACAGCTTCGTAAACTCCTGCACAAATATACTCATCGACGTGCCGTCGGAAATAATATGATGCATATCGAACAACAGCAAATGATTCGCTTCGCCTACGCGCACCACCGTCGTCCGCAGCAGCGGCGCTTCGCTGAGGTCGAACGGACGAAGGAAGGTCCGAACGCGCTCCTGTGCTTCCTCCTCCGTCGCCTCCTCGTAAGTTACCGAGAACACGGCAGACGCCACAATACGCTGCATCGGCTCCCCGTCAACTACTGCAAACTCTGTCCGCAGCGATTCGTGGCGGGCCACCAGCGCTTGCAGCGCCCTTTCCAGCCGCTGACGATCCAGCGGTCCTGACAGACGCAGAGCGACTGGCATGTTGTAACTAAGCTCCGCTCCCTCCAGCTGCTGTAGCACGTACAGGCGTTTTTGCGCTGAGGACAGCGGATAAAATTCGTTTTCTTCAATAATTGAAGGAATGAAGCTGTAAGAAGCTTGTTCCAGCTTACCAATCGCATACGCCATCTGTTCAATGGTAGCGAAGTGGAACACATCCCGCAGCGGGAGGTCCACATTCATCGCTTTACGCACCATGCTTACCAGCGTTGCTGCCCTTAAAGAGTGGCCGCCAAGCTCGAAGAAATTGTCCTTTACACCAACCCGCTCCAGCCTGAGCACTTCCCGCCAAATTTCCGCAAGCTGCGCTTCCTGCGACGTGCGCGGCGCGACATGCTCCTCTCCTGTTTGCAAACTGCCTTCAGGCGCTGGCAGCGCTTTGCGGTCGATTTTTCCGTTCGATGTCAGCGGCATCCGATCCATCTGCACAAAGTACGACGGAATCATGTAGCCCGGCAGCTCTTGCGATAGCAGGCTTCTTATCTCGTTTACCGCAAACGGCTGATCCGCTACAAAATACGCGCAAAGATGCTTCTCTCCGCCTCCATCCTCGCGGGCGAGAACGATTGCCTCCTGCACTGCTTCCACCTTGGTCAGCTGCGTTTCGATTTCGCCAAGCTCAATGCGGTACCCGCGAATTTTCACTTGATGATCGATTCGGCCCAAATACTCGATGCTGCCATCTGGCTGCCATCTGGCCAAATCCCCGGAACGGTACATTTTTGCGCCAGCATCAAAAGGATTGTCCACAAACTTCTCACTTGTCAAATCAGGACGGTTCAAGTACAGACGCGCCAGCCCTTCGCCAGCTACATACATTTCCCCAATCACACCGACAGGCACGCAATTGCGCTTTGCATCCAGCACGTATACTTTTAGCGTAGGAATCGGACGGCCGATATTGCTTTTCGCCTGCTCAATCTCTACCTCGGTAATCTCTTTGTACGTGACATGTACCGTCGTTTCCGTAATGCCGTACATATTGATCAGCTGCGTCGCTGGATATTTCGCCCTCCAGTTTTTTAACAGTTGCGGGCTTAGTGCCTCACCGCCAAAAATGACCTTGCGCACGCTCAGCATCGGCGCTTCCTCTGCCAGCGCTTCACGCAGCAATTGGTAGAAATAGGTTGGTGTCTGGTTCAAAATCGTCACTTGCTGCTCAGCCAGCAATCGCAGAAACTGCGCCGGATTTTTTGCCGCCAGCGACGGCACGATGACCAATTTTCCTCCGTACAGCAAAGCCCCATACATCTCCCATACCGAGAAGTCAAAGCAGAACGAGTGGAACAGCGTCCACGTATCCGACGGGCCGAAATCAAACAAGTTTTTGCTGTTGAACAGCAGTCGCACAACATTTTTATGCTCGATCAAGGTTCCTTTCGGCTTGCCTGTCGTCCCCGATGTGTAGATGACGTAGGCCGCATCGCTCGGCGCATTGACGGATTCTAGATTGGCCCTATCTTCATGATAAGACTGCTCGTGATCCAGCAAAATGACTGTGCCTTCAAACACAGCTTGCTGCTGCCTCTGCTCCTGAACCAACAGTACCTGCGTCCCAGAGTCTTCCAGCATGTAGCTGATTCGTTCCTGTGGATAGTCCGGATCAATCGGCACATATGCGCCCCCTGCTTTTAAAATCGCCATCAAGCCAACGACCATATCCAGCGAGCGCTCGGCCATAATGCCCACCAATTGATCAGGCTTCACACCTGCAGCCCTCAGTGTTCGGGCCAAGCGATTGGCTCGTTCGTTCAACGCCCGATACGTCAGCTGCTCCTGCTCAAACCGAACGGCTACAGCGTTCGGATTTTGCTGCGCCTGCTCCTCAAACAGCTGCTGAATTGTCTTCTCCCGCTGATACTCCGCTGTTGTATCGTTGAAAGCGTGCAAAATCTGTGAAAGCTCTATGCTGCTCAGCATGCTCAGATCAGAAATCTCTGCCTCAGGTGCTTCAATAATGCTGTCTACCAAATGAGCAAAATGCTTCGCCATCCGCTGCGCCGTTTCCCTATTGAACAAAGCTGTTGCGTACTGTAGGCTGCATGATAGTCCGTCGCTTTCTTCCCGAACATCCAGAACTAGGTCGAATTTAGCTATTGCGTATTCGCTCTGATATGGCTTTAGTTCAAGCCCTTCTATACGAATGCCTGTGTTTTCTGTATTTTGCAGGACAAACATGGCATCAAACACTGGATTGCGGCTTAAATCACGATTAACCTGCACGTTTTCTACCAATTGTTCAAACAAGTAGTCCTGATGCTCGTACGCTCCGAGCGCCGTTTCCTTCATTTCCTGCAAATAGCTTAAAAATGGCATGCTGCCGTGCGGATATGTGCGGATCGCAAGGGTATTGACGAACATTCCAATTAGCGGCTCTACGTCCGGATGCGTTCTGCTTGCAATCGGCGTACCGACGATAATGTCTTCTTGCCCGGAGTATTTATGCAGCAAAATCGTATACGCCGCTAACAGCACCATATAAAGCGTAGATCCATGCTGAGCAGCAAGCTCGTGCAGCGCATCCCTCTGATGCGAATCGAGCTCAAAGTCAAACGCGGCTCCATCGGACTGTCTTATCGCAGGACGTGCTGCGTCCGTCGGCAGCTCCAGCACGGGCAATTCTCCATCCAATGCTTTCAGCCAGTAAGCTTCATGCTGCTTCATTTGCTCTTTATAGGCTTCAGACTGCTGCCAAACCGCATAATCCTTGTACTGAATCCGCAGCTCAGGCAGCTTCTCCTCCCGATATAGACGGGCGAATTCCTCCACCAAAATATCCATCGACGCCCCATCAGAAATGATGTGATGCATATCCAGCAGCAGCACATAGCGCTCTTCCGCCCATTCGATTAATTCCACCCGCAGCAGCGGCGCTTCGCTGAGGTCGAACGGCTGCACGAAATCGCGCACTCGGGCTTCGACCTCCTCCATGCTTGCCTCTACATAGGCAACCTCAAAGTCAACCGCTTCCTTTACCCGCTGCATCGGTTCGCCCTGCACCAGCTCAAAATCGGTACGCAGCGTTTCGTGGCGGGCAATCAAGAGCCGGAACGACGCTTCAAAACGCGCTCGGTTCAGCGCCCCTTCCAGCATCAGCATCCCGGGCATATTGTAGCTTTTACCCGCTTCTTCAAGCTGCTGTAAAATGTACATCCGTTTTTGCGCTGAGGACAGCGGATAGTAGTCTCTGGCTTCCACACGTGGAATGGCGGCATACGCCTTCTGTTCCCGTCGGCTAATCACCACTGCCAGCTCTTCAACGGTCGGATAAAGAAACACCTCTCTTAACGGCACCTCGGTCTCCAATGCTTGATGCATACGCGATACAAGCGTCATCGCCCGGAGGGAATGGCCGCCAAGCGCAAAGAAGTTGTCGCGAATACCAACACGCTCAAGTCCCAGCACCTCCTGCCACAGCCGCGCGATTTCCGCTTCGACTGGTGTCCGCGGCGCTACATACGCCGCCTCGCTCTGCGCCCCAACTTCCGGCTTCGGCAGTGCCTTGCGATCCAGCTTTCCGTTAGGCGTTAGCGGCATCTCGGGCAGGGATATGAAATATGAAGGGAGCATATACGAGGGAAGTCCCTCTGCCAGCTTGCTGCGCATTTCCTTCGTTCCCAGCTCGCTGCTGCCGGTCACATACGCGCACAATTCCGCTGCGTCCGTCTCCCTTTCTCCAGCGATCACCGTCACCACCGCTTCTTTTACCCCTTCGATTTGCAGCAGATGCGCTTCCACCTCGCCCAGCTCGATCCGGTAACCCCGTATCTTCACCTGATGGTCCATCCGGCCCAAATGCTCCAGACGACCATCCGGCAGCCATCTGGCTAAATCGCCAGTCCGGTACATCCGCTCGCCTGGGGCAAACGGATGCGCGACAAACCGCTCGTTCGTCAGTTCCTCGCGTGCCCAGTAGCCACGGGCTACGCCTGCTCCTCCGATGCACAGCTCTCCCACCGCTCCGATCGGCTGCACCTGCAGCGCCTCGTTCAGCACATACACCTGCGTATTGGACAGCGGACGGCCGATGCTCATTTTTCCTCCTTCGCCCGCTTCTCTCAGGTGTTCAAACGTCGACCAAACCGTCGTTTCTGTCGGGCCGTACATATTGTACAGCTCCGCCTCCGTTTGACTCCGCAATTGTCTTTCCAGCGGGGCAGGGAATGGCTCCCCGCCAATCAACAGCGCCTGCATAGGGCGCAGCGCAGCTGCACTGCGCGCATCCTCCAGCAGCATCACCAGCCGGGAAGGCGTCGTCTGCATCACCTGGGCTGGATGCTTCGTAAGCAGCGCAGCCAGCTGTGCAGGGTCCTGCTGCTCTGCCTCGCTCGCCAGCAGAACCTGCATGCCGCAGCTCAGCGGTACCCAGCTTTCGGTCACGAAGATGTCGAAGGACACCGTCGTCACGCTGAGCATCGTGGCAGATGGCGCAAAGGGCAGAGCTTCCACCATCCCCGTCATAAAGTTGACGACGTTTCGATGCTCCACCACCACGCCTTTCGGCGTGCCGGTCGTCCCCGAGGTGTAGATCACATACGCGCTGCCTTCAGCGCGGGTCTCCACCTTCGTTGATGCCGAGGAATAAGCTTTCAGTTCCTCCACGGAGGCAAACCTCACCTGCGAAGCTTGCTCCTCCTGCTGTCCATCTGAGCCCTGCTCCTCCAGACACAGCACCTGACGCAGCGGGGTTTCTACCCAGCCCGCCACCGTTTCCCGCTGGGCTTCTTCGCTTAAGAGAATGCGGATTCCGGCATCTCGGATCATCCCTTCGATGCGCCCGGCTGGTAGCGCCGGATCCAGTGGCACATAGGCCGCACCGGCTTTCATAATCCCCAGCAGACCGGCGATCAGCCAAGGCGAACGGGATAGCAGCACACCGACGCGGTCTTCGCTGCTCACGCCATGCGCGCGCAGCCAGCCCGCGATGCGGTTCGCTTGACCGTCCAGCTCGCCGTACGTCCAGACGGCCAGTCCACTCACCAACGCCGGATGCCCCGGCGTTCGGGCAGCCTGCTGCTCGAACAGCCCATGCACCGTCGCGTTTTCAGGGAGCTCCAGCTCCGTAGCGTTAAAGTGCACCAAGAGCTGCTCACGCTGCCCTGCCATCAGCAAGTCCATGTTTCCAAGCGTTGTATGCGAATCGCGAGTCACTCGGCGCAGCAGCTCCGTAAAATGACCCACCCAGCGCTCTATCGTGGCCTGCTCAAACAGCTTCACCGCATATTCCAGCGTGCAACGCATGCCCTGCTCCTCTTCATTCACCGACAGCGTCAAATCGAATTTCGCCGCTCCGCTTTCTATTGGATACGGCGTCCATTGCAGATCCGCCAGCTCCAGCTCCGATTGCTCCGTGTTTTGCAACACCAGCATCGCATCAAAAAGCGGATTGCGGCTCAAATCCCGCTGCCTGACTACCTGCTCCACCAGCTCCTCGAACGGATAGTCCCCGTGTTCGAAGGCGCTTAGCGCCGTCTGCTTCACTTCCTGCAAGTAGGCGGAGAACGTTTTTTCACCCGACGGGCTTACCCGCAGCGCCAGCGTGTTCACGAACATCCCCAGCATGCCCTGCATGTCAGCATGCGAACGTCCCGCAATCGGCGTGCCGACGATCAGCTCCTCCTGGCCGCTTAACCGGCCAAGCAACGCGCTGTACGCCGCCAGCAGCACCATATACACCGTCGCCCCGCTTGACCGGGCCAGCTCCCGCAGCGCTGCTGACAGCTCGCTGTCCAGCTCGAATTCTACGCGTGCTCCCTCGAAGCTCCGCACCGCCGGAAGCGGATAATCGAGCGGCAGGCTCAGCACTGGCAGCTCCCCGGCGAACTGCTTCAGCCAGTAGCGCTCCATCTCCCGATAAGACGCGCTTTCCCGGTAGCTTTGCTGCCACACCGCATAATCTTTATACTGCAAACGCAGCGGCTCCAGTTCTTCTCCTCCATACAGCTTCGTAAACTCCTGGATAAATATACTCATCGACGTGCCATCGGAAATAATATGATGCATGTCGAACAGCAGCAAATGATTCGCTTCGCCTACGCGCACCACCGTCGTCCGCAGCAGCGGCGCTTCGCTGAGGTCGAACGGACGAAGGAAGGTCCGAACGCGCTCCTGTGCTTCCTCCTCCGTCGCCTCCTCGTAAGTTACCGAGAACACGGCAGACGCCACAATACGCTGCATCGGCTCCCCGTCAACTACTGCAAATCCTGTCCGCAGCGATTCGTGGCGGGCCACCAGCGCTTGCAGCGCCCTTTCCAGCCGCTGACGATCCAGCGGTCCCGACAGACGCAGAGCGGCTGGCATGTTATAACTAAGCTCCGCTCCCTCTAACTGCTGTAAAATGTACAGGCGCTTTTGCGCTGAGGACAGCGGATACGCCTCCTGAGCCTTCACAGGCACCAGCGCTTCAAATTCGCGCTCGTCGGCTGTTTCTAGTACAGCCGCCAGGCCTTCGACCGTAGGCGAAAGGAATAACTGCCGCAGGGGAACCTCGGTCTCCAATACCTGATGAATGCGCGATACGAGCGTCATCGCTCGGAGCGAATGGCCGCCAAGCTCGAAGAAGTTGTCGCGAATGCCGACGCGCTCAAGCCCCAGCACCTCCTGCCACAGCAGAGCCAGCTTTGTTTCTACTTGCGTCCGTGGCGAGACGTAATCGCCTTCCGCCAATCTTTCCGTCGGCTTCGGCAGCGCTCTAAGGTCAATTTTGCCGTTACGCGTAACCGGCAGCTCTGCAAGCTGCACGAAATAGGCCGGTATCATATATTCCGGCAAGATCGTTCTAAGCGCTGCACGCAGCTCAGCAAAGGTATATTCACGCTCCCCTGCCACATAAGCGCACAGCTCATTGCTGCCGCGTTCATCTTGCAGTGCAATTACAGCTGCCTCTCGAATCCCGTCCAACTCCAGCAGCTTGGTTTCGATCTCGCCCGGTTCGATTCGGTATCCTCTAATTTTAACCTGATGGTCGATACGGCCTAAATACTCAATGCTTCCGTCGGCCAACCAGCGGGCCTTATCCCCCGTTCGGTACATCCGGGTTCCGGGTGACCAGGGATTAGAAAGGAACTTCTCACTTGTCAAATCAGGCTGATGCAGGTAACCTCTGCCGACACAAGCTCCCCCAATATACAGCTCGCCAGCTACGTTGATCGGTTGCAGCTGCCCCAGAGAATCGACAATATAAACAGACGAATTGCTAATCGGTCTACCAATCGGAGGCAGCGCAACCATCGGCTCTTTCGGTATTATCGTATACGTCGTAGCCACATGCGTCTCGGAAGGACCGTAATGATTGTGCAGCGTTACGCCCTGCTCTCGCAAAAATTGCTGTAGTGTATGACCAACAATTAGCGCCTCTCCCGCTGTAATCAAATGCTTCACGCACTTCGGCCATACCGATTCATAAGTCGGATCGTTCCAGACGAATTTGACAAACGACGAAGGCAGAAGCAAGGTCTGAATGCCTCGATCCTCCACATAACGGAAAAGCGCAGTTGCATTTTGGCGCATCTCCTCCTCGATCAAGTGCAGCGTTCCTCCGGCAAGCAAAGTCGAGAAAATTTCTTGATAGCTCACATCAAAGCTATACGAAGCATACTGCAACACATCCTTGTCAAACGGAATATAAGTATGCTCATATTGATGCATAATCAAGTTGATGAGGTTGCCGTGTTCAAGCATGACACCTTTCGGATTGCCTGTCGTACCCGATGTATAGATGACGTAGAGCAACCGGCTGCTTTCGGTCGCTGCCGGACTTTGAAGCTGCTCATGTGAAACCTCAATTGTATCGCTGAAGCTTATTGTCGCAAGAAGCTGCTCGATGATTCTCGTTTTGCTGCGATGGACAAGGCGATCATGCGTTTGGGCGGAATCCGAATCCACCAGTAGGCAAGAGACTTTAGAATCTTCCAGTATGAACGAAATTCGTTCCTCAGGGTAGGAAGGATCAAGCGGAAGGAAGGCCGCTCCCGTTTTCAAAATGCCAAGCAAACCGATAATCATTTTGGGAGAACGCTGAGCCATTAGCCCTACAATGCTTCCGTCTCCGATCTGCTCTTGTCGCAGAGCAGCAGCCATTTGATCCGATAAACGGTCAAGTTCCCCGTAAGTAAGCATGGTATCGCCAAATACGAGCGCAGCCGCTTCCGGTGTTTTCTCCGCCTGCTTATGGAATAACTGATGCACATTTGTGTCTTCGAGCTTCTTCACAGGCCCGTCCATCCACCGATGCAGAGTCATCAAATCTTGTTCATTAAGCAAGTTCGCCTTGCCGAGCATGACGTCCGGCTCAGCCACGGTATGCCGAAGCAATGCGATAAAATGATCTTTCCAACGTTCAATGGTACTCGCCTCAAACAGCGATGTTGCATACTCCAAGCTGCCGTGCAACTCATCTGCGGACTCGTTGACAAACAAAGACAAATCAAATTTTGCCGTCGGGTTTTCCATCGGGACAGGAATGATCTCGACATCTGACATATGCAGAACAGATCGTTTCATATTTTGCAGAGCGAACATCGCATCAAAGACCGGATTCCGGCTCACATCCCGGTGTTGAACGACTTGATCGACAATTTCCTCAAACGGGTAGTCCGCATGTTCAAACGCCGCCAAAGAAATTTGCTTGATTTCCTCCAAGTAGTCCCTGAATGTTTTGTCTACAGACGGCATTGATCTAATCGCTAACGTGTTCACGAACATCCCCATCATATCGGACAGGTCGACATGAGGACGACCGGCAATCGGCGTGCCCACGATAATGTCATCTTGACCTGAAATTTTCGCTAGGAACACGTTGTAAGCAGCAAGCAATACCATAAATAAAGTAGTCCCTGTGTCTTGCGCCAGTTGTTTTACATGGGTGCTCAATTTTGCATCTATGACAAAATCCAGCCGACTTCCCGCAAAGCTTTTTATAGCTGGACGGGGGAAATCCGACGGCAAATGAAGAATCGGGACATCACCGCCAAGCTGCTGCACCCAATATTCTTTTTGCTTGACATACGTTTCCGAGTGTTTGTTAGCTGCAAGCCATACCGCATAATCCTTGTAATGAAGGGATAACGGCTCTAAACGTTTGCCAGCGTACAGCCTTGTCATCTCCTCGATGAAAAGACTTATTGAAGTCCCATCGGAGATAATGTGATGCATATCAAACAGCAGCAGATGCTGCGTATCGGTCAGCTTCGTCAACTGAATGCGCAGCAGCGGAGCCAGGCCCAAATCGAAAGGACGCATAAACGCCCGAATCATTTCTTCTATTGGTCTGTCTCCCGCTTCCCGGTAAGACAAATTGAAATCAACCTCTGCGCTAATTTTTTGAACTGGCTCGCCATCAAGCATCTCAAAACTGGTCCGCAGCACTTCGTGGCGGGCGATAAGCTCCCTAAAAGCGCGTTCCAGTTGGGCAAACTCCACCCGTCCATTGAATAGCAGGGCCGCAGGCATGTTATAGCTCATTTCCGCACCTTCAAGCTGGTGCAGCACGTACATCCGCTTTTGCGCGGAAGACAGCGGATAGTAGTCACGCGGAGCGGAAGGCTGCAAGCCTTCAAACAGGTCTTTCGCTCCCTGTTCTACTCTGAGCGCCAGCGCTTCAAGAGTCGAAAAACGGAATATGTCACGAATCTCCACTCGCACATTCATCACTTGATGGATGTGCGAGGCCAGCGTCATCGCGCTTAGCGAGTGCCCTCCCCGTGCAAAAAAGTTATCTCGCGCTCCCACTTGCGACGTCTGCAATACATCCCCCCAAATTGCCGCTAGTTGAGCTTCCGTCGTTGTACGAGGAGCCACATATGGCGCAGTTGCCGCTGCATCGTATGCAGGCGCAGGCAATGCCGATCGATCCAGCTTCCCATTTCTCGTAAGCGGCAGTTCCGTAAGCCGAATGTAATACTCAGGAACCATATATACAGGCAGAGCTGTGCTCATCATATATCTCAATTTTGAAGGATCTAACATACCGTCGCTAACATAATAAGCGCAAAGCACTTCGTTTCCAGGTGTATCTTTCCGAATGACGACTGACGCTTGACGAATATCGGCGTGCACCAGCAGATGCGCTTCAATTTCGCCCAGTTCAATCCGGTATCCCCGAATTTTGACCTGCTGATCGATTCGGCCCATATATTCGAGGTTGCCATCAGGCAGCCAGCGCGCCAAATCCCCTGTTGCATACATGGTTTTACCTTCAATAAACGGATCAGACTTGAATTTTTCCTTCGTAAGCTCAGGCTGATTCCAGTAGCCTTTGGCTACACCGGCACCTCCGAGGTGCAGCTCTCCCGGTACGCCAACGGGAAGCATCTGACCGCCAGCGCCCAGCACGTAGGCTGTCGTTCCGCCAATCGACCGTCCGATCGGAATGCTCGTCATCCCGATCGTCTCACTGAGATGGAAAGCAGTCGAAAACGTAGTGTTCTCCGTCGGCCCGTATCCGTTCCATATCGTGATGGACGGGCTAGCCTTCTGAACAGCGTGAACAGGCTTCGGCAGCAATATTTCTCCACCCATGATCAAATGCTGAAGCCCAGCAAACATTCCCGCATCCTCATTGGCCAAGTGGTGAAATAGCGATGTTGTCAAAAACATGACCGTAATGCCGTTTGCTGCAATAAAATGTCCTAATCGTCTCGCGCTCAGCAGTACGTCTTTTTCTACCGGGTACAGCGCTCCGCCATGAAGCAGCGCGCCAAAAATTTCAAATGTTGCCGCATCAAAGCTGACCGAGCCGGTCTGCGCATAACGATGATCGCTATGAAACGGCACATACCCGCCTCCTGTCACCAGGTTGACGACATTGCCGTGTGTGACCAGCACGCCTTTTGGACTGCCTGTTGTGCCAGAGGTGTACATAATATAGGCAGGATCATCGCTGCGGGTTTTACGGATCGTGCGCAATTCCCCGTTGTCCTCCAGACCTTCCTCCAGAAGCATATCAGCATCAAGCCTGATTACCGATCCCTCATACCGTTCCGACACGCGCAAATCGCCAACAACAATCAGGCAGTCCGCACCGCAATCGTTCAATATATACATGTGACGGTCATCCGGAGCCTCCGGGTCCAAAGGTACGTAAGCGCCGCCCGCCTGCAAAATGCCCATGACTGCAACAACAAACTCGATGGAACGCTCAGCCAAAATGCCAACAGCCGCTTGAGGCAGCAGCCCTTTTCTAAATAGCTTCCCGGCTACAGCTAAGGACTGGCACTGCAACGCCTCGTACGTAAGCTGCCGCTCGCCGCATACAACGGCCAGTCGTTCAGGATGATGATGGACGATTTCTTGAAAACGCTCTGTAATAGACACTTGCATCACAGGCGACACAGGTAGCCCGCTATAGGCCATAAGCTGTTCATGTTGCTCTTGCTCACGAAGCAACCTCGCTTCGGCAAGCCGCGTATCCGGTTCAGCGACTACATGATGCAGCATGTCCGTAAAATAGCGGCACCAGCGCTCTATCGTTTCACGAGCAAACAATGCCGTGGAAAACTCCATGGAGCAGTAGTAGCCGTCCTGATGCTCGTTAACCTGAAGCGTGAGGTCAAACTTCGCCGATGTTTCGGCAAACGGATACGATTCTACGCTCAAGTCAGGTAGCGCAATGGGCAACAAATCGGTATTTTGCAGCACAAAAACGGCATCGAACAACGGATTGCGGCTCATATCCCGCTCTCTGACAACCTGATTTACAACATCCTCCAAAGGATAATCCCCATGCACTAAAGCATCCAGTGTCGTTTGCTTGATTTCCTCTAAAAATTGGGCAAAACCCTTTGGTCCTGAAGGGAATGTACGCAAAGGCAGCATATTAACAAACATCCCCATCATGGATGACAAATCTGCATGCGGACGTCCAGCAACAGGGGAACCAATGATGATCTCATCCTGGTTGGACAGCCGCGACAGGAACGTGCTGTACGCCGCCAGCAGCACCATGTACACAGTGGCCCCTTTATCCAGCGCGAGCTTTTGTACCGCCTCCGACAACGCATTGTCTAGCTTGAAATCGACTCGGTCCCCCGCAAAACTGCGCAATACCGGACGTGTGTAATCGGCAGGAAGATGCAGCACAGGCAATTTTCCGCCCAAATGCTGGAGCCAGTAGCCCTCTTGCTCCATATACACGGCACTTTGGGCGTATTTCTGCTGCCATACGGCATAATCTTTGTACTGCAGCCGCAGCGGTTCCAATTTTTCTCCAGCATACAGTTTCGTAAATTCTTCTACAAAAATGCTCATTGACACGCCGTCAGAGATCATATGGTTCATGTCGAGCAGCACATAGTGCAGCTGTGCTTCCACGCGCACAACCTCCACGCGAAGCAAAGGAGCCTGTCCAAGATCGAATGGCCGTACAAACTCCGCGATTACGGCATCAAGCTGCTGCTGTTCCGCCTCCCGGTAGGCTGCGGCTATCTGCACATGCTCATGCACTTGCTGTACGGGCTCGTTGTCAATGAATGCAAAGGATGTTCGCAACGCGTCATGACGCAAAATGAGCTGCTGCAAGGAGGACTCAAAGCGTAATGGGTCCAGCATGCCTTCCATCCGCAGAACGGCGGGCATGTTGTAGCTGACTTCTGCTCCTTCCATTTGTTGCAGCACGAATAGCCTTTTTTGCACGCTCGTAAGCGGATAATAGTCCATCTGCGTCGCTAGCTCCAGAGCATCGAATATTTTCATCGACCTGGATGCGATCACTTCTGTCATCGACTCAACGGTCGGGTATTGGAACAGATCCCGCAGCGTAACGTCGGCCTGAAGCTCTTTTTGCATGCGAGCAACTACAAACGTGGCCTTTAACGAATGCCCGCCTCGTTCAAAGAAATCATCCCGAATCCCGATCGGACGTACGCCCAGCACTTCCTGCCACACTTCGATCATCTTTCGTTCTGCCTCGGATCTCGGAGCCAAGTAGCTGCCATCTTTGGTCAGATTGCTGCTGTCAGGAAGCGGAAGCGCTCGGCGGTCCAATTTGCCATTGGCAGTCAGCGGCATTTGCGGTATTTGAACAAAATAAGACGGCATCATATAAGACGGCAATGCCAAGCCAAGCAGCTGTCTTAATTCCTTCACTGCGTATTCCCGCTCCGCTACAAAATAAGCGCATAAACTGGCGTTGCCCTCTGATTCCTCGATCACAGTGACGGTTACCTCATTCATTTCTGGAAGCGTTAATAGATGCGCCTCAATGTCGCCGAGTTCAATCCGGTTCCCCCGAATTTTCACTTGATGATCCATTCGTCCCAAATACTCCAACGTGCCATCGGGCAACCACCGGCCCCAATCGCCTGTTCGGTACATACGTTCGCCCTTCACGAAAGGATCAGCCGTAAACTTGGATGCCGTCAATTCCTGTTGATTCATATAGCCCCGGGCCAAGCCGGCCCCGGCAATGCAAAGCTCGCCCGGTACACCGAGCGGATTCAGCATGCCTTGTGCATTCAAAATATAAACCCGCGCATTCGGTACGGGGCGCCCAATGGTTACAGCCGTCTCTTCCGTTAGTTCCACTGCTGTCGTCACGACGGTATTTTCGGTTGGACCGTATTCATTCATCAGCTGCATATCGGGATTCATAGCCTTCAGTCGACGAATTAAAGGCAGGCCAACCGCCTCGCCGGCTACTACCGCACTTCGCACCGAGCGCCAATCCTTATGCATCATGCTTTCCAGCATGGCAGAGTAGAAGCTCGGAGGGCTTTGCAAATGGGTAATTTGATGGTTCACGATCGCTTCGCGAATGGCTGAAGCATCTTTGCTGCCTTGATCACTCAAAATAACAACGGCTGCCCCTGAGACGATAGGCCCAAAAAAGTGAGTCACAAACGAATCAAAAATAAAAGGATTCAACATCAACGCTCTATCTTGCGGGCCAAACGAATAGTGGCGTTTTTTCCACTGTATCGTGTTCGCCAAGCTGCCGTGTTCAATCATAACGCCCTTAGACTTCCCTGTAGTACCCGATGTGTAGATGACATAGGCCAAGTGTTCTAGAGCGAACGAGCGTTTTACTGCCTTCACTGGGATCTGCCGTAGCGGGTGGTCCTCAAAATATAAAACAGAAATGTCCTGATGGAGTTCCGCTACGAGCGGCTCATACGTTCTGAACGTAAGCAGCACTTGAGGGAGGCTGTCCTCCAGCATATACCGGATGCGATCGATCGGAAATTCAGGATCGATCGGAAGGTAGGCACCCTCTGCTTTCAAGACCGCTAGTATGCCTACCGCCATTTCTAACGAACGATGAGTCATAACAGCGACAATCGTGTTCGCTCCCACTCCCTGCCTCCGCAGCTCAGCGCCGAGCTGCTCTGCCCACTCATTGAGTTGCCGGTAGCTCAGCTCGTCCTTTTCCAAAATGACCGCCGGTTGGTCTGGAGTTTCCACAGCTTGCTGCTCAAATAACGTTAGCACCGAGGTTGCTGGGCCATAGTTTTTCTTAGTCCCGGCAAATTGGCCTAACAGTTGCTCTCTTTCCTGACCCGTTACTATATCGTATGTCCCTAGCTTCGCATCCTGGGAGCGAGCAGCCTGAACCAGCAGCTCATGGAAGCAATCGCTCCAGCGTGTTATCGTACGATGTCCAAACAAAGCGGAGTCATACTCCCAACTCAATGAGAAGCTTTCCTCCCGCTCCGTCACGGTGAGCGTCAAATCAAACTTGGCGGCCGTATAATCCAATGCGTACGGAGTAACATGGACATTGGCCAGCTTAAACTCCTCGTGATCCGCATGCTCCACAACGAGCATCGCGTCAAAGAGCGGATTGCGACTTAGATCACGCTGCTGAACAATGCGCTGGGCCAATTCCTCAAACGGGTAATTCCCATGCTCAAACGCAGACAATGCCGTCTGCTTCACTTCTCGCAGATAGGCGGCAAACGTTTTGTCGCCTTCCGGGTACATGCGAAGCGCCAAGGTGTTGACAAACATACCTAACATGCCTGACAGATCCGCGTGCTGACGCCCTGCAACAGGCGTTCCGACAACGATCTCCTCTTGCCCGCTGATTCGCGACAACAGCGCGCTGTATGCTGCTAGCAGCACCATGTATACGGTGGCACCGTTCTTGCGAGCCAGCTCCCGGACCGCTGCTGCAAGCTCGCCCCGAAGCTCGGCGTCTACTCGGTTTCCTTTAAAACTGCGTACTGCCGGGCGAGGATCGTCGGTCGGCAGCTGAAGCACAGGCACGTCCCCGGCAAACTGATCCAGCCAATAGGCTTCCTGCTTGGCGTAATCTTGTGTGTACTTGTAGGCTTGCTGCCATACAGCGTAGTCTTTATATTGCAGCTGTAACGGCTCCAGCGTTTCTCCGGCATAAGATGCAGCTAGCTCTTCGGTCAAAATTTGCACAGAAATACCATCCGAGATAATATGATGCATATCAAACAAGAGCAGATGCCGTTGCTCCCCAATACGTACAATCTTTGCCCGCAGCAGCGGAGCCATGCCAAGGTCAAACGGCCGGATGAAAGTCGAAATTTGCTCGTATGCCTCTTTTTCCTCTGCTTCCTCATAAGGAAGGGAGAAGACAACCTGCTGATGCACATGCTGAACAGGCTCTCCATCTACAACTGTAAATGAAGTGCGCAAAGCGTCGTGCCGAGCAATAAGGACGCCCAATGTTGCCTCCATCTGCTGCTTGTCCAGCGGCCCTTCCAAATGCAAGACAGCTGGCATATTGTAGCTAAGTCCCGAAGCATCCAATTGCTGCAGCATAAATAGCCGTTTCTGCGCAGATGACAGCGGGTAATACGGCTGATGTGGCGCAGGCATAAGCGACTCGTAAATATATTCGGTGGCTGAGCTGACCGCCTCGGTTAAATCTTTGAGCGTAACGGCCTGAAAAATGTCCCGCAAGCCGAGCTCTATCTGAAATTCCTGATGGATGCGCGTCAGCAGCGTTATGGCTTTCAGCGAATGGCCTCCAAGATCAAAGAAATTGTCTTCCAGCCCGATCCGTTCTTGACCCAGCACCTCCTGCCATAACACAGCCATCCGCTGCTGCGCATCTGTAACTGGACGTATGTATAATTTGGAGGAAACTATTTCATCCAGTGCAGGCAAAGCTCTGCGATCCACTTTGCCGTTTGTTGTCAAAGGCAGCTTCTCCAGCTTCTTAAAGGCAGCAGGCACCATATAGTCCGGCAGCATCGAAGACAAAAATGCTCGCAGTTCGGCCGTTTCCAGCGCTGCTTCTGCTGTGTAATATGCGCAAAGCACCAGCTCTCTCTGGCGATCTGGCATGACAGCAACAACCGCCTCGCGGATGGATTCAATTTCTAGCAGACGCGCTTCAATCTCGCCCGGTTCGACCCTGTAGCCCCGAATACTGAGCTGGTCGTCCAAGCGCCCGAGAAACTGCAAATTTCCGTCCGGCAGCCAGCAAGCCTGATCCCCTGTGCGATACATGCGCCCATCTTCAACGAATGGATCTTGAGCGAAACGCTCGGCCGTCAGTTCCGGCCTGTTCAGGTAGCCCCGAGCTACGCTGGCTCCGCCAATGCACAGCTCCCCTGGCACGCCGACGGGCTGTAAGGTACCACCCTGACCTAGCACGTAAAGATTGACATGAGGAAGCGGCCGACCAATCGGTATACTTCCTTCCTGAGGCAGCATGCCCCCCATCCCCACTTCATAATAGGACGCATCAATACATGCTTCCGTTACCCCATAACTGTTGAGAATGCGCATGGCAGAGCCGAAACGCTCGTGCACCCTCTGAAAGTCTTTCGCAGGAAAGCGGTCAGAGCCCATAATTAACAAACGCAGTTGCCCCGTACTTAAATCATTCTCATATATATAATCCATCAGCGGTACAAGCAATGCTGGCGTTGATTCCAGCAGCGTAATGCCGTATTCGACGATAGCGGCATGGAGACGAGGCAAGCTGAGACGATCCTCGTCCGAACATAAGACAAGCAGCCCTCCACTGAGCCATGCTCTGGCCAAATCGCCAGCAAATACGTCAAAAGAAAAGCTCGCCAATTGCAGGAGCCTTACCTCCATAACTTCCAGTTTATATTCATGGCCCCAAGACCTCGCTGTTTCAGCCCAACTGAGTTGATCGACCATAACCCCCTTCGGTCTGCCTGTAGTTCCAGACGTGTAGATGACATACGCAAGCTGTTCAGCAGAACAATGATGTAGTAAATTGGCCCCATCCTCGGCATAGCTTGCCTCTTGTCTCAAATCAATGACTTGGCAGTCATCAGGAATAGCCATAATGACATCATCTGCCGTAAGCAGGATACGTGCTTCACTATCCGACACCATATAGGCCAGCCGTTCAGCAGGCAGCGAATTATCCAGCGGAACGAAAGCCCCGCCTGCTTTTAATACAGCAAGAACAGCGGTCACGATGAGCGGAGATCGTGTTCCCAAAATGGCCACAGGTTCCCCTTGGCGTATGCCTTGTTGACCCAATGTTCTCGCCAACTTGTTAGCTCGCTCATTCAATTGACGGTAGGTCAGCGACGAGCCGTCAGATCCCGCAACAGCGGTACGATCTGGTGTGTTTGCAGCATGCGCCTCGAACATTTCGTGCAATAAAAGCTCTTGTTGGTGCTTAATTCGCTGTCCAAAGCTGTACGAGCTCAGTACGTCCTGCAGCTCCCAAGGAGGCAGAATGTTAAAACGTCCTATCACTTGCAAAGGATCAGATATGGCTTCTCTGATCACATGCAGCAAGCGTTGAATCAAAAGGTCAATGTCTTCGCGTGCAAACAGGTCTGTTAAATAATCGATTTGAATAGCCATTTCGCCTGTTTTTACATGTTCGCGAATGTGCACCGTCAATTCGTTATCTTGATGATCATTTCCGAGCGGCTTCGTCTCATATTGGAAAGGTGCGTCAGCGGGCAGCGCATCCCACTCCATCGGATGGTAATTGAAAAATACAGGCAGCAGCGCATCAGTAAAGCCAAATTGGTTGCGAAGCTCAGGTACAATCCGGTTAAACGGGTATTTCTGATGCCGAATCAGTTCGCTTTGCTTGCCTTTCACCTGTTTCAGGAAATCCGCGAACGACCATGAAGTATCCAGCCGCATACGGAAAGGCGTCGTGCTGACCAGCATCGCCACCATCGCTTTCTGTTCTCGTGATGTCCGATTGGCATACATCGTTCCGAGCACGATCTCCTCATCTCCGCAAATTCGCGACAAATACAGACAAAGAGCAGCCACGAACAAGTTAAATGGGGAAACTTGCTGTTCCTCACAGAAAGCATGGATAACGTCGCCTTCGGATGCAGCTATTTCATAATGTACACAGCTTGCCGAACTGCTCGCTAGCTGCCTCGCACTTTGGGAAGTATCAATCCGTGTAATTGGGGGAAGCGTGCTGAACTCTTCGTCCCAGAAGGCTTTATCTTTCAGAAAGCGGGAAGATTGCAAATATTGTTCCTCACTTTGCAGCAGCCCCGTACAAGCAGGCGCCGGTTCCATAGGAAGCTCCTCATGACAAAGCAAGGCCTTATAGCCGCTAATGATTTCATTCCCTATCAAATTGAGCGAATAGCCGTCGGCAATAATATGATGAATGCTCAAAAACAATCTGGCTTCCTGTTCTCCAGTCCGAAGCAAGGTGAACTTAAATAACGGGGAATCAAAAAGAGAGAACGGCTGACGCGACAGAAAATCGACGTTTTCCCGCCATGCTTCAGCTTCACTTTCTCTTAAATCCACAACATTAATGTCAAATGGTTTATAAAGCACAACATAGCTGAGAGGCTCCTCCCCCTCCCTATACTGCAATTGCATGCGCAAAGCTTCATGACGAATTGCAAGAGTTTGCAGCACTTCCAGAATCAAATTCTCTTGTATCGTCCCCTTGATGGTAAGCAAGCTGTTAAGTGTGGCTACCGTGGTATGGGGATTCAGCAGCTCCATATACCATATTCTTCGCTGTGCTTCTGTAAGCACGTAAACAGCGCCTTCATTTTCTTGAAGTTGCAAATTGGTTTCACTCATTGACATGGAATAACCCTTCTTTCCTTTGACATATTTATTCAATCTCTATTGGCTTGCGAAAAATTTCCTGCATTGTTTCAGACATAAGTGCGGAGGACTCTACAAAGGTACCCGACAAAAAATGCACATCATGGAGAAGAAACTCGAATCGCTGGATTATATTACCTTTTCTATACCGAAAGCCAAACTCCTCTTTATCAAAATGTAAAATTTTATTTAAATAAAAATAAATTGTAAATAAGGATTATTTTGATATCTCTACAAAATGCCTGTTCTCCGATTCCAGAAGGGAATCCCTTACAGTACCAACTCGATAACTTAGCCCAGCCTGCCCTCACCAAACTGCATGTACTAAAAAGACTACAACGAAAAGCCGGGGATCTTCATCCCCGGCTTTTCGTTACTTATTTTTCAATTAAAGTCAGAGTGTTCATTTATAGATAAATACTGATGTATCGGGAATTCTGATCAAGTAAAGGGACTTAATAGCGTTCCTCCTTGGCCTTAGGAGCGCAGCCGCATGATTTTCGCAAGTGAAAAATGCAGCGTTTTGGCTAGCAAATGTCGACTACACTTGCTAGCCAAAAACTTTACTGCACAATGCAGTAGTAGAAAATTCTAAAAAACAGAAAAAGCCTGATTGCTCAGGCTCTCTCCTTCATTATGGCAGTATCGCATTGCGATCAATTACTTGTTCCGCCTGCCGTAGCGACGATAAACGATCACTCCTACCAAAATAACCAGCACCAATAATGCGATACCCATCCCAATCCTGCTTGATGAGCTGCTTTCTAGATTCTGACTACTCTCCACATTCCTCTCGGATATAGGCGAAGTCAGCTGTTTAGCTGCCGATTCTTGAGCTTTAAGATCTAATTCCTTGTCCTTCAGAAAAGCCGCCATTTCCTTGCTGACTGGCGTTGTCACGGAAGGCGCGCATAGCGGATGCTCCCACTTCCCGTCCTTCTCTTTTAGAAAAAAGAGATACTCCACGCCCTCTTCACTCGGACCATTTAAAGCTCCCCAGGTCGGGTTTTCCGACGCCGAAATGGTGCGCGCTTCAATTCCCTTATAACTCTTGCTTACGGTTAGAACAATTTGGTTGTCATCGGAGAATATAGACTTAGACTGTTCATTTACTTTCGCAATCACAATGCCGTCATACCACTCATAAGCCTCAGCTGGTGTTCTCATTTGTGCGCAAGATAGCGCGGACACCTGTGATGGGAGCAGCCACAATAGCAGCAGCGACAAAATGAGCCATTTTTTCAAAGCTTACACCGCCTTTATACTACAGACGGAAAATTCAACTAAATGTTTCAAAGGTTGATGATAAAGAAGTTATGCCCTGTGAAAAGCTGCATCTTTTTAACAAGAAAGCAAGCGCTAGTTAAGCAGCCATTGTGCGCTGTGAACGCCCTTTAAAGCGTTTCAGCTCCGGCAGCAAAATGCCCGCCAGCACGACGGCGACGCCCAGCCATTGCAGCATGCTCACATGCTCATTCAATATAATTGCCGACATCGTGACAGCTACAGGAAGCTCGGCTGCGCCTAATACGCCAGCCATGCCTTCACCAATATGCGGCACTCCGATTGCGAACAGGACAGGCGGGATAAACGCCCCGAACAGCCCTAGCAGGAAACCGAATACGAGCAGCTGTCCCCATATCAAACCATTAAACAGGAACATTGGCGGGAATAAAATAAACACGAGCAGCAATCCGCCAGTAATCATCCACGCACTGCGGTAAGCCGGGTGCACGGCTGGCACCGCTTTGCCGCTAAACAAAATAAACAAGGAATAGCTCACGGCGGACAATAAGCCGAAAATAATGCCGATCCAGTTGAACTGGGCTGCGCCATCCTCCATAATGCCGGCAGCGAGAAGCGTGCCTCCGAATAATACGATCAATGCCAGCATCATAATGCCTTTAGGACGTTGGCGCTTGCTGAAAGCTTGAATCAATACGCTGATCCATGTGAATTGAAATAATAATATAATCGCCAGCGAGGCTGGAATATAACGAAGCGAATGATAATACAACAAGCCTGTTATAGCTGTGGGCATACCCGAAAGCATCAGCAACACTCTGCTTTTCCACGTCAGCTTAGAGGCAAGCGTTTTGGCAGCCTCTGCCGCTCGAGTAATTGAAGAAACTGTGTTTGGGGCTGTACGGGCTTTGCGCTGTTCCCGCCATTTTGTATAAAAAGCCAGCATCCAGGCCAAAATAAATCCCGTCAGCAGCTGCGTTCCAACTACTTCACCTAATTGGTAGCCTTGACCATATGCCAGGACTACGATTGTAGATAACACACCGTAACTAATCGCACCGAATAAAACCGTTAATAAATACTTCATTTGTGCCTTTAAACCTCCTTGATTGTCTCTCTAAACGTGCCCAGACAACACAAAAAATCCTAACCACATAGCAACGACCAATACAGCTTGATCCTTGTTATCGTAGTTAGGAAGTAAAGGCTTCCTGTAGATACCCCCGACCTGTTCTTATATCCAGCTGCAGCTGAATACGGCTTACGAGGTTATACGAAAAAATATATGGTTTGATGCCCTGCTGTCATCTGATGTTAGATCGTAATTCATTTTACATGTTACATGACAAGTAAGGTCGTGTCAATTGTTTTTCATTGAAATGTTTTGGGAGACCGCTTCCGGCTTGCTCCAGCCCCGCTTTTTATTTTTTGCAGCCGCCGTCATGCTAATGATCATGTATACGAGCAAAAAGATAATCATGACGCCAGCAGCGCAGCGATACATCGTTTCATAGCTCGTTGCTGAGGCAATAGCGCCTAACAAAATAGCACCTGTAGCTACGCCAAGATCGGTTGCATTGTAGAACATGCTGTTCACAGCTCCATGCTGCTCCGGACTTGAGCTGCGCAGCATCCAAGCTTGAATCGTTGGCTGGACAGCACCGAATCCTAGACCATACAGCAGGGCCGATACGATCAGCAGCGAAATGGAAGTTGTAAACGATAGCACCGTCAAGCTTGCAATGACACATAATGCACCAGGAATAAGTACCGCGGCATGCCCTTTGCTGTCAAACAGTTTGCCAGAAATCGGACGAACAATAATAATCGTCACCGCATTAAACAAGAAAAACAAACCGATTTGATTGATCGCAAGCTTTTCTCCGTACAAGGCGATAAAGCTTAATATTCCGCTGTATGTAATCGACAGCAGTATATTTAATAGCGCTGGAAACACGAGCTGGAAATTAAAAGGCGGCTTGCTCGCGGCAGCCCGTTTCCGCTCTTCCTGATTAAGGCGCGGAGGCTCTGGCGGAAGCGGACGAAAAACCAAAAGAATCGGGATAATCAGCAGTATAGCTGCCGTTCCCGTTATGCTTAACGCCTCGAATCCGAATTGCTTCAAAATATTAAGTCCTATCATTGGACCAATGGACATCGCAATGCTGGTGGATAAGCCAAAATAGCCAATTCCTTCGCCGATTCTTCCAGCGGGAATAATTTGCGATACGAGCGTTGGTATAATCGTACTGGCTATGCCAAAGCCAATGCCATAAAATACACGCATGATAAGCAAGGAGCCTACGGAATCTGCCGCGATATATAGGGCGGTAAATAGGGCCGCAAGCACAATGCCTGTGTACAAAATGGCCGATCGCGGCATTCTTTTCATCACAAATGCCGTCATAAAGCGCGTCAAAATCGCAGAAACAGCAAACACGCTCGTCACGAGGCTGACCGATACGTCGCTTGCCATAAAAGTGCTTTTCGTATAAGCCGTAAGCGGAGATAGAAGAAGCTGCAAATTAAAGAAAACTAAAAAAGAGCACACGGTAAGCGTAATAAATGCAGTAGTCCATAAGCGCGGGCGTTGTTCTTGAGACAGCATGCCGTTCCCCCTCATTGATGCAAAAGCAATATAGTTGTCTTAAACAATTATATTTCAGACAACTATTACTGTCAATGAAAGTGGCATGACTTGGATCGCTTGTTAGACACTGGACTGCACTCGCTAATTATCAGTAATTAATTACCTAATTCATGCATAGTTAGCTTTTTCACAAACCGATAGCCCGTAATATCAAAGCCACGGGCTTCATAAAAAGCATGAGCCTTCTTGCGCGATTCTTTAATTCCGCTCGTTAAATAGAGCGCACTTGCGCCCCTTTCCCTCGCCCATTGCTCTGTATATGCAACGAGCGCAGTGCCGATTCCGCTCCCTTGCTCCGATTGCTTTGTTACAAGCAGGCTGATTTGGACGACCATGCCATCCTCCTCATAATAGAAAATGTCACGGCAGCCAATCATCCCGACCGCTTGCCCATCTCGCACCGCAACAAACGTATAATAAGACGGAATGGAAGCTATTTTTTCCATACGGGCGCTGAGCGCTTCTTTATTCGTTGGGTAGCCCAGATCGGCCATGAGCTCGATAACTGCCTCCACATCCTGCTGCTCATATGAACGTATGAACATAGTTGATTTTCCTCCTCTGCTATCCCATAAACGATTAGGCTGCATTGTGTATAAAAGCATATTCCAGCTCCATATTCCTCGCTTCTGCTGGAACCGTCTGGCGCCGTGATGAAAGGCGCCCCAGCTCATGCTGGGCCATATGGATGGCCAGCTCTGGATCATTTTCGCTAAGCTGCATTAAAGCGGCAACTGTCTTCATATTGCCTAACAAATAGGCGGAGGCCAGCGCCCGTACATAGGTTTTCATATGCTCCTCCTGCGGCTGGGGCAGCCCATCCTGAAGCAGCTGCTGGCGCACAGCTATAAGCGCTTGCCTGGCACGGTGAAGCGCCGCTTTTACCGCCCCATCCGTCATCCCCAATATTTCCGCAGCTTCGATGCTTGAGCATCCGTATACGTCCCGCAGCATAAAAACAGCCCTTTGCGCAGCTGTCATATGCTTCACCAGCACATGAAAAACAATCTCAAGCTCGCTAGCATCTTGATTATTTATTGCGTTTCCCTGCTGATGCAAATGCAGCATTTCTCCGCTTATTTTTTGCCAGACCGCTTTTCTGCGGCTTTGGTCAATCCAGCTATTTTTGGCAATGCGCCGCAGCAGCGCTTCGGGATTCTGATGGCTGGCGGCATCTACAACGGGGCTCGCTTTCAGCCACGATTCCTGCGCCAAATCATCGGCATCCCAGCTTGAGCCTGTCAGCGAGATGCTGTACTTGCGCAGCGATACCAGCTGCTGACCGGTATATTCGTTCGGTAAGGCGGCTTTATTTTTCAAATGCATGGGACACGCTCCTCTTTACCAGATTCCGGGCGAAGACGCGGCAGAACCGTTTATTTTATAAACGAATGAAGCCCCTAATAAGATACGCGGATGAGCAAAAAAAAGCTTGCAGCGCTGCATATCCTTTTGGCCCCCGATAATCGTTTACTAAGTGAAAGCAAACATCAAACGGAATAAATGGAGGTAAACCTATGACCAATTATGTGCCTTACGTAGTGGAGCAAAGCGCGCGCGGCGAAAGATCCTATGATATTTATTCACGACTGCTGAAAGATCGCATCATCTTTCTCGGCTCAGCCATTGACGACCAACTCGCGAACAGCATCGTTGCCCAGCTGCTGTTTCTCGCGGAGGAAGACCCGTCGAAAGACATCAGCATCTATATTAATAGTCCGGGTGGCTCTACTTCAGCGGGCTTCGCCATCTATGACACGATCCAATATATTAAGCCGGATGTCAGTACGATATGTGTAGGGCTTGCAGCATCCTTCGCCGCTATTTTACTGCTTGCGGGTGCTGAAGGCAAGCGCTTTGCCCTGCCCAACAGCGAGGTAATGATCCACCAGCCGCATGGCGGCGTCCAAGGCCAAGCAAGCGATATTGCGATTTCTGCCAATCGGATTATTCGCATTAGGGAGCATCTCAACCAGATCGCCGCCACGCGAACCGGCCAGCCGCTGGAGAAAATCCAGCTGGACATGGACCGCGATTATTTCCTCTCCGCAGAGGAGGCTGTTCAATACGGCATCGTGGATCGCGTCATTACGACCTTATAAGAAAAACGCCTGACGGCGTCCTTTCTATGAGACGCCATCGTTTTGGCGAAACGTATAGAGAAAGGATGAGAACATTCATATTCTTACCCTATACGTCAAGCGTAAACGGCAATAGACAGCAACGCCCCTTTCGGCTTATCGGCTCGAAGGGGCGTTGCTGCTATTCTGATTCTATTTAACGGTTCTGCCATTGCGTCGCCATGACATTCACTCTCATCTGCTTTATAATATAGAAAGAATTGATGAAAGTTGGTGTCCATGTGAGCGGCAAAAAAGCAGTTTATATCGTTTTAGGCATATGTACAGGCCTCGCCTTGTTTGTATACACATGCATTCAGTACGTCCTGTCCTTACGACCTTAATCGCAGCAGCAATACGAACCACCGCAAGCACGATCTATTACACTCTGACAGCTATCATTCACACTCAGTCCCAAGGATGCTTAACCGTCAAAAATTCAGCAAAGCGTTTACTCTGCTCGCGGCGGGTACGGCGCATTTCCGCCCGCTGCTCTGCTGTCTCAAACAGCTTAAGCTCCTCTTCCGTTTCGGGAACGACCGCTGGCACAGCTACCGGACGCCTGTCCGAATCAAGGGCAACGAACGTCAGAAAGGACGTCGCCGCCACTTCTCGCTCTCCGCGCAGCAAATCCTCTTTCACCACTTTAACGAACACTTCGATGGAAGAACGGCCCGTCCAAGTAACGAACGCTTCTAGACATACGGAATCCGTTGGGCGGATGGGGTATAGAAAATCGACCGAATCCGTCGAAGCGGTAACGACGGAACGGCGGCAATGCTTCGTTGCCGCAATGGAGGCAATATCATCGATATAGGCCATCAGTTTTCCGCCAAACAGCGTATTATGATTGTTCACATCGGTTGGAAACACCCTTGCTGTTTTATAACATCTAGATTCCCGCGAAAAACGCTGCTCCATCTGCCAAAATCCTCCCTTAATTACGTACACTTAACTTATCTTTCATTCTCTTGCTTTATTCGCTCCAGAATACCGACATCATTTGGCGAATCGCTCTGGCCGAATCCACCTCAACGCAAAATTCCACACTTCTGCCCACAGATGGACGTGGTCTTCTGTCTGTTACAATCATACCCGCTGTCAGCCCGCTGCTGCAATCAACGACGGCATTAAATTTTTGTGTCGTAACGAGCGACGGATTAAGCGCTACAAGAACAGCAAGCGCATCATGCATTGGACATTCCTCAATGAAATAGTTCACCTTCCGGTAAAACTCAAAATAAACGCCCAGCGATTCATTCAAAAAGCGGATGATAGCTTGCTTATGTTCCGGCGCGTAGCGGACAAGCTTCTCCAGATCAGCTCCAGTAAGCCTTGTGGGAACAGTTACATCCAGCCCGACAATCGTGAGTGGAACATTCGATGCAAAAACAGCCGCTGCCGCTTCAGGATCGGCATAGATGTTAGCTTCTGCAACTGGCGTGACATTGCCGGGTGCAAACAGCGTCCCGCCCATCGTCACCACCTGTTTCAGCTGCCCCGCAAGCTCGGGCGCTTTTTCCAGCGCAAGCGCCAAATTCGTCATCCTGCCCGTCGTCACCAGAGTGAGCTCTCCTGGATTTTCCGCAGCTTTGCGAATGATGAAATCGACCGCATTTTCCTTCAGCGGCTGTTGGGAGGAAGGCGGCAGTACAGCATCCCCAATACCATTATGCCCATGAATATGCGCATCCGTACCACGCGAAGGCCTTACGGTAGGCGCTACCGCCCCTGCTGCAACTGGCACCTCGTAGCCGCAATTGGCAAGCTGCACGACTCTTAGCGTATTATCTGTAGCTTGCTCCACCGTCGTATTTCCGTACCCTGTCGTAATGCCCTCCACCTTAATTTCAGGAGAAAGCAGCGCGTATAAGATCGCGATGGCATCATCGACCCCAGTGTCTACATCGAGTAAAATTCTTTTTCTGTCGCTCATCGCAAGTCTCCCCTTACTCATTGTGTCGAAGCAGCCATGCTCAGGCTCGGCACCCGCTTCATTCCTCCTCATTGTAAACGATGAAAGCTGACACTGACAAAGCCTATCTGCACAAAACGACAGTATTTATTTAACCACATAAAATAAATGGCTGCTCAGCCGCTTTATTATTCAAAATCTCCCATAATCATCTGATCCAATGTCGTTCCGGCTAAAACCATCGGATATACATTCTCTTCGGTCGGCACGACAAACTCAACAAGCACAGGTCCTGGTGTGTGCAGTGCCTCCTCCCAGACGCGAATGGCCTCTTCTTTAGTGCTTGCTCTTAGCCCCTTAATGCCATACGCTGCAGCAAGCTTAACGAAATCAGGGCTGCCGGCAAGATCGATCTGGCTATAGCGCCTTTCGTACATGAGCTCCTGCTGCTGCTTAACCATGCCAAGCACTTGATTGTTAATAACGACGATTTTAACGGGAATCTGGTTGATCGCACATATCGCCATCTCTTGCGCACACATTTGCATGCCCCCGTCACCGTTTATGGAGACAACCAGTCGGTCTGGGTTTCCGATTTGAGCACCGATAGCAGCGGGGAAGCCAAAGCCCATTGTACCTAGGCCTCCGGAGGTAATGAGCGAGCGGGGATGCTTGAATTTATAAAATTGCGCGGACCACATTTGATGCTGCCCCACGTCCGTCGTAATAATCGCATTTCCTTGGGTCGTCTCATGAATCATTTCAATAACAAATTGTGGTTTAAGCTCCGTATCGGAATCCTTGTACCTCAATGGATACAGCCTTTTATTTTGCTGCACTTCAGCAATCCAACTGCTCGATTGCGAGCTTACCGCGAGCGAATTGGCATATTGCAGCACAGCCTTTATATCTCCGATGCATGCAATATCCGTTTTAATATTTTTGCCAATTTCAGCTGGATCGATATCGATATGGGCAATCCATTTTGCTTGCGGAGCGAAGCCATCGAGCTTCATCGTCACCCGGTCATCAAATCGTGAACCTATTGAAAGGATGAGGTCAGCGTTTTGGATAGCCATATTCGCCGCATACGCGCCATGATGGCCTGGCATACCCAGCCATAAATCATGTGCACTTGGGAACCCCCCCAAACCAAGCAAGGTCGTGGCAACTGGAATATTGGTTTTGTTCGCAAATGCGATAAGCTCATCGGAAGCATTTGAATAAACGACGCCACCACCCGCTATAATAACGGGTTTTTGAGCTTGGGCAATCGCCTCGATTAATCGATCTATCTCCGCATGATTCGGAATCGGATTGCCGTGATAACCGCGTATATGAATAGGGCTAGCAGGCTTAGCCGGCATTTTCTGATTTGATACATCTTTTGGGATGTCGATTAAAACCGGACCTTTCCGCCCCGTGCTTGCGATATGAAACGCTTCATGGATAATGCGCGGAAGCTCCTGTGCGTCACGAACCAGATAACTATGCTTCGTTATTGACATCGTCATGCTAACGATATCGGCTTCCTGAAAGGCGTCCGTACCCATAACCGCTGTTGAGACATTGCCCGTAATAATAACTAATGGCACAGAATCATAATAAGCAGTCGCAATGCCGGTCACTAGATTCGTCGCGCCTGGACCAGAGGTTGCGATGCAAACGCCCACTTTCCCAGTTGACCTCGCATAGCCGTCAGCCGCATGAATAGCCCCTTGCTCGTGCCGGGTCAAAATATGCTTGAAAGCCCGATTATGAACCATTGCATCATAAATATACAGGACATTTCCGCCCGGGTAGCCAAATACACAATCTACCCCTTCCATCAGCAAGCCGCTTAATAGCATTTCCGATCCGGTTACCCATCTCTGATCCTGCTGCTGTAATTCGCTCGTAAGTATAGTTGATTTAACCATGTGACTGCCTCCTTAAAATATAAATAGCCCCTCTCATCCGCAAGCGACGGCAAACTTCTGCCATGCTTAAGGGACGAAAGGGGCAATCATTTCGTGGTACCACCCTGATTCACTGAAATCCTGCGATTTCAGTCTCATGAGATAGGGCCATGCCCTACCTGCCGCACAGTAACGTGTGCCATTCCGTTTGAGTCTACTTACGGGGCCCAGCGCACACAGGCTCCGCTTTCCATCAAAAGCTCCGAGATGACGACATACAAGAATTATGGCAAAGGTCTCAGCACTCCCCCTGCTCTCTGAACATAATCGCTAATGCATGTTTTCTCTTCCTCGCTTTTCCTATTTTCGGAAATAGAAAAACCCCTCTCATCCGCAAGCGATAGCAAACTTCTGCCATGCTTAGGGACGAAAGGGGAAAGTTTTCGTGGTGCCACCCTGATTCACTGGAATCTTGCGATTTCAGCCTCATGAGATAAGGCAATGCCTTACCTGCAGCACGATAACGAGTGCCATTCCGTTTGAGTCTACTCACGGTAGCCCTTGTGAACACAAGCTCCGCTTTCCATCAAAAGCTCCGAGACGACGGCATACAAGGATTACGGCAAAGGTCTCAGCACTCCCTCTGCTCTCTGAACATAATCGCTTTCGTATGTTTTCTCTTCCTAGCTTTTTAAGATGGTTTTGATAATAGCACAGTTTCTAAAATGTTTCAAATTATAATTTTCTGACAAATTTGATAACCAGCAAAAAAGCCTATTTTTGTTCCGTAGCTCTACCCCGTTTTCTATGCTGTTTCAGACAAGACGGCTAGCTCGCCGCCTCCACCAACAGCTTGGTGTAGAGATGCCGCTCTTGGTGTGTCAACTCGGAGCTCGCAAACTCGTCAATCATTTCTCCATCCTTCATGACAATCATTCTATCGCTCATATATTGGACAGAAGCTATGTCATGGGAAATAAACAAATAGGACATACCCAGCGTTTGCTTCAAGCTTTTGAGCAGCTGCAAAATTTGCGCCTGAACGGATACGTCGAGGCTTGAGGTTGGTTCGTCACAGACGAGCAGCTTCGGGTTCAAGCTGATCCCCCGCGCAATGGCAACCCGCTGCCGCTGCCCGCCGCTGAGCTCATGCGGATAACGGGCCAAATGATCCATAGGCAGGCCGACCAGCTCTAACAGCTGCGCCGCCAAACCGAGCCTATCTGAGCGATCTCCCGTCAGAAAAGGCGGCATTACCTTTGGAAAATTATCAAGCGGCTCCATGATCGAACGCCAAATGGGCATTTTGCTGTTAAGCGCGGCGTTCGGGTCCTGAAATACGACCTGCACATGCTGCCGCTGCTCTCTAAGCGCTGCCCCCTTTAGCTGAAGCAGGGGTACATCATCCAGCCATACTTCACCGCTATCCGGTCGCTCCAGCGCCAAAATCACTTTGCCTAATGTGCTTTTTCCGCTGCCGCTTTCGCCAACAACGCCAAGACATTCTCCCCTGGCAATTTGCAGCGAAATTTCTTTCAGCGCATAAACCTGCTCCTTCGATTTCATAAAGGTTTTACATAAACGCTCTACACGCAACAAAGGCTGCACCTGCTGTTCACCTCCTGATTTCCCGTACGTTAAGTCATTTATGTTATATAAGGCCTTGCATTCAATAGCTGCTGCGTATACTCGTGGTGGCAGTGATACAAAATATGCTCTGCTGTATCCAGCTCAACAATATGCCCGTCCTTCATGACGGCTATCGTCGAAGCTCGCTTCACCACATGCCGCAGATCATGTGAAATGAGCAGTACCGCGCAGCCCGTCCGCTTCTGAAGACTGGCCAGCACATCCAGCACCTTTTCGCCCGAAAGCACATCCAGCGCCGTTGTCGGCTCATCTGCTATAAGCAGCGAAGGCTGAAGCATCATCGCCGCAGCGATGGCAGCCCGTTGAAGCTGCCCGCCGCTCAGTTGGAACGGATAGCTGCTGTAGACACGCTCCGCGGGCAGCCCTACCTGCTCCAACCATTCCAGCGCATGCACCTTCGCCTGCCGCCTTGTCAGCTTCTCATGAGAACGCAGCGTTTCATTCATCTGCTTGCCAACCGTAATAAATGGCGTAAAGCTCTCCTGATAATTTTGAAAAATAAATCCAATTTCGCGTCCACGCAAACCTCGCCGCTTCTTATCCGCCCACTCTAGAACATTGTCGCCGCGAAACCGAATTTCCCCACTGCTTATGCCAAGTGAGCTAGACATCAAGCCAAGTACAGCGCTTGCGGTTACACTTTTGCCGCTGCCGCTTTCCCCTACGAGTGCAAGTGTCTCGCCTCTAGGGATGACGAAGCTAACACCATGAACGAGCGGGCGCTGCTGCTTCCCCTGGCGTGTGAAAATTTGCAGCTGTGAAACCTCCAGCACTGGCATTTCCTTTTCCATTAATTGCGGTATCAGGTCATACGCCTCCTTTCCCTAGCTATCGTTGAATCAATATTAGCGACTGCGGACATCCAGCGCTTCGCGCAGCCCTTCACCGAGCAGATTGCAGGCAATGACGATCGCCATAATGGCAAGTCCCGGATAAATCATGAGCTGCGGCGCAGATTGAAAATAAGGTCGGCCATCATTGAGCATGGCGCCCCATTCCGGCGTTGGCGGCTGTGCGCCAAGTCCCAGATAGGAGAGCATCGAGATGATCATAATGATTTTCCCAATATCCAGTGCCGCCAACACGATAACAGGAGAGATTATTTGCGGCAGCAAGTGGCGGCGCAAAATCGTCCACGTGCTGCAGCCCGCAACCTTTGCCGCCAGCACATATTCCTTCTCGCGCTCAGATAAGGCGACGCTGCGCACAACCCTGGCGTAGCCGATCCATTTCACCAGCACAATGGCAAAAATCAAATTAGGCAAGCTTGGCCCGAGAAAGCCGGCAAACGCGATAGCAAAAATAAATTCCGGCAGCGCCCCCATGCCATCTACAAGCCGCATAATAATCGAATCGAAGCGTCCGCCGATATAGCCCGAAATAAGCCCCAGCGGTACACCAAGCGCGATTACCGTGACAATGACAATGGCTGAGATGCCTAATGTGAGCTGCGCACCTATAACAAGCCTTGTGAAGATGCATCTTCCGAGATGATCCGTTCCGAGCGGGTATTGCCAGCTTGGGGAGAGCAGCCGTTCTCCCATTTGCACAGTTAAAGGATCATTCGGCACAATAATCGGTCCGAACAGCGCAAGCAGCACGATAATTCCAAGCAAGCCCATGCCCAGCATCATCGTACGGTTATGCAGCATTTGCCGGCCTGTTTGGCTCCGTCTTAGCGGCAGTGAAAGCTCAGCGGTTATTTTCCCATTCATGAGGCGGCTCCCTTCCCTAAGCGAATTCGCGGATCAAGCAAGCTGTAGCTAAGATCAACTAGCAGATTGACGATGACAACGAATAGCCCCGTCGCCAGCACATACCCTTGAATAATCGGATAATCCCGTTCAAAAATCGCTTCAAGCGCCAAGCTGCCAAGGCCTGGCCAAGCAAATAGCGTTTCAATGACGACAGAACCTGCGAGCAAATTTCCGAAGCTGACGCCGAACACCGTAATAACCGGAAGCAGCGCGGCACGCAGCGCATGTCCCATCAATATGCGCCGTTCAGCTAGCCCACGTGCCCTTGCTGCTTTAATATAATCCTGGGACAGGCTTTCCAACAGCCCAGAGCGCAGCAGCCTTGCATAGACAGCAGCCATTGCAAAGCCGAGCGTAATGGATGGCAAAATCATATGTGCGAAGCTGCCCTTGCCGCTTGTCGGCAGCCAACCTAGCTTTAAGGAAAATAAGTAAATGAGCAGCAGTCCCATCCAAAAGCTCGGAATCGACGCACCAACAAGTGCGAGTATGCGGGACACGTGATCCGGCCAGCGGTTAGGATAGCGCGAAGCGATTAGGCCGAGCGGGAGTGCTATGGCTACCATGACTGCAAGGCCGCTAGCTGTCAGCTGAATCGTCGCCGGCAGCTTATCCAGCAGTTCATCCAGCACCGGACGGCCTTTTAAATATGAAGTGCCAAGATCAAGCTGGATTAGCCCGAGCATCCATTTTCCGTATTGCACAAGCACGGGCTGGTCGAAGCCAAGCTCCTCGCGGAGCGCAGCTTCATCGGACTGTATAATCGACATTTCATCGGCATGCAGCAATGTAAGCACCGGGTCGCCAGGAGCGAGCTTCATCAGAATAAAAATAACTAAGGATAAAATAAAGAGTACAAATACCAGTTGAATCAAACGTTTTTTTATGAGCTGCAGCACGTTAAGACACATCCATCTTGTTTGTAACTAAGTAATATTCTTCAGGTCCTGCCGTCCAACCCGTCACCTTCTTGTTCATGCCTACAATTACGTTTGGATAGACCGCATAGGAATGCAGAGCCTGCGCTTTAATTACCTGTACGGCAGCTTGGGTAAGCTTTACGCGCTGCGCTGCCTCACCCGTTGCATTCAGCTGTGCAATGATTGCGCTCAGTTCGTCGCTGTTAATATTAGCCGGATTAAGCGAACCGCCCACTATAAACGCCGAGTTTAGGAAAAAGCCTCCGTCCCCGCGCGGTGCTGTCAAATTGCTGTAGGTGGCCAAATCCCAATCGTTATTTTCGCGCAAATACGTATCTACATTTTCAACGTTCTTTATCGTTAACGTTACGCCAATTTTAGCGGCATCGGATTGCAGGAGCTGAGCAATGAGCGGAAGCTCAGGCCGGCCTTTATAAGTAACGAGCTCAAGGGTCAGTGGGTTCCCATCCTTTTCCAGCTTGCCGCTGCTGCCTGGTGCATAGCCAGCTTGTTCGAGTAGTTGCTTCGCCTTTTCCGTATCGAGCGGTTGGACCGCCTCCTTGCTGCCAAAAGGCAAACTCGCGTTAAATGGACCATTGGCAGGAGAAGCATTGCCCAGCATGACGTCCTTCGCCATGCTTTCACGGTCAATGAGCAAGTCCAGCGCCTGTCTGACCAGTACGTCTTTTAAAGCAGGCTGCTGTTGATTGAAAAGCAGGAAATGCGCACGCAAGCCAGCAAGCGACTCTATTTTCAACTCCTGATTCTGCTTAATGACGTCGACCATTTCGGCTGGAAGCTGAAAAGCCAGATCGGCCTCCTTCGCCTGAAGCGCCAGAGCCCGTACATTGCCGTCCTCATTAAATTTGAACGTAATTTCTTCAAGCTGTGCGGCACCATCCCAATAGCTGTCATAACGGGCCAGATTTATTTCCATATTCGGCGTGAAGCCTTTTACTTGAAAAGGGCCTGTACCGACTGGCGCTTTATTGAACGCTTCGGTGCCCATTGCTTGCTCAGCCGCCACATCGATAATTCCGCTATATGGATTTACAAGCTCGGATGGAAAAGCTGGCAGAGGCTCCGTAGTCGTAACGGTAAGCTCTTGGCCTTCCGCCTTCATAGAAGCGATCTTAAGTGTCGTGTCCAGCGCCTTGTTCACGCCTATGCCGCGTTCAAGCGAAGCTTTAACAGCGGCCGCATCAAGCTTGGCGCCATTATGAAAGGTAACACCTTCACGGATTGTAAAACGCCACGTTGAGGCATCTATCGACTCCCATTTGGATGCTAGCCACGGCTGAAGCTCCAGCTTATCATCCATGCGTACAAGCGTTTCAACAACGCCCGCTTTCAAAACAATATAATCATTATGCGGATCCAAACTTCCGCTCTTAAAATGGTAGAGCAGCGTCAGCTTTTTTCCCGCTTTATTTTCCGCAGTAGCAGTGTTTTGACCAGCATTTCCAGTCTCCGAAGATGGATTTGCAGCTTTTCCGCAGCCTGCAATGACCATGGACAGAATGAGCAGCAGGATGGTCATAAAAAATCGTTTATTCCTTTTATTCTCTTTCCATAACAGCATAACCAAGCTCCCTCTCCCTTTCGGGCATGTCTTTCGCTATAAATATATGTAATCATTACGATTAGCATCCAAAGAAAAAACGAGCACTGTAGCTCGTTATCTATTCGTAATATTTACTATCAGGAATGATACCATGGCCTTCATTAATGTGTCAATCGATTGCAATTAACTTTTTTGCTGAAAAACAAGCGTAAACGGCTGTCTCCATCCTCTGGCGGCAAAGCTTCCGTTTCGAGGTTGAAGGATAAGCCGATTATAGGGGGTAGCTTATAAATGCTTATATTTAAAAAAGCTGCTATGCATAATTGCATAACAGCTTCGCTTGCAGCTATTCATCAAGTCCAGAGTTAGGGTTATGTGTTCCTTGGCTCGAAAGCCCTGGATTCACACTCTGGTTTACGGGATATATTGCTGAACAATTTTCACAATTTCCCCGTCTTTAATCGTAACGTGATAAGGGAAATTTTTCAATTGAAAAGGATCATCGGAATTCATAATCGAGACAAATTTGTCTACAGTGATTGGCTCATTCCATTGAATGTCCGCTTCTGCTGCGTTGCCCGTGCGATTGTAAATTTGCATGAATACTTCAGCATCTGCTGCAATCGGCAAGTCGTGAAGCTGAGGATCGTCATTAACAATGTAGTAGCCGTCTGGGGCATCCGTCATTTCAGCATCTTGTTCATGCTGGCGGAACTGGACGCTAGCCGCCTCTCCTTCGTACCACTGAATTTCATCATATGTAACAACGAAGGCATTATTTTGTTTGATTATATGATCCATATAGACGGTTGTCTGATTAATCGGGCTGGTGGATGCATTGCCTTTGCCATTGTCTACGGCCAAACCAAGTGTTAATAAACAAGCGATGGCGAGTGCTGCGCTGAGAATTGCTTTTTTCATTTTGTACCGCTCCCTTACTCGTTTCTATGCTTATAACTATACAACGCAGATGCGGCGAAAAGTGTTGCAAAAAAGAAACAAAATTAATTTTTTCTTTTTTGACGATTGGCGTAAATTGCTGTAGGGTACGTCCGCTGGCGGAGTCTTCAATCAAGGTGCGAAGCCGCTTGCTGCGCGTCTCCTCCTTCTTGGCGCTGATCACCCACCATAGGGCCGTTTTCTGATACGTTGCACGCTGCTCCTGAAAATAGCTCCATGCCGCTTCCTGCTCCCTGAAAGCCGCTTCCTCCTCTGGTGCCAGTACAATATGCTCCGGCTACTGCTCATACGCATATACGTTACTAAATGAGAGATGTCGATTCGAGAGCACGATTTCCCGAAAATTCGTAGCTTGCACCACATGAGTTTCTTTAGCCATATCGATACCTACAACAAGATGAGATGTGCTAATTCGTTCAATTCGTTGTTTTTGTAAATCCCCCTCGGTATTCATTCTGAGGAGGATTATCTTATAGGCAGTGAAGGGGACGAAGATGGGGAGGACTTGACGCTTACTTATTGTCCTCAGACAAAAAAACGGCATCTTGTTTTAAGCTGCCGTTTTTGTTCCTACACCGTACAAATTGCTTAATAATCCCATTCCGTCAAGTCTTGCATTAGGTTTCTCGCAAAATTGAGCTGTTCATCTGTGTATTTATCCAAAAGCTTCATAAAGCGCTCTTCAATTTCATGATGGATTCGATTGTGAATAAGATGAACTTTTTTGCCTTTTGGAGTCAATCTATAATAAACTTCTTTTTTATTATCGTTAATCTGCTGTCTTTTTACCAGTTCAAGCTTCAATAGCTTTTTACTAATTCTTGTGATGGAGCCTTTCGTTAATCCGGTTTTTTCGGAAATGGAGGTTACATTGATCGGGGAGAAATCTCCGATACATGCGATTAGGTGAATATCCGACAGAGTCAGATTGCTCTTTTCGCCAAATTTCTTTTCGAAATTTTGCAATTCTTCGCGCATTCGGACTGCGAACTTGCTATCCCTCATCTCCTGTTGGCTAACAAGATTTATAAAGTTTTTGAATATCCACTGTTTAGATAGATCCGTTGGCTGCATCCGTTTCGTCTCCTCTATGCATGACTCTCCTCTCCATTATACATGATTGTTTTGCGTAAAACATTCGGGGCGGCTTGATTTCGGAGTCCTCGTCGACAAGATAATCCCGCAAATGGTGACAAGGGCGCCAATTAGCTGAGCCGTACCTATTCTTTCGCCCGATAAGGCAGATATGGCCATCGTTGAGATGGGAACGATATTAAAGAACAACGACGTTTTATTAGCGCCGATACGTGATATACCTTGATTCCACCATAAATAAGCTAGTACAGAACAGAATAAAGCCATAAAGATCACGGCTAGCCATGCTTCCATGACCTTAGCTGAAGTCGCTTCCCCCGTAGTAATAGAAGAGTAAGGCAGAAAGAACAATGCACCTACTGCCATTGTTATGGCGGTTGTTGCAAGAGGCGAGCCGTTGCCGACATATTTTTTGCCGAGGATTCCATACAAAGACCAGAGTGTAGTGGCAAGCAATACGTATAAGTCACCTTTCGAGATCAATCCCAGTTCAGTCAGCAAACCATTCGTAAGAACTAATAACACTCCCAAGAAAGAGATCACGATTCCTCCAATTTGGCGAAAGTTAATTTTCTCCTTTAATAAGAAAACAGACAGGCAAATCGTAAGCATCGGATTGGTAGCCGTTATTAATGATGTGTTGATGGGGCTTGTAACCTCTAATCCTTTAAACAAGAAAATATTCATTAAAAAGATCCCGACGATCCCCATTAGGAGATAAATCAGAGCATAGGGTTTGATCAATGACCAGGTGGGTCGCTCCTTTACCCAGTACAAAGCAAGAATGACCACACCAGCTATAATAAATCGCCAAGCTGCCACTTGTGTCGGACTCATCACTTCTACAGCAATCTTTCCGGCGTTAAAGTTTGCTCCCCAAAAAATGGCCGATAATGTGAGCGTAATGTAAACAACTGGAACTTTCTTCATAAGGACTCCCCCAAATAAAAAGCTTCTGCCCGGAAAGCTTTGGTTAAAATGCTTCCGGGCAGAATATTGTTTTTCCAAAAACAATATAGGCAAAGAAAGGTTTAACCTCTGCTGATTTGCTTAATTCCTAGCTCCATTCGGTTAATTAAATCGGCTTCGGCTGCAGAGATTGCCCATGCAATATATCCGTCCGGTCGAATCAATGCAGTGTGCACATTTTCCCAGCCTTTGGCTTGTTCAGCCAAAGTTGCACTTACGAATTTGAAATGTTGGTGCTGCAGATTACTAACGATGTCTTCTGTAATTTTATCCGAAGCTAGATTCAATAATATATATTTACCATCACGGAACAGCTCATAACTGCTGAAGACATCGCCATTCTGTGAAAGTAATTTAATCTCTGCAAGTCGGCTGCCATTTAGAAGATGTGACGATACATTCTCTTGTTCGTTGTAATGAACATCCATGGCCGCAATTTGACAGGCTAAGCGATAGTTTGCATCCGGACTTTGTAACAAATCCGAAATCATTCTGCGAAGGTGAATCGTTGTAGGTGAAAAATCGGTGCCGAACAATAGGGTTTGTACTTTTGTATTCCAAAGTAATGCCGTATTAACGGGGAACCGTTCCGCATGGTAACTGTCCAGCAACACCTCGGGAGCCCATCCCTTCACTTCGGCAGCTAGTTTCCATCCAAGATTCATGGCTTCTTGCAAACCCACATTCATTCCTTGTCCGCCGGCTGGGAAATGAATATGTGCGGCGTCCCCCGCAAGGAACAGTCTTCCTTCCCTATAGCGCTCCGCTTGACGGGTTGCATTGCCGAAACGAGTCATCCAGTAAGGATCAGAAATCCCGTAGTCATCCCCTAACATGCGGATCATACCCGAGCGCAGTTCTTCCAAAGTAACGGGCTCGTCCTTAGGTATTGATTTTCTTTCCGGATCGATAAAGACGACACGGTGCAACTCCTTCGAGACGGGTACAATCATGATCATTCCATTTTCATTAAAGCTGGAAACGACGCTCGTTTTCGGCGGATTTTTAAAAACGACATCTCCTTGAACCGCAGTAAGTGTTGCATCCGTTCCGTTAAAGGCAATCTTGGCCTGCTTTCGTACAATACTGCCTGCTCCGTCGGCGCCAACCGCATAAGCTGCCGTTAATGTAATTTGACCGCTAGCTCCGGAAGCAATAACCTCGACAGAATCAGAGCTCTGAGTTACCGATAATACTTCCATTCCGCGGCGAATATCAGCGCCAAGTTCCTTCGCTCTTTGTTCTAGCACCTTTTCCGTTTCCGACTGGGCGATAAACATGGAATAATTAGAGGAAGAGTCGATGACTGTAAAGTCCAACCGAGTTTCCAAGCCTGCAAAATGGCCAGTAGGGAGAGGTTTTCCAATCTTCAACAATTCCGATTTCAATCCCCGCAAGTCCAACATCTCTAATGTACGGGGATGGATGCTAAGAGCCCGCGAGTAAGGCGTAGTGGCTTCTAATTTTTCCAATACGCAAACCTTAACATCAGCCAATGCCAGTTCCTCAGCCAACATCATTCCAACAGGTCCTCCACCAATTACAATAACGTCATAATTCATTCTTATTTGCTCCTCTCTTAGTGTGAAATGGCTACGATAGCATCGACTTCAACTAACCATTCCTCAAAGCCAAGCGCCTGAACGCCTATAAAGGTGCTTGCCGTAAGCGGCCACTGGTCGCCGAATACTTCAAAGCCTGCTCTAAAGATCGAATCAACCAACTCGGGCTTATGGTTCACGACATGAATTTTCATTTGTACGATATTCTCCGGCCCGGTCGCAATTGCTTCCAATGCGAGCTTTACGTTAGTAAACACTTGCTTTGCCTGCAGCCCGTAGTCCCCCTCTCCGATAAGCTCTCCCTTTTCATTTAACGCGACTTGCCCGGAAATAAAGGCTAGCTGAGAAACGGGAGCAACGACGATTTGAGATATCAGACTCGTCACTATACTCGTAAGGGTGTCGGGATTTATTTTCTTCATATGAAATCCTCCAATTTTATTTTGTGCAAAACAAAATTTTTTTCATGAAATTTAGTTTCGTGGGAAACAATTAAATATGAACAACACGTCCTATACATTGCAATAACAATTATAATAATAGTTTATTACAAAATAATATTTCTCTGAAAGGAATGAAACTCATCGTTATTTTCAATCCTTTTGTCTATCCAAAGTTCAAATCTCCAATTTATCGTTATAGCAAATAAGTTAAATCCTGTTCCACCGTAAACTGCCTAACCATAAAATACTGATTATCCATCTGTTGCCAGACGTAATGATGAATGGCTTGCTCCTCTCCCTTAACCATCCGATATAAGAGCGAACAAATGTCTCCATATTCGGATATGCCTAATAATTCGATTTTATTCAGACCGGGAAGTGACAACTTCTGTTCTTTCAAACATTCGTACGTCGAGTTGAATGCTCGCAGTAAAATAATCCTTCATCCTATCCGTAACATTCTTGTTTATCATTTATTCTCCCAGAGAGCGATCGAGTACTTTAGAGCGCATATCTCGAAGCACCCAGGTTAAGGAATTATCGGGGATCAGGTATCCCCCCACTCCGTCTGTAAACAAGATGTCATAGATACGGCGGCAAGCAGCATCCAATGCCTCATTGCTCGTATCTTCCTCTACCGGCGATGGAAGGAGAATCGTAATGGTATCCGGTTCTTGGGAGATAATTTCAATTCGAAATTCCCCTTCAGGTACCGTGCCTGATCCAAAATACTCATCCAATCCTGCTTTTGGACCGGTCATTAAGCGCTGGCGGGCAGCTTGATCTCGTTGAAGCAATCGGTAATGACCGGTAAAAATATCATGTTGATCCATTAGGGGTTATTCCTCCTGTAACTTTGTCGCATCGCCAAGAGTTGTACTTTCAGCTTCTGAGGCATGATCCAGACGAACAACTCGGCACTCTGCCACAGATCCATTTGATTAATGACCGTATCGGCCTTTTCCGGTTCCTCTGAATAAGGCGGAATAACGTAGTATAGGGTGTCTCTCCTTTGCCTCCGAATGTCAAGATTAACATTTTCGGGCACTTCTACCCCTATTTGCGCCAGCGCTCGATGCGGATCCGTTTCAATCATTTCAGCAAACAAAGGGTCTCTCCATGCGAGTTCGGTAATTTTCCGTTCAAGACTGCTATTCATGGTTTTAATTAGTCCTCTCCGACAATTGTTGTTAGCTATTTTGAATAGCTTCGTAACCGATAACATTTGGCTTCGATTCGCCGATCACCTTTACGGGCTCATGAACGGATTTATCGAAAGTTAAGCTTAAGAAGCCGGGAGTGGAATAATGTCCCGCATGATCGATCAGGAATTTACCGGGAATGATTTGTTTGAGGTCGATGTCCGCATACACGATACCTTCCTCATCATGCTCTAGCGTATTGCTGATCACATGACCGTTCGGCGCGATGATCTTCGCGAAGCCGTATCCAATCTTCATATAATTTCTTTGGTACTCGGTTTCTCCGAGCATATCTCTCATTTCTTCTGTCCAAATCTGGGAAGCCAACAGACAGAAGGTTTGATTAGATATCGCGTAGTACTTCGTTGCAATTTCGCACACCTCGATGCTGAACAAATGACCATCATATGGCAATCCTGTTGGCCAGGAGGCAACATGCAATTGTTCATTCATGGATGCCATTGCCGAGAGATTTAGTGGGATGAGGTGCTCCCAACATTGCAACCCGCCGAGATTGCCATACTCCGTCTCGAACACGGACATCATGCTTCCATCGCCGTCGCCCCAGATCATCTTCTCCGCATTCGTTGCTTTTAATTTACGGTGTTTGCCGATTAAGTCGCCTTTAGGATTAAACCATAACTGCGTCAGATATAAGGAACCGCGATCTTTCTCGGTGACCGATACGCAGAAATAAACCTTGTTGCGTTTGGCGGCTTCAGATAACTTCCGAATGGATTTGCTTGGGATTTCAACGGAGTTCTCGAACAGCCTAATGTAGTGCTTCATTCCATAGTCGGCATTGCCAAGCCATATCCACCAAGGGTATCCCGGTACGAATGCTTCCGGAAAAGCAATAACCTTAGCACCGTTAGCTGCGGCCTCATCCACGAGCCTGCACGTTTTGTCGATTGTTGCATCCAGATCCAAATAGACGGCTGCAGCTTGAACGGCAGCTGCTTTGAAAGTTTGATTCACTTTTGAACAACTCCTATTCTTTAGTTTTTAATTAGTTCACTATTAGTGTACAGTGTACACCATTAGTGATTTTAGCCCATTATAATTTAACTTTGTTTCTTATGCAAGGAAAAGTTACATAAAAAAAAAGACACTGCGGTCGATGTCGATGAGCGCAGTGTCTTTTTTCCCTATGTCAGTTGATTGGTTATTTGATTAGCTTTCTCCTTGAGCTTGAGTACATCTATTGAGGATGGACTAGTGTCGATTTCGCCTGTAAATCCGATGAGACAAAGTGCGGCAACCATGTTTCCCGTATAGTCAAAAATCGGACTTGCTACTGACATGCTCCCGGGTATTCCGCCAAACAGCGTATTTCGAAAGGAAACTCGTTCCTCTCGAATCGTCTGCAATTCCTGCTTCACCATCTGCTCGTCAAGTTGATAGTTGTCGATCTCCCGTTGTATTAATGGTTGAACCTGGGAGAACGGAAGAAAAGCGGCAAAACACTTACCAAGGGCCGTCATCAACAGTGGAAAGCGATAGCCGGCTTGAATTTCGACCTGTATCGGTTTGTCGCTTCGTTCGTATTCAGCAATTATCGGCCCTTCCTCGCTCCAGATGGCAAGCGCTACGGAGTGATTGATTTGTTTGCTGAATTCGCGGATATGAGGTTTGGCGATTTTAGCAACATCGAATTGTTGGAGCGCGACCAAGCCTAACTCGATTAGGGATGGCCCCATGGCGTAAGACGAGTCTTTTTTATTCTGAATAAGAGCGCCGACTCTTGTAAAACTAACCAGGTATTTATGAATTTTATTCTTCGGCATATCCATTCTTTTGGACAGTTCCGATACGGACAAGGGAGCTTTCGCCTCTTTAAAACATTTCAGTATGGAAAAAGCGATCTCTAGAGATTGGATTCCCTGAGAGGAGGAAATTAATCGAGTTGGAGCTTCCATCTCTTTCATGCATTCACCCTGCCTTAAAGTAGTGTTCTAGCCCATACATTTGTTGATGTTATCTAAATAGTAATAGATTTGATATTTTTTCGCAAGGAAGGGACAAGGATGTTTATCTAGGCCACGCGCGGTATGTTTTTCACCCCCTCTCCTTTCTTTGTAAATTAAGTTGACATCTGTTCTGAAAATAGTTGCAAAATTGATAAACATCGTTATAATGATGTTTAAAACATTCACACATAGTGAACATATACACTAATAGTGAACAATAATGGGAGGGTGAGCGTACTATGTTTTACGATGCAGAGATTTCAGAGAATCCATCAGTTGTCCTCATTCATGGTTCTTGGTTAGGGGGATGGAGTTGGAGAGAAGTCGCCAATCAACTGGCTGCCAAAGGGTATCGTGTTCTGGCTCCGACTTTAACTGGGCTTGGCGAACGCAAACATCTGCTGACTGAGGACATTAATTTATCCGTGCATATCGAGGATATTGTAAATCTTATATTGTTCGAGAACATGACGAACGTTGTGCTGGTCGGTCACAGCTATGGAGCAATGGTTGCTGCGGGAGCCGCAGATCGTTTGTTCGGTCGAGTCAGTTGCGATATCGTAATTGTAGACGGTTTTATTACCGAATCAGGCGAGTCTGTCGTGGACCATTATCCAGAAGTATATTCCCTCATGCAGCATTTCTTGTCATCGAACCCCTCCTTAGTCGAACCGCCGCCTGTAGAGACATTTGGATTAAACGATACCAAAATCTCTGCAGCCATTACTCCCTTTTTAACCAGAATGCCGCTATCGACACATATGGAGAAACTCAACTACTCCTTGGAAAAACAAGCACAAATGTCCCGTTCTTATATTTGTTGCATGGAATTCCCCATGTTTCATCAAACGGCTTCTGAGGCAGCCAAACAAGGTTGGCGCAGTTTTGAAATTAGCGCAGGTCATCTGGCTCCAATTACTCATCCGAAACAAATTGCTGATTTAATCATTGCTTCAATCCAACCATAACATTAATTTCCTTGGATAAGAATCACATAAAGCACGTTTAGCTTTACGTCTGACGCTTGTCAAGAGGACATTGTCGTCAATCGAGGACCACAGTAAACTATGCAAGTTGTTGTCCTCAATCGGATAACGATGCAAGATCTTGTCCTAATTACAGGACAAGATCTTGCATCGTTAAAATGAAAAAACCGCGCAGCGCGCATATCCTAATGAATGTATTAAACTGTTACCCCGGGTGAGGATGTAATATAATTCCCCCTGATTCATTCTCACTAATTGGCCCAAGTTAACTAACAACAATAAGAGCCCCGTTTTCGAGGCTCCGTATTGTTCCGACTATATGAACGACTCCTTACAAGTAGCTCGATTGCTTCCTTCACGACTTTACTAGTATCTCTTCCTGATGCCTGTTCTTCCAGAATACATCGCTCTCGGTTTTCCGCCACGATCTGCGCAATGGCTTTATCCGCAGCGTTGCGTACTGCCAAAAGCTGTCTCACCACGTCTTTGCAGTTCTTGCCTTCCTCCATTAATTGAAGGACCCCGCGTAATTCGCAATGACTCTCGTCAACCACCCCAGTCGATGCAGCGTCTCTAGTTGCCCACGTTCAATTATGCTGAGATGGGAGTAGCTCATGTTGGATTCTCCTGTAAAATATCACAGTTATTTTTAATTCAAACCCATTTACTTGGCAATGGCAAGAGGATTGATTCTGTACGCTAGTCCAGTCAAGCTAACCTATATTCTCCCTTTTTATCATCTGACGGATCATTTCATAAGGATGAGCCTTATTTTACGTATACAGTTGTATAAATATTCATTTTTCAGCAATTATGAAAGATTATTCTCATATTTTCTGAAACTTTTCTCAAAAATTATGACGTCACACAGATGCGTACTCTTGTTCCCTTCGGCTGTTTCTAGTATAATAACATAGCGAACATACGTTTGAATACACAACTGGATAATAGCCAGGCATTAGGAGGAACAATGAAAGGCACGACACATCTTACGATTGGCATGGCTATTGGAGCCGGTGCAGCAGCTTATTATTCCTTTACCCCTGCGAATGCGGCTGCTTATGTAGCCGTTGCCGCGATCTCCGCCTTAAGCGCGGATCTGGATGGCCCCAGTATTTTGAGCAGCAAGCTCGGCAAAGTGTCCAAGCTCATTCATGATTTGCTCATTTGGGGCGGCGTTATTATGATTGCGATTGTCAGCTATTTGTATGTGGTCAATCATACCGTTGGCTGGAAGCTGCTTGTTGCTTCCGTTGGCGTCGTGCTGCTGGGGCTCGTTGCGAAACGCGGCGTCATCCGCAATGCACTTGTCAGCGCTATCGGCGGAGCCTTTGTGTACGGGGGCTTCTGGTTCGGCATGAACTGGCTTATCGGGCTAGGTGCATTCGTGGCTGTGGCGCCTTGGCTCAAGCATCGCGGCATGACCCACACGGTATGGGCTACCGCGGCATGGGGCGCAATCGCCTGGGGACTGGAGCAGCAGCTTCATCTTGAAGGCATTATGCGAGTTGCCATTATCGGATACTTATCCCATTTATTCGCAGATACGTTGACGCCGAGCGGGGTCAAATGGCTTTATCCGCTATACAAGAAGCCTTTTAAGCTTAGCATTTTTTAATTGCCCGCCTCTATCCCCGTTGGCCGCACCTTCGATTTCAGGTGCGGCTATTTTAGAAAGGAGTACCGATAGATGACAATAAAGCAGAGTATTTATTTGAAGCCCCTCGAGCTTGCTGATGCTGAGGCCATGCTTGTACTTAGATTAAGCAACCAAGCCTTTCTCCAGCCTGTAGATCCCGTTCGCCCCGATAACTTCCTCACCTTGGAAGGCCAGCAGGAGCATATTAGTCTTGGCATACAGAAACAGGCTGAAGCTGCTTCTTATCCTTTCGGCATTATGCTGGAGCAGCAATTAATTGGCCGAATTGAGTTGTCTAATGTAATAAGGGGACCACTGCAAAATGCGAATGTCGGTTATTTTCTCGATCGCGCTCATCAAGGCAACGGTTATGTATCGGAGGCTGTTCGCTTGGTCACCGCTTATGCTTTCGAGCAGCTCGGTCTGCATCGCTTGCAAGCCGGGGTAATGCCGAGAAACACCCCTTCCATTCGTGTTCTGGAGCATGCCGGCTTTCGCCGCGAGGGCCTAGCCCTTCGCTATTTACAAATTAATGGGGTTTGGGAGGATCACCTCCTCTTCGCCTTGACTGCTGAGGAATATAAGTCCTGAAAGTCATGACCATTCTCAGCCAAGCGAGACGCATCGCATACTCAGCTTCTTTTAGCGAGTAGACGATGCGTTTTTTGCAATAGAAAAAAGCAGCTCATTTTCCTCATAAGGATAAGCTGCTTACGGTATCTTTTATTTTGCTAATCGGCCATCAATGTTTTGAATTCAAATGTCTTGTAGTCCCCATTAGTTGATGAGTACCTCGTAATATTTCCATCATCCGGTATGCCATTGAAGTAAGCACCGATACAGCCTGTTGTACAAGCATGTCCGGATATTAAAATATTAACCTCTTTGCCTTCATTCTTCGCTTCGAGCTCACTCATAAAACTAAAAATTCGCTCGGCAAAATGATCGGTTTCTTCCACTCCTTTATAGACGCTTGAATCAGGAGTAAAACCTTTCATTTTCACTTCGCTTGCTTTTAATTTATCCGCTTCCCCTAAATCGAAAGCATCGAGCCTTGCATCAATAATGGCAGTAGCGCCGGTTGCTATTTCAGCTGTTTGTACAGCCCTTTCCTGTGGTGAGGAAAATACAAAATGGAAGGTGACATCCCGCAGTCTCTCTCTTAGCTGCTCCGCTAGTTTTATCCCCTGCACATTTAATGGCAGTCCCGACCTTCCTTGCATTCTTTGTTCCTTGTTAAAATCGGTTTGCCCATGTCTCACTACATAAATCATCGGTAAGCTCCCCCTTTGTTATAGCCGCCTACAACTGATGCACCGTCACTTCACTGCGAATGAGGAATCTCGCATTGGGCTCGGTCTGGCTAATGCCTTTGGAAATATAGAAGGTGCCGTTGCTCCATTTATGCTGGCCTTTATAAATGCCGGAAGCAGCAAGCTTGCCCTTGTTAATAAACCGGAACAGGAACGGAACATTAAACTGCATGCCATGAAAATGGCCCGCCATGAGATAATCATAGGAATGCTTAATATGCAGCACCGTATTCGGATCGTGTGCGAGCACAATAATAGGCTTTGACGGGTCAACGTGGAGAAAAGCTCGTCCCGGCTTGCTCTTTTTGCTGCTCCAATCGTCAATGCCAACCAGTTGAAATGCGCCTAAATCGATGCTCTCATTAATGAGAACGGTAACGCCTTCCCGCTCCAGAAGCTTCTTCAGCTCGCGCACTCCGGAAGGCTTTATTCGATGGTCGTGATTGCCATACACCGCATAAACCGGAATGCCGCCCGCGCAAATCGCCTTCACATACTGCCTGACCTTCGGTAAATAACGCAGCTTCTGGGTAAAGTCTCCGGTGAGAAATATGTATGCCGGCTGCTCCCTTGCAATCAGCTTCTGGATTCGCCTTGGGCTGATGCGAATATTTTCAACATGCAGATCACTAATTTGCAGCACCTTCAGCCCTAGTCCCGCTTGATAATGGAAACGCTCCACTTTAAACCACTGCGTAGGCAATATCAAAAATAAATAAAACAGCAGCGCAAGCGCTGCAATGCCAATAACAACGACCATGCAACCCCTCCTTACTACTAAAACCGCTAACAAGGTGAAACGGCTGACTACGTCCATTAGCGGCGCAGCGCGTTTCAGTCCGAGAAATGTAGAGAAAGGATGGCGACATCATATCCTTTCCTATATTTTAAAAATAGCGGCCCGCCTTCATAATGGGAGGCCATAAGCCGGAACAACCGAAGGCATCGCCTTCGGCCGTCGCAGCATTTTTGACATAAGATGATGATTCTTGCTTATAGCCTGCCGATTGCTTACAGCTGATTTTCACCTGTGCTTTGGAAAAACTCAATGATTTCGCCGTTCAAGCCTTTAACGAAAGCGATTTTCACTGGAGTTGGCGGATTGTCGCCGAGTACAACTTCCTTCGTCTCTACCGTTACTACTGCGCCAGCTGCTACTGCTGACTGAACCGCCAGCTCTATATTTTCGGAGCGGTAAGCTAAATGGAAATAGGAGCCTTCGTCCGCCACCAGCGCTTTGCCGCCAGCGAATACTTCGAGATAGTTGCCATCGCCGCTATCGAGCATAATAACGCGGCCATCTCCTTCACCCCAGCTATGTCTTGGCGTAAAGCCGAGTCCTTCTGTATAAAATTTCACGGTTGCTTCAAAGTCAAATGCGCGCAGCGCAATATGATGAAGGCCGCCGCCGCCAATTTTTGCATTTTTATTCATTGGATGCTGTCCTCTCCCAGAAACGAAATGAAGTACCCTTTTAGAATACCCGATTCATAGGCGGACGGGCAACCCTGCCATTAGCATCAGCCTTTGATTTTCATCCGCTGCAAGCGCAGCGCATTGAGTACGACCGATACGGAGCTAAGCGCCATCGCCGCCCCCGCCAGCCAAGGAGCAAGCAGGCCCGCTGCCGCTATCGGAATGCCGATGACGTTGTAGGCCAGCGCCCAGAACAGGTTTTGCTTAATGTTGCGCATCGTTTTTTTGCTCATCGTTATGGCATCGACAATGCTGTTAAGATCGCCGCGCATAAGTGTGACATCTGCCGTCTCCATGGCAACATCCGTTCCTGTCCCCATCGCCATGCCGATGTCTGCTGCCGCCAGCGCCGGAGCATCATTAATGCCATCACCAGCCATTGCTACTTTCATGCCAGCCGCCTGAAGCTTCTTAACCTCCTCGGCTTTTCCTTCCGGCAGCACGCCAGCAATGACATGCTCGATACCCGCTTCGCTCGCAATAGCCGCCGCTGTACGCGGATTATCTCCTGTAATCATCATGACCTTAATGCCAAGCTCCTTGAGCCGGTCAATCGCTTGCTTGGATGAAGGTTTAATCGTATCGGCAACCGCAATCATGCCTGTATATTGGCCATCAACAGCCGTCAGCATAACCGTCTTCCCAACTTCCTCCAGCTTAGCCATTGGCGCTTCGCTGTTGTGTGCAACATCGTAACGCTCCATTAAAGCACGGGTTCCGACAACAACATCGCGGCCCGCTACAGTTGCCCGAATGCCAAAGCCCGGAATAGCTGAAAATTCAGTCGCTTCGGGAAGTGCAATGTTCCGCGCTTCAATTGCGGCTACAATAGCTTCGGCGAGCGGATGCTCCGAGCGTTTCTCGGCTCCGCCAACGAGGGCCAGCAGTTCCTGCTCCGGTATATTCCCTTCGACAATAACATCGGTCAGTGAAGGTTTACCTTCCGTCACCGTTCCTGTTTTATCGAGCAGCACCGCTGTAACGCGATGGGTTGATTCTAAATGCTCTCCGCCCTTGAACAAAACGCCGACTTCTGCCGCCCGGCCCGATCCCGCCATAATAGAGGTCGGTGTCGCAAGTCCTAGCGCGCATGGGCAAGCGATAACGAGCACTGCGATAGCTTTCTCCAGCCCTTCAGCAAACATGCCTGGCTCGAGCCAGAAGTACCACAAAGCAAAAGCGAGTAGGGCAATTCCTACAACGATGGGAACGAATATGCCGGAAATACGGTCTGCTATTCGCTGAATCGGCGCTTTGGAGCCCTGCGCCTGCTCGACAATGTGAATAATTTGCGCAAGCGTCGTATTTTTGCCAACCTTCGTAGCCTGAATGCGCAAGACGCCATTTTTATTAATCGTCGCTCCAAATACTTGATCACCTGACTGCTTGTCAACAGGCAGGCTTTCTCCAGTCAGCATCGATTCGTCGATCGCCGAGCTGCCGTCCAGGACAATACCGTCGACCGGAATTTTGCCGCCCGGCTTCACAATAAGCTGATCGCCAATGACCACCTGTTCGACCGGGATGCTCATTTCGGAGCCGTCACGCACGACAAGCGCTGTTTTCGCTTGCAGTCCCATGAGCGAGCGAATCGCTTCCGATGAACGCCCTTTAGCGAGCGCTTCGAACCATTTTCCAAGTAAAATCAACGTAATGAGCAAGGCGCTTGTCTCATAATACAGCTCCTGCATAACGGGCATATTAGCCATCCCTACATGCTCTTCAGGCTTCAACGTCAAATACAGGCTGTAAAAGTAGGCGGCCGATGTTCCAAGCGCTACCAAGACATCCATATTCGCGCCCCCACTCCGCAGCGCATTAAATGCCCCTTTATAAAAGGGCCAGCCGATTATGAATTGCACAGGAGTTGCCAGCGCTAATTGAAACCACGGATTGAGCAATAAATCCGGCACCCATATAAACGACGTAAATGAAAAATGTGCCGCCATTGCCCACAGAAGCGGCAGCGACAGTATCGCCGATAAGATGAACTTAAGCTGCTGCTTGCGGATCTCGTCACGCCGGCGATCCCCACCTTGCTTCTGCTCTACCTTCTCCTCAGCTGTAAAGCCAAGCTGCTCTATCCGCTTGATGACCGCAGCCAAATCGATCGTATCCGCACGATATTCGACATGGCTCGTCTCCATCGTAAAGTTGACCGTCGCTTGCGATACGCCTTCCAGCTTATTTAAGCCTTTCTCTATACGATTCGCGCATGCCGCACATGTCATACCCGAAATTTCCAGTGTAGTCTGCCTGTTCTCCATTGTAGCTACCACCTTTTCATACCCTATGGGGGTATCTCTTGTTGTTTTCATCATATAATACCCCGTGGGGGTATGTCAAGGGTTGACCCAATCTATGCCAAAAAAAACGACCCAAGCGCTGCGCGCCTGAATCGGTCTGGTTACAAATTGCAATTTAAAGTTCGTATAATACGATAAGTACGCTTATGTAACGCTCGCATCCATATGTACCGTTTGCCATTCATCCTGATCTTCAGCCGTAATAGCAAAGCCCTGCCGCTGCCAAAAATCGACGGCTCCCTTAAGAAAACGATGCGTATGCAAATACGCTACGCTATAGCCCTGCTCTGCAATAAAACGTTTGGCCTCTGCTGTAAGCAGCGAGCCTACACCGCTTCTGCGGCTGCTTGCAGCTACATAACATTTCACTATTTCTGCGGCTGGCCGGTTCGCTTCATACTTAGCCGTCTCAATTCGGTTATCATAGGGCTGCACACCGATGCACCCCCATATTTCTCCACGCTCCGAAAGTGCCAGGAAAAAACCAGCTCCCTCCTGGTGCAAATAATGCTCGGAGAAATTCACGAGATCCGGCGACAATCCATTTACCGCAAACATCGGCATAACCTCTTCACGCACTTGAGCTGCAAAAGCGACAGCATCCGCAATATGCTCCTCGCGAGCCTGTATAATCACTGGCGACACTACTGTCACTTCTAGATCCTCTCCTTAATATGGACGCAACACCTAGCTGTGATGCAAATGCTGAAGCGTCTGGATGAAAATTTCCTTTACATGATCATCGTCCAATGAATAATAGACGGTTTTCCCGACCTTGCGGCGCTTAACAATTCGCACATTGCGCAAGTAACGCAATTGATGCGAAATAGCCGACTGCGCCATATCCAGCACGACGCATAAATCATGCACGCACAGCTCTTGCGACAGCAGCGCATAAATCATTTTAACCCGCGTCGGGTCGCCTAGCGCCTTGAACATTTCAGCCAGATCAATGGCCGTCTGCTCCTCGACCTTTGCGGTCAGCAGATCTGCACCCTCCTGCTTCGTTCCCATACATGTGTCGTCACATTGCTCATCTATTACTTTGTCCATTCGGCTACACCACCCTCTAATCGTAATGCTTATGATCTTATTATAGCAGACAAAAGCGCAGTTCCTCTATTATTTGCAGGAACCGCGCGTTTCAAGCGTTATAAGGCCTTAAATCTTAAATGATCGTTTATAAAAAATACCAATGCTACGCCATGCGGGCGCACCACTGCACACAGGCATTTACCAGCTCGCCCAGCACCGGATGCAGCAGGCTTTCGCGATTATGCGCAGGCGTCAAACAACATACGCGGCCTTCCCCATAAGCATGGGACCATCCGCCAATCGACTGCCCATCCTCGGAATACGTCCGCATAAATACCGTTGTTGACGCTTCATCACAATCGACAAAATAATGCTCATCTACCGTTTCGAATGCTTGGTCTGCCGCTATATTCACATGCTCCTCGCCTGAACGCCCAGCAGGCTCAACCGTTATGGAACGCACGAGCTTCTGCTCCGGATGATGCTGAAAATAACCCCGCGTCATCTGTACATAGCCACCTTCTGCTGGATACGAAGCAAGCCCGGAATGCCAGGCGAGCCAGCCTCCGCCCGCCCTTACATACCGCAAAATCGCCTGCTCCGTCTCGTCGCCAAGCCATTGCTGCACTTGTTCATCAGCGGGATTGATATTATTATCTTTGTACAAAATGACGGCATCCGGCTTCGCCGCCAGTTCCTCGGCCAAATATTTGACTGTCGTATAGCTGAGCTCGATGTCCCCTGACGCCATTAATGGCGCCAAGCTTTGCTGCAAGCCTTCGGCAATCGCCTCCGCAGGATGATAATAATCCCCAATTACGGCTAAAATGGTTCGCATACGTCACTTCCTCCATTGTTTCCGAATCAGGGACTCTCCTTATACGGCAGGCTTCACTCCCGCAGCTGCGAGCCCCTGTTCAATATCGGCAATCAGCTGCCGTTTTTCTTCCTGCTCCAAAAAGGCCGCATGGGCGCTGTTCAAAATCAGCCTGCCGATTTCCTCCAGCGTTACGCCGCATTTTTCCATCAACAGCTCATATTCCAAACCAATCGTCGTACCTGAAACCGTCAGGTTATCCGTGTTAATGGTCGCCCGAATGCCTGCTGCCAGAAAGGCTTTAATCGGATAAGCCTCCCAGCCGCTAACGGCCTTCGTCTGGATGTTGCTCAGCGGGCATAGCTCCAAAGGCGTGCCTGTACGGCGTACCATTTCCATAATAGCAGGATTTTCCGTAATGCGCACGCCATGGCCGATACGTGTGGCGCCCAGGCTTTCAATCGCCTCCTGCACATTTTCCGCACCGCCTGCTTCTCCAGCATGAATCGTAATCGGCAGCCCCTTGCTAGCAGCGAGGTTAAATAAGGAACGATGCAGCTCTGGCGGGAAGGAAGCTTCATCACCAGCCAAATCTACCGCTGCGATTCCATCGCCATGCAGCTTGGCAGCGGCCAGTATGACCTGTTCATTGCGCTCATAGGCATCATGGCGCAGGCAGATGGCGATACCACGCGCTTTCACGCCGAAATCCCGTTCTCCACGCCGCAAGCCACGAATGGTATGGCGCATCGCCTCCTCCAGCGACAAACCTCCTTTAATATGCAGCAGCGGCGCAAATCGCACCTCGATATAACGGCAGCCTTGTGCCGCCGATTGCTCAACCACTTCATAAGCTACGCGATCCAGCGCCTCTGGCGTTTGCAAATAGGGCTCCACAAACGCAAACTTGCTCAAATATTCTTTTAGGCTAGTGCAGCTCTCATCTGCAAGCATCCACGGGGTAAGGTCGCTGCCTTCCTCAACGGGCAGCTCCTTGCCTTGCTCCTTCGCCAGCTCGCGAAGCGTATTTGGCAAGACGCTGCCATCCAAATGCAAGTGCAAATCGATTTTGGGAAGCTTTTTCAATTGCTCCCGCACCACTATATCTTTCATCGTAAGCACTCCTTTAAATTTAAAATAAAAGCAAAAGCTATAGCAAACCGCCGAACCAGGTTAAACGGCCGAAAGCCGTCCTCTGGCGGCGTGGCGCGTTTCAGTCCGAGAAATATAGAGAAAGGATGGCGAAATCGTATACTTTCCTATATTTCCAGGAAAAACCCGGGCGGCGGTATAAAATAGCATTAGTTAAACGGCCTTAGTTCTCATACACAGCCAGTGCCGCCTGCAAGCCTTTTCCAGCTGGCACAATTGCGCCATGCCGAATCAGTACGGCTTCAAGCGCACCAAGCACATGCAGCACATTTTTCTGACTGCAGCTGTAGCCCATCGTGCCGATGCGCCAAATTTTCCCTTTTAGCACACCGAACGAACTGGCGATTTCGATGCCAAAGCTGTTTAGCAGCATGCTGCGAACAGCTTCTCCATCCACGCCTTCAGGAATCGTCACGCAGGTGACAACCGGAAGCTTGCAAGCCGGATTGCCATACAAGGTTAATCCCATCGCTGCAAGTCCTGCCATTAGCGCCGCTTCATGTCTGCGATGTCTCGCGAATCGCTCCTCAAGTCCTTCAGCGAGCAAAATACGCAGACCTTCGCGCAAGCCATACAGCATCGAGGTCATCTCCGTATGATGATTGAGCCTTGCTGGCCCCCAATAATCCTGAAGCTGGCTCAAATCCAAATAGTTGCTCTGGATTGCTGGACGCCGGTTGCTGCTTGCGGCATCGCCGGGAACGAGCAAGCCCCGTTCGACCTTTTTGCGGGCGGCAATTTTCCGCTCTGCCCTGTCGTTGTACGTAATAGGGGCCATGCCCGAAGGAACGGATAAACATTTTTGCGTGCCGCCAATGACCGCATCGATACACCAGGCGTCCGTCTCAACGGGAACGCCGCCGATGGTCGCAACCGCATCAACGACAAACAGAATGTCTTGCTCCCTGCACGCTTTGCCAATCGCATCCAAAGGCTGAATCCGGCCTGTGGACGTTTCCCCGTGAACCATTAGCACAAGCGCCGGACGCTCATGCGAAATAGCGGCGATGACTTCATCCGGCTCAAAAACTTCGCCCCATTCCTTCTCCAGCGCCACAACCTGCGCACCGCAGCGCTCGGCAATTTCATAAAGCAGATTGCCGAAACGGCCATAAATCGGAACCAGCACTTTGTCACCCGGCTCAATTAAGCTGTTAAGTACCGCTTCAATGCCTGAACGCGACGTTCCATCTATTGGATAAGCCCAGCGATTGTCCGTTTGGAACAAGCTGCGCAGCATTTCCATCGTATCATTCATAAGTGCCGTAAACTCGGGGTCAAACTGACCCAGTATAGGATAAGATAACGCACGAAGCACACGCGGGTCAACCTCAACGGGGCCAGGTGTCATAATCGTGCGGGGGGAAGGCGACAGTTCTCGGTAGCTCTTCATCATCATTTCTCCTCGTAAGCAAGTTCATATAACAAAGCGGACAACATCTCCGCCCCTGCTGCCAATTGGTCCGGCGACGTATATTCCTCTGGGGAATGGCTGATGCCGCCGCGGCTCGGGACGAATAACATCGCTGTAGGACATATGCCTGACAGCAGCTGGGCGTCATGTCCCGCCCCGCTCGGCATGACCGTATAAGGCAATGACAATTGCTTCGCAATACGTTCCAGCCGGACACGCAATTGTCCGTCCATCGGGGCAGGCGCGGCCTCCATCCATTGCTCAATCGTCACATGCAGCTCCCGTTCGCCGGCGATTTCTTGAAACTGCTGAAATACCGTTTGGCAAAATTCACGAATGGCCGGCTCATCAATATGGCGTACATCGACCGTAAAGCTAACGGAACCGGCAATAACATTCGGCGTATTAGGCGTTGCCGTCAGTTTCCCAACCGTAGCAACGAGCGGCGAGCCCGATAAAATAGCTTCCGTCTCCAGCTGCACAATCATTGCAGCCGCTCCAGCCAGTGCATCACGGCGCAGCGGCATCGGCGTCGTCCCGGCATGATTGGCTGTTCCGCCCACCGTTACCGTATAACGATGCTGCCCGACGATGGCCTCGACAATGCCAACGCTGAGCTGCTGCCGTTCCAGAACAGGCCCTTGCTCAATATGCAGCTCCACAAACGCTGCAATATCTGATCGGCGGGCAGCATGCTGCTCCGCTTTGCCGAAACCGCAATGAAGCATCGCCTCTTGCAGGCTAGTTCCGGCTGCATCATAGCGCTCCGCACCTTGCTCTAAATCATATAGCCCGGCCATATTGCCCGAGCCCCAATACGTAAGCGGAAAACGGCTGCCTTCCTCTTCGCAGAGCGAGACTACCTCAAGCGTTTTTACAGGCTGCCCATACGTTTCCTTCAAATGCGCCAAAGCGGCAATTCCGGCAGCGACACCATAAGCCCCGTCATAAATGCCGCCCGATTGCACCGTATCGATATGGGAGCCCGTCATAATAACCGGACCTTCTCCCGAACTGCCTTGCAGCCTGCCGAATAAATTGCCTACTCGGTCAAAATAAACGTCCATGCCCAGCTCTTGCATCTGCTCGGCTAAATATTGCTGCGCCTCCAGCCACTCTGCCGTATAAAGCAGCCTAGTCACACCACCGCGCGGATCAGCGCCGAACTGGGATAATTCCTCCAGCAGCTTAGGGACGAAGGAGGCGAGCTGCGATTTGCTTGCCATTGTCATATCAAACACACCCCTTCATCATACCCTTTTCCGAGCCCGCCTCAAACGGTAGCAGCAACTTGCCCGAAGCTGGCTGTGCAAGGCCGCCGTCAACTGTATATACAACGGTTCCTCGAACGAGTGTCGCCACGACTCGGCAGGCCATTTCTTTCCCCACATAAGGGCTATGCTTGTGCCGATAAAACAAATGTTCCTCCCGCAGCTCATAGGCCGCATTAACGTCTATAATAGCCAGGTCCGCGTCAGAGCCGATTGCGATAGCTCCCTTGCGCGGATACAGCCCGAAGCGCTGCGCAGGTCCTGCAGACAGCAAAGCGGATAACAATGGCAGCGGCAGCCCACGCTTGATCCATCCTTCACCTAGCACCAGCTCCATACTGCTCTGTGCCCCGGATATGCCTCCCCATGCCTCGAAAAACGTTTTGGAAGCATCCTCCTTCATCGAAGTCGGACATGGCGAATGATCGGAAGCGATGACATCCATCTTGCCTTCGCCAATCATTCGCCACAACCCCTCCCGCTGCACCTCGCTGCGCAGAGGAGGCGCGCATTTGGCAACTGCTCCAAGCGCCGTCATATCCTTCTGCGTCAGCAGCAAATAATGCGGACAGGTTTCCACCGTCACCGGCAAACCGCGCCGCTTCGCCCGATCAATCAGCTCCACCGCGTCAAAGCTGCTTATATGGACAAAATGAACTTGGCAGCCCGTCTGCTCCGCAAACAACAGCGCCTTATTCACCGCCTCCAGCTCGGCAATAATCGGACGCGAGGCTGCGAATGCCTCTGCATCATGGCAGCCGACTGCTAGAGCCGCATCAGCCAGTTGGGACGTAATGGCGTCACTCTCGGCATGAAGGGCGACAAATCCGCCAAGCGCGGCGATTTTTTTCATCCCCTCATACAGCGTCCAGTCATCAACCTCGCGAAATCGCCCCTCCCCTTCGCCACCGGGATTGGACATAAATGCTTTAAAGCCGACGACGCCCGCTTCGAACATAGGGGCAAGCTCATCCAGCTTCCCTGGGACGAGTCCGCCCCAGAACGTATAATCAACAGCTGAATGGCCTTCTGCCTGGCCTGCTTTCAACGCAAGCGCCTCGGTCGTAACAGTCGGCGGATTGCCATTGAGCGGCATATCAGCGTAGCAGGTTGCACCTCCGGCAGCTAGTGCGGCAGAGCCGCTCGCAAACCCTTCCCAATGCCCCAAATTCGGCTCATTGAAATGTACGTGAATATCGACCATGCCGGGCAGCACATACTGCCCCTCCGCATCGATTCGAGAGCCAGCCTCGGCACCTGCGAGAGACGGCTCCAAGGCGGCAATGCGGCCATCGCGAATGCCAATATCCAGCTTTTTCACTTGGTCAGGCAGCACAACAAAACCATTCATCACGATACAATCATAGTAGGAAGCCATGCGCATCCACCCCTTTTTCCCCATAACATAAGCCTGCGTGTTTACTCTGATCTTCTAAGTACCGCGATAAGTGCTATAGCCCCCCGGCGCAACCAGCAGCGGAATATGATAATGCGCCTGTGCATCCTTAACGCGAAATCGAATCGGTATTTGCTGAAAAATAAATTCAATAGACGACTCCCGCGCAGCGTCATTATCGCGTGACAAAAAGCTTCCGGCATTAAACACAAGCTCATAGACGCCTGGTTGCATATTCTCGCCAGCAAGCATGGGCGCATCGAGCCGTCCATCCGCATTGGTGGAAGCGGCCTGAAGCAGCCGCCGTTCCCCAGTCTCCTCGCTCAACTGCCACAGCTCTAGCCCCATCCCCGCCGCAGCCTTCCCCGTAGAAATGTCGAGCACATGCGTCGTTATTTTGCCGCTCATGACGAAGCTTCCTCGTTTTCCAAATCCTCGCGGGTAAGCGTGAAGCCTTGGAAGCCGAATGGCGGACGCGGCTCGGTGTAGACAGCGGCTGCATCCTCTTCCGTATGGTCAACCACCGTTTCCCATGTCCGGTTATTCGATTCAAACCGCACCTCCGCCAATTGCGGGAAACGGGTCAAAATACGCAAGCCGACTTGATAAATTAAATATTGAATCGATGGCGTTTTATATTCGTGGAACACATTATGGGTAATATCCCGGATATGCTCAGCCGCAACGTATTGTCCGAAGCCCGTATCTACCGCATGTTCAACGTCTGCATAGCTCCAATAAATATTTAGAAAAATAAAGAGCGGCCGATCATAGCTTTCCGGCAGCGTCGTATATTCATCACGGACAAATCCATAGAAGGAGCTGCCGCTTACTTTAATCAACTGCAAATCAGTAATAGCGCACTCATGCTCGACGATAACCGGAGCGCCCTCTTCGCCGTCGCGGACAAGCTTCATCGAAGCGCTCGCATGATCATTATGGGAACGGCGGTACACAAGAGGGCTATCCACCAGCCCATCGCTGCCATCTGCCACTTCAAGCGTATGGAACGGGATGCGGTCCGCACTCAGCTCGATAGCTTCAATATGCGGATAGCGGCTAAGGAATTGCTTGCTGATGAACGCAAGCAGCCCTTCTGTCGTGCTCCCCTCAAAGTCGGCCGTTTGCCGCAAAATAAAATTTTTCATCGAATCTGTCGCCACAACCTGCGTATTGTCTCCTTTAGTGAAGGAGGTGAGCAGCGTCTCGCCGCTTACGGCAAATGTAATGTTATGGGCAAAAATAACGTTCGTATCGCCGGTAAAAGCCGATTCTGGGATGGACTTCACCGCCAGTGGCGCTGCATAGGTCCGATAAGTCAATACATCCCCTTTGCCATAATAAAGTGTACGTCCGCTGCCAAGTTTCAACATGTATACCCTCTCCCTTTGCTCTATATCAAATTTGGTATGATTTTTTTAGTCTCACTCTTCTATTAAATCGTTCAGGCGCAAAAAGGTGATGCGGGCGATTTGCCATTTTGCCTCCTCCAGCTCCTCCTGAAGGCTGTTGCCGATTCGCGCTGCCATCGCTTCCTTGATATCGGCTTTGCTTTTGCCACGAACCGCTAAAATAAATGGAAAACCAAACTTCTCCGTATACTGGCGGTTCATCGCTGCAAACTGCTCAAATTCCTCAGGCGTCAATTGGCTTAGTCCCGCGCCCTGCTGCTCTTTTGTGGAATATTCGCCAATGCTGATTCGAGTTGCCAGATCGGGATGTTCGCGAATAAGCACCAGCACCCGTTCTTCTCCCGCTGTAAAAGCTGTGTTCACCATGCTCTCATGCAGCTGCTCAACTGAGCGGAAGGGTTTATTCTCCCATGCCAGCTCCGCCACCCAGGGCGAATGTTCAAAAATAGCGCCAAGCGCTTCCGTAAATGCCTCACGGCTCATCGTATTCAATAAGTCCAATTTCATGGCGCGTTCCTCCTCCACTCTATCGCCCGCTCTACAGCCCGTTTAATGCCTCCGTAGCCGGTGCAGCGGCAAATATTGCCGGATAGTGCTTCTTCAATTTCATCCTCACTCGGGTCAGCATTTCGATCCAGCAGCGCCTTGACCGAAATAATCATGCCAGGCGTGCAATAACCACACTGAAAGCCTCCCTCTTCTAGAAAAGCGCGCTGCACAGGGTCAATTCCACCATCAGCCGCCCCTATACCTTCAATTGTCGTAATCTGTTTGCCCGCGCATTGGTAGGCCATCGTCAAGCAAGCGTTAATTGGCTTGCCATCCACCAGCACCATGCAGGCGCCGCAGCGGCCAATTTCACAAGACCGCTTCGTCCCTGTAAGGGCCAAGTCGTCGCGCAGCATATTCAGCAGCCGTTTGGAGCCCGCAACTTCAAGCTTCATTTCTTCGCCATTAATGGTACAGGCCAGCTCCGACTGCCCAGTGCCCCGCGTCACTCCCAGCATTTCATGCTTGCTCATCTTTCGCTCACCGCCTCTCCTGCAAAAGCGAAAGCCATTTGAAGCAGCTCTGGCTCAATTGGCAGCTTCGTCACGCGGATACCCACCGCCTGATGAATGGCAGCTGCAATAGCCGGAGCCAGCGTAACCGAGCCTACTTCGCCAATGCCGCGCGGACCATAGCTATCTCCTTGCGGCAAATGCTCAATCGGCTCAACGGTGACCGTACCGCGATGCTCTGCAATCGTTGGCACCAGATAAGTATCTAAATTTTTCGTCATATATTGCCCCTGCTGCATGACCGCATCTTCCGTTACTGCAAAACCAAGCGCCATGCTGCTGCCGCCTTCGATCTGCCCAAGAAAGCCCTGAGGATTCATGACAGGCCCTGCCGCTACCGCATGGTACTGGTCAAGCACCTTCACTCGTCCTGTCAGTTGATTGATCTCAACCTTCACAACAACGGCCGCATACGTATATAAAAAATGGGCTCCTGTTCGCGGGGTATCTGATGTAGGGAACTGAAAGGCAGTCGAACAGCTGATCGGCTCCCCTTCCGCCTCCGCCAGTTCCTTATACGTCAGCAGCATGGAAACGCCTTCTGCCTCATAAATGCCTCCTGCTCCCATAACGAGCACATCGGCTGTTTTTCCCAGCAGCTTCGCCGCCCGCTCCAGCATTTGCGATGTAAACGGCGCTTTCAGATTTTGCAGCGTCTTCCACATCATGCTGGTTGCTCTTGAAGCTGTTGTAGAGCCGCTGTCGGGCACAAGATCGGTATCCCCGATAATCATTCGGATATCGGATTCAGCCAAGCCGAACTGTTCAATTAGCATCAGCTCCAGCGTAGCAAGCAAGCCTTGCCCAAATTCCTCGTAGCCGAATATGGCTTCAATTCGGCCATCGGCCGCCAGCGAGAGCCTGCCGCCTGCCGGATCAGGAATACCTACACCAAGCCCGCCGCCGTGCATGGTAAAGGCTGAACCAATGCCCACCTTTATCCACGGCTCGCGCTCCTCAGCCCTATCCGGCATCCCTCTTTCCTGCCACAAGCCGCTCGCTTCAGCTGCATTCCACACCTGCATGGCGCCTTCGGTTACGACGATCGGCTGGCCGAACGGGCCTGGATCATCAGGCATACGCATATTGATCCGCCGCAGCTTCCAAGGGTCCATGCCAAGCTTTTCTGCCAGCCGATCAAGCTGCCCTTCCAGTGCGAAAATCGCCTGATTTCCGCCAAAGCCGCGGAATTCACCGGACATTCCGTTGTTCGTATAGACGGAATAACCGTCTACTTCCACATGATCGTAGCGGTATGGTCCAAGTACATGCTCAACGGCAAAGTTAAGCACCTCTGCTCCCAGCGTGGCGTATGCGCCAGTGTCGGCGATGATCCGCACTTGATGGGCAAGCAGGCGGCCACTGGCGTCTGTACCGGTTTTCATCGAAATTTTCATCGGATGACGTTTCAGACCGGCGCGGACTGATTCCCATCTAGAATGATGTAGCTTGACGGGGCGGTTTGTTTTTAGCGCCAGCAGCGCGCCATAAGGCTGCACATTCAATTCGTCCTTGCCGCCGAAGGAGCCGCCAATCGGGCTTGAGACGATGCGGATTCGCTCCTGCTTCATCGCGGCAATCCGCGACAATTGCAGACGATCCATAAATCCATGCTGAGTAGGCGAATATACCGTCAACCGCCCATCCTCCTCGGGCACGAACAAGCCGCCTTCGGTTTCCATATAGGTGTGCATCTGTCTCGGCGTGAAATAAGTTTCCTCTACAATATGGGCACAGGCGGCGAACCCGCTGCCTAGCTGCCCTCTATTAAACTGACTGCGGTGAAGCACATTGCCCTGCGGATGAAGCAGCGGCGCATCCTGCAAAAGCGCCTGCTCGGCATCGTCAACAATCGGCAGCAGCTCATAATCGACCTCAATAAGAGAAAGAGCATATTCGGCTAGTTCAGCCGTCTCTGCAGCTACAGCTGCCACCGCGTCACCGACATAACGAACTTTATTTTCACAAAAGACAGGCTGATCCTGATGGGCAATGCCATAGCGATTCAAACCGGGCACATCGAGATGCGTCAGCACGGCATGGACACCTTCCAGCTGCAACGCCTTCTCGGTACAAATGCTGAGGATAAGGGCATGAGGGTGGGGACTTCGCAGAACCCGGCCATAGAGCATGCCCGCTGCCGACATATCCGTCAAATACGCAAGGCGGCCTGTTACTTTCCCCAGCCCATCCGGCCTGATTCGCCACCGATTGCCACTTGTCTCGCGGTTCAACAGCATCGCTATCACCACTCCCCTATGAACGATAAGCTTGCTTGCTTATTTAATTATCATTTGAACTGCATGGCTTTCCACAGCTCTGACACAATCAGATTGGCAGCGGTTTTCTGGCGATAGCTTGCCGAAGCGAACACATCGCCTACCGGATGAAAATGTTCCAAGACCGACGTATAACAAGTCTGGAGCAGCGAATGGTCAAGCTTGCCGCCCTTCAGCAATCGCTCTGTATGCTCAAGCCGCTTTGGCATCGTCTGCCCGCCCCCAACCGCAAGGCGCAAATCAACGATATGTCGCTCGGCACTTACAACGGCGCTTATCGCAACAGTTGCTATCGATGGCGTGAATACTTCGCGGCGGCCAACCTTGTGATAAACATCCAGCCTGTATTGCCCCTCCTGTTCCGATAGATCGACTGGCGGCAAAATAATGGCGAGCAGCAAACGATTTTTCCATGCGTGATTGGCCTGCGCTTCCAACAGCCATTCTGCAAGCGGCTGCTCAAACGCTCCTTGCCCATCGTGCCAGAGGAGCATGGCCTCATATACGATTAACGCTGGAAGTGCGTCGCCTACGCGGGACAGCACATTGCCGCCTAGCGTAGCCAGGTTCCGAATCGATGGGGCAGCGATATTTTTCATCGCAGTTGCCAGCAGTGAATAATGAGTGCGTATATGAGAGTCATTTCTGACCTCTGACAGCAGCGCCGCCGCTCCGATCTGACAAATTTGCCGATCATGACTGCTGGAAGCAAGCGTAATCGGCTTTTGCATGCTGGAAATACCGCTAATATCGATCAAATGACCAGGCATACGGGCAGTTCCCGCTTCCCACCACGTACGAAGCAGCGTACCGCCAGCAACGAAAACGCCTTCCGCGCCAAGCTGCTGTTTAAGCGTGCAAGCTTCCGCAGCATTACTTGGCTGCCATACGACGGGAGACTCCGGCTTCGTTTGTTTATCCATGGCCATCGCTCTCCCTCCTGTTCCAAAAACCAATAGCAGCCTGCAAGCTGTCCTCATCATCTATATCATGAAGCGCAAAATCTTGTTCCCCGTTTAAATCTAGTACTGCCCCTTTATACTTGCCTGTGGAGGCAAACAGCCGTCTTGCGCCTTGGTCACCCTCAAGCTCCTCCAGAGCGGAAAACATCGTTGCTCGCAGCAGCGCCGGAGGCATCGTTGCCGATCCATCGCTGTATGCCGCATAATCAAGCGTGGAATTGTGCTCCAGCGCCTCAACCAAGCGCACTGCCATCCTTGCCGTCACAAAAGGCTGGTCAGCTAACGCAATCAGGACGGCATCCGTATGTGGATATAGAGTAAGCAGCGCTTCAAGACCACTGCGCAGCGAGCGGGACATTCCCTGCGCCGAAAGCGGGCATTCTTGCTTGTGCAGCTGTGCTGCGCGGCAAGCCCGCTCCAGTTCAGGAGTGTCCAGCCATTCCAGTTCGTCGTTGCTTCGGTGAACGACGATCCAGCTTTTAATGGCACTATTTAATAGAGCATGAAGCGCCTGGCTGCCAAGCATTGCTCCCGGCGATAAAGGGAGCCTCAGCTTCGGCTGCTTCATCCGGCTGCTGAGGCCAGCCGCCAAATAAATGCCTGACACCTTCATCGCGAATCGCCTCCCTACTTTTCGCACGATACGCTGCCCGTACCTGTATAAGCTCGGAAACGATGCTTAAGGCAATTTCGTATGGTCCCTCTGCCTGTATCGAAAGTCCGATCGGTGCATAAACATTTTCAGGAAGCGTCCCTTCGCCAAATAACTGCTTGATCCGCTTACGCGAGCCCATAACGCCGATGTATATCGGCTGTGCTTCCAATGCCAGCTGAATCAGTTGATAATCGTAGTGGAGCTGATGGCTGCATACGATGAAAAAGTCATTTCTATTAAATTGCAGCTTGGAGGCAAGCTCCTCAGGCTTTCCAGTTACTCTCGCCACGCTAAACCAGCTATTATCCTCACTTTCCGGGCTTATCTGTGTACGCCAATCCGCCACAACCACATGAAATCCGCAGCCTGGAAGCATCGTGCAAAGCGCCTTCGCATCTGGTCCTGCCCCAAACACAATCGCCCGTGGTCGCGGCTCCAGCTTCGTCGAAAATGTCCCCGCCTCTTCTATAAGATCAGCTCCAGCTTGCCAGCTATTGCGAGATTCGCTTGCCGCTGAGGCAGGCCCTAATCTATAAACGATGCCCGTGCAATTGCCATTGCCAGCCTTCGGCCAGCTTCTATTCACAACAACCGCTTCTCCTGCCCGAAGCCTCTCTCTTGCTTGAAGCAGCTGATCTCTGAGTGCTGTCGTTACAGGCTCCAGCAGCACATGGATAATGCCGCCACATCCGATCGTATCGCCCCACGTGATGTCCTCTTCCGGCTGCATATTATAGATAATGATTTCAAAAGCTTCGGCAGAGCACACGCGGCTAACCCGCTCCTGTAGATCTGCCTCCAGGCAGCCTGGGCTGATACTGCCCGTCTTCGTTCTATCCAGCCTCAGCAGCATGGCTGCCCCTTCCTTGCGGTAAGCATGGCCCTCTACTCGTATAATCGTTGCAAGCGCGGCCGGCTGCTCAAGCTTCACAATTGAATCCAGCACTTCGTGCATATCCACAAGCAGCCACCGCCTCTTTTTTAAAACGTTATGATGAAATGAAGTTCTGGCCTACAGCCTAAATGCTACAGCCTTGCCAGCAGTCCCTTAAGCGAACGGTCTGCTTCCCGCAGCACAAGCGGCTTGTCAATCGTCTTCATTATGCGTTTCTCCATGACGATTTGTCCGTCAATAATGACGGTATCCACGTCGCCGCGGGTTGCCGCATAAACAACACGCGAGAACCAGTCTGCATCATAGGACGGATACACATGAAAGTCTTCCAAATCAAGCATTTGCAAATCCGCTAGCTTGCCTTCCTCTAAGCTGCCAATATCCTCTTCCATGCCAAGCACCTTTGCCCCGCCCATCGTAGCCATCCGCAGCACCGTGCGCGCATCCATGACCGTTGGGCCATGCTTCACCTTCTGAATAAAAGCGGTCAGCCGCATTTCCTGATACATATCCAAATTGTTGTTGCATGCTGCGCCATCTGCCCCGATGCCAATATCGATGCCTTCGCGCAGCAGCTCGGGAATTTCCGCAATGCCCGATGCCAGCTTCATGTTGGAGCCGGGGCAATGGGTAACTTTAACGCCTCGCTCCTTAATAATCCGCTTCTCTTCCTCATCGAGCCAAATACTGTGGGCCAAAATCAAATTCGGACTTGCCAGCCCGATATGATCCAAATAAACGACGTTGCGCTTGCCGCGTTCCGCTTCTACAATCGCGATTTCTCCCGTATTTTCGGAAGCATGGGTATGCACCTTGACCTTATATTGCTCGGATAAATCGCGTACCCCAATGAGCAGCTCCTCTGTACAAGACACAACGAACCTTGGGCAAAAAGCATATTGGATGCGGCCGTCGCCAGCGCCATTCCATTTCTCAAGCAAGTCGACGCTTTGCTGCAGCGATTGCTCTGTATTTTCCTGAAGCGCCAGCGGCACTTCCGTGCCATGGTCCATCATCACCTTGCCAGAAATGGCGCGAATGCCGCTCTCTAATATCGCCTGGAAAGCCGACTCGGTATGATGCACCGTCTCCATATCCAAAATCGTCGTCGTCCCGCTGCGGATCAGCTCGCCTATGCCCAGCATCGCGGAATAATAAACCGAATCGGGGCTGTGAGCTGCCTCTAGCGGCCAAATCCGCTCACGCAGCCATTCAATTAAAGCCAAATCATCTGCACGCCCGCGAAATAACGTCTGGCATAGATGTATATGTGTTTGTACGAAGCCCGGCAGCACAACTTTGCCATCAGCCTCAATGATCCGATCTACTCCATCCGCCGCGATCTCCCCGCCAATCTGAGCAATACGCTTGCCGCGAATGAGCAAATCACCCGTAAAAATATCGCCACGTTCATTCATCGTCATTATCGTTGCGTTGCGAATAAGTATAGTTGTCATTGAATTGCCCTCTTTCAAGTTTGAGTCATGTTTTATAACATAATAAAGCACCGAACTCGATTTATCAATAGTATATGTTATTAAACTTAACATGTTGTCGTGGGTGAATGCCTGAAATACACTAAATACACCGCTTTCAAAGTAAAATGTGACATGAGCAAGCTTCTATCGTTCCAAATTCCCCTTACAATTAACTGAAAAACACGCGCTATCGTTCGCCTTTTCAAGTATAATCAGCAATCGCCACTCCATCGCCTTCCATGCGAGCCTATTGAAATAAACAGATTGATCCCCTATTATGTAACGTTCTGCCGCATAGTTCTCTCGATTCTTTATGTCTACTATAATTAACTGAAATACAATGCTTATGTTAAAATAGGATGAAAAAGGGAGCGTCACTGCTGGAAAAACAAAAAGTAGTAATTATAGGAGCAGGAATAGTCGGAGCCTGTATGGCCTATCAACTAGCAAAACGAAATCAGGATGTAACCGTTATTGAACGACACACTACCGCAGCTCGTGAAGTTACAGAAAAATCATTTGCCTGGATACATACAACACATAGGGTGGCTCCGCAGTACAGACATTTGTATGACAGTGCTTCAGAAGAATACCTTGCATTACAGCAAGAGCTATCCGAATTACAAATTCAATGGCATGGAGCATTAACGTGGGGCGATTCGAGCCTAAATGAACAAATCCACCTTCAAAAATTAAACCGAGAGCAGATTGAGGCATTGGAACCGAATCTGAAGGAGTATCCGAACGATGCGATGTTTGCCAATGATGAAGGAGCAGTAGATCCGATCGGATTAACGGAACTATTGTTAAGAAAAGCACAGGAATACGGAGCAAAGGTACAGTTTGATACCAACGTTACACAACTGCAGCAAGAAAATTCACGCTTAATAGGCGTACATACATCCAAGGGGTTTATGGAGTCTGATATTGTGGTATTGGCCGCGGGTACAGGCGTATCCGAACTTTGCAATCCGTTAGGTTTCCCCATACCAGTAACGCCGTCACCTTCCATTCTGATTCGGATGAAGACCTCGAGTAGATTAATACACACACTAATCTCGAATGCGCAGTTTGAAGCGCGTCAGCTAACCGATCATTCATTGCTAGCTGCGGAAGATTATATCGATGATTCGGAGGAAAATGGGCCCGAGGCCGTGGGCAAACGTGCCTTCGAGACGCTGCGTCGCAGCCTGAAGGGTGGGGAGCAATTGGAGCTGGAAAGCATCAAAGTTGGGTTGAGACCAATGCCAGAGGACGGCTATCCGATTGTAGGCTTTCATAATCAGATGAAGGGACTTTATGTGACGGTGATGCATTCTGCCATTACTCTGGCTCCGCTAATTGCGCGTCTAGCTGCAACTGAAATAATCAATCGAGAATCAAGATGCGAACTAGAGTCTTGTCGTATTTCCCGATTTAAGTAGTAGGGTTGTAAAATTGCCAACTTATATTCATTTATGAATTCAACATCAAGACTCATTACCCAAAATCGACGAGCTATCATAAATGTTCAGATGCTGCCTAATGTTCGGAAATTCCTAATCGCAATAAAAAAAGCATCTTTGTGTTCACATTTGTGAACACAAAGATGCTTTTGCTTGAATTTGCTTGCTGCATTCGCTAGCTTTTCTTCTCTGGCATTGGCATAAACAGCAAATTGATTGGCAAGTTGCTGCCGGATGCCGGCGAGAATACAATCGTTACCGCTTCTGATGAGCTGCCCGTCCGGTACAGAACACCCGCCTCACCATTGTTCGCTAGGAAGGAATTATTCGTCGTCAGAACAACATTGTTGTTAACGAGGAAGGCACCGCCGTAATGTCCGCCACGCGGGTTCAAGGCAATGAGCGTATTAGGCTGAACATTGAACAGCTTCACGACGTATACGACGCCATAATTTCCTTCATTGTAAATCGTTGCACCTGTAAGCTTATCGATCGTTGTAAGGCGTGTATCCACTACTTTATCGCCAAATACCATACGGCCTGGCTGTGCGCCTACTGGCTGGGTCAGGTTGATCGTACGATCAGCCTTTTCGAATGTGCCGCGAATGTGAATGCCATCCGGTTCCAAGTATGGCAGCAGTGGAAGCTCGGACAGAACATCCTTGCCGTCATCAATAATGACGTAGCTGAATTTGATTGGACCTGAGGTCGAAACATCCGCCATCATCGTCAATACGCGGTCCGGCGAAATTTTCAAATCGCTGAGCTGCTTCAAAATAAGACGGCTCTCGCCCGCTGGAATCGTTGTAATATCGTTCATGACCGGATTCATGCGCGAGGTCAAATATTTGCTAATGGAAGATTTGCCTGTTGCCGATACATACAGCGCAGGACCGCCAATACCGACGCGCTGTGTCTGAACCGTCGCTTCCTGATTGGTCTCGTTCGTAGCAACGATGTACATGCGCACATTGTTTAAACGGTTGTTTACATTATGTGACATCAAGCGAACGTTGCCTGAAGCCGAATCCGTATAATACACGCCTTCATTGACAATTCGCTCTGGACTGTTGCTGCGAAGCAGAGTCTGCTGTCCATACTCTGTCAATGAATAAGGAATGACATCATAATTCAGAACGGAAGATCCATTAATCGAGAAGCGCTCTCCCGGCGGCGTAAATAACATGCCAAAATCCTGCTTGGAATATAGCTCCTGATCTTCAATCATAATGGAGAGCGAATATTCATTGCTTGCCCCATGCTTGTCCGTTACTTTCAAGGAAATGGTCTGCGGGCCCGGCTCGAAAAAGCCTTGCTCCTTATTCGTCCAGCTGGTGCTCGTAATCGCATTTTCTTCGTCGCTGCTGAGGTCGGTATATTCAATTGGCTCGCCCATCAAGTAGCTCGTTTTGTTAGTGACGAACTTCGCTACTGGAGGCAAATTCGGTTGAAGCACTTCAAGCGTTACCGAATATGGTTCACTCCAGACGCCATCCGAATCTTGAACCCAATGAGTTACCGTATACATGCCCGGCTGGTCAAACATCGACAAATTGCCTTCCCAGCGCTCGTCCACAATGGGAGTGCTGCTGCTCGCCTGGTTCGTATAAATCACCTGTGTTTCATTTGCATAAATGACTTTAGGACTTACTGTAAATGTTGCGACTGGCGCAATCTTGAACGTCCAAGCCAGCGTAATTTTTTTCTCCGCCTTGTTCACCTTCATCGTGATGCCCTGCGGCTGCAGCAGCGTACGAAGCGGAATCATCAGCGTTCCCTTCAAGTTATAAGGAGCTCCAGTAAACGGCTGTACCGCTCCATTCACATTGTAGGAGGATTTGCCAATGGCATAACGAAGCACGTTTTTTTCTGTCGTCAGCACATACTCCTTGGCTACCTTGTCGTATACGATTTTGCCGCCGAGCCGCTCTGCGAGCGAGCGCGCCGAAACGTACGTCGTGCCTTTCAGCTCGGTTACCGGCTGCGTAGCTGTATACAGCGTGCCATTGTGATACATTTTATTCGACTTTTGAAGCAGAACGAGCTGCTCTTGACCTAGGACATTTTGCGCTGCTTCCGCCTGAATCGGCACAGCCAAGGTAAAGACAAAAAGGAATACGAGTGCAAATAAGCTGACTTTTTTAAGCATGTGAATCTCCTTTTCCAAAATAAATTGCGATTTCTCTACATATCCGCCAAAAGTTTGGACGCAATATAATCTGAAAAGTTGCACTCCGCCTATTATTTATGACAAATATTTTAAGAAGCGTGCTTCGTTTCCTGTCGTTCTGCAGAAGAAATACGTGGTAATGCTAGCGATACTGCACCGACGACGAGGGACAAAACGACCACAATCGTAAAGATCTGGTGCAAGCTTTCCTCCAGCAATAGCGGATCAATAATATTCGTGCTGCCAGTGTGCAGCAGCAGGCCGAATAAAGCGATTCCGATTGTCTGGCCGAGCGTGCGTATAAAGTTATTCGTTGCAACCGAGGCACCGCGCATTTGCCGCTCTACAGCGGATGACACGGATATCGTACAACTGGTTAGCGCAAGCCCAAAGCTTAAGCCCGTTAAAAACATATACAGCATAAACCAAGCAATCGGCGTCGTGGCATTCAGGAACATAAAGCCCAAACTTCCCAATAAGAGGGAAAATGCGCTGATTAGCGTTATGTTTCTAAGCCCAATTCGCGAAATCCATGTGCCTGCGAGAATCGAGCCGAGCGGCCAGCTGACCGAAAGCGGAATCATCGCCAAACCGGAATAGGTAGCGCTTTTTCCATATACGCCTTGCAGCCAGAGCGGCAAATAAAAAATAATAACGACATTGACGACGCACAGCAAAAAGCTGAGCAAATTCACCATGCTGATGGTGCGGTTTTTGAACAAAACAAGCGGTATCAGCGGCTCCTGCACACGCTTCTCAATGTAGAAGAATAGCGTCATCAGCACCGCAGCCCCTGCAAAAAGCAGCCCGATCTCCGTATAGCTGGCACCCTGCTCGCCCGTCTCTGAACGCAGCAGTGTCAAGGCATAGAGAAAACAGAACATCCCTACCGCAAACGTGCCAATTCCGCCATAATCAATCGATCGCTTCCGCTTCTCATAGGCTTCCTTCAAAGTAGAGCCCAGCAGAAACATCGCCACAATGCCAAATGGCAAATTCATATAAAATATCGCCCGCCACGAGACAAAATCGACTAGCAGCCCGCCCAGCAAAGGACCCGATATACCAGCTATTCCCCAAATGCTCGACATCCAGCCCTGCACCTTCGCTCGCTGCTCATAAGCATATAAATCACCGATGATCGTATAAGGAATCGTCGTGAGCGCACCAGCCCCCAGCCCTTGAATCGCGCGAAAAATAATAAGCTGCGTCATCGTCTGCGCAAGGCCCGACAGCATTGAGCCGCATAAAAAAATTGCAGCCCCGATCATAAACATATTTTTGCGGCCGAATAAGTCTGACAGCTTGCCGTAAATCGGCGTCGTGACGACCGTAGCTAGCAAATAAATCGAAATAACCCAGCTATACTGCTGGGTTCCTTGCAGCTCTCGCGTTATGCTCGGCATAGCCGTACTGACGATCGTCCCTTCGATCGCTGCCAGAAAGGTCGCAACGAACAGCGCGATAGTAATGCTGCGTGTATTGCCTGTTTTGATCATAGTCGCTCTGCTTCCTTCCCTTAACAACAAACACGCCCCTTATGAAGTTTTCATAAAGGAGCGCATCTGTGATTGATTTAAATAAGCATTGCTTGCGATCCGAAAAATATACCGATCCCTGGCTGAATCAGACGTTTTCCAAAACTGCTCGTCTGCAAACAGGCGCATGAGCAGCCATTCCGTCGCTTTCGCCGCCTGCTGTTCGTCCTGTAATAGCTTTAGGCATATCGTGTAGCATATAGACTCGCATTGTCTTAAACGATTTATTTTATATTGAAAATCCATCATAGTAATTGGAATCCCCCGGTCATATGTTTAGGTCACTCATCGTTACTATGATAGCGGAAACAATACGTTTAAAAGTTACGAAATGTTTAAAATGGCCAAGCGTAAACGGCTGTCGCCGTCCTCTGGAGGCAAAGCTTCCGTTTCGCGTAGAAATATAGAGAAAGGATCGGGAAATCATATGCTTTCCTATATTTAAGCGTAAACGGCTGTCACCGTCCTCTGGCGGCAAAGCTTCCGTTTCGCGTAGAAATATAGAGAAAGGATCGGAAAATCATATGCTTTCCTATATTTCAAGCGTAAACGGCTGTCGCCGTCCTCTGGAGGCAAAGCTTCCGTTTCGCGTAGAAATATAGAGAAAGGATCGGGAAATCATATGCTTTCCTATATTTAAGCGTAAACGGC
>NZ_JBXENV010000012.1:0-252843 GCF_059383755.1 Paenibacillus sp. JT22N15 | reverse complement strand
GCCAAAGGACGGCGACAGCCGTTTCACCTTGAAATATAGGGAAGGAGCTGATTTTTCCGCCCTTCCTCTCTATTTCTCGGAATGAAACGCGCCGTGCCGCCAAAGGACGGCGACAGCCGTTTCACCTTGAAATATAGGGAAGGAGCTGATTTTTCCGCCCTTCCTCTCTATTTCTCGGAATGAAACGCGCCGTGCCGCCAAAGGACGGCCACAGCCGTTTCACCTTGGGCGGAGCAAAAAAAGAGGCCGGAGCCGTCCCCAGAACGGACTCCAGCCTGATGCCGTTAGCTATATGAGCTTAGCACCGTGTTGGTTTTCAAGGCAGTGCAAGCCATCCTTACAGTATTATCGTCATTTACGGCGTGTGATGCCCCATATATTCGTACGTCCCTTTAGGATAATAGGACCACTGGCTGGTATCGTACAAGCTCTTGCCGATTTGACCCAACTTGCGGACCATTGTACCGCCGCTTGGGAACAGGGTACTGGTTAAAGCTCCGTTTGAGCTGATATCGCCAGCTACATCAACGACCACGCCATTTTTCTTAAGAGCAAGGCCGCTCACCGTAATATTCCATTCTGGAGCAAACTTATCTTCAAAATTAAAATAAACAGCTGAAGTTATATCCATAAAATCATAAAATGCTGTGTCTATAATAACGGTAATATTGTTGGGCATGAGGAAAGGAAACGCTAGCTCCTTCTCGTAGTACTGCCCATTGGTAGAATTGCGGCCGTAAACAAACAAGCTATAGCCTGTAAGGTCACTGTTGTCGCTATAAATTTCGACGGCTGACCGGTATTCATCCTCAAGTAAAAACTCGGCAATGTAAACAGGCGAGGTTGTAAAGCTCGGAGCGTCGGCAGCGGTTGTAAACGTCCACTGTGTCTTCGAGGTCATTCCCGTCGATGCCAGACCATTGCTGTCTTTAAAGCTTCCGGCAGCAAACTTTACATAATAGGCGGTCGCGCCTGAGAGCCCGGCAACTTGGACATTTGCCGTATTGGCGCTGAACGTCACCTGGGATGGGTCATTGAGGGCGATGCTGGCGGCAACGGTATCGTCTGATGCTTTATACACGGTAAGCGTTTGGCCTGCTGCCGCTGTAACGGGCCGATTAAACGTAAGCGAAAGCGTCAAATTTTTATTCGTATTTAGCTCATGGTTAGCAGGAGACAGGCTGGTAATTTCCAGCTCATTCGTTGCGCTAATGAGCATGTCAATAGTCTTAAGTGTGCGTCCGCTGGTCAAAGCGCTTGCCTTGGCTGTAATGCTGAAGTTTGTAATATCCGTATCAAAGTCGGTGCCATCGTAATCTACCGATAGCCAAATCTCATTGGGGGATAAATGCGACACATCGAGTATGGTCATGCCTTGTGGAGCATGGTTCAACTCAAAGTCGCCCGTGTTTGCCGCCGAATCGAACGTATCCTCCTCTAATGCGACAGCGAAAATAGCCCCGCCGGAAGCTCGCAGTTGATCCTCCGTCAAATCCTCAAGATCGACAGCAGTTAACGTCCGCGCATCTGCGGTCAGGAACGTCCAGGCTGAATCATCGCTGATGCCTGCAAATGCATTGCCATGCACATCTGTAAATGCGCCTTCCTCAACCTCTACGTAATAAGCAGTTATGCTCGTGAATTGAAAAAGTTGTGATGAGGGATGGAGAATCGCTTTACCGCCTTGAATCGTAACCTGATCTGATTCAGATACGATGTAGGTTTGCACGACCGTATCGTCTGAGGCCTGCCGAATCGTAATTTTTTTGCCTGTGACCGGAACAATATCCTCGTTAAAGGACAGGGAAGGCTCGGCTGACAAAGCATAGTTCGGCTCCTGATTTGCAGGAGAGGTCTGCACGAGCAGAGGAGCGGCGACATCGGCAGTTGCAAAGCTCCAAGCTGAAGAACTGCTGATGCCTTCAAAGGTATTGCCCGCCTGATCGATGAATGCGCCAGCGTCTATCGTGACGGAATAGCTTGTCTCGCTGCCTAGATCGGCATGCTTAATCGATATATTTTTGCCATCTATGATGATATGACTAGCATCGTCTGCATCGTAGGCCAAAACATCAAGCGGATTCGCCGTATTTGTAATATAGATTTTTTTACCGGAAACAGCTGTAACGGGCCTATTCATTGTCAGCTCCAAATCGGCAGCTACGCTAATTTCGCCCGCTGAATGGGCCGGAACCCGGCTCTGAATATAAGGCGCGGACGTATCTGGCACTACCGTGCTGGTCGCTAGCATAACGGATCGGCCATCAGTTATGCCTGCCGCCGCAACTGGTGTAGCTTCTACAAATAAGTAGAAGCCGACGTCTTCAGACGCAACGGGATAGGCTGGCGAAGTTGCGCCGGCAATGGCCGTGCGGTCCGAGCCATCTGCCTGCGTGCCGCGGTACCATTGGAAGCGGGAAGCGGCTTCGGCGTCATTTTCAGCATCAAAATAATTATATTGCACCGTCATCATTTCGCCTGCTTTCAGCAAGCCAGCGAGCGAAGCGCCGTGCAGCACAGGAGCATCGTTGATAGAACTGAGCGTGATGATGTAATTGGAGCTGGTTGCCGAGGAGCCTTTGCCCGCATAGCTGCTTAGCAGCTTGGTTGCGTCCGCAGCGGTGACAACGCCGTCACGGTTAATATCGAGCAGATTAATCTCTTCCGGCGTCAGTACAGCGCCGCTGTTCACGACCTTCATAATGTACAGGGCGTCCGCAGCAGTGACAACACCGTCGACAGTCGTATCCCCGATGCGGGTTACGGTCAACTGGAACTGCTCCGTCAGTTTTTCAAGCGTTGGGGTTTGCGCTTCAAGCGTAATCGTAGTTGTCCCCGCCAATATAATCTCTAATTCTGTATAAAGCTGATAAGCATTTGCCGTAGCAACGGCGGAATCGCTGGACGAGGCTGTCAGCTGGGAAAGGCCAGCAACACCGGAGAAAAGCACACTTGCATCCAAGGAAATACGGGAGCCGTGATGCTCGATAGCCGCACCTAATGGGGCGGTAGAATCCGAGGAAGGCTTAATCCAGGGAATATCCTTGTTGACGATCGGGGTGAAAAAGTTGGAGGTGGCCGGAGTGGCATTCGCTCCATTTGGCAGTGGCAGAGCGCTCCCCAGCATGGTCGCGCACAAAATAATCACAGGTCCTTTGCTGCGGGAGAAATGAGTCATTTTACGCCAATAATTATTCATTCGTCCAGTTCTCCTTATAAGAGGGTTGATGAGATATTGCCTTTATTGTAAAACAAGCGGTTGAACGGATTCTGAATCTTATTGTCGAATTAAGTCGAAGGAAAAGGCTGCAAAATTCTAGCGATAGAATTTTGCAGCCGGATTGAAATCATGCAGATCAAGCTTAACCGTTAATTAGACCAGCTTTGACAAGCAGGCGTTTCACGATAGCAGCGGTCTCTGCCCGGGTTACATTGGAATCCGGGTTCAGAGCGCCATCGGCGCCTTGGACAATGCCGTTTTTCAAAGCAGCAGCAACTGCGGCTTTAGCCGAAGCTGATACCGATGCGCTGTCTTGGTAGGCTGCCAGCAGGCTGTCGATTTCAGCGGCATCGCTGACTTGTGCTAGTGAGGTAAGCGCAAGGGCGCGGTTCAAAATAATCATCGCTTCTTCGCGAGTGATCAAGCCGTTTGGACGGAAGGTGCCGTCCGAATAGCCGCTGATCAGCTTGCTCGAAACCGCGAGCTTCACTTCATTTTCGTACCAGCTGCCTGCCTTCACATCGGAGAAGGAAACCGCTGTGCTGCCGGAAGCGGCATGGATGCCAAGTGCGCGCAGCAAGGTTGCTGTGAACTCAGCGCGAGTAATGGAAGCGTTCGGTGCAAATTCAGTTCCCGATACGCCCTTCATGATCAGGCGGGAGCCGAGATCGTTGACGTCATTTTTGCTCCAGTGATTTTCAACATCCTTGAACGAAGCCGGGGTATAAACGACCGCATAGCTGCTGTTCGTCAAGCTGTTGATGCTCGCCCAATACGTGCTGCCCGTAACGGAAATATGGGTCGGTACATGGTGCAGGGCGCCATCAGACCCCAGCACTACGCCTGTTGTAATCGCTGTGCCGTCAGAGCCGGCAGGAAGAGCGATTGCGCGCTCTACATAATGATTAAACTGGTTAACGACAATGCTTTTGCCGTTGTAATGCGCCACAACTTCAAAGTCTACTGGCGTTCCAACAACGCTCAGCCCTTGCTTGGAGGCTTGGGATTTTACTGCGCTTGCCGCGGAGCCATCGGCTGTTGTGATGGAAATCGTGATTTTAATATCCGACAGGGCAGCCGAAGCGCCAACCTGTGCGGAAATGCTGTTAATGTTGATATCGCTCGCAGGCAGTGTATAAGTAGCCGTAGGCGTTTGAATTTTAACGGAAGCACCGCGACCTTCCAGTTCTTTCACCAGTTGGCCGTTCAGCTCGCCAGTCACGATAGCAGCAGTAGTATCCTGAACCGGAAGCACCAGCTCTTTAATGCCGGAAGTGCTGATTTGCTTGAGCACTTTATCGTTGTCTACTTCAAGCAGCACCGATTTGCGTCCATTTTGTACAGAAGACTTCGAAGTCGCAAATTGTGGCTGCTCCTTGCCGTCGATGTAGACGATGACCGGTGTCGATGTTGTTGTCGGCGCCGGTGTGCTTGTAGCAGGTGTCGGTGTTGTGGAACCGCCGCCCGAGCCGGAGCCTGGGTCTGGATTGTTCGGAGAATCCTTGTAAACGACAATTTCTCCGCCTGCCAGTGTAGACGGCACCTTATAAGAGGAACTGCGGTAAATGGCCCAATTTTCATCTTTGGACGTATCAACAGTCAAATTATAAGTTCCTGTCGTTTCGCTGCTAAGCGCTTTAATTTCAATAGTAAACAGCTGCTGCGGGTCATGAATACGCGAGTTTCCGCCAGTGGAATCGATCCAGATCGCCCGGACCCAGCCAGCCGTATTGTCGAAGTTGGACTGGAAATAGCCCGTATCAGAGGGGCTGCCGTCTTCTGGAGCAACTTCGCCATAGGTAGGCGTGATGCTGACGATGCTGAAAATAGCAGGATCGAAATCGAGCTGCATGTTATAAGCACCAACGCCATCGCCAGCACTCGTCAGCATGACAGGCACGCTTCCTGATTGTCCAGCTGCAACTCGGGTATTCGTAATCGTAACCTGCGCAGGGGCGCTAGATTCAGCGTGTGCGGCAGTTGGAAGAAGAACGGCTGGCAATACGAGCAGGCAGCTCAGTATGAGCAGCAGAAGGCGTCTTGCAGGAGCTTGCTTCAATAATGGTTGCATAATAACCTCCATGATAGTAAGGGTAGATGTGTGGGGCCTGGGTATTTTGATCTTCGATAGTCTTGACACTGTTAACCTACATATTGGGTTGTGAACATCCATTCAGAAAGTGAGACGCCTGCAAAATCATTTCCGTCGATATCTTCGAAGGCGCCATCATCGATGATAATGCTGAATTGTGTATCGGATGGCAGGAAAATGGTTAAACCGCTAAGGGTAACCGTATTTCCGCTAATGATAACGTGAGCCGGATAGTCGGCTGGAAAGCTCAGCACTTCACTGTTAGTTGAGGTATCAATAAATTTGATCTCTTTACCAGCAACGGCGGAAATGTCTCTATTAAATGTAAAAACAATATCGTCATATTGATTGACATTGACGCTTCCGTTTACAGGGGTGCGGCTTACAATGAAAGGAGCAGCGCTTGCTACGGCAGCATTTGACTTCAAGAGGACGGCCTGGCCCGTCAGCAGATCGCCTGATGCGGCAACCGGCGTTACCTCTGCGAACACATAATAATTGACATCGTCTTGCTGAAGGCTGTAAGTAGTCGCCGTTTCACCGATGATTTCCACCCGGTCAGAGCCGTCAGCTTGAGTACCGCGGAACCATTTCGTGCGGGTATTGCCCTCGGCATAATTTTCGGCGTCAAAATAACTGTATTGCGCAGTAGCCGTCTTGCCAGACACCCATGAGTCGACACTTAAGGAAGTGTTGTACACAGCAGGAGCATCGTCAATGGCGCTTAAAGTGACGATATATTTTTCAGTTGAGTTAAGGGCGGTTTTCCCGGTGTAGAGATTCATCAGAGCCGCGACATCTGCCATGGAGATGCTGCCATCGCGGTCGATATCGTACAGATTGGCGTCGCCTGGGGTCAGGACGGTATTCCGGTCTATCTCTCTAGCGATCAGGAACGCATCCGCTGCTGTAACCATGCCATCCTTGTTCGTATCCGCAAAGCGGTCTACCGTCACGCGGAAATGCTCGGTCAGCTTTTCATTTCCGGCTGTAACGCCTTCAATTCTGATTTCAGTCGTTCCAGCAGCTAAAATTTCAACGTCTATATAAGGCAGCTGCACATTAACCGATGCGACATTTGTATCACTGGACCAAGCGGTTAACGTAGTGATGATGGCTGCCTGAGGGAACAGCTTCGTCGTATCCAGCATAATGGAGGAGTCGTACGTAATAATCTGCGATCCCGAGCTAGGGACAGGACTGTAATTAGAAGTAGGCTTGACCCATTGAATATCGTTGTTTACAACAGGTAGGAAGTAGTTCGATGGTCCAGATGCTGCATGCGCCAGGGTTGACAATGACAAGCTTGTTCCTAGTACAGCGGTGCACAACAATAGCGAGGGACCTTTGATTCGTGAAAAACCAGCCATTTTACGCAAAGAATGCTTCATTTGTCTTAAGTCTCCTTTATTCCGAATAGCTTGTCTAATTCAAGCAGCTGAGTGTGAAAAGCTGTAAGATTCCAAGCTCAGAATCTTACAGCTTTATAACAAGCTTGCTAGCAACTTAGCCGTTAATCAGGCCAGCCTTGACGAGCAGGCGCTTCACAATAGCAGCCGTTTCGGCACGGGTCACGTTGGAATCTGGGTTCAGGGAACCGTCAGCTCCCTGCACAATGCCGTTTTTCAAAGCGCTGGCAACAGCGGCTTTCGCATATCCCGACACCGAGGAGCTGTCCTCGTAAACAGCCAGCAGGCTGTCGATTTCAGCAGCATCGCTGACGGTTGGCAAAGTTGTAATCGCAAGAGCGCGGTTTAAAATAATCATCGCTTCTTCACGGGTAATCAAACCGTTTGGACGGAAGGTTCCGTCCGAATAGCCGCTGATCAGCTTGTTTGCTACAGCAAGCTTCACTTCATTTTCATACCAGCTGCCTGCCTTTACATCGGAGAAGGAAACCGAAGTGCTGCCGGAAGCCTTGTGAATACCAAGTGCGCGCAGCAGGGTTGCTGTAAACTCAGCGCGTGTAATGGAAGCATTCGGTGCGAACTCCGTGCTCGATACGCCCTTCATGATCAGGCGGGAGCCGAGATCGTTGACGTCATTTTTGCTCCAGTGATTTTCAACATCCTTGAACGAAGCAGGCGCATAGACGACCGCATAGCTGCTGTTCGTCAAGCTGTTGATGTTTGCAAAATACGTGCTGCCCGTTACGGAAATATAGGTTGGCACATGACGCAGCGTACCATCTTCGCCAAGCACGACGCCCGTTGTCATCTTCGAGCCGCCTGCGCCGGCAGGCAGAGCGATCGAGCGTTCTACATAATGATTAAATTGGCCAATGCTGATGTTTTGTCCATTGTACTGCGCAATGACTTCAAAGTTTACCGGAGCGCCAACGACGCTTACGCCTTGCTTGGACGCTTGGCTTTGTACAGTATTGATGATTGCATTGTCTGCTGCGGTAATAGAGATGATGATTTTAATATCGGACAGCTTCACCGTTGTACCGACCTGTGCGGAAATCGCATCAATGTTGATGTCGCTCGCAGGCAAGGTGTAGGTTGCTGCTGGCGTCTCGATTTTAACGGTTGCGCCGCGTTTCTCCAGCTCCTTCACCAGTTGGCCGTTCAAGCCTCCGTTGACGACAGCGACTGTGCTGTCTTGAATCGGAAGCACGAGCTCTTTAATGCCTGCTGTGTCGATTTGCTTAAGAACCTTGTCATTGTCTACGTCCAGCTGTACCGTTTTGCGGCCGTTCTGCACAGAGGTTTGAGCCGTTGCATATTGCTGCTCCTTGCCGTCGATGTATACAATAACCGGAGTTGTTGTAGTTGTCGGAGCTGGCGTGCTTGTAGCAGGAGTCGTAGTGGAACCTCCGCCTGAAGAGCCTGAACCTGAACCTGAACCAGATCCTGAGTTGGCCTTCGAAATGACGATTTCTCCGCCATCAACGGTAGAAGGCGTCGTATACGATGGGCTGCGGTAGAACGCCCATTTCTCAGCGTTCGTCGTATCTACAGTCAGGTGATACGTTCCTGTCGTTTCGCTGCTGAGCGATTTAACCTCAATAGCGAACAGTTGGACAGGATCGTTAATGCGCGAGTCTCCGCCCGTAGAGTCTATCCAGATGGCGCGTGCCCAGCCCGCCGTATTGTCAAAGTTGGACTGAAAATAGCCAGTAGCTGATGGAGCGCCGTTTTCTGGCGCCACTTCACCATGTGTAGGCGTAATGCTGACGATGCTTAACACGGTAGGATCGAAGTCGATTTGCATATTGTAAGCGCCGACGCCGTCTCCTGGATCTGTGAGCATGACGGGCACGGTTGCTGATTGTCCGGCTGTCACATTGGTATTCGTAATCGTAACCTTAGTAGGGGCGTCTGATGCAGCATGTGCGGCAGAAGGGACAAAAAAAGCTGGCAATACGAGCAGGCAGCTCAGCATGAGCAGCAGAAAGCGTTTAGCAGGAGCTTGTCTCAAGAATGGTTGCATAATAACCTCCATGAAAGTAAGTAGATGGATGAAACTTGATTATTTGTTGAAAAATCAATGGCTAATGCAGAGTTAGCTCGGGTAGTTGGTAGTGAATTCCCATTCTCCTTGATCGAAGCCTGCATAATCATTACCGTTTGCATCTTTAAAGGCACCATGATCAATGAAAAGAACAAAGTGCGTACCGTATGACAGTTTTCCAGCTAGGTGTTTAATAGTGACGGTTTTCCCAACAACCTCAATATTGTAATCATCATTGGCAAGATAGTCTAATACAAAGCTGTCTATTCCAGAATGATAAAAACGAATGTGCTTACCAGGAACAGCCGTAACCTCTCTATCAAAAGTGAAGACAATATCAGCATTTCTATCGACATTTACACTGTAATTTTCGGGTGTAAGGCTAACAATGATAGGAGTAGCACTCAATACGATAGAATCGGGCTTCAATAGGACAGTTTCGCCCGTCAGCAGATCGCCGGATTCGGCAACTGGCGTCACTTCTGCGAAAACATAATAATTGAGATCGGTTTGCTGAAGAGTATAGCTGTTCGACGTTGCGCCTATGATTTCCGTACGGTCCGAGCCATCTGCTTGCAGGCCGCGGAACCATTTAAAGCGGCTATTGCCTTCGAAGTCATTTTCAGGATCAAAATAACTGTATTCCGCGGTCACCGTTTGGCCTGGTGCCCATGTATCCGCGCTTAAAGAGCCGTTATATATAGCTGGAGCATCGTCAATGGCGCTTAAGGTGACGATATATTTTTTAGACGAGTCTAGAACGGTTTTGCCAGTGTAGAGGTCCATTAAGGCGGAAGCGTCCGCTGCCGTTACGGATCTGTCGCGGTCGATATCATATAAATTGAAGTCTCCGGGAGTAAGGGTGGAATTTCTATTGAGCTCCCGAACGATGTGAAAGGCATCCGCTGACGTAATCATGCCGTCTTTATTCGTATCGGCGAAGAGGTCTACCGTCACGCGAAAGTGTTCGGTCAGCTTTTCATTTTCAGAGGTAACGCCTTCAACCCTGATTTCAGTCGTTCCCGGGCCGAATATTTCCATCTCAAAGTTGGGCAAATAAGCGTTCGCAGACGCGACGCTTGTATCGCTGGAAGTAGCAGTTAACATCGTTATGACGGTTGATGGGGGGAAGAGCTTCTGTGAATCCAATGAGAAGTAGCTGCCATAAACGTTAATGGTTGATCCCATTCCCGCATTCGCATTGGAATCATTTTTAACCCAGTGCAGATCATTGTTTACTACAGGAAGAAAGTAGTTCGAAGGTTCTGGAATTGCATATGCCGGAGCAGATAGTGACAAGGTGGTTCCCAATACTGCAGCACAAACAAAAAGAGTGGGGCCCTTTTTCAGGGATAATGCGGTCATTTTGCGCCAATTATCGTTCATTTGTCCGAGTCTCCTTGTTACGAATAGTAAGATGCTTAGCTTCATTTTACTTTTTAGGGCTGAACCGATTCTGAACGGATGTGTCTAATTGAAAAGAATGAAGTAGCAAAACGTCGAATAATGTTGAAATAAAAAAGAAAAACACAAAAAAACCGTCAATATCTGCAAGCAGAATTTGACGGCTCAAACTATTATTTCTTCATTAAAGGTCAATGCTTAGCAGTACCGGACAATGATCGCTACCCATAATAGCGGAATCAATAGCCGCATCCTTCAGCAGCGGAGCTAGTCGCTCTGAGATCAGAAAATAGTCAATCCGCCAGCCGACGTTCCGTTCGCGAACCTTGGGCATGTAGGACCACCATGTATAGGCATCGGTACGGTCTGGGTAGAGGTGGCGAAAGCTGTCGATAAAACCGGCCGCCAGCAGCTCGGTCATTTTGCCGCGTTCTTCCGGGGTAAAGCCGGAATTGCCGTGGTTGGCTTTGGCGTTTTTGAGATCGATTTCCTGATGGGCGACGTTGAGATCGCCGCAGACAATGACGGGCTTCACCGCATCAAGCTGCTGCAAATAAGTGCGGAAGCGATCCTCCCATTCCAGTCGATAGTCCAGCCGCAGCAAATCGCGCTTGGCATTAGGCGTATATACATTAACTAAATAGAAGCCTTCAAATTCCAGCGTCAAAATGCGGCCTTCCGGCTCTTCGTTTTCTTCAATGCCGTAGCGGACGGAAAGCGGCGGTTTTTTCGTAAACACAGCCGTACCGGAATAGCCCTTCTTCACGGCATAGTTCCAGTAGTCCGAATACGCCTCGCCAAGCTCCAGCGAAATTTGCCCCTCCTGAAGCTTCGTCTCCTGCAGGCAGAAAATATCCGCGTCCATCTCGGCAAAATAATCATTAAACCCTTTATTCACACAGGCTCTCAGCCCGTTAACATTCCATGAAACCAGCTTCAATGCGAAACCTCTCCTCTGTTGGCGTATATATAAGAATAGCTAAAAGCAGTGCTTCAACTAAGCGGGCAGCAGGATGAAAACCTTGCCATCCGCATTCAAAATCTGGCTTCCATTGCTAAGCGTGGCATAGGGAAGCTCCCAGTGCGAATGCCCGCAAAAAACGAGCGTCTCTGGCAGTTGTTCAAGCGCAGCGCGAATGGCGCTGTTCCCCTCAAGTCCAAGTGCCGGCTCATCCGGTCCCTGATGCAAAAGCAAAGCGTGGGGCTGCTTCATAATAAGCTTGCGAAGCCACTTCACATAATCGTGCTGGGACATGCGATTAGGCTTGTCCGCTCGTCCGATAATGCCGCCTAGACCGGCAAGGCGGAGTCCTAATATTTCGGTCAAAGCTGGCAGGTCCATGAGATGCATGCAATCGCTAGCGGCGAGCATATTCATATGCGCAGACTCCATTATATCATGGTTGCCGGGTACACCTGCGACCCAGCCGAATGTTTCACCGAAAGCGAGCCAGACGGGAAGGGGGTTGCCGCTGCTGCCCCTTTTGCCAGCATCTCCATATAAATCGCCGCACAACAGAGCGACCATACGCTGTAGGGAAAGATGGGGAAATTCAATCGCCATTAATAGCGCTAAATATTCGGGCAGCAGCTCGCCCAGCTGAACCTCGCATCCATCATCGATGGCAACGCCCTGCAAATCGGAGGTGACTATCAGGGCATCTATACGCTCTGGCAGTCCAGATACAAAGCCCTGATAGACGGGCAGCAGCGCAGGGAAGGTCCCGCCGCCAGCCGCCGCTGTTTGATAGGGAAAGCTTTCAATAGGCTCGGGAAGTATTCGCTCGATTTTCATAGTCGTTGAGGCTGCCCCCTTTTGCAACTGGAAATGATTTATGCTTTCGCTATTTATACCATGATTGCCAGTGGCGGGCAACATAGGAGATTTGATCATTTTTACTAGGGTGCGTTATGATAGGGGAGGTAAATACAAGCAAAAAAGGAGACGGTATGGACAATTTCGTATTATGGCTGAAGTATTTAATTCTCGGTATTATTCAGGGCTTTACAGAGCCTATCCCTGTATCATCAAGCGGACATTTAATTATCGCCCAGCAGCTGCTCGGGGTTGAACAGCGAGGGCTAGCCTTTGAGATTTTAACGAACACGGCATCGCTGATTGCGATTGGCTACATTTTTCGCCAGGATATTAATCGGCTAGTTGTTAACACCATCAATTATATGAGAACACGGGACAAGGCTTACAAAAGCGACTTCCTGTTCGCCATGTACGTCGTCGTTGGAACGGTGCCTGCCGTCATTATCGGGCTGCTGTTCAAGGATCAAATTGAGTCTTATTTCTCCTCCGTCCGTACGGTGGCGATATCGCTGCTCGTAACGGGTGTGGCGCTCTGGCTTATCCGCAATTTGCGAGGACGCAAGCGGGATGGCGACCTGACGTTCAAGGACGCTTTAATTGTAGGCTTGGCGCAGGCGGTCGCGCTCATTCCCGGTATTAGCCGCTCCGGCTCAACGGTCATTACTTCGATTGCTGTCGGCATGAAGCAGGAGACGGCGCTGCGGTTTTCATTTATGCTGTACATACCGATTAGCTTGGGCGGCTTGGTGCTGGGCATCTCGGATATCGCGAATGATCCTAACCGTACTTCGCTGATGATTCCTTATCTCATTGCCTTTATCGCGACCTTAATCGTCACCTATTTCTCTATGCGCTGGTTCATGAACATTATGGCGCGCGGCTATTTGAAATATTTCTCCTATTATTGCTTTGTCGCCGGTATCCTGCTGCTCATTTTTCTCTAGAACGACTGCTGGAGGAGAGGGAGCACAGATCCGGGAAAAAAGGGTTTGAGAGGCTGGTATCCAAACAGGGATGCCAGCTTTTTTTGTAAATATAAGCATAGAAAAATTTCACCCTCGAAACGGAAGCTTTGCCGCTAGAGGACGGTGACAGCCGTTTGCGTTTAGCTGCTTCGCTAGAGATGGGGGTTTATGCAGGCCTTCGAATAAAAAAAGAGAATAGTGCAGCGTGATTTTGTTGCTTTCAGTAGAATTTACAACTTTTTCCTGTATGGGCTAAGCAGAAAATCGTAATTTCTTTATGAAAAACGCACAATATCTAAATTCAGGAAGAATTATAATTAAAAAATATATTGAATTAATTATTTAATTAAATGACAGGTGTGAATATTTATTTAAGGATTTAAATAAATATTATCCCCTCTTATATGTTAATACTTGACTAACATTATCTCTTAAATCGAACTAGATGTTAAAAAAAGAGAGAAAGATAAATAAAAAGTATTGTAACTCTATTCTTAATGATATAAAATGTGACATAGATTGAGTCCCATGATGTCACATTCGAACAGCTAGATTCGCCTGATAATGCCGAGCTAAGCCCGTCATTATTTTCAGAATTATCAATTTAATTAACGCTCGAAATTATAATTCGTTAGGGTGATTAAATGTGAGTGAGGAATTGCTGAGAATGGAGCATTTAACGACGTCCTTTCGGATCGCTGACCGCTATTATGCAGCAGTGGATGACGTTACGTTAACGGTCAGAAAAAATGAAATTTTAGCGATTGTTGGCGAATCCGGCTCGGGGAAAAGCGCATTGGCCTTTTCGATTATGGGTCTCCATACGCGGGCGAAAATCGAAGGGCATATTTATTATAAGGGGCAGGACTTGGCTCATCTGCCTCCAAGCAAATTAAACAAGCTGCGGGGCAAGGAGATGGGCATGATTTTTCAGGACCCGCTGTCTGCCCTCAATCCGCTCATGATTGTTGGCAGCCAGATTGAGGAGGCTTTGCTGCTCCATAACGACAAGCTGACGGCGGAGCAGCGCAAGGCGAAGGTGCTGGAATTGCTTGATAAGGTCGGCATTCCCCGCCCTGAGCACACGTATCAGCAATATCCGCATGAGTTGTCCGGCGGAATGAGGCAGCGCGTCGTCATTGCGATTGCGATTGCCAATGAGCCGAAGCTGCTCATTGCCGATGAGCCGACGACGGCGCTTGATGTGACGATCCAGCTGCAAATTTTGGAGCTGATCCGCAAGCTGAAGAGTGATATTGGCGCAGGCATTATCCTCATCACCCATGATCTTGGAGTTGTGGCGGAAATGGCGGATCGCGTAGCCGTTATGTATGCGGGACAGATCGTGGAAATCGCCGATATTTATACGCTCATTTCAAATGCGCAGCATCCCTATACGAAGTCGCTGCTCAGCTCGATCCCGGCGGCCAGTGCTGAGAAGTCTCGGCTGCATGTCATTCAGGGCATTGTGCCCTCCTTGCAGAAGCTGCCCCGCGAGGGCTGCCGCTTCCGCTCACGCATTCCATGGATGGAGGAGGCGGCACATGAGGCGGAGCCTGCGATGCACGAAGTAAGTCCCGGTCATTTCGTCCGCTGCACCTGCTATCGGACTTTTTATTTTCCTAAAGTGGACGGGAAGGGGGCTGACTATGGCGCTTCTTGATATTAAAGATTTAAAGGTGCATTTTCCGATTCGCGGCGGCTTATTCGGCAGAACGGTTGGCGAGGTCAAAGCGGTAGATGGCGTAAGCTTGTCCATTGAGCAGGGCAGCACCTATGGACTCGTTGGCGAGTCCGGCTCGGGCAAGACGACGACGGGGCGGGCGGTTATCGGGCTGAATGCGATTACGTCCGGCAGCGTCATATTCGAAGGCAAGGACTTGAACGAAGGCGGCAAGCGCGGCTTGCTGAATGCCCGCCGCGATATTCAAATGATTTTTCAAGATCCGTATTCCTCGCTTAACCCGAAGAAGCGCGTCATCGACATTGTGGCGGAGCCGCTGCGCAACTTCGAGCGGCTGTCTGAGCAGGAGGAGAAGCGGCGCGTGCGCGAGCTGCTGGAGCAAGTGGGCTTAAGCGCAGAGACGATCTACAAATATCCACATGAGTTTTCCGGCGGCCAGCGGCAGCGGATCGGCATCGCCAGGGCGATTGCCTTAAAGCCGAAGCTGATCATTGCCGACGAGCCCGTATCGGCGCTGGACGTATCCGTACAGGCGCAGGTGCTTAATTTTATGCAGGACATCCAGAAGCAATTAAACCTCACGTACTTGTTTATCAGTCATGACCTTGGCATTATCCGGCATATGTGCGATCACATCGGCATTATGTACAAGGGCAGACATGTTGAGCAAGGCACAACCTCAGATATTTTTCATAACCCTCAGCATATTTACACCAAGAGGCTCCTTGCAGCCATTCCAGATATCGACCCTACACAAAGAGAGAAACAGCGACAGTTTAGAGCAGAGGTAAAAGCCGAATATGATCAAGCCTACAGAGACTATTTTGACGAAGAGGGCCTGGCCTATTCATTAAGGCCGATCTCAAGCACGCATCTAGTAGCTCTGCCTGGGAAAGGTGGATAGCGATGTGGAAAACGATTGTTCGCCGTATATTCATTATGATTCCGCAATTATTTTTACTTAGCATTCTCGTCTTTTTGCTCGCTAAAGCGATGCCGGGCGATGCGCTCACAGGCCTTGTTGATCCGAGCCTTGATCCTGCGGCGCTGGAAGCGCAGCGAGAGCGGCTTGGTCTGAACGATCCGTGGCATGTGCAGTACTGGAACTGGATGGTCCATGCGCTCCAGGGCGACTTTGGACAATCGTTCCGCTTCAAAATGCCCGTGTCCGAGCTCATTGGCCAGCGCATATCCAATACGATCTGGCTGTCGGTCGCGACGCTGATTTTGACTTATCTAATCGCGATTCCGCTTGGTATTACCAGCGGCCGCTACAACGATACTTGGGCGGACCGCCTCATTACGGGCTATACCTATTTGGGCTTTGCTGCGCCGCTGTTTATTTTTGGCTTGGTCATGCTGTGGCTGTTCGGCTTCCACTTTGACTGGTTCCCTACAGGCGGCAGCGTTAAGCCGGGAGTAGAGCCTGGCACAGCTGCTTATGTATTTAGCAAAATTTATCATTTGCTGCTCCCGGCTCTATCGATGGCGCTGATTACGACCGTGACGACGGTGCAGCTGCTGCGCAGCGAAATTATTGATACGAAGCAGCGCGATTTTATTTTGACCGCAAGGGCTAAGGGGGCTTCGGAGTCCCGCGTCTACAACCGCCATATTTTGCGCAACTCGCTGCTGCCGATTGCCGCCTTTTTCGGCTATGAGATTACGGGCTTGATCGGCGGCACTGTATTTATCGAGAGCATCTTCAGCTATCCCGGCATGGGCCAGCTGTTTCTAAGCTCCATCTCCTTACGGGATTTCAGCGTCGTGACGGCGCTGGTGCTGCTGTATGGGCTCGCATCGATTTTGGGAGCTTTAATATCGGATTTGATTTTGAGCATCGTCGATCCCCGGATTCGGATCAAATAAGCGCGTTGGGAGGCTTAAACTATGAGCAAGCTTGCAACCGCCGAGGCGGACCGAAGCCCCTCCGGCTGGAAAATCATCTGGCGGGAAATTGTCCGCGACAAGGTGGCGTTTGCTTCCTTTCTTTTTCTAGGACTCGTTATCGTCTTTGTGTACGGCATTTCACTTGTGCTGGATCAGAAGCAGATCGTAACCGTCGATTTGTTCTCGCTGTACAAGCCGCCTTCCGCCGATTTTTGGCTGGGGACGGACTATGGCGGGCGGGATGTATTCGGGCAGCTGATTATCGGCACGCGCAACTCCTTGTCCATCGGCATTATTGTGACGCTGATGACGGGGATTATCGGCATCCTGATTGGGCTGCTGTCAGGTTATTTTGGCGGCAGCGTGGACAATGTGTTTATGCGCTTCGTCGATTTCTTTATGATTTTGCCGACGCTCATGATTGTAATTGCGTTCGTGACCGCCGTGCCTAAATACAGCATTGTTTCGTTCTCGCTCATTATGACGGCATTTCTGTGGATGGGCATTGCCCGGCTGATTCGGTCGAAGGCTCTGCAGGAGCGGGAGCTGGATTACATTCAAGCGTCCAGAACGCTCGGTTCCTCCCATTTGAAAATCATGTTTACGCAGCTGCTGCCAAATCTCAGCTCCATCATTATTGTGACGATGACGCTGAATCTGGCAGCGAACATCGGTCTTGAATCCGGCCTTTCCTTTCTTGGCTTTGGCTTTCCTGAAAGTACGCCGAGCCTCGGTACCTTAGTCAGCTATGCGAGAAACCCGCAAACCCTGGAGAGCAGATGGTGGATCTGGTTACCCGCGTCAGTGCTGATCTTGGTATTGATGTTGAGTATAAATAATGTTGGTCAAGCGCTAAAGCGTGCGACGGACGCAAGACAAAGAAAAGGTTAATAAAAGGAGGAGATGGTGTAATGGGAAAGGGTAAGGGGACAAAGTATGTATTCGTTTCGCTGATGCTTGTGCTCGCGCTAATGCTGGGGGCATGTACATCAAATGGTGGAAGCGGGGCAGCCGAGAGCGCAAGTCCTGGGGCGAGTGCCGAACCTGCGGCTAGTGCAAGTGCAGCTCCAGCTGAAGATGACGGTCTTTATTCCATTGAGGATTTTAACAAGGTGAAAATTAATGAAGGTACGGCGCTGAAGGGCGGCTCCGTCACTTACGGCTTGGTGTCCGATACGCCATTTGAAGGTACGCTGAACTACAATTTCTATTCGGGCAACCCGGATGCGATGGTTTTGCAGTGGTTCGATGAAGGGCTGCTGACTTGGGATGCCAACTACGTCTATACGAATGACGGCGCAGCAACCTATGAGGTTTCCGAGGATGGGCGCACGTTTACCTTCACCATTCGCGACAATGTCAATTGGCAGGATGGCGAGCCGGTGACGGCGGAGGATTGGCTGTTCGCGCATGAAATCATCGGAAATAAAGCTTATGATGGCCCGCGTTACGATTCCAATTTTACGAATATTGAAGGCATGGAGGAGTTTCATGCTGGCAAGGCAAAGACGATTTCCGGCATTAAGGTGCTGAGTGAAAAACAATTGCAAATTACGTACATTCAATCCACCCCTTCCCTGTTAACGGGCGGTGTATGGAATTATCCGCTGGCGAAGCATATTTTTGGCGATATGGATGTAGCGAAAATTTCCGCTTCCAAGGAAGTGCGCGAGAAGCCGATCGGCTTCGGACCTTTTAAAGTGAAATCAATTGTACCAGGCGAGTCGGTTGTATTTGAGAAAAATACCGATTACTGGCGCGGGGAGCCCGCTCTTGATGAGGTTGTGCTGAAGGTCATCAACCCAACGACGGTTGTGCAGCAGCTTGAGAGCGGCGGCGTTGATCTCGTCGATTCCTTCCCGGTTGACCAATATCCGGACAATGCGGGCATGTCGAACGTCGAATTCCTCGGCACGATCGATCGCGCGTATACGTATGTCGGCTTTAAGCTTGGTACATGGGATAAAGAAGCAAAAGTCGTTAAGCCGAATGACAAGGCGAAAATGGGCGATGTGAATTTGCGCAAGGCGATGTGGCAGGCAGTGGACAATGATGCGGTTGGCAAAAAGTTCTATCACGGCCTGCGCTGGAATGCGACGACGCTTATTCCGCCGTCCCACCCAGAGTTCCATGATTCCACCAATAAAGGCGTAACCTACGATCCAGAAGCGGCGAAAAAGCTGCTGGACGACGCGGGCTATAAATTAAACGGCGAATTCCGTACAAATCCAGATGGCAGCGAGCTGGTTATCAATTTTATTTCGATGACAGGCGGAGATATTGCTGAGCCGTTGGCCCGTTATTATGTGCAATCATGGGCGGCAATCGGCCTTAATGTCAATCTGGAAATGGTCGAGTTCAACTCCTTCTATGACCGTGTAGGCAACAATGGGGACGACGATCCTGCGGTTGATGTTTATCAGGCGGCGTGGTCTGTTGGCATCGATGTAGACCCTGCTGGTCTATATGGCAAAGATGCGATTTATAACTTCCCGCGTTTTGAGACGGAGGAGAATAGCAGGCTGCTTGCCGAGGGCGTCTCGGAGAAAGCCTTTGATGTAGAGGTACGCAAAGGCATTTATAAAGAATGGCAGCAATATATGGTTGATCAGGTTCCGGTATTCCCGACTCTATACCGCTCCGAGCTTGTTCCGGTGAATAAGCGCATTATGAACTATGCAATCGGCGATGGCACCGGCATTTATTTGCATCAGCTGGCTGTCTCGCAAGATAAACCGTTTGTAGCAGTGAAATAGCGTATAATAGAGCTTAGAGACTGCGACGAAATAAAGTACCGCTAATTTATTGACAAAACTCCCAAAACCGTGGAGATTTTGTCAACAAAAGCGGGTACTAATTTCCTCGCAGCTCCTTAGAGTAGCAAACAAGATAATCGGCGGGCCTCAGTTGCCCACCCGTTAGACAAGGGCTGTTCACTAGGGCGGAGGACTTCGCCTTGGGGAACAGCCCGCTTTGCGGTTGCAGCGGGTAGGACGCGGCTGCGCTCTTTTCAAACGGGGGCGGGAATGCTACAATCTCTGAAACTATAGCTTTGAAAATGGGGAAAGGCAGGAAACGATTATGAGCAATCGACCTTCTAGAAATGACTTTAATCCTTACTATGAAACGTATATTGAAAAAGTGCCCGAAGGCAGCATTAAGGATGTGCTGCTAGAGGCACAGCAGGCGACAAGCGAGCTGCTGGCAAGCATTCCGGAGGAGCGCGGCAGTTTTAAATACGCGGAAGGCAAATGGAGCATTAAGGAAGTTATTGGCCATATTAATGATACCGAGCGCGTGATGAGCTATCGCCTGCTGCGGATTTCACGGGGCGATTCGACGCCGCTGCCTGGTTTTGAGCAGGATGTGTTTGTAGCGGGTGCGCGGTTTGATGAGTATACGATCGAGGAGCTTGCTGAAGATTATCGGGCGATCAGGCAATCGACGCTGAAGCTGGTTAGCAAGCTTTCCGATGAGGCGCTGTCACGGCGCGGCAACGCAAGCGATTCCGAGGTAACGGCATTGGCGCTAGCCTACATTATCGCCGGTCACGAGCTTCACCATTTGAACGTATTGAAGGAACGATATTTAATTGACTAGCTAATATAACAGTCACCAAAGGAGCTCTATGATGAGTGAAGCAAGCTTTAAGGATTATCAATTAAGTGAAGACATTACCCGGGCGCTGGACAGCTTAGGCTACAAGCAGCCGACCATTGTACAACGCGAAGTCATTCCGATTGCACTGAGCAAGCGCGATCTTACGGTCAAGTCGCATACCGGCAGCGGCAAGACGGCGGCCTATGGCATTCCCATTTGCGAAATGGTGGATTGGGACGAAAATCGCCCGCAGGCGCTCATTCTAACACCGACACGCGAGCTTGCTGATCAAGTAACCGAGGACATCACGAATATAGGCCGTTACAAAAGAATTAAAGCGACAGCGATTTATGGCAAGCAGCCCTTTGCCCCACAGCGCATGCAGCTGACGCAAAAAAATCATGTGGTCGTCGGTACGCCTGGCCGCATTATGGATCATATCGAAAAAGATACGATCGATCTGGAGAAGCTGCGCTTCCTCGTCATTGACGAGGCAGACGAAATGCTGAGCATGGGCTTCATCGAGCAGCTGGAAATGATTATTCAGGAGCTGCCGAAGGATCGGGTGACGCTGCTATTCTCCGCTACGCTGCCGAAGGATGTAGAGCGGCTGTGCCATCGCTATATGAATGATCCGGTGGATATTGCGATTAAAGCTGAGGGCGCCGCGAAGGCCGAAATCGATCATTCGTTGTATATCGTGCGGGATAACCGCAAGCTGCAATTGCTGCAGGACGTGACGGTGATGGAAAACCCGGACAGCTGCATCATTTTTTGCCGGACGCAGGTGAATGTCGATGAGGTGCATCATGAGCTGACCCAGCTCGGTTATCCGATTGGCAAAATTCATGGCGGCATGGAACAGGATGATCGCAATCGCGTAATGGGCGAATACCGCAGAGGCGAGTTCCGTTATTTGGTGGCGACTGATGTAGCGGCGCGAGGCATTGATATTGATCGGATTACCCATGTGATCAACTACGATTTTCCGATGGAGAAGGAAAGCTTTGTCCACCGCGCAGGCCGAACTGGACGAGCAGGCAACAAAGGCAAGGCGATCTCGTTCTTGACGCCAAATGAGGATTCTTTTCTCGCTAATGTTGAGGCGTACATCGGGTTTAAAATCCGGCAGGCGGAAGCTCCGCCTGAAGATGTCGTGAACAGCCGCAGGGAAAGCTTTGAGCTGAAGCTGAAAGCAAGTCCAGAATTGAAGCAGGACAAGAAGTCACAGCTCAGCGCAGACATCCTCAAGCTTCATTTCAACGGAGGCAAGAAAAATAAGCTCAGAGCGGTTGATTTCGTCGGCACCATTGCGAAAATCGAGGGCATGACGGCCGTAGATATCGGCATCATTACCATTGAGGACAATAAGACGTATGTGGAAATTTTGAATGGCAAAGGCAGCCTCGTGCTGCAAGCGATGAAAAACACGACGGTTAAAGGCAAGCTGCTTAAAGTACAGCCTGCTCGGAAATAACAGGTAAAATCGATGGCGATAAGCAGCGAAGGTAGCGGGAAGGGTGTACTAAGCAACGCGCTTCTCCCAACCTCTGTGCTGCATCGTTATCGGTTTTTTTATGGAGAAAGCAAAAAGCCTGGACTGACAAAGTTGAGCTTTTGACATTTGTATTGGGCTGGACCATATGATATGGTTGAAGCAGCAAAACGAACAAAGAGGGGATAACAATGGCAAATGAAACGCCGCTAACGAAGGAAGCCATATTGGACGCAGCGGAACAGGTGCTTCGGAGATATGGCCCCGATAAAACGTCGGTTACGGACATCGCGAAGTTTCTCCAGGTTAGTCATGGCACCTTATATCGGCATTTTGCGAGCAAGGCTGCGCTTCGAGAGACAGTTACCGAGAGATGGCTGGATAAAAGCGTATCCGAGCCTCTAGAAGGGATTGCGACTGCAACGGACGGCAGCGCTGCTATGCAATTGCGCTCATGGCTTGACGCGCTTATGCAGAAGAAGCAGATGTATGCGCTTGAGGATGCGGAGATGTTTGCAATGTACTCAGCGGTAACGCTGGAAGCCGTTGATTTAATTGCGGCGCATGTCGATCACTTGGTCAAGCAGATTGCCATCATTGTAGAACGCGGCATGCACAGCGGCGAGTTTAAGCCGGGTGATGCGCATGCGACGGCAAGGGCTATTTTTCTGGCGACGACGAAATTTCATCATCCGGCTTTTGTGCGCGAATGGTCGAGCAAGGAAATCGATCAGGATTTTGATGCCGTGTGGAGCTTGCTGCTTGCGGGATTACAATAAATATGCCTTTAGAAACAGATCGGAGCACTCCGGCAGCCGTTTCTAACAGGCGTATTTTTTTGCGTTCAATAGGGAAAAAACAGAGGAAAACGTGAAATCATTTCACGGTGATTTTAAAAGATTGTCAATACACAAATGACAAAAAATAATATTTGTTATTTGACAGTTGTAACATGCCAGTATATACTCTATTCAATAACAACGAGGCACAGCACCTCGCGACAAAGGATGGGACCACAGATGGAGAAAAGTTTAACGGGCAAAGTGGCATTAGTTACGGGCGCATCGAGAGGCATTGGGCAGAAAATCGCTGAGGATTTGGCACAGTATGGAGCCAAGGTAGTGGTCAATTATGCAAGCAGCCCAGCAAAGGCGGACGAGGTAGTCGCTGGAATTAAACGCGATGGCGGGGAAGCAACAGCAATTAGAGCGGATATCAGCAAGGTAGCAGAGATCGAAGAGCTATTCCACAAAACATTGGAAGCCTATGGTCAGATAGACATTTTGGTTAACAACGCAGGCATTATGATCAACAAGCCGCTAGCAAGCATAACGGAAGAGGATTTTGACAAGCAATTTGAGATTAATGTCAAAGGCACCTTTTTTGCCATCCAGCAGGCAGCGCTGCATATGAAGGAAAACGGGCGCATCATTAATTTTTCAACGTCAGTGGCGGGCCATATGTTCAAGGCTTACAGCACCTACGCAGGAACGAAAGGCGCGGTGGAGCAGTTTACCCGCCAGCTTGCGAAGGAGCTTGGTCCGAAAGGCATTACGATCAATGCCATTGCACCGGGACCTGTAAACACGGAGCTGTTCAAGGCAGGGAAGACGGAGGAGCAGATAACGGCGATCAGCAATGCCAATTCCTTTGGACGGCTGGGCGAGCCGGAGGACATTTCACAGGTAGTGCTGTTTCTGGCAAGCAAGGAGTCGCAGTGGGTAACCGGGCAAACGCTGCGCGTGAATGGCGGATTTATTTAAAAGGATGGTTTGAAGCCCTCTCGCAGCTATGTTATGGTTCGTATAAAAGGAGAGGAAGATGATGCAGCATCTGAATCAAATAGTGCCGCTTCTGGAACAGGACACGCTTACGAACATTACGCTGCTGAAAATGATCGAGGCTTATGAGGGGGCCATCAGCAGCAAGCTCATCGAGGGCTCTGAACCATCGCGATGGGGGCTGCTCCTGCTGCTTCCAATCGAAGCGTATCCTTATGATCAGCAAACGTATCCCGAAGCTGACTATATCGCTTTTGTCGCGTATACGGAGCAGTCGCTGCTGCCCGAACTGCTCACAGCTGTTCCCACAGGTGCCCGCCTCGTATTCAAGCTCCAGAAGGATGAGTATCGGGAACAGCTTGCCCAATACTACGAGTTGGAGCAGGCCAGAGCATATATTTCCTATACGAGCCAAGACGAGCTTACCAGCAGCAACGTGCAGCAGCATAAGCAGCATAAGGCGATTAATAATGAAGACGTTGTGAAGCAAGAGACGCTGACAGAGGAACTGCTGCCGCTGCTTTGCAGCAACGGCTATACGCCGGAGGAGCTGCGAGGCTATTTTGCCGAACGCGCCTATGCCTTCGTGATTTACCGGGACGGCGAGGCTGCTGCCGGCTGCTTTATTTTTTGCAATTATAAAGACATTTGGGAAATTGCAGGCGTCCATACCCGGGAGCGCTGGCGTGGGCAAGGCTTGGCAAGGCAGCTTGTAGCTGCCGCGTTGGAGCATTTGAGGCAGAGAGGGCTGAGGCCTAGATACCATGTGCTGGAGACGAATGCCGCCTCAATCGGGCTCGCCGAGTCGCTAGGCCTCCACCCCTTCATGAAGCTGACGCATCATACGATGCGAAGCCCCGCCGCGATACCGCAGTAAATTTAGGCGAATCAACAAAAGCCCGCCCTTCAACGCTAGCTGAAGGGCGGGCTTTGCTGCAAATATAGGAAAGTATATAATTTTTCTATCCTTACTCTTACCGTATTTGTGCCTCGTCAAATCTTATAATTCCAGCAGCACGTAGCTGCCCATATAGAACAATTCAGCATCGTCATATTGATCAGGTACCTCTTCCCATACGATATCCCAAGTGTCATCCAGCATTTCCGAATAATCGACCTCAGGGGAAAGGCGCAAAATAATTTGATCCTGCCCGCTTTGCACGAGCTTCGTCAGCTCCATGCGATATTGCTTATTGGAGGTGATTTCGAGACCATTTTTCACATAGTAGTCGTATTTATTGCTATCGCCGGTATATTGGTCGAGCTCATCGTCCAGCCAATAAGACACATCCTCTACATATTCCTCGTTAATGGCGGTCGCATCGCTCGCGTTATAGAGCATATAAGGAACATCTGAATTGGTCGCATTGTTGGTCGGATCGACGTTCAGCCATTCTTCGCCAATTTTGACCTTGTTCCATGCATGGGGAACGCCATCCAAATAGCCGGTTACGACAATCGTCTCCACGCCAGCGAGCTCGTTCAGCAGCTTGTAGGTGTAGGCATAGCTCATACAGACGCCGAGTTTATTGACCATTATGCCGTAGGTGCTGTAAGCATCATAAAACTCCGGGTCCACCTTGCGAAAATCATATTTATACGCATTATCCAGCGCATCATCATCGTATACCGTCGTATCGTTCAAATAATCATAGATCGCCAGCCGTTTTTCCTCGTCGTTCATATCTGGCGTAATCGTGGCTGCAATAATGCGTTCGGCCTCCTGCATAATTTCCCGCTGCTTCGCGCGCATCTCCTTGACCGGATTCTCGTAGGACACATAAAGCGAAAGTGTGCGGTAATCGTAGCCGTAGCTTGCAAGCCCGATAATATATGGGTTTTGGTACATGACCTTCTCGACGACGTCAATGAGAACCTCGGTATTTTGCGCTTCGGGAAAGGACATAAGCGAAATGTCTTCCTCTCCGGTCATCAAGTTGCGGGCCAAATATTCCTCTAGCGCCGAGTCGGCAGAAATATTTAGCTTCTCCAGCAGCTTGTCGGTTGGAACCTTTGCTTTATCGCCCTTGGCGACGACGAGGCGCGTATTTTCGATTTGCCGATCAATCAGGTTGTCGGTAGTCGAAGCCGCTTTGGTGTAGCGGGTAATAATAGTCGGCACATTGGCATCCGGTATAAAATAGGTCGTATTTTCCGGCTGGACGTAGCCGGTATTAGCTGTATTATCGGCTTCGTCATCCTCGTCCTCATACCAGGAGGCTACATAATCAATATCCTCAAGGGTGACGTCTTCGACCCAGACGACGCCTGTCAGCGCTGTACCTTTAATGGAATAAGGAATGCGCAGGGGGCTGGACGGCTCAAGGACAAGCGCATCCGTTTCATACACGATGTCCTTAAAGCTGATAGAGCCATCCGTATGCTTGACCTCGACGCTGTATGGCAGATCATCTACGTATTCATAGGTATTGCCGAACAATTCTCCTTCATATTCGTCGGTAACCTCCGTCGGAAGCTGGCTTGACAAATCGGCCGTCACGACGGGGGCGCTGAAGTTGGATTCCTTGCCGTTGGAAACGGCTGTGACATAAAAGTTGCCCTGTACCCCGGTATTTTGCGCGAGTGTAAAGCTCTCGCCCGTATCCAGCTCTAATTGGTCGTAAGTGGTATCGCCAAAATCTTCGAGCTCCGTTCCTTTGACCCGCTCAATCAGGACAGGGGTCTCCAAATAAAAGGCGGATTTTTTGCCCGGAGCGCTTGTCGTTCCATCCGTTTTCCGAGCTTTGGGGAAGGTCTGGTACACCTTGTATTCGCTGACCCCGGTTATTTTATCCCATAAGAGCTTTAGCCTGCCATCCTCGCTTATTTCATAGGTGAGATTCGGAACGGGCAGCTTGGACTCCACCGTGAATGGGATAATGAGCGGCTCCTCCAGCTTTTTGGGCGTAGTGGAAGCCATGTCATAATCAATGCGGAGATAATAAATCGGCGCATTTCCCCAGCCTAATGGATCAGAGGAGGAAGCGGAAGGAAGCGGCAGCACACCTGAATCCAGCGGCTCGACCGTGATTATGCTTTTGCTGCCTTCCACAGGGGTGACCCGGTTGAATGAAGCCATTTGGCTGGAGGGCAGCGCCTGCCGGTCTGTATGAACCGTAATCGTTTCTTCCCACTTTAAATTATCGAGCTGCGTCAAATCGGATTGAAAATGAAAATCGAATTTCATATCTTTGGCTACATTGTAGAGCGGCATAATCGGCTTATTGCTCGTTTCGCCGTATTTTTGCTTTAATTGCTGCACGGAAAGCTTCTCCGGCGTCTGCCAAGCATATTTAAGCAGCTTAATGCTGGAATTGAAGCCATTTGCCGCATCTGACATGCAGCCCGTCAGCAGCAGGCTCATGAGCAGCAGGCTGAGCAGCATTTTTTTCATTGCGCAGGTCTCCTCCGGGAAGTGATGAAATCGTATAGTTAGCAATATGAAAATTTTACCTTGTTAAATTAAATTATTCAATTCATTTCATAGTCATGACAAAAAGGGCTGATCCCATTTGTGCCAAACGCAGCATATTGATGGGCCCTATACGCAGTGTTAGCCGTGAGAAAAGGTGAAAAACGTACTTTTCAGCCTGCTTATTCTATTTTTGATATCGCGAGGCCGGAATTGAACAAAAAATTAAACGACTGGCATAAATAATCCCATTGTGTAGCGGGGCGCTATGCTATTTAATTATTACGAACTAATGAAAACGCATACATTTAGGAGGGGGAACATGAAGCGAAGAAAAATAGCAGCGGTGCTGCTGGTTGCAGCTATGCTGCTCAGCACGCTGACGGGGCTTGCGCCACGAGCGGTTTGGGCAACGGAGGAGGAGCCTGCTTATTTGGATGAAGGGGTGTCGGCAGCGGAGTCGGTGTACCAGCCCGGCCTGATTTTACACTATGATATGAAGACGACGGCAACCGATGCAGGGCAGACCATTGTGAAAAATGTAGCTGGCGGAACAGCCGTATATGACGGCATTTTCCGCAATCCATCGAATGGCCAGCTTGTGGCGAATGGCACTGCTGGTTTTGCTGGCTTTAACGGAGGCGCGGCTTCCGCGAACAGCGGCTATATTGAAATACCGAAAGGCGCAGGCGGCGAGGATCTGCTGAGCGGCTTAACCGATGTCACGATTTCCTCGCTCGTCAACTGGGAGAACGACGGCACGAACCGTTGGATATTCGGATTCGGTGCCACGACAAGCGATCCCGAGAATGGTAACAAATATTTGTTTGCTACGCCGCGTCATGGCAGCACGGGTAATTATGCGGCTGCCGGCATATCGAAAAGCGGCTGGCGCAATGAAGCGCTGTGGAAAGGGGCTGCTACACTTGCAGCGGGAGCCTGGAAGCAGGTGACGGTCGTTTTTTCCGGTGCAGCGGATACGATAACGCTGTATATTGACGGCGTGAAGGCATCCTCCGGCTCGGCGAAGGGCATTAAGCTTGCCGATATTATTAATACGGGGACGAACTACTCCGGCTATATCGGCAAATCTATTTTCGCGGGCGATGCGTTCTATCGCGGCTTGGTAGGCGACTTCCGCGTCTACAATTATGCGCTGAACGATCAGCAGGCGGCTGATCTGTATACGCAGGCTTCCGGCACAATCACGGACCTCAAGCAGCTTGTGCTGACAACGGCAGCGGATGCACTCGCTCCAGCGACTATGCTTGCCTCAGGCGATTCGAGCGCTGATGCGGTTACGAAAAATTTGACGCTGCCGGCAGCTGGCCGCAATGGCGTAGCGATTGCATGGAGCTCCAGCGATGCGGCGGTCATTGCCGCAGATGGAAAGGTGACGCGTCCAGCGGCGTCAGAAGCGGATAAGTCGGTGCAGCTAACCGCGAGCCTGACGTATCAGGGGCTTTCCATGCAGCGGGTACTGAGCTTTAAAGTATTGAAGGAATTTTCTGAAAGCGCTATCGCGGAGGCGGATGCGGCGGCGCTAATCGTCCGTAATCTAGATCAGGTTAAGGGCCATTTGACGCTGCCTCAGCTTGGAGGGAACGGCTCCAGCATTGAGTGGGAATCGAGTGATCCGGCGGTTGTGAAAGGCTCAGCGCAGGCGGCAGGCGATGCGGCGCAGCTGGGCAGAGTGCTGCGTCCCGCAGATAAGGATGCCGTCGTTACGCTCAAGGCCACGGTGAAAAAAGGCAGCGCAAGCACACAGCGGCTGTTCCAGCTGACCGTGAAGCAGGCTCCGCCGAGCCTCGATTATGACGCTTATTTCTTTGCTTATTTTACCGGGGAGTATGAGGGCGGAGAAGAAATTTCCTTTGCGACAGCCGAAGACCCGCTCAAATGGCGGGCGCTGAATAACGGCCAGTCAATTATTCAATCGACGCTGGGCGAGAAGGGGCTGCGCGACCCGTTCATTATGCGCTCGCATGAGGGCGATAAGTTTTATTTGCTGGCGACGGATTTGCGCATGGGCGAAAGCACAAATTTTGACCAGGCGCAAATAACGGGCAGCCATTCGATTATGATTTGGGAATCTGACGATCTCGTCAACTGGAGCGAGCAGCGGATGGTCGAGGTCGCGCCGAAAAACGGCGGCAACACGTGGGCGCCTGAGGCAATCTATGACGAGAAAACCGGACAATACGTCGTATTCTGGGCTTCTTCCATGAAGGATGCCGATACGTATGGCAAATACGCCAGCGGCCGACCATCGGGGCAGTACAACGTTATGTATTACGCGACGACGCGGGATTTTTATACGTTTTCCGAGCCAAAGGTATATATGGATGAAGCGTTCCCGACGATCGATACGACGATGCTTCAGGAGGGCACCGACCTGTATCGTTTTACGAAATCGGAAATCGGCTACAAAGTGTTTTATGAGAAGGCAGCTAACGTCTTTGACGATGTTGACGGCATTGCGGCTAATGGCTACCAGTTTACAGCGATTGCCGGTACGAAAAATGGCAGCCAGGGACGCATCGGCCATGGCAGCAACAATGAAGGGCCAACCGTATTCAAGGATATTCGGGAGGACAAATGGTATATGTTCCTCGATTCTTGGCCTTATCATGTACGTGTATCAACCAATCTGGAGGACGGAGCGCAGTTTAGGGATAATCTGCTCGCTGCTGATCAATATGCCCTTCCGCCAGGGCCGCGCCATGGCACGGTCATTCCGGTAACGCGGACGGAATATGATGCGCTGCAAGCGAAATACGGCTTGCCTGGTCCAGCGGAAAAGGAGCATCCAGTTGTGCATTATACGTTCGACAGCAGCAGCGTAACCGGCACGCTAGTGAAGGATATGTCCGGGCAGGGGCACAATGCGACGCTCGTTGGCGGAGCCTCCATTAACGAGTCGGATAAAATAGGCAGCTCCGGCAGCTCGGTGGAGCTGGACGGCGCAACAGGCTATGTAAAGCTGCCAGACAATCTGGTGCGCGATTTGAATTTGGAGAAGACGACGATCGCCACTTGGGTGAAGGCGGATCAGAACAAGCTGAACCAGCGGATTTTCGACTTTGCTTCGGATACGGGCAGAGCGGCTAACCGCAATACGATGTATTTGAGCACTACAGGCGATACTGGCGGCCTTGAATTTGCTATCGTGACGCCATTCACGGAGAAATTCGGAAGCGATTCGACGCTGCTTGGCGCGAGCTATAAATATGCGCTTCGTGCTGCGACGCCAGCGGCAAATGCTTGGCATCATGTAGCCGTATCCATCGACGGCTTCGAGGCGGTCATGTATGTGGACGGGAAAGAAGTGTCGCGCAGCAGCACCTTTAACGTAGAACCACGCATGCTGCTGCAAACTTCGATAAACGATATTGGCAAATCCCGAAATGCGAGCCACGGCTTGTTTGACGGCAAGCTGGACGACTTCCGCATTTACAATCGGGCGCTGACGAAGGAGCAGATTGCTGCGCTTGCAGCGGACTTGCCGGAAACGCCGGGAGGCGGCGAGCAGCCGGAAATGCCGAAGGCGATCGTCCATTATGATATGGGCCAAGTCGACGGCACGACGGTGAAGGATTTGGCTGGAAGCTTTAATGGCACTTGGGTCAATTCGCAAAATGCAGAGCGGATACATGCTGGGCAGATGGGCGTTATCAGCTTCACAGGTGGCACGACCAGCTCCTATATTGAGCTGCCAAAAGGGGTAACCGATGGCCTGACCGATACGACGGTATCGATGCTGATGAACTGGAGCGGCAAGGCTGGGGCCGAATGGGCTTTCGCATTAGGGCAGAACAGCACCAAATATATGTATTTTACACCACGCTATAACACATCGGCGGCGAATGCACGGGCGGGCATTGCGACAAATTCATGGAACAACGAGGTAGCCGCGCAGCACACAGCTGGTCTGACGACCAATCAGTGGAAGCTGGTAACAGCGGTTTTATCTGAAAAGGAGCAGACGCTAACGCTTTATATTGACGGCGTAATGGTAGGAGCAACCGCAACGGGCGGCAAAACGATGGCCCAGATTAAAAATGCTGGAGGCATCAGCGGCTATATCGGCAAATCCTTTTATACGTCCGATCCCTATTTCGGCGGCATGGTCGCTGATTTTAAACTGTTCAACGGCGCTTTGAGCGGGGCAGAGGTTGGGACTCTACAGCGGGAGGCTGCGGCGAAGATCGCTGCACTTGACGGGCTCACGCTGGAATATGCGGCGAACCATTTGGATTACAGCGCTTTTCTGAACGGCAATGCGAGCAAGGACAGCATTCGCACGAATTTGAAGCTTCCGGCAAGCGGTGGACATGGCACAACGATTACTTGGGTGTCTGGCACGCCGAGCGTCATATCGAATACGGGTGCTGTCACGCGTCCTGCCAACGAAGCAGGCAACCAGAGCGTCACGCTGACAGCTACGATTACAGATGGAGCCAAATCGGTGACTCGCAGCTTCACGGTCATCGTGGAGAAGGATGCGAGCCTCATGGAGAAAGCGCTGCTGGATGCGCAAAGCCTAATCGTCCATAACTTGGCCGATGTTCGCGGACATTTGACGCTGCAAGCGAAGGGTGCAAATGGATCGGCCATTGCCTGGGCCAGCGAGCAGCCTAATGTTATAACGGCGACAGGCGAGGTTACACGTCCCGCGCATGGCAAGCAGGCTGCAACCGTGAAGCTGACTGCCATGATTTCGAATGGCGAAACCTCGATTTCGAAAGCGTTTCTAGCGACGGTGAAGCCGCTGCCTGCGCCAGCCGACTATAAAGGCTATGCGTTCACCTATTTTACGGGGGAAGGCTCGGCGAGCGGCGAGCAAATTTATTTTGCACTGAGCAAAGGTAATGATGCCTTGCACTGGCAGGAACTGAATGGCGAGCAACCAGCGATTACGTCGAATTTGGGTGAAAAGGGTCTGCGAGATCCGTTCATTATCCGTTCCCCAGAGGGCGACAAATTTTATCTGATCGCAACCGATTTGAAAATTTACGGCAATGGCGATTGGGGAGCCGCCCAGACGAGCGGAAGCCGCTCGATTATGGTATGGGAATCGACGGACCTTGTAAATTGGTCGAACCAGCGGATGGTAGAGGTATCTCCGCCGGAGGCAGGGAATACTTGGGCTCCAGAAGCGTTCTATGACGAGGAGACCGGTGAATATGCCGTATTTTGGGCATCGAAAATGTATGCCGACGAAAGCCACAGCACAGGTACGCATCAGCGCATGATGGTGGCGAAAACACGCGACTTCTATACGTTCTCGGAGCCGGTCGAGTATATGAACGATGGCTACTCGATTATTGATACGACGATGATTGGACATGATGGCAAAGTTTATCGTTTTACGAAGGATGAGCGCAGCAATAACAGTGCGACGCCGAATGGAAAGTTTATTTTTCAGGAGTCAGGCAGCAGTGTCTTTGACAGCAGCTTTAAGGTAATCAAGGAGGGCATCGGGCGCGGACAAATTTCACAAGGCGAAGGGCCGACCGTATTTAAGTCCAACACCGAGGAAAAATGGTATATGTTCATTGATGAATTTGGCGGCAGAGGTTATGTGCCGTTTGAGACAACGGATCTCGATTCGGGCGAGTGGAAAATATCGGCGAATTATGAGCTCCCGTCACGGCCGCGCCACGGCACGGTCATTCCAGTGACACAAGCGGAATATGACCGCCTGCTTGTAAGCGTACCGAAGGCTGGGCAGTCCGAGTCTGGAACGAAAGTAACCGGTGTGCAGCTTGCGCCTTCAGCACTTGCACTGAAAGCAGGGGAAGGAGCGCAAATGTCAGCGAATGTCGCGCCTCTGGCTGCGACGAATAAGTCTGTCGTCTGGTCGAGCAGCAATCCGGCTGTGGCAATGGTGGATGCAGCAGGTTATGTGCGCGGGGTTGGAAAAGGTGCCGCCTATATTAGCGTGGCAACCGTAGATGGCGGATTTATTGCCATATCGGAAGTGAAGGTAAGCGCAGGTGAAGATAACGGTGGAGGAACGACGCCAACGCCGACACCAACGCCAACGCCAGGAACGACGCCAACACCGACACCTAGCCCGACACCAGCAGAACCGACACCGACCATACCGAGCCCAAGTCCAACACCGACCATACCGGGCTCGACGACTGGTCCAACACCGACGCCGGTCATATCGATTCCGTCGACGGCACCGGGTACAACGCCAACGACACCGAGTCCAAAACCGAGTACGGAGCCTAGCCCAACACCGTCTGGCGCTTTTAGCGATACAGCGAACCATTGGGCAAGCGCTTCGATTGCAAAGCTGACGGAAAAAGGACTGATGAAGGGTTATCCGGACGGCAGCTTCAAGCCGAATGCCGCGATGAGCCGCGCTGAATTTGTGACGGTCATCTATCGCATGCTTGGCATGGATTCAGTTGGAGGAGCTAGCAAAAACTTCAGCGATGTTCCGGCAGATGCGTGGTACAGCGGAGCGGTTCATGCCTTGCGTGAAGCGGGAGTCGTTAGCGGCGATGCCGCAGGCACATTCAGGCCTAACGATTCCATTACGCGGGAGGAAGCTTTTGTGCTCGTATACCGTAATGTGAAGGAAAAGCTTGCGCTCAGTGGTGATAGCGATGAACCTTTATTCACTGACGATGCAGCCATTTCAGACTGGGCGAAGGAGGCGATAGCTGCTTTGTCCGCAGCAAATGTACTGAGCGGCTACGATGATGGCACGCTCAAACCGAAGGGCAGCATTACTCGAGCGGAAGTCGCGACGATTTTGGCGGCATTCGTAGAATGAGCAATGGATGCTAGGTGAAAAACCAGCGAAATAAAAATACGGCGGAAGCTCCCGAATGTTTGCCCGGGAGCCTCCGCCGTTTTATTTTCAAAAGTGCTATCGCTGAAAATTCCTCGCATGATTGTAGAGTTCAATATATTACGACTAAGGCGAAACTTCCGCTGCTAGACATCGCTTTTCACAAAGAGGTACAATTTAAAACAGATCCTTTATGCTTGCAGCATAACGGTCTACAAGAGAGGATGACGACACATGCCAAATTCAAATCATTTATTTGGACAAGCCCTTGTCAAATCGCTGGTGGGGGAACGCGGTCATATTCGCATCGCCCGTGCTTTGCCCGACATGGATGCCGAGTTGGCGGGACGTATTCATCAAGCTATGCCTTACAGCATTTATCAGCTGTTGAAACATATGCATTACTGGCAGCATTTCATGCTGGAGCATTTGGAAGGACGGAAGCCGCAGCTTCCTGCAAACGTTATGGAAAGCTGGCCAGAAGAGACTGCCCCGCAAGACGAGCTGTCCTGGCAGGCGGATATTCAGGCCTTTCTAGCTGGAGTCGACCAAGCGGTAGCTATTGCCGAAACCGCGCAGCTGGATGAGCCGCTTCTGTATTTTCCCGGCGAGACCAAGGCGGGGCTGCTGCGCAATATTGCGTCCCACAATTCGTACCATCTGGGCGAAATTGTGCTGCTGCGCCGCTTTTACGGTGCTTGGCCTCCTCCAGGAGGCGGATTTCCGGCGTAACGGATAGAGACACCCTTTACAGTTGCTTAGGGGCATAGGGGCAACCGCTATTAATATTAGCAGCCCCTAGCCCTTTATTTTATGACCTCAGTAAATAATGCAGCGACAGTAGCGGCGAGCTGTTCAGGGGGAAGCTCCAGCTGCAGACCAACTTTCCCGGCGCTGACGACGATCGTCTCCTGCAACTCAGCGCTGCTGTCGATAAAGGTAGGATACCGCTTTTTCATGCCAATTGGAGAACAGCCGCCGCGTATGTAGCCCGTCCACTTTTGCAAATCCTTCACTGGAAGCATTTCAAGCTTCTTCTCCCCGGCCGCTTTGGCCGCTTTCTTCATATCCAGCTCAGCCCCAACCGGAATGACAAAAATGTAGAGGCTGTTTCCGCTATGCGTGACCAGCGTTTTGAACACGCAATCCGGCGCTTTTCCAATTTTCTCAGCTACAGCACTGCCGTGGATTTTCCCATCCTCGTTATCATAGGTGTGCACCTCATAAGAAATATGGTCGGCATCCAGCATTCGCATGGCATTCGTTTTGGTTACTTGCATGTGTGGTCCTCCTCTGTGTAGAAATCGACGTATTTCATAAGCTGGGCAGCTCCTTTAAATTGTGTGATCAGCTTTTCGTTTAAGTTTTGAAGGGCAAGGTGAAACGCCTGATCGATTTTTGAATAGCTTTGCAGCTCGAAGGCTTTTAAGAGCTCCTTCATATTTTCGATATAATAGATCGTTTTTCTTAAGCTGCTAATGACTAAAATTTTTCTTAATTCCGGTACGTTGAAAATGCGATAGCCATTTTCTTTATCCCTTTCGGAAATGATCAATCCCTCTTTTTCCCAATGCCTTATTGCGGAGGTGTTCACCCCAGCCATTTCGGCAACTTTGCCAATCGTCATTGCATTCGTCATTTTAACATTTCGATATTTGCTAAAATCAGTATTTTTAATCAGCATAAGGATTTCTTCAACTCTTTGTTTTTCTACTTGGTTGAGGTACAACTGGTTGTTCACCAGCCAAAGCGCCTGTACCTGATCGCCGTTTTTTATTTTTCGCATGACCTCATAAACGGTTGGTATATCATAGCCTTGCAGCAACGAGCGAATCGTTATAAAAGCTTGAAAATGGATGGGCAAATAAGACCTATGGTTGCCTATTGTTCTCGGTACATCCGGGAGCAAGCCCTGCTCCTCATATCTTCTTAAAGTAGTCGTACTTATGTTCAGCTCATTGGCAATTTGTACAGGGGTAAATGTATTTGTCATGCGCCTGCTCCTCATTAAAGTAAAACCTTCAAGTGCTACGATAACATAAAAATGCCTGCATCGAAATCCTGCCGCTGTCTCATGATGAAAAACCGGAATATTGCATGAATGTTGTATGGTATTCATATAAGCGGATTAGGAGTGGTAATCATGAAAAAAATCGTAACTTTAAATGACGGTTCAAAAATGGAGGCGGGTCTAACCGGGAACCCTACCGGTAAAGTCATCATGCTGCCAATAGCCAAAAAATCGGTTTATGGCCAGCAGGCTGAAAGCTTGAAAAGGTGGGGGGTAGACCCCGAGCTGGGGGAGCATTTTATCGATGGACTATCCGATCAGTTTCAGGTTTTATATTTTGATTATGAAGGCCATCTTTTTGAAAATCCTCAGCCGGATCAGCTCACGCCTGACCATATGACAAAGGATTTTCTGCTCATAGCCGATGAAATGAAGGTGGATACCTTTAGTTATTATGGCTACTCATGGCTTGCATTAGCTGGCTTGCAACTGGCAATTCGAACTCCCAGATTGGAAAGCTTGATGATGGGTGGATTCCCGCCATACGAAGGGCCTTATAAAGAAATGATGATCGTAACGGAAAAGACTCATGGGCAAGCTTTAAAAGATCCAAGCAGCTCTAAGGCTGCTAAATATGAAGAAAATACGACTCCTGATGAAATCGATTGGGATCATGTCCAAATCACTCTCGATCCAAAGCAAACCCAACAATTTTTCACCTTGTATCAAAATTTAATGGATTTTGATGATACGTCCATTCATAAAGCTTTGGACTTTCCTAAACTAGCCTTCGCTGGAGAACAGGATACGATTGTTTACGGCGAAAGCTTCGGCAGTGTAACGGTTGATATGATTGGTATATTGCAAAAGAATAAACAGCAGCTAGAACAATGGGGCTGGGATGTGGCTATCCTCGAAGGAGGAGGAATGGACCATACCCAAGCGATGCAGCCTAATGCTGTTCTGCCCTTGATTAAACCCTGGTTGATGGAGCATTTGTAAATGATCTATCTACCGATCTGGAATAACAAACGACACGGTTGTTCCTTCATTAACGCTGCTCACAATCGACAAGCCCTGGCCGTACAGCTGCTGTAATCGTCGATTCGTATTAGGGATGCCAATTCCAGCTTTTTCACTCAAAGCAGCATTTTGCAATTGAGCGACCTTCTCCTGATCCATTCCCTTGCCATTATCTTTTACTTCAATCAGGGTGAAGCCCTCCCGGCGAGTGATGGAAAGCTGAATCGTACCGCCTGCGTTTCGGCTGAGGAGACCGTGCTTGACGGCATTTTCGATCAGCGGCTGAATAGAGAGCGGGGGCAGCAGCAGGCTAATGCCCGGCTCCACCTCCCATTCAATCGACAACCGATTCCCGAACCGCGTTTTTTCAATATAGAGATAGGCTTCAACGAGCGCGAGCTCATGAGACAGCTCTACCAACTCTCCTGTATTCAGATAATCAAAGCTAATTCGTAAAAAGGACGAGAAGGCCTGACCCAGCTTGCGCATGCTTTCCGTATCAATATCACTTAACGCCATTAACGAATTAAGGGTGTTGAATAGGAAGTGGGGCTGGATTTGCGCCTGCAAATAGGCGGCCTCCATACGCAGACGCTCATTAATGGATAGCTTTAGCGCTATCAATGCTCTGATCCGATATTTTAACTCCAGAGCATCTACGGGCTTCGTCACGTAGTCGCTTGCTCCCGCTGAAAATCCGGTGTAAATGTCGGCTTGCTGGCTGCGTGCGGTTAGAAGCAATACGGGCAGCTCCGACATGGAAAACTGCTCTCTTACTTTCTGCGTTAATTCATAGCCGGACATTTGTGGCATCATGACGTCAGCGATAAGCAAATCCCACTGCCGTGTCCCAAGCAATTGCAGCGCTTCCCGGCCGGAACGGGCGGTTGTAAGGGTGTACGGCTCGGTCGAAAGAATGCTCGTGAGGACATTCAGATTGATCGGATCGTCATCAACGGCAAGAATATGGGCGTACTCTTCCTTAAGCAGCGGCGCAAGGGTGGCGGCAGCCTCCATTTCCCCTGAGAAATGATGCGGGAGTAGGAAGCCAGCGGGCGTCTCCTCGATGATTTCTGGCACTTGTCCAGAAGTTTTCGGGAACTTTGCTAGCGGAAGCTTGGCCTCATCTGCCAAAGGCAGATTAAAGCTGAATACAGAGCCTTTGCCCAATTCAGAGCGAACCGTCAATGCTCCGCCGTGCAGCTCGACAAGCTGCTTGCAAATGCTTAAGCCCAGTCCAATGCCTTGCCCATCGCTTATTCCAAAAGAACCTTGCTCATAAGGGAGAAAAATTTTCTCCTGCGTTTCTTTATCTATACCGAGTCCCGTATCGGAAATATGAATAATCGCTTGCTTGTCTCTCATTTCGGCCGAGACGGTAATGCTTCCTTCCTCCGTATACTTGAGGGCATTATGCAGCAGGTTATATAAAATTTGAACGAGCCTTTTCTCATCGGCCAAAACCAAGGGCAGCGATTCGGATATATCCATATGCAGGTTGATTGGCTTGTGCTCCTTCATGAATTGCAGCATCGCGATAACACCGGGTGCAATAGCCTGAATGCTCAGGGGCTCCCGCTGCAAAACGATGCGTTGTTCCTGAAGCCGGGCAACATCGAGAAGATCGCCAAGCAGCTGTGACATTCGCCTGCTGATCGTAATGAGGAGCTGCATATCCTCAAGACTGCTTTTCGCAAGCCTGGTCTTCTCTTTGGTGACAACGTTATAAGCGATATTCATAATACCGTGCAGCGGCGTACGGAGCTCATGAGACGTATTTGCTAAAAACTGGTCTTTAATTTTATCGGCTTTTTGTAACTGCTTGTTCAAATCTCTGTTTTCCCTCGCATTTCGAAAATACTTTTTAAACCAATAGGCCGAAAAACCAATAATGGCAAAAATAATGTCAATAGGATAGTAGACGGTGGTAACATCTCTTGCATTCTCAGCAATACTCCATAATAAGTTGGAAAGGATGCCTGCTGCGGACAACAGCAAGAAAATGATGTCATTATCTTTATTTTTTTGCAAAATCATCGTTCCGACTATGTATATAAACCAGGCGAATGAGATGAAATTTATCGTATTCAATATATTGTAATGAATAAGCCCATAAGCCATATAGACTGGCGAAATCAGAAAAATGACGGTAAAAACTACAATGGCCGCATTGTGCGTTCGGAACCAGTTTTCCCGCAGAGGAGTCGCGTTGAAGCTTTTGAATAGCAGAAGCAGGAGCACATTTTGCCACAGCAGAGAAATCATTCTAATCTTGAAACTCCAAGTATAGTTGATCGGCAGCCACAATAAGAGTACATTGTCGTGGCCTATTAGAATTGTAATGCCCACGGATAACGTTAACAGCGCTGCGATCAACAATCTCTTCTCTTGCGGACTGAATAGGTAGAGAATGCAAGCATATACGCAATGAAGCAGCAGAATAAGAAAAATGAGCATCTGAAACCCAATCGAGTACCAGCGTACAAAATCAATAGTGGCCGCAGTGCCAAAGCGAATCGGCGTTACAATACCGCCCTTATAAGGGCTGTCGAAATTGGCCGCATGAATGACCAATTCGATCTCTGTCGCTCCTTCAATGCCATAAGTAGAGGTGAAAGAGGCGCTTTTCGGCGTATATTCATAGGCAGAGTCGGCAAGCTTGCCCATGCCCCCATTATCTTTTCCGTTAAGTTCAATTTCTGATGCCGCCTGAATGGTTCTAAACCAAAATGAAACAGGAGTCTGAAGCGGATCGATCAAAATGCGAAGACGATACGTTCCATATCCGTACGAGTTGCTAGATTGGTGCGGCAACGCGCTGCTCCAATCGCCTGGAACGACAACGTAGCTTGCATCGGATTCCGTCTCCAAAAGCTCGCTGCCCGTTAGAAATTTTTCAGTATAAAACTGCCATTCTCCATTCAAATTAAGCACGGGGGAATTTTCTAAATCGATACCGCGAAGGTCAAGTACACCGCCAACGGCATGCGGTTGCTGGTCTGACATGGGAAAGAGGACAGACCATGCCCATCTCATGCTGACTAATGCAGCAAAAATTAAAAGCATGATCGTTATATATTTAAAACGTGTAATATGTTTTGCCTGCAGGACGTTCATCAATTTTGTCATAAATGAATAAAACCTCTTTTGACCGCTCTTTATTGTTAATCCTTTACATTATAGCATAGGATTTAGCCATTCTCTTGCTTGGCTGCTAAAGAGAGCAGGTAACGATTAGCAAAAAGCCCTTAGAATAAACATTGGGGACCTGTGAAGGTTTGCCAGTGCTATGCTAAGGGGCGTTTAAAAGGGAGATGTCCTCCTGCGTAATTTCCAGCGTGCCTGTGTCATCGAACAGAGGTAGCGTCTCGCCAGCGAATGCTTGCAGCAGCCGCTCGATAATGCGTGTACCCCATAATTGCTCATTTTGCGACAGTGACGCTGTAATTTGTCCATTCTGAATCGCTTCCTGAATTTCCGGCATCATGCCGAACGTTAGGGAATAGCGGTTTAGACCTTGCGCTTTCCAGACGAGCACCGAGGCGGAGCCGGAGAGGGCATCCATCGATACGAGCGCGTCAAAATGCGGATGGTCATCGATCATTTTTTCCAGCTGCGCCAGCGCGCGGGTTTCGTTGCCTTCGTTATACAACACATCGAGCACTTGAATGTCGGTCTGCTCATTAATATAGGTCAGCATGCCTTCGAGGCGCTCGCTTAAGCTTTTCATCCGCGCCATTCCGTTCTCGACAATAACCATTCCCCGCCCGCCCAGCAGCTCGGACAGCATATGCCCCATTTGGGCACCCGCAGCAGCATGATCCGTTCCAATGAAGGCAGCGCGCTTGCTGCTGGGTGAATCGGATTCAAAGCAAATGACCGTAATGCCCGCCTGTACGGCTTTGTTAATGACGGGAACGAGCGCTTCCTCATCAATTGGATCAAGCGCTATGCCGTCAACCTGCGACGCGATCATCGTCTCCATCATTCGGATTTGCTGCTCCAGATTCGCTTCATCCGGCGCCTTCACTATGAGCTTGACGCCGTGCAGAGCTGCTGCTGATTTGGCGGATTCCGTCACCGTCTCATAATACGGATGCGCCATCGGATATATAATGCCAAAGGTAGCGATGTCGGGTGCTGCTGTTGAAGCACTTGAAGCAAAAGGGGAGGGTGAGGGAGAGCCGCCATCCTGGCTGCCGGATGAGACGATGCGGGCATCTTCCGCCGTCTCTTTACGACCATCGCTGCTGCTAGAGTTGCCAGCGGCAGTGCCAGCTGCCTCATGATTTGTACAGCCTGTCAGTAGCAAGGTGAGCACGAGCAGGGCTGCAAGCAAAATAGCGAGCAGGGGCCTTTGCCGCAAAGCCGCCAGCCTATGGGAAAACAATGATGTCTGAGCTCGCATGGTGATGCACCCCTCCTGCCGCTTGCGCGCTGCCATCCTGTTCTTGCTGCTTGCGAAACTGCGTTGTCGTCATGCCGGTTACCCGCTTGAACAAATTGGAAAAATAATGGGCATCATTATAGCCGACCTGATGGGCGATTTCATACGACTTTGCATTCGACGCCTGCAGCAGCTCCATCGCTTTGCGGATGCGCGTGTGGGTTAGAAATTCAATAAAGGTTTGCCCCGTCTCTTGGCTGAACACTTTGCTAAGATGGCTGGGGCTGACGCGCACATGCTCCGCCGCATCATTCAGCGACAAATGATCATCGCCATAATACTTCAAAATGTAGTCCTTCACCTGGCTCAGCATTTCGGCGTATTTATCCGCGGCTCCAGCACGCCATTGCCAGAACTGTGCCAGCAGCGTTTGGAGATAACAGCAGGCATCCTCTTGGCTGCGTACCTCGCTCATGGCCCGCTGCAGCTTATCCAGCTGCTCCTTCGGCATATCCGGATTCCGCTGAATGGATTTGGCGATATGAACTGCTTCAATCGTCAAGTCATTGAGCAAATAATAGCCGTAAAAAGCGCCGCGCCAGTCAAGCTGCTGAAGCCCAGCTGCAAAGCTGGCAATGAAAGACTCCGTCTTGGCGGGCGTGCCAAGCTTGAGGAAGTCGATGAAGCGCTGGCGCTGGGCGACCACCGATTGCTCGGATAAGCCGGAGGCGGCATCGCGCAGCGCTTTGCGGTTTTGCCCGGAGAGCCTGCGCCAATGCTTGTCATCCTCCGCCTCCAGATAGGAGGAATGGATACCTTGCAGGCGATCCTGAATGCTGCCGATGCCGACGGCTATCGTGCAGCTGGCACTGCGCTCCGCCTGCTCCTTCCAGCTGGAGGCGAACCGCGCCAGCACCTCTTGCAGCTGCGGCAGCGAATCGCTCTTGAGCAGCCAGATCGTCTCCGTCTGGCTGCGCTTATAGGACAGCGTGCCCGGCAGAAGGGAGCTGACCGCTTCGTGCAGCAGCAGCTCCGTCTGCTGCTGGGTCGCCATATGAACGCTGACGGAGCCTTCCGGGCAGCGAATGTCCGAGATGGCGGCTGCGTAATAGCTGGCCGTCAGTCCAATCGAAAGCGAGCCGGCCTGATGGATCGCTTCGGCCGTTGTAATAAAGCCGCTGCATAAATCGCTGAGCAGCTTATGCCGCATCTGTTCTGCGCTACCGCCTTGGGCGAGCTGCTTCTTCTCCAGCAGCTCGCGCTCATAACGCTCGCGGTCAATGCTGCGGCTGACGTCATGCAGCGTCCGCACGATATCGGCAGCGCTGACCGGCTTGAGGCAATATTCCTCTACGCCGACGCGGAGAGCGGCTCTTGCATATTCAAATTCGTCATGCCCGCTGAGAATAATGATTTTGATGTCCGGCATCCGCTCGCGGACGATGGCGCTCAGCTCCAAGCCATCCATAAACGGCATCTTGATATCGGTAATGAGGATATCCGGCTGGCGCTGCTCAATGAGCGGCAGCGCCAGCTCGCCATCAGAGGCGTCCCCGCAAAACATAAAGCCTTCTTGCTCCCAATTGATACAGTCCCGAATGCTTTCCCTGACAAGAATTTCGTCGTCAACGAGCATAACCTTTTTCATTCGGCTTCATCCTCTCCATTGGAATGCGGATCGTAACCTTGGTTCCGAGCTGGTCTTCGCTTTCTACGATAACGGTATAGGCTTCCCCGTAATAGAGGCGCAGCCGCTGCTGGACGTTATGCAGGCCGAAGCCGCCGGATACCTCCGAGCCTGTCTCCTCGGGAATATGCTGCATGCGCAGCGCCTCGCGCAGCTCGGCAAGGCGCTCCGGCTTCATGCCGATGCCATTGTCCTCAATCATCAAATACAAGTCCGAATCTTGGCTGGCATAAGCATGTATGCGGATTAAACCTTTACCGCGTTTATTTTTAATGCCGTGATACAAGGCATTTTCAACGATGGGCTGGAGCGTCATTTTCAAAATCGGCAAGTCCTTCAGCTCCTCCGGCACATCCAGCTCATATTCCAAAATGTCGCGATAGCGCATCTGCTGGATGATCAAATAGCTTTGCACATGCTCCAGCTCATCCCTCAGGGCAATCCAGTCCCGCCCCCGATTGAGGCTAATGCGGAAAAAGCGCGACAGCGCCTGTACGAGCTGGATAACCTGCGCGCTGCGCCCGGCTTCCGCCATCCAGACGATGGAATCGAGCGTATTATAGAGAAAATGCGGATTAATTTGCGCTTGCAGCGTCCGCAGCTCTGCCTTCTGCAAATGCTCCTGCTCCTCAATGCTTTGCTTGAGCAGCTGCTTGATTTTCTCCAGCATTATGTTGAAGCTGTTGCCCAAATCGGCAATTTCGTCATGGCCGCTCGGCTGTACCTTGACCTCAAGAAAGCCGCCTGCTGCCAGCCGCATCTTGCTCTTCAGCAGCTGAATCGGCCGCGTCAGGCGGGCTGTAATGAAATAATGCAGCGTAATCGCAAACACGATGCTGAGCAGCACGCTGATAATGATCAGCTGGCGAATTTCATTCGCCTCGGCAACAATTTCCTGCAGCGGCACGGAGCCGACGATTTTCCAGCCCGTTGTGGACGAGGTTGTGAAGGCGACGAACTTCGGCCTGCCGATGCTATAATCCACAAAGCTGTTTTGCTGCAGAGCGAGCTGCGCGCTTAGGTCGGCTGGCGGCTGTACCTTCGCCAAACTCGTCATGGCCGAGGGGAGGAAGATGGGATTTCCCGCCTGATCAAGGACATAGACGTAGCCGCTTTCGCCAAGCGTAATATTTTCACAGTAACGCTCGATGATGGAATCATCCAAATCTATGATGATAAACCCGATCACCTCATGGGTAATTTGCTGCTTGACCGTTGCCATGATGGAGATGACGTTATGCTGCGAATAATGAAAGCCATCGAGACGGTCCAGCGGTGAGGCGTCCGGCGGGGGAATGTTCAATACCTCATCCGGATGGTTCAGCAAATATTGAAAATGCGGATTGCGCAGCGGATTCCTGTCCAGTTGGAACACGCCTTTACGCTCGCTTAAGCCCCGTCCATACAGGTTGACGACCGTAATGTTGAGCACGCTTTCGTATTTATACGTTTCCCGGTACAAATTCATCGTTTGAATAATGGCTTTGGCATCCTCATACGTATCCGTTTGCGAAAATAAATAATGCAGCACCTGCGGGTTGTTTTCCAGCTCCAGCAGCCTTCCCGTATCCTCAAGCAGCGCATCAATGTCATTGCCAAGCTGGCCCACGACGAGCATGGTCGCTGCTTTGCTGTGATCGGATACCGCATTGTACGATTTTTGATAGGAAATGAGGCCAACGGCAATCAGCGGGACGGAGGTCAAAATAATGAACATCAGCAGCAGCTTGGCCCGAAGGCTTGAGAAAATCCAGCGCATCAGCTTCATAGGTTTATAGGAACCTTTCAAATTGGAAATGTATGCGATTTCAAATCTATCCAACCTTCACTATACCAAATTGCCCCAAACCTCGCTACGCACAGATGAAGGATCGACGAAATTTCCACCTTTCGCACAAAAAATCAAACCATTTGCCGCCGTTGCTGGAAAATTACCCAAAAAATCAAATCGAACGGCTATCGGATTCCGTATCCCGGTCTTTTGAAAGCGTTCTATAATGAGGGCACGCCAAAGTTGGTGAATGACAGGGGAGGTAATACAAAGATGAAAAAAGCAGGAAAACTAGGCATGTCGCTGTTGATGGCGACGATGCTGCTCGTCACATCCGCTTGTGGAAGCGGCAATGGAGGAACGAATACGGCAGGAGCTGGCAATACCGGTGGGACGAGTGCTCCGGCAGCGGCGAGCAGTGAGCCAGCGGCAGCGCCGGCGGATAAAAAAGTGACGCTCGGCTTCGCACAGGTTGGTGCAGAAAGCGGCTGGCGTACAGCGAATACGAATTCGATTAAGGAATCGGCGGCAGCGGTCGGCTATGACTTGAAGTTTTCCGATGCCCAGCAAAAACAAGAAAATCAAATTAAAGCGATCCGCTCCTACATTCAGCAAAAGGTGGACGTGATCGCGTTTTCCCCGGTTGTGGAATCCGGCTGGGATACGGTATTGAAGGAAGCGAAGGATGCGGGCATTCCGGTCATATTGACAGACCGCGCCGTTGATTCGTCGGATACATCGCTGTACGAGACGTTTATTGGCTCCGACTTCGTGGAAGAGGGCCGCCGCGCTGGACAATGGCTAGTAGATAAATATAAGGATTCGACTGACGAAATTAACATTGTCGAGCTTCAGGGCACAACCGGCTCGGCGCCAGCGATTGATCGCAAAACAGGCTTTGAGGAAATCATTAAAGACCATGCCAACCTGAAGGTTATCGCTTCCCAAACGGGCGATTTCACCCGTGCGAAAGGCAATGAGGTTATGCAATCCTTCTTAAAAGCGAATAAGAAAATCGACGTTCTGTATGCTCATAATGACGACATGGCGCTAGGCGCGATTCAAGCGATTGAAGCAGCAGGCCTCAAGCCGGGCGAGGACATTGTCATCATTTCAGTCGATGGCGTTAAAGACGGCTTTGTTGCGGCAAGCGAAGGCAAAATCAACTTTATCGTCGAATGCAATCCGCTGCTCGGGCCGCAATTGATGCAGGCGGTACAGGATGTACTGGATGGCAAAACGATTGAGAAGCGTATCGTGACGGAGGAAGGCGTCTTTACTTCGGAGCAGGCGAAGGCCGCGCTGCCTGACCGGAAATACTAGAAGCAGAGCTTAAAGCCAGCGAAGGAAGCCGAACAAGGCTGGTCCACGTACCAGGCGGACGGCTTCCTTTTTCATCTTTTATCGTTCATCGCACAGGCGAAATTCCAAACCAAAGGGGAGAAGAAGATGGAGCGGGAACGCGAACCTATCCTGCAAATGAGCAATATCCATAAAGGCTTTCCAGGCGTAAAGGCTTTATCCGGCGTGAGCTTTCGCCTCTTTCCCGGCGAGATCCATGCGCTGATGGGCGAAAATGGGGCGGGCAAGTCAACCTTGATTAAGGTGCTGACTGGCGTGTATTCCATTGATCACGGCACGGTGGAGCTTGCGCATCAGCGTATGGCTATTGATAGTCCTCAAGCGGCGCAAACGGCCGGTATTAGTACGGTTTATCAGGAAGTAAATTTATGTCCGAATTTGACGGTTGCTGAAAATATTTTTATCGGCCGCGAGCCGCGCCGTTTTGGCCGTATTTTATGGAAAGAAATGAATGCGGCAGCCGAGAAGCTGCTGCTCGAACGCTTGCAAATTCGCTTGGATGTAAAGCTGCCGTTATCGGCTTATTCCGTCGCCATTCAGCAGCTTGTTGCGATTGCTCGGGCGCTGAATATTTCGGCGAAGGTGCTCATCTTGGATGAGCCGACGTCGAGTTTGGACCGCAATGAGGTGAAGCAGCTGTTTGAGGTCATGAACAAGCTGAAGGTGGAAGGGCTGTCCATTTTGTTCGTCACGCATTTTCTGGATCAGGTATATGAGGTGTCCGATCGAATAACCATTCTCCGGGGCGGAGAATTTGTAGGGGAGTATTTGGCGAAGGAGCTTCCCCGGATAGAGCTCGTATCGAAAATGATCGGCAAGGAGCTGCAGCAGCTTGATGCGCTGCCGCGTGAGAAAGAGGCGGCTGCGGCAGCCGAGTCTTCGCAGCAATTGGTTATTGAAGCGAAGGCGCTTGGCCGCAAAGGGGCAATTGAGCCGTTCGACCTCCATATTCGCAAGGGAGAGGTCGTTGGCCTTGCAGGCTTGCTTGGCTCGGGAAGGACGGAGCTGGCACGGCTGTTCTTCGGCGCAGATAAGCCTGATGAGGGCGCGCTGCGGGTGAACGGAGTGAAGGAGGGCATCGCTTCGCCGCGCGAGGCGATCGACCAGGGAATTGCCTTTTGCCCGGAAAACCGCAAAACAGAAGGCATAATCGACGAGCTGACGGTGCGTGAAAATATGATTCTCGCCCTGCAGGCGACGCGCGGCTGGTTCCGCGCCATTCCCCGCAAGCGGCAGGATGAGCTGGCTGATGAATATATCAAGGCGCTCAACATTAATCCGCCGAACCCGGAGCAGTTGATTAAAAACCTTAGCGGCGGCAACCAGCAGAAGGTCATTCTTGGCCGCTGGCTGCTGACGCAGCCGAAGCTGCTCATTCTTGATGAGCCGACGCGCGGCATTGACGTCGGAGCAAAGGCGGAAATTCAGAAGCTTGTGCTGAAGCTGTCGGGCCAAGGCATGTCGGTGCTGTTCGTCTCCTCGGAGCTGGAGGAGGTGCTGCGGGTCAGCGACCGGATCGCCGTGCTGCGGGACCATGTCGTAGTCAAGGAAATAGAAGAAGATGAAATGAGCCAGCAGCAGCTTATGCAGGCGATGGCAGGGGAGTGAGCAAGCATGGTGAAGCACCATTTATTTTGGCCGCTGGTGATGCTGGGGGCGCTGTTATTATTTAATTTGCTGTATGAGCCGGATTTTTTCTCCGTGCAGATGCGGGCTGGCAAGCTGTACGGCAGCTTGATTGATATTTTGAATTTTGGCGCGCCGCTTATTCTCGTTGCTATCGGCATGACGCTCGTCATTGCCACGAAGGGCATCGACCTGTCGGTCGGCTCGATCGTGGCCATTGCAGGCGCCATTGCGTGCATGACGCTCAGCAAGGGCACGGATCAGAACATGCTGGGCCTTGTGCTCAGCGCAGTCGGCATTGCTCTTGTGCTGGCGCTTGTGCTGGGCCTATGGAACGGGATGCTTGTGGCGGCCTTCGGCATTCAGCCGATTATTGCCACGCTTATTCTAATGGTCGCCGGGCGCGGCGTCGCCCAGCTCATTACGGGCGGGCAGATTATTACCGTATCGAGCAGCGCCTATAAATTCATCGGCGCAGGCTCGCTGCTCACGCTGCCCTTCTCCATCTTTATCGCTGGCGCCGTGCTGCTGATCGCAGCGCTGCTGACGCGCAAAACCGCCCTCGGCCTGTTCATTGAGTCCGTCGGCTGCAACCCCGAAGCGAGCCGCCTGGCCGGCATTCGCTCGCGAGTTGTCATGATCGCCGTTTATATGTTTTGCGGCTTATGTGCCGGCATCGCCGGTTTGCTGCTCAGCGCAAATGTATCCAGCGCCGACGGCAACAACGCCGGGCTGTGGTATGAGCTTGACGCGATTCTTGCCGTCGTCATTGGGGGCACCTCGCTCAGCGGCGGACGCTTTTATTTGCTCGGTACGGTCGTCGGCGCACTCATTATTCAGACGCTGACGACGACGATCTACATGATCGGCGTTCCGCCGGAAATTACGCTTGTGGTCAAAGCGTTTGTCGTGCTGCTCGTCTGCCTCATTCAATCGGAGACGTTCCGCAAGACGCTGGTACATCGCTTTAAAACTCGCCGCTATCCGGCAGAGAGGGAGGTTAAACGCCATGCTTAAACGGCAGTATATCCCGATCGTAGTAACGGCTGCGCTGCTCGCTTTCATGTTTGCGGCTGGCTCGTTCCGCTACACCGGCTTTTTCTCGCTCCAGGTGCTGCTCAATCTGCTCATTGACAACGCCTTTCTGCTTATCGTCGCGGTCGGCATGACCTTCGTCCTCGTTTCCGGCGGCATTGACCTGTCGGTCGGCTCGGTCATTGCGCTGACGACGATGATTTCGGCAAGCCTCGTCCAGCAGCAGGGCTGGCCGCCCGCCGTCGTCATTCCGCTGGTGCTCGTGCTTGGCGCCGCCTTTGGCTGGCTGATGGGAGCCATCATCCATTATTTTAAAATCCAGCCATTCATCGTCACGCTCGCCGGCATGTTTCTGGCGCGGGGACTATGCTACGTCATTAGCATCAATACGATTACGATTGACCATCCGTTTTATACGAGCATGGCGCAGACGAAAATCAAGCTGCCGGGCGGCTTTTTCATCTCGATCAGCGTCATTATCGCATTGGTTGTAGTGGCCGCAGCAATTTATTTGGCGCATTACACCCGCTTCGGCCGCAATACGTATGCGCTTGGCGGCAGCGAATCGTCCGCGCTGTTAATGGGGCTGCCCGTCGCCCGCACGAAAATTCTCGTGTACACCTTTAGCGGACTTTGCTCCGCGCTTGCGGGCGTCGTCTTTACATTCTATATGCTGTCGGGCTACGGCCTGCATGCGGTTGGCTTGGAGCTGGATGCCATCGCGGCGGTCGTCATTGGCGGCACGCTGCTGACTGGCGGCGTCGGCTACATCCTCGGCACCTTTTTCGGCGTATTGATTCAAGGAGTTATCCAAACGATTATCAGCTTTGAAGGCACGCTCAGCTCGTGGTGGACCAAAATCGTCATCGGCCTGCTGCTGCTGCTGTTCATCGTCCTGCAGCGCCTGCTCAGTGCAAGGCGGCAAATGCAAAAAGCTTAATAGAACGCGGTTCAAGGGTGCAGCGCAACGATTCGACGTTGTTCGCGGCACCCCCTGAGTCGTTACGACCATGACAAAGCGCCCTGTATCCATTACAATACGATCAGCAAGCTGGAAGGGCATGGACGCTTTTACTGGCTGAACCGGAGGGAGCCTTATGCGAAGACAAGCTGTATTTGTGAAAATGATTTATGCAATCGCTTTCTTATTGCTGTTAAGCAGCTGCCAGCTTTCAGCCCCAGCTCCTTCATCCTCGGGGATAGGCCATTCGCTCCAGTCTGGAACAGGTATAGGAGAGGGCGCGATAGCAGAAGGCGGCACGCTGCCTGAAGCAACGGGAATCGAGCTCATTCAGCCAGTGAGGCCGATTGTTCTGGGTTTCTCCCAGCTTGGTTCAGAGAGCGAATGGCGAATGGCCAACACCAATTCGGTCAAAGAGGCGGCAAAAGAGGCCGGAATCGAGCTGTTGTTCGAAAATGCGGAGCAATCACAGGAAAAGCAGTTTGAAGCGATTCGTTCCTTCATTAAGCGCAAGGTCGATGTCATTGCCATTGCTCCGGTCGTGCATTCGGGCTGGGATGAGATTTTAACCGAGGTGAAGCAGGCGGGTATTCCGCTTATAATATCCGACCGATCCGTTGATGTGGGCGATACCTCGCTTTATGTGACGCATATTGGGGCGGATTTATATGAAGAAGGACGCAAAGCGGGCAAATATTTGGTCGATAAAATGCGGGATGCTGCCGAGACGGTTCAAATTGTCGAGCTGCGGGGAACGGAAGGCTCATCCCCCTCGATTCAGCGCGGACAGGGCTTTCGGGATATTGTGCTGAAGCAGCCGGGCTATAAAATTATGGCCAGCGTCGATGCTGATTTTACTTTTGAACGGGGCAAGGAAGCGATGGGCACGCTTCTTGAACAATATGGCGGTGAAATGGACGTGCTGTTCGCCCAAAACGATGATATGGCGCTTGGCGCAATAGAAGCGATTGAGGAATATGGACTGCGGCCAGGCGTCGATATTGTCATTATTTCAGTGGATGGGACGCGGCGGGCGTTCATGATGCTGGGGGAGGGTAAAATTAACTGCATCGTTGAATGCAATCCGCTGCTTGGCCCGAACATGATGCAGGCGGTGCAGGAGCTCGTTGCCGGGCGCACGCTGCCGAAGCGAATCGTGCCGCAGGAAAGCGTCTATACCGAGCAAATGGCGAAGAAGGAAACCCCGTTTCGGAAATATTAGATCTATCATATACAGCACAAGGCAGTTCCCGTCAGCGTAAAAGCTGCGCGGAAACTGCCTTGTGCCCTTTTCCCTATATGGTTTTGGTAGAGGCGAGGAACAGCTTTACATGCAGAATCGGAATAACCCGGTTATCCAGCCTGAAAGCTTGGTGGAAAATGTCCTTCTCGGAAGAATCCGGCACAGGTTCAATGTCGGCTTCTTCAATCGAAGCGGTATTTTCGATATCATCGACGAGCAGGGCTACTTTGGCTTGCCTGAGCAAAATGATTTTTTGATAGCTGTCTGGGGCCTGTCCAAACAGATTAAATTTTTTGCGCAAGTTAATAATAGTGTAGAGGCCGCCACGAATGTTGGCCACGCCACCATGCCACGGCTCGGCGAAAGGAAGTGGTGTTCCTTCTACGGCTGCTTGAATTTCATCAATTTCCGAAAAATGGACAGCAAAAGATTTGTTGGCCACGTTGAAAATAATAAAGTCGCTCATTAGAGATAGTCTCCTTGCCGTGTTTGGTATGCTTCGAGCAATTCCTATCTCTATTATATTATATCGTTCGACAAGCTGCATATAGCTTTCAAAATAATGATTTGACATTACGGGCAACCTGTAACTATAATAGTTACATGAAACGAGTCGCTTTTTCGGAAATATAGGAAAGGATATCCTAACGCTATCCTTTCTCACCTTATTTTATATTCAGGAGGAATAGACAATGAAAATAGCAGTTATTGGCGCAACAGGCAAAGCAGGAAGCTTGATTATTCAAGAGGCGGCAGCAAGAGGACATGAGGTGACGGCAATTGTCAGAACGGCATCGAAGTTTGCACAGTCCGATGCAGCCGTATTGGAGAAAGATGCGTTCCAGCTGACAGCAGCAGATTTGAAAGCTTTTGACATCGTCGTCAACGCATTCGGCGCACCGCAAGGCGAGGAAACAAAGCATGTAGAGCTCGGCAAAGTGCTGATTGAAGCACTCAAAGGCGCAACAGAAACCCGCTTGATCGTAGTCGGCGGTGCGGGCAGCCTGTTCGTGGATGAAGCGAAGACAACGCGTTTGTTCGAAACAGAGCATTTCCCGAAAGAATATTATGCGACAGCCTTTAACCAAGGCAGCAACTTGAATGACCTGGAAAGCTCGACTGGCATCAAATGGACATTCGTTAGCCCGGCAGCCTTTTTCAACCCGGATGGCAAACGCACAGGCTCTTACACAAAAGGCAAAGACAACTTCTTCTTTAACGCCAAAGGCGACAGCTACATCAGCTACGCCGACTATGCAATTGCCATTGTGGATGAAGCGGAGCAAGCGAACCATGTGAACGAGCGTTTCGCAGTCGTATCGGAAGCGGAATAAGCAAAAGGAATAGACCATTCCGACATTTTAATAGGTAATAGCTTCTCTAGAAAAAACAGCCCGAACGGACGCATCCGTTCGGGCTGTTTGCATGTCTCTAGCAGCTGCGAAAGCAGATTGACGCTTCACGGCTAGCCTTCGAGTCCGTCGATTTTGCCGAGCACGATCAGCGTGCGAATGAGCACAGCCGCCGCTTGCGCACGCGAGGTTTCTCGCTGCGGCTCGTAGCGGCTGCCGCCAGTGCCTGTCATAATGCCAAGCTCGGCAATGCTGCGTACCGCCTCCAAATACGCCGGCTTCACGCTGGCAATATCTTTGTAGCCGTTGACATTGATAACGCCGCCGTCTGCATGGCCGGCAGGGAGCTCCTCAGTTTTCGAAATAGCTGCCGCAACCATGCCCGCCATTTGCTCGCGTGTAAGCGGCTGGCTGTCCACGGCATAGGACGCCGGCAGCGCATTTGCGCCGAGCGCCCGAGTCAGCATCGCTGCGAATTCCGCTCGCGTTACAGTCCGCTCCGGAGCAAACTTGCCGCCGCCGATGCCGTTTACCAGCCCCTTCGCTGCGGCCAGCCGGGCAAGCGGTTCACCCCAATGCTTAGACATGTCACTGAAGACGACTTTATTCTCCGCAATGACATACGTGCCGTCCGCCGCAGAACGGATCGCTGCGAACCAGACGCCGCCGATATTAAGCTTGCGGGCAGGAACGAATGCGAGCTGCTTAGTTGCTTCGTCAAAGCGGAAGGCCCCCCAATACTTCGGTATCGCCTTCGGTTCGGCTGATAGCGGAATAAGCTTGGTCATTTCAGAGCTATATGTGTCCACTGATCGCAGCACCGCACCAGTCCCGGCATTGACAATGTCAACGCGTGCATGGACGGGAGCTCCGATTACCTTGCCGTCAGGCAAGCCGCTCGTAAGTGCATCCCGCAGCGAAGGATCGCCGGATTTATCGGTCAAAGTAAGTTTAAAGCTAATATCATTAGCGCCAAGCTTGCTTTCAGCAAGCAACTCCTGCAGTCCCGGTATTAGCGAAGCAAGCTGAACCGGGATGCGGTAGCTGCCGTATGGCGCCTTAATCTCAAGAAGAAAAGCTCCATTTTTGCTCGCGAAGTCTGCAAGCACGCTTGCCGGAATGCTGGCATAGACGGCGCTGCTGCCAGTATACGGCGAAGCCTCCAGCACAGCAATCGGCTTCGTCGTGTCGATGGTGCTCGCTGGAACGAGAGTACCGTTCAGGTTGATGCCTGCCACGGCAGCAGGTGAGGACGTGCCCCCGCTGCTGCCGCCTCCGCTTATCGGTGAAGGGGTGGGCGCAGGAGTAACTGTTGGAGTGGGACTAGCAGTTGGAGTAGGGCTAGCCGTTGGACTTGGCGTGGCCGCTGCTCTGGTCACAGTTACAGTGTACGTCTTCGTTGTTCCAATTTGCGCAGTCACTTTTACTTCAATAATATTATTGCCATCAGTCAAGGGCAGCGGGCCGAAAGGCGAGCCGCTGGCGGCAGCCGCACCGTTAATCGTGACCGTTGCTGCGCTGGTCGATACCTCTGGCGTAACCGTAATCTCGCTCACATTGCTGCCTACAGCTGCTGTATAAACCGTCGTACTCTCTTCAAACAATGGATTAAGAGAGCCGTCTGACAACGCAAGATGGCTAAGGTTCGCGTCGGTGGACAGTGGAACAGCGCTCACTTCATTGGACGCGGAGCTGTCCCGTCCGGCAAAAGCGGCTTTAACTGAATAATAATAGGTCATGCCGTTGGTCAATCCGGTTACTGTTCGGGAATAGACGGAGCTGCCGACAGTAGCGACCTCGGCTCCGCTGCTCCCCAGCGTCTGGCTCTGATAAATTTTATAACCGATTGCACCGTTTACCGGCTCCCAGGCCAAATCAGCCTGCATATCTCCGGCTATAGCAGGCTGCATAACAGGCACACTGGACACCCGAATGACTTGAGTGGAAGCCGTAGGAATAAGCCAAACGTTGAGGCCGTCAAACATGGCGGAATACATGGGATTGGCATTAACGCCTGCTGGCCAATTCGAGAAGCTCTCCATTTCGCCAGTCGTTGTGTCAATTCTGAATAATGGGCTGAAGGAGCTAGCCTTTACCCAAATATATCGCCCGTCAAAGGTGCTTTTGCCCAATAGGCTTCCGGATTTATTGAAGCCAGCCGGCCAATCGTCATAACCGGTCATTTCGCCAGTGCTCGTATCCAGCTTCACGACCTGATTTGCGTTATAGGGTATCATCCACATGCTGCGTCCGTCAAATATGCCTCCGTTGAATGCATAAAACCCTTTCGCGAAGCCGCTAGGCCAGTTGTCGTAGGCGGTCATATCTCCCGTAGCTGTATCGACCTTGATGACACTGCTCGCCGTATTAGGAACGAGCCACAAATTTTGCCCGTCAAAAATACCGTCGGTAAAAGCATAATTCGGCAGCGTAAAGCCGCTAGGCCAATCATTATAGCTGGCCATGCTGCCAGTTGCCGGATCGAGGCGAATCAGGGCATTGGCACTGGAAGGAACGAGCCAAATATATTGCCCGTCAAAAATGCCTCCACTGAATCGGGGAGAAGTGTTGTTAAAGCCGGCTGGCCAGCTGTTGTAGCCGGTCATGACCCCGCTTGCCGGGTCAAGTTTAATAATCCGGTCAGCTAATGCCGGGATCATCCATAGCGATTGCCCGTCAAATACGATGTCGCTGAATGCCCCGTACCCCTTCGTGAAGCCTGCTGGCCAATTGTTATTGCTGGTCATGGCTCCCGTTACAGGATCCAGCTTGACTACCTTATCCGTTTCTTGCGGGGCCATCCATATGGCTTGGCCGTCCGAAGCACCGCCTGCAAAAAGCGTGTAGTTCAGGCTCACGTCGCTTGGCAGCTCGTAAGCCGCCATCTCGATAGCGGGGCCGAGAGCGGTTGCCGCGGCTCCTGATGCCGCTGTTGACGTGGCTGCTGGCCAGAAGCCTGATGTCAGCAGCAGAGCGGCGAGACATACCAAGATTTGGTGCTGTATTTTGCTAAGCATCCGATAATCCTCCTATTCGTTTCCCTGATTGGAAAGGCTGTAATCTATATTCTACTATCTATATTTTACTTATTTTAGCAGCAAAAAAAATCCCCCTATAGGGGGATTTAGCGAAAAACAACATCTATTTTAGGCAAGCTGTACGTTTTTGCCGTTCATGGACGAAGGAAGCAGCGAATAAACGTTTTGCAGGTGAAATACGCGCGGGCTAAGCTTGAAGCTGGAGCCCTTGAAGGTGCAGCGGTCATAGTTGAAATGCAGGGACGATATTGTAATGGTGCAGTTGTTGAACGTGCAGCCAATGTAGTGGTTTCCATCGAAGCAAATATGCTCCCCGTCAAAGCGTTTGTTTATTATATAGTCCATCCTATATTCCTCCTCGAAATGTGTATCGAATTACTTTGTATTTACCCTAGTAAACAGATATGAAACAGGCATTAAGTGATATTGATTTCAGATATCAGCTAGCCCTCTCCTTTATTTGACGAAAAAGGAGCCTGTCCGGTTTTGCGGCGGGCGCTCTTGCAGACTGGGCTTAGCTGGGCGTGAACGAGCCAGGCACGCATTCATTTCCCCGCCTAATATAATGATATGCGACGTAATGAATAACCAGACCAGCAAAATAATAATGCCGCCTATGCTGCCGTACGTTTTGGAATAGTTGCCGAAATTATTAATGTAGAACTGGAACAGCATCGAGGCTGCAACCCAGCCAATTGTCGTAAACAGCACGCCGGGCAGCACTTCATTGATGGTCAGCCTGCGGTTAGGAGCAATCCAATACAGCATCGTAAATACGATAAGCATAGCGGCGAGCGGAATCGCATATTTCACCAAATTCCATACCCACTCGCTTTCACTTGGCACATGAAGCAGGTTGAACAAATAGCTGCTGATCGTCTGGCCAAATACGAGCATAAGCATGACGAGCGTAATGACAAGGCCAAGCACGAGCGTGGCGATCAGTGCAATGCCGCGTATTTTCCAGAAGGGGCGGCTTTCCTGCTCCTCATAGGCTGTATTCAGGCCTTTAATAATGGCATTCATGCCATTGGATGCCGACCAGATCGTCGCCAGCATTCCGACCGACAGCAGCGTCCCATTGCTGCCCTGCGTAATTTCTTCAAGCACCTTGCTGATTGCCTCGCCCGTCTCGGCAGGAAGCAGGCGAATAAGCTCGGCCACGAGGCTGTTCCCAGATAACTGAACGAAGCCGAGCAGGCTGACGACAAACAGCAGAAAAGGGAAGAAGGCCAAAATCAAATAAAAAGTCAGCTGCGCCGCTACCCCCGGCACATCATCATCGCGGAAACGGACATACATATCGAGGAAAAATCGCATCGTTTTTGATTTAGGTGCCATAAGCAGCTACCTCCGTTTATGATCTATTTTTTTAAGTTATTCATATATGGTCATGCAGGCTGGTTAAGCCCCGACATTGCCTGTCGTTTATGCTGTTGCTTATACTTACCCGCACAGGAGGCAGCTCAAGCGAAATAGGACGTATGCTATTCCAAAAACTAGTAGACAAACTGGATTAGTAAGGAAGTGGGTGTCAAGGAAATGAATTGATGGAGAGAAGAGAGAGGAGCTGGAGCAAGATAATTCGTACAATTAATCGCGCAGCAGGTACAACTTTTTCCAAATGATCATCGTCTATAGAATAAATGGGCGGACAGGAAGTGATCGTATGGACGTATATTTGCAAGCAAGCGTCGTCATAGCGCTGCTGCTAGGAGTGGGCCTATTGTTTATTGCTTCTACTAAAAAACGTCATGGGCAGGGCGAGCATATGAGCGAGCGTCAAAAAACGCTGCGGCGAATCGGCGCCTGTATCGTGATTTTCACAACGCTGCTGATCGTATTCGGCTTGTTGTCTTATAACGCCGATGAAGTGCATCAGATGGGGCATTGAATACTGACGCACAAAGGGGTTATCGTTAAGCCGCGCTTGAATAAGGCGACTTAACGATAACCCCTTCTATTGGTTGCGGCTCAGCTATTGGGAAAACGGTAGGCTGCGCCCGCATGAGTATCCGGCAGGCGTGTATTTCCTTTGCCGAACAGGCGCTCCCGAAGCGTATCCTCCTCGTATTGTTGTCTGAACATGCCGCGCCGCTGAAGCTCTGGCACAACGAGATCGACAAAGTCGATATGCGTCCCGGGAAGCACATAACGCTCCAAATTAAAGCCGTCAATACCGGTTTCCTCTACCCAATATTGCATTTGGTCGGCAATTTCCTCAGCTGTTCCGGCTATTACAATACCGCGAAATTCCTTCTCGGCAAAATTATCGCTCACTTCTCGGACGCTCTGAACTTTGCCGCTATGCTTCGTATAGCGCTCGGTATGCGTGCGTCCTTGCTCGGTTTTTATCTGTTCGAATGGCGCATCGGGAGCGAGCGCGGACAAATCAATGCCCGTCGCATTCTCATAGGTGAGCAAAGCCGCCTCCCGGCTGCGATGGGCTTTATATTCGGCAAGCTTGCCCTCAGCTTCCTCGCGCGTACGGCCAACCACAGCCGACAGTCCCGTGAAAATTTTAATTTCCCCGGCTCCTCTGCCATAAGCGACAGCCCGCTTGCGAATATCCTGCACCTGAGCCCTCAGCGCTTCTACAGTCGGGGCTTTCAGAAAAACACCCTCGGCATGCTTGGCGGCAAAATCTCGCCCACGATCCGAGCTGCCCGCCTGAAACAGGACGGGCGTCCGTTGAATAGAAGGCTCACTGGCATGGGAGGCCTTCATTTTATAATATTTGCCGCTGTGCTCAATGACATGAACCTTGTCCGCATCAGCGTAAATGCGGCGCTCGCGATCGGCGATGACAGCGTCATCCTCCCAGCTGCCCTCCAGCAGCTTATAGCTGGCTTCCATAAATTCCTCAGCCTGCTCATAGCGTTCATCATGCGGCAATATGCCGCTGCGGCCAAAGCTTTCCGCGCCGCTGATGCCGCCTGTAGCCACGACATTCCAGCCAATGCGGCCGCTTGTCAAATGGTCAAGCGTCGAGAAGCGGCGGGCGTTGGGAAATGGCAGCTCATACACAGGCGAGGCCGTCGTGACGAATGCGAGATGCTTCGTGCTGGCAGCGAGTGCAGAAATGACCAGCATCGGATCGTTGGAGGGTGTGTACACAGCTTCGCGATACGAAAGCTCGCGCTTATGGTGGGGGTAGCCATAGGAATCGGCAAAAAACATAAAATCGAATTTGCCGCGCTCCAGCACCTGCGCCAGCTCAATCCAGAAAGCCAGCTCCTTGTAGCGTGTAGATTGATTGGCGGGATGGGTCCATAAGCCCTGGGTCATTTGATTAGGGGTATGAATATCGAAAATGCCTAAATGGATTTTTTTCATCGCAAGCAGCGCTCCGTTCCACTATTTAAATATCAAGTTATTCACTCGGAATAATAGTTATAAGTGAGCATAGCGGAAGGGGCATCGTTTGTACAATTGAAAATGCTAAAGCGCCGCTTTAATAAACCTAAAGCATCGACTCGCTACCAATCTGGATCAGGAGTGAGCGCCTGCTTAATATCGGCAATCAGCTCTTTATTAATTTGGCTCAGCGTCGTGCTGTTCCGCTTAATGAGGATGCCGAGCTCAGGCCCCTCGGCCATATCAATAACCTGCTTAATGATTGTCCCCGGCAGCGGCGGTGAAATGGCGACGATGGGCGACAGGGCAATGCCAAGCTGAGCCTGTACATAATATTTGAGCGCGGAGATGCTGGCGACCTCAATGCTGTTATGCCGCAGCTTGCCGATTTTTTTCGTAATCATTTCCTCGATGCGAATCCGAAACGAGCAGGTTCCCGGCGTGAACAGAAACTTTTCATTCCGCAAATCCTTCATCCGTATTTCCGCGCGTTCAGCAAAGGGATGCCCAGCAGGGAGCAGCAATGAAAATTGTTCCTTCATTAAACGGTGAAATTCAAGCTCGATATGCGGTTCAGGCTGATTGCAAAGCGCCAGATCAATTTCATCGTCGATGACCATCTGCATCAGCTCTTTGGTCGTGCCGACCTTGACTTTAATTTGCACCTTCGGCTTTTTTTGCGTATACGCGGACAGAATGCCAGGCAGGCGACTGCTGGCGGAAGGCTCCGAAGCGCCTACCCGCACAACGCCAGCGTCCCCTTGAATGAAATCCGTTAAGGAGCTGTTCAGCTCGTCGTATTCCCGCAGCAGCATATCGGCCCGTTCATGGAACAGCCGTCCGGCGCTGGTGAGCGTTATCGTTTTGCCCCGCTCGAACAGCTTCATGCCGAGCTCCTCTTCCAGCTTCTTGATTTGTATCGTAATGGTAGGCTGCGAATATTGCAGTGCCTCGGCAGCACGCTGGAAATTACCGAGCTTAACAATGGTCTGGAACGTTTTAATTAACCGAATTTCCATGCGATTTCACCCCTATGCTTAAAAAATACTAAATTGGCTATTTAAATCTTTCAATTATACACGTTCAGCTTTATGCCCTATTATAACAGATATAAACCCGATTAAATCAAGTGGATTACACATATTTAAAATGGAAAATGGAGGTTTTACCCTAATGTCGAACGAAAGCTTGTACACCAGACACGCCCCTAGCTTCTCATCCAAAATATTCAGCTATGCCCCTGATGCCTTTAAGGCGTTCGGCGAATTTAACAAGGAAGCACTTGCTGATGGCGTAATTTCAGTGAAAGTTAAAGAGTTTATAGCCGTTGCCGTTGCCCATGTTACAGGCTGCCCTTATTGTATTGAAGCCCATGTCGGCAAAGCGAAGGCGCTAAACGCATCGTTCGAGGAATTGTTCGAAGCGGCGGCTGTCGGTGCTGCGGTCAATGCTCATTCCGCCTTCTATCAGTCGGTCAATGCGCTTAATGCGTTCAACGACAGCAAAGAAACGGATTTGTACAGCAGAAGCAATATCGAGCTGGTCGAGCAGCTGGAGGACGTAAATGAGGGGCTGTACAATGCTTTCTTCGAATATTTGCATAAGTCGCTTAAGCCGCAGCATATCGAAGCGAAGGAAAAGCTGCTCATCGCAGTAGGCTCGGCCCATGTGACGGGAAGTGCTTACAGCATTGAGATTTTTACAAGGCAGGCGAAGGAAGCGGGAGCAACACTGGAGGAGCTGGCTGAGACGATTGTTGTGGCAACGGTGTTGAAGGCAGGCTCTGCGATGGCACACCGGGTGAATGCCCTTCAAGCCTACGAGCGGGAGTAGCAGCCGATTTCTAGCCATTAATAGCCTGATAATCGAATGAAGAAGAAGAGGAAGAAGGGGGAAGCAAGCATGTCAGATGAAAATAAAGGCTGGAGCGGACAGCTCCCCGAGTGGGTTCATGAGCAGGTTGTCGCATGGCGAAGGCATTTGCATCAGCATCCGGAGCTGTCCTTTGAGGAGACGGAGACGGCGCAGTTTGTGGAAGATACGCTGCGCAGCTTTGGCGGGCTGATCATCAGCCGCCCAACGAAGACGAGTGTGCTGGCGAGGCTTGTCGGTGCTTATCCGGGCAAAACGCTGGCGCTGCGGGCGGATATGGATGCCCTGCCGATAGCGGAAGAAAACACGGTTGATTATGTTTCGCAAAATCCGGGCGTCATGCATGCCTGCGGGCATGATGGACATACCGCTGTGCTGCTCGCGACAGCGCGTCTGCTTGTAGAGCAGAAGGAGCGGCTGCATGGCGAAATCCGGTTTATTTTTCAGCATGCAGAGGAGCTTCCTCCGGGGGGAGCGCGCGAGCTGGTCGAAGCTGGCGTACTGGACGGCGTGGATTGGATCGTTGGCGAGCATCTGGCCGCCCAATTGCCCGTCGGACAAATTGGCGTCGTATATGGTCAGATGTCGGCATCGCCGGATAATTTCACCATTACCGTTAATGGGGTTGGCGGCCATGCCGGCTTCCCTCATCGCTCGGTCGATACGATTGCGATTGGCGCCCAGATCGTGACGAATATTCAGCATATTGTGGCGCGTTATACCGATCCGTTGGAACGGCTGGTCGTCTCTGTGACCCAATTCACGGCGGGAGCCTCCCATAATGTCATACCTGATAAGGTAACCCTGAAAGGAACGGTGCGGAGCTTCAGCGAGCAGGTGCGCAAGCAGGCGGAGGAGCAGCTGCAGCGCATTGTCGCAGGTATTGTTTCGGCACATAATGCGCAATTCGAGTTCCAGTATGTGTACGGCTATGATCCCGTGGTTAATGACGAAGCATTGACCCGAATCGTGGAGGAGGCGGCGATTGAAGTCGTCGGCAAGGAGCGTGTCGTTCACAACCCGCCGGGCATGGGCGGCGAAGACTTCTCCGCCTACCAGCGCAAGGTGCCTGGCACATTCATTAATATAGGCGCGGGCAACGTCGAGAAAGGCATCGTTTATCCGCATCACCATCCACGATTTGCAATTGATGAGGATGCGTTGGCAAACGGAGTGGCCTTATTCGTAAAAGCAGCAGAAAAGCTAGTGGATTGGCAGTCATAATGCACAATAACAGGGAGGCACTTTATTTATGAAGCAATATCAAAAGTTAGGAATAATCGGATTGCTCGGCGCATTGCTCATCGTTTTCGGCTGCTCCAGCAACAGCTCTGCACCTGCAAGCTCGAATGGAGCGGCTTCGCCAGCCGAGTCAGCAGCAGCTGGCACATCGGGAGGCGAGAAGCTGGCAACCGAACTGAAATATCCGCTTGCGCAAACGATTCCGACGCTTGATCCGCATCTGTCGCTTGGCGGAAGCAATTCCACGATAGCGGTCAATATTTACGAGGGACTATTCGCCTTTAATGCCAAGTATGAGCCTGTTCCAATGCTCGCCGAGTCTTATGAGCTGAGTGAAGATGGGAAAGTGTACACCTTCCGCCTTCGTAAAGGCGTCAAGTTTCACAACGGCAAGGAGATGAAGGCAGAGGATGTAGCAGCCTCGCTCAATCGCTGGAAAAATACGGCGCCGCGCGCGAAAAGCTCTTTTTCCGATCGCGAGTTTGAGGTGAAGGATGACTATACGGTCGTGCTCAGCTCGGACGTGCCGAGAAATGATACATTGGCGCAGCTTAGCCATGTGCTTAATTTTGCAGCGATAATGCCGAAGGAGGTCGTGGATGCGGCTGGTCCGGATGGCGTAACCGAGTATATTGGAACCGGGCCGTTCAAGTTTGTGGAGTACAAAACCGACCAATACGTGCATCTGCAAAAATTTGCGGATTACCAGCCTGTCGATGCGCCAGCTGACGGTTTTTCCGGCAAGAAGGAAGCGCTCGTGAACGATTTGTATTTCACTTTGGCTACGGATAATGCGACGCGTTTCTCCTCTTTCCTCGCGAAGGACTTTAACAATGTCGATGTCAGTCTGGATAATTTGCCGCAGGTTGAAAATGACCCTGACGTGGAAATCATCAAAAACCTGTCCACTGATTTCAATTTGGTTTTCAATAAAAAAGGTCCGCTGTTCTCGCAGCTGAAATACCGCCAGGCTGTCGCATCGGTGCTCGATGTTGACCAGGTTTTGCTTGGCATCGTCTCCACACCGGAGCTGTACCGCTTGAATCCGAGCTACATGTACAAGGAAAATGCGAAATGGTACAGCGAGGCAGGCAGCGAAGCCTATAACCAGAAAAATCCGGACAAGGCGAAGCAGCTTCTCCAGGAAGCGGGCTACAATGGCGAGGAAGTTACCCTTCTGACGACCAAGGATACAGGCACCTTCTATAATGCAACGTTGATGGTGCAGGCACAGCTGGAGCAAATCGGCATCAAGACGAAAATCGACATTTCCGATTACGCCACGATGCTGACGAAGCGGGCTGACCCGAATGGCTGGGATATTTATGTCGGTCCATTCCTCGTGCCTTCAACGCCTTCACAGCTGCTTTATTTGAACCCGACCTATGGCTTTGCTGATGATGCCAAGCTTGCGGAGCTGCTTGAAGCTTCTACCTCGGCTATTAGCGACGATGCGATAAAAGCGGCGAATGATGCGCTGCAAGCCTATGAGTGGGAGTATTTGGCGGCGATTAAAATCGGCGATATTTACAACTACAATGCGGTTCGCAAAAATCTCGTCGGCTTGACGTACCTCAGCAACATTCCGAATTTGGCAAATACGAAGCTGGTTGAATAATAGCATTGCACAGCACTATACAGCATTGGAGCGGGCCTAAAGCAGGCATACAGCAACTGTACGCCGTGCGGAATTTCACTTTGGAGGGAGGTAAACGGTTTGACCGCTTTTATTGTAAAACGAGTGCTATCGTTGATCCCTATTCTTTTCATCATGTCGGTTATTGTCTTTCTGATCATTTACCTCATTCCGGGTGATCCCGCGCGCGTCATGCTGGGTGATGGAGCAGACGAAGCGACGATTCAGCAGCTGCGTGCCAATATGGGGCTTGATCAGCCGCTTATCATGCAATATGGCCAGTGGATGGGTTCAGCGCTGCGCGGGGATTTAGGCGATTCTTATTTTTTGAAAAAATCGGTGTCTGCCGTCATAGGCGAGCATCTTCAGCCTACCCTGTCGCTCGCGCTGCTTGCCGAGCTGATTGCGATAACCATCGCACTGCCCTTCGGCATATGGGCGGCAGTCAATCGCGGGGGCTGGGCGGATAAAGCATTGACCACCTATACGCTGCTCGGCATAACGATTCCTGGCTTCCTGCTCAGCATGTTTCTGGTGCTTCTGTTCGCCGTGCAGCTGAAATGGCTGCCGGTATCCGGCTATGCGCCGATCAGTGACGGGCTTTGGGATTTCTTGAAATTTTTAATTTTGCCCGGCATTTCAGTCGGCGTCGTCATGTCGTCGGTTATTGCCAGAATCGTTCGCTCCTCCTTTCTGGAGGTGATGAACCAAGGGTATGTGAAGACGGCGCGCTCGAAGGGGCTGCGTGAGCGGAGCATCGTATACAAGCATATTTTGCGCAATGCGCTCATTCCCATTTTGACGGTCATTGGCGGAACGTTCGGTACGCTGCTCGCTGGCGCGGCGGTCGTAGAGAGCATTTTTAACATTCCGGGACTGGGACAGCTTCTAGTCCATTCGGTATCGCGCCGGGACTATACCGTCATTCAAGGCTTGGTGCTGTTCATCGCGTTCACCTATGTGCTAGTGAATTTGGTCGTTGACCTGCTTTATGCGGTCGTCGATCCCCGGATTCGGTTGAATAAATAACAGAAAGGAGGCTGGGCGCGGATGGAAAAAACACAGCCCTCGCTGCATCTGGCAAAGCGCAAGCGCACGATAGGCAATCGAAGGCGCGGACTGCTCAAGAGGCTGCTGGCAAGCAAAACAGCGTCGGCGGGCAGCGTGCTGATGATAGTGGTCGCCTTCATTTCTTTTTTTGCGCCATGGATATCCGTTTACGGCCCGCTCGACGTCGATATCGTTAATCGCTTGTCGCCGCCGGGCGCGCAGCACTGGTTTGGCACGGATAATTTGGGCCGGGACATTTTCAGCAGAGTGATGCATGGCACGCAAATATCAGCGCAGGTTGGCTTTGCCGTCGCTTTGTCGGTCGCCGTTCTAGGGCTTGTTATCGGTTTGTATGCGAGCATGTACAAGTGGCTGGATCAATTGCTGATGAGGACGATGGATGCTTTGTTTGCTTTTCCGGCGATACTGCTGGCGATTGCTATTATGGCCGCGCTCGGGCCAAGCGTTTCCAATCTGATTATTTGCCTGATTATCGTGTTCATTCCTTCGGTAGCCCGAATCGTCCGTTCAGCCGCGCTCGTCGCGAAGGAGCAAACCTATGTGGAAGCGATGCACGCCTTGGGCGCGTCACAGACGAGGATTTTGTGGCAGCATATTATGCCCAGCACGATTTCGCCGCTTATTGTGCAGAGCTCCTTTATTTTTGCCGAGGCGATTATTGTGGAAGCTGCACTTAGCTTTCTGGGGGCAGGCATTCCGGCTCCGATGGCAAGTCTCGGCAATTTGCTGGCCGATGGAAAAATGTATATATACAACTCCTGGTGGATGACGCTGTTTCCCGGCTTTGCGCTCATTATTTCGGTACTGGCGATGAATTTGTTTGGGGATGGAATCAGGGACTTGCTCGATCCTCATGTTAGACAGGGTAAAGGGAAAAAATAGGGCATCGCAGCCGGCGGGTTGGAGTCCGACTAAGGAGGGTGGAAGAAATGCCGGAGGAGCTTTTACTTGAGGTTAAAGCTTTACGAACTTATTTTCATACAGCACGCGGGAAGCTGGCCGCAGTCGATGGCGTTTCCTTTGATGTTAGGCGTGGGGAAATCGTCGGCGTTGTCGGAGAATCCGGATGCGGCAAAAGCGTCACTGCCCAGTCCGTGCTGCGGCTGCTCGATGAGAAGCATGACGTGAGCTATGAAGGGGAAATCCGATTTGCAGGCAGCAATCTGCTTGAGCTGAAGCAGCGGCAAATGCGGGAAATTCGGGGCAATGAAATTGCGATGATCTTCCAAGACCCGCTTAGCTCGCTCAATCCGGTATACACCATTGGCGAGCAAATTATCGAGGCTATAGTGCTGCATCAGAAAATCAGACGCAAGGAGGCGGTTCGCAAAGCGATCGAGCTGCTAAAGCTGACGGGCATTCCTTCGCCGGAGCAGCGGGTGTGGGAGTATCCCCACCAGCTTTCTGGAGGCATGCGCCAGCGCGTCATGATTGCGATTGCACTGGCCTGCGAGCCGCAGCTGCTTATTGCCGACGAGCCGACGACAGCGCTGGATGTGACGATTCAAGCGCAAATTATGGAGCTGATAACAGAGCTGAATCGCAAGCTGGCAATGAGTGTTCTGCTCATCACCCATGATCTGGGTGTCGTCGCGGAAACATGCCAGCGCGTCGTTGTCATGTATTTGGGGCAGGTCGTTGAAATGGCTGATGTCGCCACCTTATTCGCCCGTCCGCTGCATCCGTATACGATTGGTCTGATGGGGGCCATACCGCGAATGGATGGAGACAGAACGCAGGATTTGCAAGTGATTGAAGGCAGTGTGCCTTCGCTATCGAATGTACCGACGGGCTGCCGCTTTGCGCCGCGCTGCGCCTATGCAGACGACCAGTGCCGCAAGCATGTGCCGGAATTAACGCGCGATGCTGCCAGTGGAACGATGGTGCGCTGCTGGCATGCCGGTACTTTGGCTGAAGCGTTCGAAGCAACTGAAGCAGCTAGAGCAGTCGTAGCAGCTGAAACAGCTGAGTCAGCCGAAGCATCCGAAAGAGTCGAAGCGAAAGGAGGCGTGCAGCATGCCATCTATCCATGAACAGGAAGGCGGGCCCATGCCGCTGCTGGAAGTGAAAGGCTTATCCAAGCATTATAGTACGAAGCGTCCGGCATCCTTTCGCAAAAGTCTCGTTAAAGCCGTTGATGATGTTTCCTTTCACATTTATGAAGGAGAAACCTACGGGCTGGTCGGGGAATCGGGCTGCGGCAAAAGCACGCTCGGCAAGGCGCTGCTGCGTCTCGTTGAGCCTACTGCCGGAGAAGCGCTGTACCAGGGCGAGGATTTAAACCGCATGCCGAGCCGCCAGCTTCGGGCCAGCCGCCGGCAGCTCCAGATGGTTTTTCAGGACCCGTATTCCTCGCTGAATCCCCGCAAGACCATCGGCAGAACGCTGGAAGAGCCGCTCATCATTCACGGAATAGGCAGCCCGCAGGAACGAACGGAGCTTGCGCTGCGGATGCTGGAGACGGTGGGCTTGCAGGAGGAGCATTATGACCGGCTGCCGCATGAGCTGTCCGGCGGCCAGCGCCAGCGGATTGGACTCGCCCGGGCTCTTATTCTTGAGCCGCGGCTCGTCATCTGCGATGAGCCCGTTTCGGCGCTGGACGTCATCATTCAATCGCAAATCATTAACCTGATGCGCAAGCTGCAGCGGGAATTAAAGCTGACGTATTTATTTATCGCCCACGATATTGGCGTCATCCGCCATATATCTGATCGCATTGGCGTCATGTATTTAGGCAAAATGGTCGAGGAGGCCAGAACGGACGACCTGTTCGCCCAGCCGCTGCATCCTTACACGCAGGTGCTGCTGTCCGCTGTGCCGATTCCCGACCCTGCAATAAAGAAGGAGCGGATGATTTTGCAGGGCGACATTCCATCTCCGCTGGAGACGGTCAGCGGCTGTGCTTTTCATCCGCGCTGCCCGTATGCGGTTGAGACCTGCCGGAAGCAGGTGCCGCTCAAACGGGAGGTTGCGCCGGGCCATTTTGCAGCGTGCCATCTTGCGTAAGGCCACTTGCACACAAGCTAAGCTATTGAGGGATAGGAGAGAGTAGACGATGAAGAAAAAAATTCATTTGGGCGTATTTGAGGTGAATGCCGTCAATCATTTGACCCAAGGCATCTGGACGCATCCCGAGCAAAATCGCATTCATTATAACAGCATTGATTATTGGATCGACATCGCCCGGACTTTGGAGCGGGGCAAATTTGATTTTATGTTTTTCGCTGACAGCTACGGCTATCCGAAGGAGAGGACCGAGCTTGCGTTCCGCGAGGCATCGGGTGCAGTAGGCAATGACCCGATGCTGCTCATTCCAGCGCTTGCGCAGGCGACCGAGCACCTCGCTTTTACGATGACGACCTCGACGACGTATGAGGCTCCTTATGCGAATGCGCGCAGATTTTCAACGCTGGATCATATTACGAAGGGACGAATCGGCTGGAACGTCGTGACGACGAGCAGCAAATCGGCCGCCGATTTGTTCGGCCGAAGCGAGTTTCTGCCGCATGATGAGCGTTATGATATGGCTGATGAATATATGGATGTCAGCTATAAGTATTGGGAGGGCAGCTGGCAGGATGATGCGCTGCTCGTTGATCGCGAGAAGCGGGTATTTGCTGATCCGCAGAAGGTTCATAAGGTGAAGCATGAAGGGAAATATTTCAAGTCGGAGGGGTACCATGCTTCGACGCCTTCCCCGCAGCGGACGCCGGTTATTTTTCAGGCGGGCAGCTCCGGAAGGGGACGCGCTTTCGCCGCGAGGCACGCGGAGGGCATCTTCCTCAAGGCGCCGACGACGGAGGTGCTTCGGGACCAGATCGCTGATATTCGCAGGCGGGCCGCAGAATATGGACGCGATCCGGCAGCGGTGAAAGTGTTCACCGGGCTGTCGGTTGTAGTGGCAAAGACGCGCGAGGAGGCGCAGCGCAAATTCGACGAGTATATGCAGCATCAGAGCGCAGAAGCGACGTTATCCAGCTACGCTGGTGTGACGGGAATCGACCTGACGCAGCTTGACCCGAACGCCTATTTTGAAAATATTCATACCGAAATGGGCCAAACGCATACCGACCGTTTTACGAAGCACAGCAAGACGAAGAAGACGGTGCAGGAGGTCATGGACGATTTTGTGCAAAAGGGCTTTCGCGGACTGACCGTTGTCGGTACGCCAGAAGACGTTGCCGATCAAATCGAACGCTGGACGGAGGAAACGGACGTGGACGGCTTTAATCTGGAGCCGTATGTGCTGCCAGGCTCTTATGTCGATTTTGTCGACCTGGTCATCCCGGAGCTGCAAAAACGCGGGCTGTTCAAAACCGATTACGAAGCAGGCACGCTCCGCGAGCGGCTTTTCGGCAAAGGAGAGGCACGACTGCCGGAGCATCATCCAGGCGCTTCGTTCCGCACGCCGACCGCCCTTGTCTAATCGAAGGAAAGTAGGAGACGATGATGTTTAACGACGAGTTGCTCCTCCAGCTTGTGGAGCAGACCGAATACACGCAGCGCCAAGCGGAGCTTCTCGCCCAGCTTCGCCGAATAGGCAAGCAAAGCATTGGGCCCGCCGCCAAGCAGGTGGATAACGAAGGCGCGTATCCTTATTCCTCGCTCGCTGCGCTTAAGAGCGAAGGCTTGCAAAATCTGTCTGTTCCTGAAGCGTTCGGCGGCTTCGGCGCTGGCTACAAGGGAGATGCTGTGCTGCTCGTATTGGCGCTGATGGAGCTGGCTTCCTGGTGCTCGTCCACCTCGCAAGTATTTGCCTTGCACAATACGGGGGTACAGCTGGTTCATGCGATGGGGGATGCGGGGCAGCAGCGATTTTTTTTCGAGGAAGTCCAGCGCGGCCACCTATTCGGGAGTTTTGGGAGCGAGGCAGGGGCGAATCGTTTCGTACTGGCTAATACGCTTCGTAAAGTAGAGGGCGGCTACCGGCTGAATGGAAAAAAGATTTTTGCAACCGGCTCGCCCGGCGCAAAATGGGCGTTCTGGCGCTCGGTGTCCGAGGATGCGCCGGGCAATCAGGATGAACGGTATATGATGCCTATAGCGGAGCTTAATGGAGCGGGCATTACGATCCATGATGATTGGGACGGCATCGGGCAGCGCGGCACCGGAAGCGGCACCGTCATTGCGGAGGACGCTTTTATTCCAGAAGCGCATGTAATGGGAGGGCCAGGCGCTTATGCCGCCCATGTACCTTTTTTTGCAGCACAGTTTCATATTCATTTTGCGGCCCAATATGTCGGGATTGCGATTGGCGCTTTTCGGGAGGCTGTTGACTATTTGAAGGAGAAAGCAAGGCCTTGGTCAGAGGCCAAGACGGCGGCTGAGGACCCGATTGCGCAGCTCCGGGTAGGCGAAATGGCGGCCAAGCTCTCCTCCGCGCAGCAGCTGGTAGTTCGCGGCGCACGTCTGCTGCAAGCAGTCAATGAACGGCAAGGAGAGCCGGAACTGCACAGGGCTGTTCAAGCAGCGGCGTCCCATGCCAAAATCATCGCGACCGACACCGCGCTCGACGTAACGAATGCGATTTTTCAAATTATGGGTGCCCGCTCAGCGACGAGAAGCTGCAATTTCGACCGCTATTACCGCAACGCCAGAACGCTCACGCTGCATGACCCGGTAGACAAGCAGCGCGAGGCGGCGGGCAAGCATGAGCTGGGACTATAGCTTAGAAATACAATCAAGCACGAACAAGCACAAACAAGGAAGCACTCCAAATATCCCATTTGGAAGACTTCCTTATTTGTGCTTAGCTAGGCTCGAAGGAGCAAGCAGGAATAATGATATTATTGAAAACGCTTGCAAAAAATACTATACTTTGATCAAGCGGCAGAAGAGAGAGGGGTAAAGCATGAAAATCAGACATCCGTTTTTTTATCGCACGCTCCGCTTTAAGCTCTTGTTCGGTTTCCTGCTGCTTGTCATTCCGATTGTATCCTTCATGATCTACAACAATCTGTATGCGATTAATGTCGTACGGAATCAGGTCGCCCAGTCCAATAAAAATCTGATCAGCCTCTATATGGGCCAAATTGACCGCAATTTGGAGGATGTGGAGAAATATTTGTTTAATATAGCGGCGATGGAGACTGGCCTGCTCGTACTGGAGCAGCCGCGCGAGCAAAATCCCGACGGCTATGCGTTCGAGAAAATCCAGCTGAGAAACCAATTGAGGAATGAATTGCCCAATTATAAGTCGATGGATATGTTCTTCATTTATTCGCCGGAGAATGATGATTTGATGAGCGTGTTTGGCGTTGCGCCGGATTATGCCACCGGAACCGTGATGGAGCAGAACATTGTAGAAATGATCAAGCTTGCCAAGAAGCCGCTGCAGAAGGACTGGTTCGTCCAGCATATGGCGGACGGTGATTATTTAGCTTATGTCATTCAATACGGCGACATTTATATAGGCGCGATGGGCAATGTAGATCAGCTAATGGTGCCGCTGCATTTAATTGATTTGGGTGAAAAGGGCCGGGCCTTTCTGACGGATGACCGTATGAAGCCCATTATTGATACGCCGCTGGATGGCGGCATCTCGATTGAACCTAGCGGCAGCGGGAACGAAGGCTATCAGCTTACGGGAAGCGATGACCAATTTATCGCAGTCGGCGAGCGCTCCTCACGAGGCCGCTTTGGGCTGGTCGCCCTCATTCCCGACAGCGTTGTGCTGGAGAAGCTTCCCTTTCTGCGCAGCATCGTCTCGCTCATCTCCTTTGGGGCCATTATCATTTTGCCGATTATTTTGCTGCTGCTGCGCAAGCTGGTGCTTGTTCCAGTCAATCGTATTATTATGGCGATGCGCCGCATCGAAGACGGCAATCTCGATGTGCGGATCACGAAACCGTCCTCCACATTTGAATTTGAGGTGATGAACGAATCGTTCAACCGCATGATTACGCAAATTAAGGAGCTCAAGGTTAATGTGCTGGAGGAGCAGCTGAATAACAAAAAAGCACAGCTTAAGCATTTACAGCTGCAAATCAATCCTCATTTTTTTCTTAACTCGCTTAACATTGTTTATAATTTGGCCCAAGTGAAGGATTATCACCTTATTCAGGAAATGACGCATTGCCTGGTCCAATATTTCCGGTTTATGTTCCGCAGCAATCTGTCGTTCGTGTCTCTATCTGATGAGCTTGCCCATACGATGAATTATTTACGCATTCAGGAAATGCGCTTTCCGGGCGATTTGACCTTCGCTTTCCATACGGATGACAGTCTTGGCAGGGTGCCTATCCCGCCGCTAGTCATTCAATCGTTTGTGGAAAATACAATTAAGCATGCGGTAAATACGGATACGCAGGTTCACATTGCCGTTACTGCCAAAGCGCACAATGAAGATACGCTTTATGTCCGCATCGAGGATACGGGGGAAGGCTTCCCGCCGCAGGTGCTGGCACTTCTCCAGCGAGATATGGAGCTGAGCAATGAAGAAGGCGATCATATCGGCATTCAAAATGTGAAGCAGCGGCTGGGACTGCTTTATCAAGATGCAGCACGCATGGCACTAAGCGGCAGCTCAGGTCAAGGGGCGATCGTAGAGCTGTGGCTGCCGATGCAACCAGAAGAGACAGGGGGACGACGAGGATGAGACAGCTGTTAATTGTCGATGATGAGCGGCATGCGGTGCGGGGCATTAAGGCAGGCGTCGAATGGGAGGAGCTTGGCATATCGGTTGTGCATGAAGCTTACAATATCCGAACGGCTAAGGAAATTATGAGCGACAGCAAAATCGATGTGCTTATTTGCGATATTGAAATGCCGCAGGGCAACGGCTTCGAGCTGCTCGATTGGGTGAAAATCCATTACCCGCAGACAGAGGCTATGTTTCTTACTTGCCATGCTGATTTCTCCTATGCGCAAAAAGCAATTCAGCTAGGCAGCTGCGATTATATGCTCAAGCCCGTCCGCTACCCCGAGCTGGCCAGCACGGTCAAGCGCGCGCTGGACAAGCTGGCGAAAGCCGATCTTGATCGCGAGAAGCTGCAATTTGCAGACATGTACGAGCATTATTACCGGCTATGGGAATCTTATCAGCCGATGTTTATGGAGCGCTTCTGGCAGGATTTGCTGAGCCGCTCGATCCCTTCGACGAAGGACGGCATACGAGAGGCGCTGGCGAAGCATAACATTGCTTATGAGGAGCTGCCGCTCTATAAGCCGGTGCTCATTAGCGTCCAGCGCTGGCACAAGGAGCTGACGCTGCGCGAGGAGAAGATCATGGAATATGCGCTGCGCAATTCCTTTGAGGAAATGATACTCGCGAGGTCCGGACTCGGGCGAATTGTTCAGGTGCGCAGCGGGGCGCTGCTCGCGCTGCTGCCTATTCGCCAGGAGGGGGAAGGCGAGCAGCTGCATGAGCAGATCGATTCCTATATCGAGGCGTGCAATCGTTATTTTTTCTGCGACTTGTGCTGCTATATGGGAAGCTCAGTACCAGTAGAGGAAATATGCGAGATGTACGAGCAGCTTGTTGAGATGGAGTCGCGCAATGTAACGCGCACGAACGAAAGGCTTAGCCCCGTCAATTGCGACGTCAGTACGGATGTTGCCCCGCTTCCTGTGATGAGCGGCTGGGCGGAAATGCTCAAGCTTGGCTGCGGGAAGGAAATGCTGGAGGAAATCGCTCAATACTTGGACGGCGTTAAGCAGTCGGGGCAGGCGGATGCCAGGTGGCTGCGCAGCTTTTATGAGGATTTTCTGCAAATGGTGCATCAGGTGCTGCATGCCAAGGGACTGCGGGCGCATCAGGTATTTTCCGCGATGGTATTGATGAAGCGGGTAGATGCCGTAACCCGGTCTATTACTGATTTGTCGGAGTGGGTAGCTGTGCTTATCCATGAGGTCAGCGGCAATCTGAATAGCGTAGACGAGACGCAGACCGTCGTCGACAAGGTCAAGCATTACATCGCCAAGCATATGAGCGATGATCTATCGCGTGAGGATATTGCCAGCCATGTATGCCTACATCCGGATTATTTGGCCCGCCTGTTCAAGAAGGATACAGGGCTGACGATTTCCGAATATTTGCTGCAGGAGCGGGTAGCGCTCGCCAAGCAAATGCTGGCGAAGACGGAGCTGGCGATAACAAGCATTGCCTATGAGCTGGGCTACGGCAACTATTCGCATTTTTCGAAAATGTTCAAAAAAGCGACCTCGGTCGGGCCGCAGGAATATCGCAAGCTCCAGCAAAGTGGGCAGGCCAAGGGAAGCTGAATTTTCCCCTTCTCCTCTTACGAATCTAAAATAACCCTTCAGTTCCACGGGTAGCGAGGCGCCTGGCAAGCAGTAAGCCATCGTCCATCCGCTGTGGAATGGAGGGTTTTGTGCGTTTACCAAAAAGCATCCGGGCGAGCGCGAATTAGTATTGCTTTTTTTCCAGTATTCAACTATAAATAGATCAGACTTAGGGCGGAGGTGCTGGTGGATTTGCAAGCAATGATCAAAATAATGCGCCGATTTGCCGAATACAAGCTGCTGAGCAGCGTATTCTTATTCACACTATTAATAGAAGTAGCCTATACAGTGGCTTCGCCGCTTAGCTTGAAATATTTGGTGGATGAAGCTTTTACACCGCGAAACTTACAGGCGTTTATTATCATTTTGCTTATTCTGCTCGGCGGGGGCATCTTGAATGTCATTGCCGGTGCAGTGTCGGACTATTCATTAGGCAGGCTGGCTGGAGAGGTCGTTCGCAAGCTGCGAACAGAGCTGTTTGCTCATATCCAGCTCCAGTCCTTGCCCTTCTACGAGCGTTATCGGGTTGGTGATTTGGTGACCCGCTTCTCGGCTGATATGGGCTCCATTGAACGGGTGATTCGCGGCTCCAGCCCGATGCTGCTCAAAGAATTGCTTGCTGTAGCGCTGGGGCTCATGATGCTGTTTACGCTGGAATGGAGGCTGACGCTTGCCATGCTCGCGGGCTCGGTTCTCATGTTTGTGCTGCCGCAGCTTGTGCAGAAGCGCTCGGAGCGGGCGAATCGGGAGTACAAGGAGGCGCAGGAGCGCTTCTCCAATATGATCGATGAGATGGCCAAGGGGCACAAAACGATTCGGGGCCTGCATCAGCAAAACCGGTTTCGCATAAGGGGCGACAACAAAATTACGGCTTTGTTTAAGACAGGCATGAATCTTCATATGAGCAATTCTTTAATGGAACGGCTGCCTTTAACGGCTTTGCTGCTGCTCAACGGAATTATGATGGGCTTCGGCGGTTATTTAATTTTTCATGATGCGATGACTGTTGGCGGTTTTATCGCCTTCTTCACCTTGTTTATGAGCGTGGGGCAGTCGGGCTCGAATTTGGCCTTTCTCCTTCCCCAATTAATCGAATCAAACATCAGCTTCCAGCGCATCGATGAAATGATGGCCTGCAAGCCAGATTTGCCAGCAGCTGAGCATCCTGCATTACTGCCGGATACGAGCTTGTCCCTGCGCATGGAGCAGGTCACCTTTGGCTACAACGCGGGCATTCCGCAGCTGAAAGACGTCAGCCTCCAGATCGAAGCTGGCAGCTATGTTGCTTTCGTTGGCCCCAGCGGATCGGGCAAAAGCACAGCGCTCCAGCTGCTCTCCCGCTTTTATGATCCCCAGCAGGGAAATATATTTATCCAAGATGTTCCCCTTCAGGACATTAGCGAAGCCTCGCTTAGACAGCGTGCTGCGCTTGTTTCGCAGGACACGTTTTTGTTCCATATGACGGTGAGGGAAAACCTGCTGCTTGGCGACGATATCGCGGAAGCGGACATGATTGCAGCTGCAAAGCAGGCGGGCATCCACGATACCATAGCAGGCTGGCCGGATGGCTACGACACCTGGATTCGCCATGAAGGCGGCTCCTTATCAGGCGGGGAGCGGCAGCGCATTGCCATTGCACGCGCTCTGCTTCGCAGGCCGCAGCTGCTGCTGCTTGATGAAGTAACATCGGCGCTGGACCCGGCAGCTGAGGCGGACATTAACCACCTTATTGAACAATTAAAGGGTACTCGCACGATCGTAGCAGTTACCCATCGCCTCTCCTCTGTCGTAAATGCGGATCAAATTTATGTATTTCAGGGCGGTCAAGTGGCAGAGAGCGGTTCCCATCAGCAGCTGCTTAGGGAGCAAGGGCTTTACAGCAGCCTATGGGAGAAGCAGCACGGCTTCCATGTATCGGGAGATGGACGATATGCCTCGGTGAGAGGAGAACGGCTTGCGAAGCTGCCGTTTTTTGCCGGAATGGCTCCCGAGCTGCTGGAAGGCGCAGCTGAATTATTCACCTCCGAAACGTGCAGGGAAGGCGAAGCGGTTGTACGGGAAGGCGAGGAGGGCGATAAGTTTTATATTATCGTTCGCGGCATTTTTGAAATATGGAAGGCGTTTGAGGGTCAAGAGGACAAGAAGGTAGCTGTATTGCAGGACGGCGACCATTTCGGAGAAATTGCCCTGCTGCGGAACATTCCGCGCACCGCCACGGTAAAGGCAGCCGGTTCCGGCGTCCTGCTGTCGATGCGCCGCGAAGCGTTCCATCGGCTGACGAAGGAGCATCCGCAGCTGCTGCATATGCTGGAGCAAACGCTTCAGCAAAGAATGTAGCGCAGCGGCAGAGCAGGAACATTTTCAGGTGAAGAGAGGGGGATTTTAGGTGGAAATGGCGTATTTTAAACGGTGTGAAAATGATGAGGATTATGCAAAGGCCAGCTTGTTTCTGTTGAAGCACAGGCGGGATTTGCATCCCGCTTATACGACAATGGACACGTTGTCGCTGCTGTACGCTTATTTGACGGAGGGGCAGATCATTGTAGGATTGGATGAGCTGCACCAGGTAAATAGCATTTCCGGTTTTTATTATGGGACGCCGGAGCAGGATTTTCAGAATAAGGAAGTTGTTTTTGTGGATATGGTCATTGTTGAGCAAAAGCATCGGGGAACGCGCTTGTTTGCAGAAGGGCTTCATTTTCTGGTCCATACAGTGCTGGAAAACCATCCGGAGGTTCGGGAGCTGAGTCTTGCAGCCTTGTCTGAAAATAGACGTCTTTGCCGGATGTATGCGAAGTTTGTAGAAGAGAAGTATAAGCGCGAGGGAGCGCTTGGAGAAGAAACGGTTTTTAGCGGTGAAATTAGAAAAATTGGTACTATGCTAAGAAAAACCAATCCAGTATAATCGTTTTTGTAGGAAAAATTATCTAGGAATGGAGGCGGACAAATGATTCCACCAATTGGATTTGGCAACAAAGACATTAAAAAAGGCAGCGGTTTCGGCAAGATTGTTAAGGCTAATGAAGCATTGAGAGCCCAAGCGAACTAATGTCGTTTATATTTCGTCCCTGTGCGCTTGAAATGGATGAAGAGGCGTACGCTGCGTTTCTGATTCAGCATCATGCTGAACTGAATCTGCCTTATTCCTTCCCGATGAAGCTGAGCTTTATGGGAGGACCGCTCATTTTGGGCAAAGGCCTGCTGCTTTTTAGGGAGGAGCCTTACGAGATTGCCGGCGCTGCGGGCTTCGTCTGCGGGACGGGCGAGCATGATTATGAGGATCAGCATATTTGCCAGATCGAGATTGCTTTTATCCGCAAGGAATATCGTGGCACCAGGCTGTTTGCGCACGGCTTGAATGCGCTCATTGAATTAATGAAGGAATCGAGCCCTGGCGTCCAACAGGTACAGTTTTGGGTGAGGGCGGATGATCGCCAGCTTGACAGGCTGCTGTCCAAATTTACAGCGCTGCAAGGCGCATCGAAGTCACCCGTAAATCATCTTATGCTTTACAAAATCCCCTTTAGCGAGCTCGAAGGCTACGTTCAGAAACGAGCTGCTAGGACTCGCCCCTAACCTTTGATAATGAAGGTTATCCGTATGTATTACTTTCCCAAACAGCTAATCTATCATGCAGCAAGCTTTTGATTATTTAGCGCTCACAGAGGCGCTCCCTACAAGTGATAGTGAAATGAATCATGAACGGAGGCGAGCACATGATCCCACCAATTGGATTTGGTAAGAAAGATATCAAGAAAGGCAGCGGTTTTGGCAAAATCGTTCAAGCAAATGAAGCCTTGAGAGCACAAGCATAAGGCTGCTCATCCTTTTTTGGCCAGAGAAGCTTGCGATAGCTAGAAATTATAGAACCATATAGAGGCCTAGAAGAAGCCTGCTCTGTACGCGCAATCGTATAGGGCAGGCTTTTTAGCTATTTATTAAAAGCAGATGCCTTTGTTCAAATATAGGAAAGGATATGTTTTTTCGATCCCTTCTCTATATTTCTCGGACTGAAACGCGCCGCGCCGCCAAAGGACAGCGACAGCCGTTTCACCTTGTTCCGCTCTATCAAGATGTCGGAAGATGACAACGAAGAAGTCGGTTTAGTCGTAGTGTGCTTGCCCGCGAAAAACTAAGATAGAGGTAGAAGAAGTGAAGGGGGAACCGCGATGGCGACGACTGCAAGCACAGCGACAGCAAAACCAGCGGAGCAGCAGACGGAAGTAAGACGGGCACAAAATCCCGTATTGAAAAGGCTGAAACGTTACGCACCATTATTCATTATGATTATTCCCGGAGTCATCTATTTGTTCATTAACAACTACTTGCCGATGCTGGGGCTCATCATTGCTTTCAAGGATGTCAACTTTGCCAAAGGCATTTTGGCCAGCGATTGGATCGGCCTTAAAAACTTTGAATACTTGTTCAAAACCGAAGATGCTTGGATTATTACCCGCAATACGCTGCTCTACAACATATCTTTTATCATACTAAACCTGATTATAGCGGTGGGCATTGCCATCTTGCTTAATGAAGTGAAGAAAAAAGTGGCCGCCCGTTTTTATCAAAGTATCGTGCTCATTCCTTATTTGATCTCAATGGTTATTGTCGGTTATTTGGTACTCGCCATGCTGAGTGGTGAAACCGGATTCATAAATAAACAGATTCTTCCGCTCTTCGGAATTGATCCTATCTCATGGTATAGCGAGCCTAAATATTGGCCGGTCATTCTAGTCATCGTTAACGTTTGGAAAAATGTCGGCTACCTCTGCATCATCTATCTTGCAGCGATCATCGGCATTGATCCGGAATATTATGAAGCCGCTACCATCGATGGAGCAGGCAAATGGCGCCAAATTACGCAAATTACGATTCCGCTTATAGCACCTGTTATTACGATCATGACGCTGCTGCAAATTGGACGTATTTTCTACTCGGATTTTGGTTTATTCTATCAAGTACCGCTCAATACCGGCGAGCTGCTTTCCACAACGAACGTTGTTGATACGTATGTGTACCGCGCGCTCATTAATCTTGGCGATATCGGGATGTCCTCAGCTGCAGGCTTGTACCAATCCGTTGTTGGCTTCGTGCTCGTGCTGCTGTCCAACTATATTGTAAGTAAACGAAACCGCGACAATGCGCTGTTCTAGGAGGTTAGGGCCATGGTAAATACGAAGGAAAAAATATTTCAAGTCGCGATTCATATTTTCTTTATCGCTGTAGTGCTCATGTGTCTTATGCCATTCGTGCTGCTGCTGACAACTTCCTTTACGAGCGAAGCTTCCATTGTCAAAGATGGTTATTCCTTATTCCCTAGCGAGTGGAGTCTGGATGCTTACAAGTTTTTATGGAATGATGCTGAAAATATTACGCGTTCATACGGCATTACGATCTTCGTCACGTTAATTGGAACGTTCATCGGGCTGTCGATATCCGCGCTGTTGTCCTACCCGATGTCGCGCAGCGATATGCCAATGAAAAAGCAGCTCGCCTTTTACGTCTTTTTCACGATGCTGTTCAATGGCGGACTCGTACCGACTTATCTGATTTACACGCAAGTATTCGATATGAAAAACTCTCTGCTGGCGCTAATTATTCCAGGCTTGCTGACGAATGGTTTCTTCGTCCTCATTATGCGGACGTTTTTCCAAAATTCGATCCCGCATGCGATTATTGAATCCGCTTCTATTGACGGCGCTGGAGAATTCAAAATTTTCTTCAAGATGATTTTGCCGCTGTCGCTGCCGATCCTCGCAACGATTGGCCTTATGCAGACGATTGGCTATTGGAATGACTGGTTTAACGGGCTCATTTATATTACCGACAGCAAGCTGTTCAGTTTGCAAAACCTGCTGAACCGGATTTTGCTCAACGCCCAGTTTATTCAGAACAATGCCTCAACGTTGAATGCGGGGGAAGTAGCGAGTGCGCAAATTCCGCTGGAAACGGTAAGGATGGCCATGGCGGTTATCGGCGTAGTGCCGCTGCTGTGCGCATACCCTTTTTTCCAAAAATATTTCGTCAAAGGGCTTGTTATTGGTGCCGTTAAAGGTTGATGATGTTAAACGTCTGGCTACTCACGGCTTTCAGCCGGTTAGCATACAAGCTTGAACAAACAGGGAGGTTGCAGAGATGAGAAAACGGACAAATGGAATAGTGGCGATGCTGCTGACGGTTATGCTGGTGCTTGCAGCATGTGGCGGCAACAGCGGCAGTTCAACATCGAATGCCGGAGCAACGAATGCTGCAGGTGGAGAAACAGGCGGAGCGTCTGAACTCAAGCCTTATGAAATGACGGTGGCTTTCTTAAGCATCGGCAATACGAAGGATTTGGCTGAGGTTCAAGCCGAGGTCAATAAAATTACCCAAGCCAAAATCAATGCAACCGTTAAATTCCTTCCTATTGATATCGGGGCATGGCAGCAGCAGATGAACCTGATGCTTGCGGGCAATGAGCCGCTGGATATTCTCGTAACGGGCACAGGACTTAACTTTGGCACACAGGCTGCTAAAGGCCAGCTCGTAGAGATGGATGACCTCCTGGCAAAATACGGACAAGATATTCAAAAGGTTGTTGGCGGAGATGTCATTAAAGCCGGCTCCTCGAATGGAAAAATTTACGCTATTCCAAGTGTGCGCGACTGGGCAGCAGATTATGGCCTCGTTATGCGCCAAGACATCGTAGACAAATACAAAATCGATGTTAATGCGATTAAGACGATGGATGATTTGACGGCTGTTTACCAAACGATTAAAGACAATGAGCCGGGCATGGCAGCTGTATTGCCAGAAGGCCCAAGCTTCTCGGTTATCCAATCCATGGTGGGCAGCGTCATCGACCCGCTTGGCGACGAGAATGGTGTACTGGTCGGCTTTGATGGCGAGCTGAAAGTCGTAAACTGGTATGAAACGCCTGAATATGCGAGCTTGGTGAAAAAAGCAAGAGATTGGTACAACGCGGGCTTTATTCCTAAAGATATTTCGACGAATCAAACGACTTCCGAGCAGTTGATCAAGGCTAACAAGGCGTTTGCTTTCATGGCGCATATGAAGCCTGGCTATGAGAGCAAGGAGTCGCTGCTTACAGGTACACCGCTCGTTGCAGCACGCATTTCTCCAGCGATTTCGACGACTTCCTCGATCGCTAACATTATGTTCGGCATTGCAAGAAACTCCGAGGACCCTGAGCGCGCGATGATGTTCCTGAACCTGCTTTACTCGGACGCTGACCTCGTGAACCTGATCGATTACGGCATTAAAGGCAAGCATTATGAAGTGAAAGATGGCAATATTATCGGCTTCCCGGCAGGCGTAGATTCCTCCAGCTCGACTTACAACCCGACGCATGGCTGGATGTGGGGCAATCAGCTGCTTTCCCATATTTGGGAAGGGGACAGCGCAGATCTGTGGACGAAGCTTGATGAGTTCAATAAATCGGCGGTTAAATCGAAAGCGCTTGGCTTCAGCTTTACAGCAGACCCTGTCAAAACAGAAGTGGCGGCTGTTCAGAACGTGAAGGAGCAATTCAAGATTGGTTTGGAAAATGGTACGCTTGACCCGGACAAATATTTGCCGGAGTACATTGCGAAGCTGAAATCTGCAGGCATGGATAAAATCGTTGCCGAAAAACAAAAGCAGCTGGATGAGTGGGCGGCAGCCAATAAATAATATTCGAAGGAGTGAAGGTCTGGCATGAGCATTCAAGCAGGCATTAACATTTATTCCGTCCATGAGCAGCTTGCTCAAGATTATTACGGCACTTTGCGCAAGCTTGCGGAAGCAGGCTATACCCATCTGGAAATGCTAGGCTTCAATATGGTGAAAATGTCGCGGTTCAGCGATGAATTCCCGGCCAAGGAGGTTGCCGCCGAGCTGGCGGCCTCCGGCCTAAAGGCCATCGCAGCCCATGAGGGGCCGATGCCTGGCGAGGAGCTGCTCGCCCATCGTTGGGATGAGCTGATGGATTATTACGAACAGCTTGGCTGTACGTCGCTGGTGCTGCCATCCGTATGGATGGACGACCGTGACAGCACGCTGCGTCTCGCCGAGCAGCTGGAGCAGCTTGGCGGCAAGCTTGCACAGCGCGGCTTCCAGCTTTACCTCCATAATCACGCCCATGAATTTAAGGCGGATGGCGATACGACGCTGTTTGATATCCTCACCGCACATACCGATCCGTTGCATTTAAAATTCGAGCTTGATCTCGTGTGGGTGATGCGGGCCGGGGTTGACCCCATTGCAGTAATGGAGCGAGTCGGCGACCGCTGCGATATGATTCATCAGAAGGATTTCAGCAAGCAGCTGTCCGGCCCGCTTAATTTATTCGAATCGATTCAAGCGAACGGCGACGAAGGGCTTGGGCTTATGGATGTTTACCGCAAATATATCGTGCCTTCGGACTTTGTCGATCTCGGTACAGGTGCTTTCGATTTTGCCCATGTGTATGGGAGGATCAAGGAGCTTGGCCATGTGAAATACGCATTGGTTGAAAATGAAGGTAAATCAGCGGATAAGCTTGCCAGCGTCCGCAACGATCTGGAGTATTTGCGCACATTCATTTAAAATATAAGAATTTATATGCTCACTTTTATAACTATGCTTATATTTCATCGCGAAACGGTTGCTTTGCCGCCAAAGGACGGCGACAGCCGTTTCACCTTAGGAGGCTGCAAACGATGGGGAAATTGAAAGCAGGTATTATAGGCTGTGGAGGCATCGCCTTTCAGAAGCATATGCCGTCACTGAAAAACAATAGCGATTTGGTTGATATGGTTGCATTCTGTGATATTATCCCGGAGCAGGCAGAGAAAGCGGCACAGCAGTTCGGCACAGAGGATGCCAAAACGTATACCGACTATAAACAGATGCTCGAAGATAGCTCTATTGATATCATCCATGTGCTGACGCCAAATTTGCAGCATTCATTTATTACAGTAGATGCGCTGGAGGCGGGCAAGCATGTGATGTGCGAGAAGCCGATGGCGATTAACTCGGCAGAAGCGCGTAAAATGCTGGATGCGGCAGAGCGGACAGGCAAAAAGCTGACGATTGGCTATCAAAACCGTTGGAATGACGATTCCCAGACGCTGCATCAAGCTTGCCGGGAAGGCGCGCTCGGTGAAGTGTATATGGCGAAAGCCCATGCGATCCGCAGGCGGGCGCTCCCGACATGGGGCGTATTTGCCGACAAGGAGCAGCAAGGTGGCGGCTGCCTGATCGATATTGGGACGCATGCGCTTGATTTGGCGTTATGGTTTATGGACAATTACAAGCCGAAATCCGTCAGCGGCTCGGTGTTCTACAAGCTGCGGGATAAGCCGGAGGGCAATATGTTCGGTCCGTGGAAGCCAGAGGAACTGGAGGTAGAAGATTCCGCCTTTGGCCTCATTAAGATGGAAAATGGCGCAACGATTTTCCTTGAAAGCTCCTGGGCTTTGAATACGACGGATGTGAAGGAAGCGAAGGCATCGCTCTACGGCACGAACGGCGGTGCAGAGATGAAGCAAGGCGCGGATTACGCTGGAGAGCTGATCTTCAACAACGTCCAGTTCGGCAAGCTGATGGAAACGAAGGCGGCTGCAGGTCCCGGCATTGCGTATTTCGGCCCCGGCTCGAATGATCCGGGAACGAAGGAAGCTCGGCAGTGGCTGGAGGCGGTTATCCATGATAGGGAGCCGCTTGTGAAGCCGGAGCAGGCTTTCGTGGTGACGCAAATTTTGGAAGCGATCTACGAATCGGCAGCGACAGGCAAAGAGATTTATTTGTAAAAGCATGCAAAGAAGCCCGCAGCGATATCGGCCTAGCCGAAGCTGCGGGCTTTTTTGCATATTAATGAAGCTTATAGTTATTTTCATTGTAAATGAGAAGGTTTATCAATTATAATAAAGGGACTAAGGGATTGATCGAGCGGTTCTTTTAAGGCAGGAAGTGGGGAGGTTGGGGAATTGAAGCTGGACGAACATATAAAATTATGGAACCAGACGGCTATAAAAATATGGGATATTCGCCATGTCGTCATGCAGCCAGGGGAGCTGTTGGAGGATTATTTGCTGCCGTCAAGCGGCTTCATTTACAGTGTGCGCGGTGCTGGGCATTTGAAGCTGGACGGCGACGAGCATGAGGCTCAGCGGTTTCATATTCTGCATGGCGGCAAGGGCATGCGGCTGGATGTGTGGGCGGAGGAAGAGTTTGAATATTATTTGCTTTTATACCGTGCGGTGTATGCATTGCCGGGCAATAAAGAGCTGGCGCGGCTAATGGAACGGCATCAGCCATTTGCGCTGCAATATGGTTTTCAGCCGCAGGAGCCGCTGCCCTTGCTTCGCCCGCTGGATTTGATTCGGAAAGCGTGGCAGCAAGCGGATGATCTGGATCGCATCCAGATCAAGGGGCTATTTTATCAATTTATCCATGAGCTGCTCCGGCAAATGAAGACGCAGGGCATTAAAGTAAGCAAGCCGGACCTCGTTACGCAGGCCATACGCTATATAGAGGATCATTTTCAGGAGGCCATTACGCTGGAGTCGCTGGGTGAAAAGCTGAATTACAGCTCCCGGCATCTATCGATGCGCTTTAAAGAGCATACGGGAGCAAGCCCGATCCATTATTTGATTCAAATCCGGGTGAAGCGTGCGGCAGAGCTGCTCATTGGAACGGATGCGGCACTGAATGAAATTGCGCTTGAGGTTGGTTACGCGGATGTGTATTATTTCAGCCGAATTTTCAAAAAACATACCGGCTTATCGCCCGTTCGTTTTCAGGAGCGGGAACGCAACAAGCGGCTTTCAGAAGATCGTCCATTCATCATATCTGAAAAATCCATTGGAATGGGCAAGGTGCGGCGTTATATTGGTAATTATGATAATCATTATCAATATAAACGTGGAGGGTCTGTACGAATGAAAAGAAATACAACATCGGGTCTTGCTATTAGCTTGTTGCTTACGTTAACGCTATTGCTAGGTGCCTGCTCATCAGGCACTGCGAATACGAGCGCGAACAGCGCAGCTTCTGCTTCGCCAAGCAATGCGACGGAATCAGCGCCACTCGCGCAAAATGACGGCGGCCAAGCGTCGCCTGCGGAAGCAGCAACACGCATCGTCAGCACGGAGAAAGGCGATGTGGAAGTACCTGCCGAGCCGAAGCGCGTCGTCGCGCTTTATATGCTGGGCGATGTGGTGGCAATGGGTGTAAAGCCGGTCGGTATTTCCGATGTGTACGAGGGAGCGGCATTCGAGCAGGAGCTTGCGGGTATTGAAACGCTTGGCCAATGGTTTGAGCCGAATCAGGAGGCAGTGCTGGCGCTTGATCCAGACTTGATTATTGCTCCTTCTGAGGATACGTATAACAAGCTGCATGATATTGCTCCGACGGTGTACATTCCGTTTGACAAAATGACTACGGATGAGCGAATGAAAATGCTGGGCAAGGTGTTCGGCAAGGAGCAGGAAGTAAATACGCTGATGGAAAACTTCAATAAGAAAGTAGAAGAGAGCAAGGAGAAGCTGAAAGCAGCAGGCGTTTATGACAAAACGGTTTCCATTATTGAAGGCGGCAAGAAGGAAATGTCGGTTATCGCCAGCAAGCAGTACGGCCGCGGCTCGCAAATTATTTATGAGTACCTGGGAATGAAAGCTCCGAAAGTTATTCAGGATAAAATCGATGTCGCAACAGTTGGCGATGGCGAAAATGTATCGCTGGAGGTGCTGCCGGAATATATGGGCGATTATATTTTCCGCTCCTCTTGGATGGGTATGGATGATTTATCCGACAACTCGATCTGGAACAGCATCCCGGCAGTAAAAGAAGGCCGTTTGGTTGAAATAGAATTTGGGCTTGCGTATTACAGCGATATTTATTCGCTGGACAAGCAGCTTGATTTTATCGTGGAGAAGCTGCTCGAGGGTGCGCCGAAGGCATAGCAACTTTATATTAAAGCTAGCCAGCTGTTCTACAACAGCTGGCTTTTTGATGAGTGAATGCCCGTTCACATGCGCGAATAGCGCAGTGTGAACAAATGAAACTTGGGTGAACAAATTGCGGGAACAGCAGTGGTTCAGCTTGCTCCGAATTGTTCAATTGAAGGATTGCGAATGGTTGGTTACAATCCATTGTGACGCTCCAGCACTTTTTGTGTAAACGCATACATGCTTGGGGTGATCTATATACAGAGAGGGGATTCATCGTATTGAACAAGCGAAAATGGCTTTCGGCCGCATGCTCCTGTTTATTGGTGCTGTCCATGCTCATGTCTGCTGTTCCTGCCTATGCGGCAGATGAGCTGCAAAATGGGGACAATTCGGCTAGTGTGAGCGCAGCGGTACGTGATGATTTTACTGAGCAGCAATTGAAGGATAACGACTATATTCTTTATTTTGTGAATGCAGGGGACACAACGCCATCTACAGTAGAAGGCACCGATAAGTTTGGGCTGTATTCCTCCGTAACCGAGCAGGTATATGGAGTGGATGCTGTAACTGGTAAAAAATGGGGGTTAGTGACGACTACAACAGCTGCAAGAACAGGCGATGCTTCTACGAAACTGGGGACGCTGCGTTATTATAATGGCACGCAAGTAAGGGATAAGGCGATCGAATACAAATTCGAGCTGCCGGAAGACCGCTATGATATTACGTTTGGATACAAAAATCCGTGGAGCGGCCGCAGCGTCAATATGGTTGTGAACGGAACAAATCTCTCTGGTGAATACAGCATTGGCGAGTATGACGCAGTGAAGGAGGTTACTTATCGAAATGTAAGCCTAACGGGCAATGAAATGCAGGTTCGCGTTCAAGGTCCGGCTACTGCAGCATTAAGCAATTATAATGATCCAATGCTTAGCTATATTATTGTCCGTCTGAATGTCACGATCCCATTGTCCGATCTGGGAGATAAGCTGGATGAGGCAAAAAGCGAGGCGGTGGATGTGAAATACACACGCTATAGCGTACAGGTGCTGAATGATGCAATCGCTGCTGCTTCGGATGTGTTTGATGCACTATCTGCGAATGGGACAGACATGCAGGACCCGGCGGTGCAGGAGCAGATTCGCTCGGCTATCGCTTCATTGAATGCGGCGCTTGCCCAGATATCGCTGGATGTGCCGAATACATCGTTTAAGCCGGGCGCGGTATGGAATGATACGAGCGGTGCGCTTATTCAAGCGCATGGCGGCGGCATCATCTATGATGAGCATACGCAAAAATATTATTGGTATGGCGAGGATAAAACCAATGGCTATTTGCCGGCACGCGGCGTTCGGGTATACTCCTCAACCGATTTATACAATTGGGAGGATCATGGTCTGGCGTTGACTGCGATTGAGTCGATGGATGATTTTACGAATGATCCGCTTATTTCCCAGCTTTATGCAGGGAGAACCGATCAAGCCAGCATTTTCAATGATATTGGGACGAATCGCATTATCGAGCGTCCAAAGGTCATTTACAATGATGCAACCGGGAAATACGTGATGTGGATGCATACGGATGGCCCGTCTGAAACGTCGACAGCCAACTATGCGAAGGCGGAAGCAGGGTATGCTTTGAGCGATTCGCCAACAGGACCATTCGTCTATGGCGAAAGCCACCGGATGGACCGTGCTCCTGCGGATGCCACCTACAATGGGCAGCCTAATCAGCCGGGAATGGCGCGGGACATGACGCTGTTCAAAGATGATGATGGCACAGCTTACCTCGTGTATTCCAGCGAGGAAAATATGACGATGTACATCTCCAAGCTCAATGAAGAGTACACCGATATTGTCGGTTGGCATAAAGACGGCAATGTCGAGCGCGATACCGTATACAAAGCCGAATATGGTGTCGATTACGTCCGGGTATTTCCGGGAGGACAGCGCGAGGCGCCTGCCTTGTTCAAATATCAAGGCAAATATTATATGATTACGTCCGGCGCAACCGGTTGGGATCCAAACCTTGGCAAATACACCGTTGCCGATGATATTTTCGGCGAATGGAAGCCTATGCGCGATGTAGCGCCGGGCAGCTCTACAACGTTTGGCTCGCAAAGCACGCATGTCCTTCCGATTGATCCAGCAGCGGGCAAGTTCCTCTATATGGGTGATCGCTGGGACAAAAATGACCTGAAAAATTCGCGTTACATTTGGCTGCCGATCGAATTTGGCCAAAATGACGAAATCGCGCTGCGCTGGCGCGATGAATGGACGCTGGATGAGCTGAGTGCAATGGGACGTATTACGATTGATACGCCATTGCCTACACAAACCTCGATTGGCAAAGTGCCTGTACTGCCCGATACGGTGCAAATTACAGTGTCTGGCGGTTCGCAAACGACGGCTGCAATTGCTTGGAATGCAACGCCGGAGCTATTCGCCAAGCCGGGCATCGTGACGCTGAAGGGTACGCTTAGCGGGGCGAGCACCAAAACGATTGAACAGCAAATTTATGTGGTGCCAGATCGCAGCGCTTATTTCGTTCATGCCGGAGGCGCGGCGACAGCCGATTATAACGACATGATTTCCTACATGGAAGATACGCTTATTAATAAAGAAGCGATCGATCAGCAATATGACCCGGATAATGGCCGGAATTGGGGTTATGTTGGTAACAATACATTAACCTCTGGTACGGCTAGTGGCGATTTGTTCGCTTCGCTGCGTTATTTAAAGTCTGGAACAGGCGATGATTTGCCGTACCGTTTTGATATTGCGAATGGCGAATACGATGTTTATGTCGGTTTGTATGATCCATGGTCGCAATATAATCCTGGCACTCGCAAAGCTCAAATCATTATTAATGATGAAATTAAAACGAACAGCTATACATTCAGCGCTTCGCGAGATGTACTTGGCTACGAAGATGTGAATGTGTCTGACGGCAAGCTGGCGCTGACGATTCGTCGGGCGGTCAGCGGCGCTCCTGATCCGCAAATTAGCTGGATTATGATTGTTGCTAAGGAGCAGACAGCAGTGCAGGCGGCAAACCGTCTGGGCGAAATAGCGGCACCAGCGCAAGGAGCGGTACAGTTGACGCTGCCGGAAGCCCCAGAAGGCTTCACAGTGGCAATCAAATCCTCCGACAGTGCGGTAATTGGTACCGATGGTACGATTACGCCGCCAGAGCAAGCGACAACGGTTCAATTGGAGCTGGAAGTGACGCGGCTGTCGGATCAGACGAGCGCTGTCATCGTACGTTCCGTTATCGTGCCTGCCAAAGCAAGCAGCGGCGGCGGAACGGATCCGGGAACGAACCCTGGGACGGATCCGGGTACGAATCCGGGAACGAATCCAGGCTCGGGGTCTGGCAGTAATCCAGGCTCAGGCTCAGGAAGCGGCTCAGGCAATGGGACGAATCCAGGCACTACGCCGGGCACAGGAACGGATCCGGGAACAAATCCAGGAACAGGTACGAATCCGCCGTCATTCCCGGATGTCAGCAATCACTGGGCAGGAGCGGCAATTGGCAAGCTGACGGCCCAAGGCCTTATGAAAGGTTATCCAGATGGTACATTCCAGCCGGATAGAAAGATGAATCGTGCAGAGTTTATGACGATTATTTTCCGCTTATTGAAGCTGGATGCGGCTGCGGGCTCATCGAAGTTTAACGATGTGTCAGAAGGAGCTTGGTATGCAGGTTCGGTAAATGCTTTGGTCAATGAAGGAATTGTGAGCGGATTTGCTGATGGCAGCTTTAAGCCAAATCAGGAAATTACCCGCGAGGAAGCTTTTGTCATTTTGTATCGTGCGATTAAGGGGCAGCTTGCTGCTGGCACGGCTAGCGGCGAGGGCAGCTTCAAGGATAGCGACAGCGTTTCAGCTTGGGCAGCGGAAGCGGTTCAAGCGCTTTCAGAGCATGGGCTGATCAGCGGTTATAAAGATGGTTCCATCAAACCGGAGCAATCGATCAATCGGGCTGAAATAGCTACAATTATTGCCAAGCTTTTGCAAGAGCAATAGAAAAAGAAAAGAGCAAGGTTCCCGTGATTGTTGGGGAGCCTTGCTCTTTTTGCTTTATTTTTCAACGATTCTGTTAAACGCAGCCTTCGTTAGTTCACTTTAAAGCTGGAAATTGCCGCCTCTAGATCGCCGACAATGCGATTCAGCGCTTGGGCCGATGATGCGATATGCTCCATCTGTGCAAGCTGCTCCTCTGTTGCGGCCGCCACGTCATCGGTTTTCTCCAAATTGGAGGCAGCGCCTGCCGCAGCTGATTCTGTCGAAGCGCTAATTTGCTGGGAGCCTGCAGATAATTGCTCAGCAATAGCCGAATTATCATGGAGCTGATTCGCAATTTGCTCAATCGCGATCGAGATGGCATCAAGCCGCTCCCGCACAACGTTCAGCTGTCCGCCGCCATTTTCGACCTCTTGAACGGTTGTCGCCATATAGCTCGATGCACTGGCAATTTCACTGCGCGTGCCAGCTACGAGCGTATTGATGCCTTCCGCTGATTCCAGCGAGGCCGCTGCCAGCTTGCGGATTTCCTCTGCCACAACGGCAAACCCTTTGCCTTGATCGCCTGCACGTGCAGCCTCAATGGAGGCGTTCAGTGATAAAATATTCGTTTGACCGGCGAATGCGGTAATATTTTGAGCGATTTTGCCGATTTGCTGCGAGCGATGCTCAAGGGAATGAATGCTTTCGGACAGCTTTGTTATGACGGCGCGAATGTCCTCCATCTGGTTAACGAGCATATTCAATGCCTGCTGGCTTTGCTCGGTTTGTTCCGACGTTCCAGAGGAATGCATCGCAATGGAAGTTGTATTTTCGGCAATCCGCTGAATGCCCACCGCCATCTCTTCAATCGCACGGGACGTCTCCTGCGCCGTTCTTGCTTGAACCATCGAGCTTTGAGCAACCTCCTGAATCCGAATCGCGGTATGCTCTGCCGCCTCAGTCGATTCCTGGGATGCGGCTGTCAGCTGGGAGGAGGCAGCGCTTACCTCGATCGCGGACTCCGAAATGCCGCTAATGAGCTTGCGCATCGTGTCAATCATATGATCGACGGCGGCTGATATGCGGCCAAGCTCATCGGTTCCAGGATTTTTATCCCGCTGCACGGTCAAATCTCCCGCTGCCACTTGATTAGATTTTGCGACGATGATGCGGACTGTCCGCATAATTTGACGGACGGTGATGATAACAACGATGACTAAAAGAAGCGTAACTAAAGTAGTTGCTATGAAAGCTACAAGCTGATTTTGCTCTACTTGCTTGCTGATGGCCGCTATTGTCAGCTCCGAATGCTTGTCTAAGCTTTCTCCAATCTCGTCAATACCGGAGCGGCTGGATTTAAAAGCGTCGTCAATTTCGGCATTGCGGAACTGGTGCTGGTCCCCGGCAGCAGCCTGTACGGCAGCAGAGGACCATAATTCAAATTTCGGCTGAAACTGGCCCAAAATATCCTCAATCGTGCGGCCAGACTCACCATATGCCAATTTTTGCAAAGATTGCGCTTCAATAATAACGTTTGCTTTTCCAACACGTTCGGATACCTGCGCGATATTCTCGGACAACTCTTTGCGGGCTTCCTCCGTTTCAGCCGCGTTCAACGTACCAGACTCCACTTTTAAATACGCTTGAAAAGCTTGATACATGTCACGGTCTGCGTTCAAAATCAGTGAATTGACCTGATTGGATGTGTCATAAATCTCCTCTGTCATCGTACGCACAATTTGCTGCTGCCCGTTCAGGTAATACAAGCTCGACAGCACATACGCAATAAGCGGAATTGCAGCAAGCAGAGCAAGCCGCCAGCGTAAAGATAGTTTTAACATAGAATCCCGCCCTCTTTTCTAAAAGTTAACCTAATATGTTTTATATATCGGTGAAAATCACGTTTTCCATAACGATTTTATAGAGCGTTTTAAAAATAATTGTATCGAAGCCTTAGGGAAAAAGAGGTGGGGAAAATGATAGGCTGTTTTCTTGAATGAAGCCTTGCTGGACGCGGTTTACGGCCGATTGAAGATTCGACACATTTCGATAAAAATTTAGGTCGTAATCCGTCTATTTATTGGAGTAATATGTTGTAATTTGTCGAATTTAATTGCAGCTAGAAATTTCCTGACTCCTTTATAGCTTAGAAGCTGCTGGGTGGCGTCATCAGAGAGAGTATAAATGAAGCATAGAGGAGTGTGAATCCGGCGGGATGCATGGCCTGCATAGATATGGCAACGAATAGGAATTTTTATGCTCGCTTTACTCATCATGCTTCAAGTTAGTCCCCCTCCATTTATGCAGCTCCTGCGCCGGATACATTTACAACGAAGAGCTGGGAGGATTTGCCCGCAGGCGCAATCAAAGACGCTGCTTACGGAAACAATGTTTATATAGCCGTAGGAGATTATGGCGCCATTATTAAATCAGCAAATGAAGAAGGGAAGGCTTACTTCACAACGAATGGATCGTCTTGGACGAATACTCAGCCGGTGTATACAGAGCCATTCATCTGGAGCGGCATGACTTATATTCCGCTTCGCTACCTGAGCGAAGGCATTGGGGCTGACGTGAAATGGGATAAAAAAGCGCAGCTGGTTACGATCAAAGCAGGCAGCGACACACTGAAATTTTGGATGAACAAAGACTTCATGGAAGTAAACGGCATGAAAAAATCCGTAGGCGCTAAAGTTTTTGTCAACTCCGACAACAGGACGGTCGTGCCGCTTCGCTTCATTACGGAACTGCTTGGCTGGAACGTACATTGGGGCAAAGCCGATCATTCCATTACGTTGACCAAAGCAATGTAAGACAAACCGTCCACAAATACAAATCCCCGCAAGCCGATCACTTGAAAAAGTGTCCGCTTGCGGGGATTTTTTTGAAATATAAGCATTATAAGTTTCACACTTATTGTGCACTAGGCAGCTTCGCCAGACACCTTATAAGAGCAGCTTATCGGCTACCTTTTTACTATAAAAATCATTGCCATTGCGAGCATCATAACGTTGTGCCGCCGCAGTGGCGAGGTTTTCAAAATGAGCGGCGAGCGCCGGAAGGCTGGTATCTTCATGCGCCGCAAGAAAGGAGGAGGGAAGCCGAAGCATCACATTCGATCCTTCTTGAACAAGCTTCTTCAGCAGGCGTGCCGTACATAGATTAAACAGCATCACTTCATAAGGGTTCTCATGATCAAGTGCGAAAGCCAAATGCAGCTCTACAGCCTCAATCGCTTTAGCTGGCTTGGTTACCGTCAAATATTCAATATGCTGGGCGACGCTTTCCAGCAGATCACGTTTGCCTTTGACGAGGCGATAGCCTTTCGTATGCGCTTTTTTCGCTTCCTCATGGAGGTTTAGGCGCTGCATAGGCAGGAGCAGCTCCGGCAGCGTAATATGAGGTACCTCAGCACATTTCATGTTCCCTGATAAAATCGGCTCCGCTGCCTTTAATGCTTGCTCATCCTCGCCCAGTCTTGAATATAGCATGACAATATAATGCTGCTCACAGGCGATGCAATCGCTCATATGGTCCCGAAATGCTTTCATAAATTGCTGGAGATAATCTTTGGCTTCATCAAGCTTGCCATGGTCAAGGGCGAGCCGGGAACGGAAATATAAATAAGTGCGATTGCTGTAGCCATGCTCCTTATAACGCTTGCCCAAATCCTCCAGCAGCTCCTGAATTTGCGACATTGGAATTTCTGGGAAATTCGAAATGGTGCCGATGATCCATTTATATCGCCATAACAAGCTTCTGCCATCATATTCCTCAGGGTTTTGATCATATTGGCCTAGCTGCCAGGAGAAGGCGATAATCGCCTTCAGCGGGAAGCCATGAAATCCAGCAGTTTTCACGATTTGGTGGCGCGCATAAAAACCATTTTCGATATCACCCTCGGCATCTGCGAGCCGAACGGCAGCCTCCAGCACCTCGAGCTGGGCAGCGCCGGGAGGGAGGTCATACGCCTGGTTCATTAAATCCTCAAAATCCATTTCCATAGATGCTCCTCTGTTTATTTGTTAAATACATGGCAATAGAAGCGCCAAGAGGCCTCATCAGGCGAGTTAAACGAGCAAGCTCGCGGCATTATTACTATAATAATCATTGCCATTGCGAGCATCAAAACGTTTTGCTGCCGATAGCGCGAGTGCTTCAAAGTGCGCAGCAAGCGCGGGCAGACTTGTATCTTCATTCACAGCGAGGAAGGAGGCTGGCAGACGCAGCTTTACTTCAGCTTCCTCGCTAATTAGCTTCTTCAGCAGCCGTGCTGTGAATAGATTAAATCGCATGACCTCATAAGGATTCTCATGGTCAAGGATAAATGCCAAATGCAGCTCGACGGCCTCTACCGCCTTCGCCGGATTCACATCCGTCAAATAATGAATATGCTGTGCGACGCTAGCGAGCAGATCGCGCTTGCCTTTGACCAGTCGATAGCCTTTCGTATGAAGCTTTTGGGCTTCTTCTGGCGAGCCTTGACGCAGCAAAGGCGAAAGCAGGTGCGGCAGTGTAATATGAGGAACCTCAGCGCATTTCATTTTGCCGGATAAAATCGGCTCTGCCGCCTTTAAAGCTTGTTCATCTTCGCCCAATTGCGCGTAAAGCTCCACGATATGATTTTGCTCGCAGGCGATACAGTCAGTCATATAGTCCCGATCGACCTTCACCATCTGCTCGAGAAAATCCTTGGCTTCATTCAGCTTTCCATGGCTTAAGGCAAGGCGAGAGCGGTAATACAAATAAGTGCGGCGGCTGTAGCCATGCTCCTTATAGCGTTTGCCCAAATCCTCCAGCAGCTCCTGAATTTGCGGCATCGGGATTTCCGGGAAATTCGAAATGTTGCCGACGATCCATTTGTAGGACCACATTAAATCGCTGCTATCGTAATGATCGGGTTGATGGTCAGATTGTCCCAGCTGCCAAGAGAAAGCGATAATCGCTTTGAGCGGGTAACCGTGAAAAATAGCCGTCTCCACAATTTCGCCTCTCGCCTCAAAGGCGTTATCGATATCGCCCTCTGCATCTGCGATTCTCACGGCAGCCTCCAGCACCTCAAGCTTAGCTGCGCCAGGGGGCAGATCGTAGGCCTGATCCATTAAATCTTCAAAATCGAGTTCCATTCATGTTCCTCCTTCTGCATCTAGCATTTAAGCGTTCGACGATAGTCCCCAGTCGATAAATTTAACCATGCCTTGGCCCAGTACACCAAGCTCCTGGCGCGTCATCGGATAATGACCCATCAGCAAAGCATTCGTATACAGCATTTGGGCAGCGGTTGTGAACATTTGGTTGTCGGCACTGGTGAAAATTTTCTGGACGAGCGGATTGTTTAAGTTAAAATAAAGCGTCGAATACGCCGATTCCGTAAAGCTCGCGCCAAGGTTGCCGAGTACGGAAGCGAGCAGGTCCGAGCTGTTTTCCTTCGCTTTCTCCAAGGAGCGCAGCGACGATGATTCCTTCGACAGCGTATAAAGGGCAGGAAGCTCTGCTGGAGCAAAACGTTTGAGCTGAATTTGACAGCGGAAGCGCTGCAATGCCCCATCTGCAAGGCGAATTCGCTCGTAAAATTGATTGCGCTCCTCATTCGTTAAGTCCTCGAAGGACAGCGATACATCTTCCGGCAGCAGCCTTTCCATATCCAGCTCAGGAAGAAGGATCGACAAGCGCTCAAGCAATTCATGGTTATAAATATAGCCGCCATTGAGGACGAGCATCGATTGTGCTGCGGCCACATGGGTAATTTGACGGTATTCATCAACAGATAACGTGTAAAATATTTTTTTATTATCGGCCATCAGCTCGCCAAATGTTCGTTCTCCGTAGGTGCTTTCAAATGTAATCCAGCGGTAAATGGTTTGCAGGAAATCCTCATCCTGCGCAGCGAGTGCCTTCATCGACAAAGCATGCAGCTGAATGATGCGCTGCAAGCGGTCAGGCTCATATTCGCCTATGCGCATAAGCTCATTGCGGATCGATTGTCCAAGCTCCTCGCGCACCGATTCCAGCCGTTCATCCTCATAGAAATGCTCGCGTGATGCCGTCGGCTGAAGCTCATCTGTCCAGATGAGGCATTTGACGAAAAACGCCCATTCCGGCAAAATATTTTCGGCTTTATCGGAGACGAGCATTTGCTTCAGATATACTTTATGGGAACGGCGGGCATTCAGATTCACACTATGCGGCAAAATAAAGGCGATTCCGCCCGTACGGCCATTCGCTGTTTGGAGCGGGATGAAATCCTGCAGCGGCTCGCCCAGCAGCTTTTCACCGAAGGCAAGCACCTCGCGGCGACGGCCGCGCGCCAGCTCCGGCTGCAAAATCCAGTCAGGCCGCGACTCGTTAATCGTCTTCGCGTCTCCATTTGCATGCAGCCTAACCGGATAGGGCAGCAGAGCGCCATAATAGAATAGTAAATCCTCAACCATTTGCGGCTCGTAATAAGGCTCGCTATCTGGCTTGCAGCGCAAATAAATTTTCGTTCCCGGTGCCAGCTGGGTGCTCAGCTGGCGGATCGTATACGTTCCGTCCGGCTTGCCGCGCCATTCCATGGATGGCCCGCCCTTCACCGATTGGGTAAGAACGACAATTTCGTCGCTGACCATAAAGCAGGACAGCAGACCGATGCCGAAGCGGCCGATAAACGAGGTTTCTTTTGCAATAAAATCTTGACCAACCTTGGAGGAATGTCCGATCATCGCTAGAAACTGATGAATATCCTCCTCGGTCAGCCCTACGCCGTTGTCTTCAACCGTCATCGTCGCTCCACTGCCGCTGCCTGAAATTTCTACCGTCACATTTCCGGTAAAACCAGGCTCAAGCTGTCCTCGTGCTGTAATAGCATCCGTCGCATTTTGCAGAAGCTCGCGCAAATAAACATTAGGGCTGCTATATAAATGGTTGGAAAGTATATTAATCATTCCGCTTAAATTAACTTGAAAGCGATACTCTTGTTCGTTGCTCATCGGATTCTCCTTTATTATAGAAGGATTTTAGTTTTTATCGTCCTAACTATTCTACTATTTTCCATACATGCAATTCCAATATTTATAGCATAATGAGCCGTTTGGCCCATAAGCTTATACCCTAAATTCCTATCTTTCAAACAGCTATAGTCGCAGAGGTGGACACTAGAATAGAAGAAGCGAGAAGGAAGCTTTATTTTTTTGTAAAATAGGGAACAAAGTTTTCGGTGCGTCTCCTCCCTGATAGGATGACAAAAAAGCGCCGTTTTAGCATAATGAGTCAAGAGGCCCATACGCCTATCCCCTTAATGACTACCTAAAGTTTCCAAATAGTCACGCATGCTGATTGGATCGGTATAGGAGGAAAGGAATGGGGTATAATAAAACTATACAGTATAATAGAAGGAGGCGGCATACAATGTTCTTTCGCAAAGGAAGCCTAAAAGTCGGCATATTAAACGGTATTCTTCTCGCGCTGCCCTTCTGGATCCTCTTAATTTGGTTAATATTAAAGCTAATTAACTAGCCTTATGCGGCTATTGAATCAGACAATTCGGGATAGAGTATTGAAACATTAGAACGCTTGCAAAGCTTAGAACATTCGTTCAGAGCGCAAGCGTTTTTTTGTTCATTTTTCTGAAAATAAAGCGAAGGCCAAAACGCCGTCATGCCGCATGGCGCCTATAAAATAAACTGACATGCCGCTCCGCCTGCCGTTAGCGAATCAACGTCTGTTTGTTGCGTCTAAAAAGCGCAATAAAGTTCTCATTTTGCCTGATGCAGCTTAACCGCTGTACCTATGCTGAAAGTGGCCTTTTGTAGACAATAAAGCACGGTTATACAATACCTCAACAATTTACTGAATTTGGATATAGGACGCGTGGGGTAGTTAATGGGCTAAATGATCAATTTATTTAATTCGACACAAACTGACACTCTTTTCGGTTTTCTTCTTTTATACTTATTCAATACGCATAATATACGACATACTAAAAAGAGCGCATTGGATAGGTTGCCTGCTTATATTTTCAAAAAAAAGTGTGGAGGGATTAGGATGGTAACGAATCAACAATCACTCAGACGGGTGAATGATTACGGCGTTGTGGGAGAGCAGCCCGATCAAATCGCTGATGATCTCCACGAGCTTGTGCAGCAGAAGCAGCGCTCTCTGAAAGCGAAGGCCTTTTTCAAAAAGCTTGCTGACGATCCAATGTTTGCGCCCGAACCAGGGAGAACCGCAGGAAGAAGCCTGACGGAATGGCTGCTTATGGCGCAATATCCAATGAAGCAGGAAATGGTATTCGATTATGAAGAGCAGCGTTATGTGCCTTCCGAGGCAAGGCCTCGTATTGATTTAGCCGAGTTGCTGACGCTGCTGCTGCGTAAAAAAGGAATTAATGGCACGTTTGAAGATATGATGGATCATGTCCTTGAGGGTGGTTCGTTCCAACAGTTTTTGTCGGAGAACAGACTCTCGAAAAGGGCCTCTATGTAAATGAATGTTTTGAAAATTCAGAAAACTAATTTTCAAAACACCTTGAAAAAGTTATTCTTTATGAATATAATCAAGTCGAAAAAGCTCATATTGAGTATTTTCGCAAAAGGATAAAACTGTCGAATCATAGAGAAAGGTGTAAAATAGCTGCCTGCCCGATGCTGAAAGTTGCTTAAAAGGGCCGGGCAGCTGGGCGGCGAAAATGGTAGGTACCTCTTTTTTTTACCCAATAGGTCGCGTTTTGAATAATTTTTTATGGAGGTATACGCATTGGAATTAAAACAATATTGGCACGTTGTGAAGAAAAGAATCTGGTTGATAACAGCGCTCGTCTGCATGGCAGGGATCGCCACAGGCATCTATTCTTATTATTTTCAACAGCCGGAATATGAGGCGTCGACCAAGCTGATCGTTAATCAGACAGGCAGTCAAAACGATATTATCGCCAAGCTGGATCTAAGCACGATCAACTCCAACATTCAACTGGTGAAGACGTACAAGGAAATTATAAGAACGCCGAGAGTGATGGGCAAGGTTGCCCAGAAGTATCCTGAGCTTGGCCTTACGACAGGCGAGCTGATTGAACGGATTAGCGTAACCTCAGTCAACGACACGCAGGTGATGTCCGTCACTGCAAAGGATTCCTCTTACAGCCGGGCCGCGAACATTGCGAATGCGGTATCGGAGGTGTTCATGCAGGAGCTGCCGAGCTTGATGCAGGTTGATAATGTGTCGATTTTGTACGAAGCCGATCATACGCTCACACCGCCTCCTGTGTCGCCTAAGCCGACGATGAATATTGCGATTGCGATTGCACTCTCTATGCTGGTAGGCATTGGATTCGCGCTGCTGCTCGATTATCTCGACGATACGATTAAGACGGAGGAGGACATTCAGGCGGTGCTTGGCTTGCCGACGCTGTCGCTCATTCCGAAAATTCGCGAGGTTGATCTAGGCAAGCACAAGGACAATTCCATAGACCGACCGATGAGGGGGAAAAATAATGTCACGTACGAAACCTAATTGGCCGCTCATTACGGAAACGAACCCGAAGTCGCCGATATCGGAGGCTTACCGCATCCTTAGAACGAATATTGATTTCTCCAATTTGGAGGAAGAAATTCGTACTCTGATGGTCACCTCCACGAAGATGAATGAAGGCAAAAGCACAACCTCGGCCAACATTGCTGTCACTTATGCGCAGTCGAACAAGAGGGTGCTGTTGATTGACGCCGATATGCGCAAGCCGACGCAGCATCAGCTGTTCCGGGTATCCAATCAAATTGGCCTAACCTCGGTGCTGAGCAATCAGAAGGAATGGGAGACCGCGATTCAAGCCACCTCGGTGAGCGGGCTCAGCATTTTACCGGCAGGACCAGTTCCGCCGAACCCGTCAGAGATGCTGGCATCCAAGCGAATGGACCAGCTGCTGGAAAAAATGAAGGAGCATTACGACATTATCATTGTCGATACCCCGCCGATCATGGTCGTGACGGATGCGCAAATCGTAGCATCCAAGTCCGACGGCGTCGTCCTCGTCATCGATTCCGGCACAGTCAAGAAGGAGGTCGCCATCAAAGCGAAGGCGAGCTTGGAGCATGTGAAAGCGAGGATTTTAGGGGTAGTGCTCAATAAAATCAAGCGGAGCAGCTCGGAAGGGTATTTATATTACTACCAATGAGTGTGAGGTTTCATTTTGAGTAGTTGTAATCTCTTTATCGGATGATTAAAAGCGTGAATGAAAAAAGCTCCACTGCATGAAAGGCTTGGCTTCCGATCGCCATTACCCTTGCATTCCTCGAAATAGCCCCTAATAGGGGGGAACGCAAGGGTAAAAGCATATGCTTACGATGCTGCTTTCCTACGGAAAGCTTTAAGCGAACGCTACGCTTCTCCAGCTCAAGCCTTTCATTCCGCTTCGCCATTTTCATCACCATTTTTTTAAACCACAAGTAAAGAGAATTAACGTTTTTAAAGGTAATGTCTCCTGCACCTATATCACTGGAGGCACTCGATCATGCTGTGGGCCGCGAACGGCCTTAGACGTAGAGCGTCGGTGGTGTGGGGTGAGGAGGGGTTAGATGCCCTTTAATTTAGTGAGGAGTTTAGGTGAAAGGGGCAAGCGCAGCGCCGATCCCCTTTCACCGAGCTCCTCTCCCAAATTACGTGCAGAAAAACGGGCGAAAAGGAGTGAAAGCATTTAGAAGTTCGAGCTATACGATCATGTATAGGAGAGGAGCAAGGCACACGAGAGTATAGCTGGAACTTTTAACTCCCATGAACTGCTTCCAATTAAAGAAAAAAAACGAAGAAGGATAGGGTGATGGATGATGAAAAAAGTGACAAAAGCAATTATTCCTGCAGCTGGACTTGGAACGCGCTTCTTGCCTGCAACAAAAGCAATGCCGAAGGAGATGCTGCCGATTGTCGACAAGCCGACGATTCAATACATCGTCGAGGAAGCCATCGCATCCGGTATCGAAGACATTATTATCGTAACAGGTAAAGGGAAGCGAGCTATTGAGGACCATTTTGATATCGCATTTGAGCTGGAGCACACGTTGATTGAGAAAGGCAAGCTGGAGCTGCTGCAAGCCGTGCAGCGTTCCTCCAATGTAACAATCCATTATATTCGTCAAAAAGAAGCAAAAGGGCTGGGACATGCTGTATGGTGCGCCCGTAAATTTATCGGCAATGAGCCATTCGCGGTTTTGCTCGGCGATGACATCGTCGAATCCGAGGTGCCTTGCACAAGGCAGCTTATTGAACAATATGATGCGACGGGCAAATCGGTCATCGGCGTTCAGACCGTATCCGTCGATCAGACGCAGCGTTACGGCATTGTGGATCCGGTAGGGATGGATGTAGAAGGCAGCCGGCTCGTACAGGTTAACCGTTTCGTCGAGAAGCCGAAGCCGGGACATGCCCCGTCCAATTTGGCGATTATGGGCCGTTACGTGCTGACGCCGGAAATTTTTGATTTTCTGGAGCTGCAGGAGAAGGGCGCAGGCGATGAGATTCAATTAACCGATGCGATTCAAAAGCTGAATGAAAGCGAAGGCGTTTTTGCTTATGATTTTGAAGGCAAACGTTACGATGTCGGAGAAAAGCTTGGCTTTATTTTAACGACGATTGATTTCGCCCTGCGCAATAAGGAGCTTAAGCTTCCGCTCATGACGGCACTTGAGGAAATTGTTGAGCAGCAGCAGGCTAGCCAGCTCAAAGCACTGAGGAGGGATAGCGTATGAGTGTAAATCGGCCACAATACAAATCGGAAGCCCGCACGCTGACTCTCTCGCTGCAAGCCGCAGCGAAGCGGATCATTGATGTCTTATGCTCGCTCGCGGGCATTATTTTTCTGCTTCCGGTGTTCATGCTAGTCGCTTTGCTGATTAAGATCAGCGATCCGAAGGGCACGGTTTTTTTCAAGCAGAAGCGGATTGGACATAAGGGCAATACGTTCAGCATCATCAAGTTTCGCTCTATGCTGCATGATGCCGAGCAGCGGCTGCGCGCCGACCCGGTATTGTACAAAAAATATATCGACAACAGCTACAAGCTTGATCCATCCGAAGACCCGCGCGTCACGAAAATCGGCAGCTTCCTGCGCAAAACGAGCCTGGACGAGCTCCCCCAGCTCATCAATGTGCTGAAAGGCGAGATGAGCCTGGTGGGACCGCGCCCAATCGTGCGTGACGAGCTGAAGGAATATGGAGAGAAGGCGGTCCCCTTCCTATCGGTCAAGCCGGGAGTAACCGGCTATTGGCAAGTAAGCGGCCGCAGCGACGTCGGGTATCCTGAGCGCGTCGATCTTGAGCTGTTCTACGTCTACAACCAGTCCGTATGGCTGGATCTGAAAATATTGTATCGCACGGTCATTATCGTGCTGCTGCGCAAAGGCGCTTATTGAAATCAAAAAATGGCAAAAAGGATTAGCGGAGTGAAAAGGTTGGTTGGAGGAGCGGTAGCGTCCGATTTTTGCAGCTTCATTTTACCGCAAAGGCGGTTTATTCAAAAAATGAAGCTGCAACAGCGGCCGGAGACCAACCTTTTCACGCAGCTTTCCCCTATATGCCATAAGACACTACGCACGAAGAAGGAGTTGCCCTATGAGAGTGGCTATCGTTCATGAATGGCTGGTAACCTATGCAGGTTCAGAGAAGGTAGTAGAACAACTGCTGAATATTTACCCTGACGCGGACCTGTTCTGTGTAATTGATTTTCTGGAAGAAAAGGACCGCCATATGCTGAAGGGAAAAAAGCCGATTACAACTTTTATTCAGCAGCTGCCTTTTGCGAAAAAAATGTACAAAACGTATCTTCCTTTTATGCCGCTGGCGGTCGAGCAGTTTGACTTATCCGGCTATGATGTCATCATATCCAGCTCGCATGCGGTCGCGAAAGGCATTATTACGGGCCCTGATCAAATTCATATTTCCTATGTGCATACGCCGATCCGTTATGCCTGGGATTTGCAGCATCAATATTTAAGCGAGCTGGGCAAGCTGAAGCAGCTCGTATCCAAGCTGCTGCTGCACCAAATTCGCATGTGGGATGTGCGGACAGCGAACGGCGTAGATGTGTTTCTTGCGAACTCGTCCTACATCGCCCGGCGCATTCACAAAATTTATCGCCGCCAGGCACAGGTAGTGTATCCGCCGGTTGAAGTGAAGGCGTTCGGCAATCACTCCAATCAGGATCGGAAAGAGTATTATTTTACTGCCTCGCGGCTTGTGCCGTATAAGCGGATTGATCTCGTTGTCGAGGCTTTTGCCAAAATGCCGGACAAGGAGCTGATCGTCATCGGCGACGGCCCGGAGATGAAGACGCTGAAGCAGCTGGCAACGCCGAACGTCAAGCTGCTCGGCTACCAGCCGAATGCCGTGCTGCTTAAGCATATGCAGCAGGCTAAAGCTTTTATTTTCGCAGGTGAAGAGGACTTCGGCATTAGCATGGTGGAGGCTCAGGCAGCGGGAACGCCGGTTATTGCTTACGGCAAGGGTGGTGCCCAGGATATCGTCAAAGGGCTGGGCGAGAACAATCCAACCGGTTTGTTCTTTGAGAAGCAGGATGCGGAATCGGTCATTGATGCGGTACGGCAGTTTGAGCTGCTGTCCTGGATGATGACGGATGCGAACTGCCGCCAAAATGCACAGCAGTTTTCGGTGGAGGCGTTTCTGTACCACATTTCCAGCATCGTCAGCGGTAGCTTCAATGAACGGTTTAACCCGATGAAAGTGCAGGCCTAGCTCGATGCTTGCCCGTTTGCCGAACAAGCTGGCGCTTTATGCCGCGATGCTGCTGTCTCTGGGCGTTATATGCCTCGCTTCCGTACAGCATGTTTACGTGCTGCTGTTCGTTGCTGCTGGAGCGCTCGCTTATGTCGCGATTAGGAAAGACGCCATTTATTATGTCGTCATTCCTGCGCTGCTGGCCTACCAGTTGTATTTGCCGCTTGCGGTTTCGGTGACGCTGTCGAGCCTCGTGCTCGTTATACTTTTGCTGCGCTCGGCTTCGCAAGGAAAGCTGATGCATTATTTTCGCACACAGCGGCTTGTTCGTTATTATGTTGCCTTGCTTATCGCGATGGCGGTGGGCATTATTTATGCCCCGGACCGGGTGCTCGGCTTTAAGCTGATTGCTTATTCCATCATAGGTTTGCTCGCTTTGCTGGCGGGCTACTATTACCGGGCTCGCGGGCTTTCCGTTGAACAGACGCTTCGCGGCATCCAGCATGTGTATTTGCCGATTGGCCTGCTGAACATTTATTTTATTATTGTTCCTGATCAGGAGCTGCAATTTTTAAGGTCGAAAATCGCGAGCTTCCTGATCGAGCCGAATACGCTGGCGGCGTTAATTAATGTAGATATTAAAGCTAACATTTTGGACCCCTTTAAGGCGGGAACGTTGTTCGTTAATACGAATGTGGCTTCGGTTTTTTTCGGGATGATGCTTTGTATTGCACTGTCGCTGCTGCTTCGCAAGGGCGGCCTGCTGCAGCTCGGCATCTGCTTCATTTATTTAGGCGCTATGCTGGCGACGCAATCACGCGCTGGCGTTCTCGCGCTTGGCATTGTGGTGCTGGCTTATGTGTGCATCCGGTTCCGCGTGCAAAAGCTGTTCAAGCTGTCGCTGCTGATCGTCATACCGGCAGCGATCATTCCTTTTGTCGTGACGGGCGATATTATTACGAATTTGACGAGCAGGCTGAATGCCGATGCGATCGAAGGCGATCCCCGGGCTTATATTTGGAAGTTCACCTTCCAAAACTTTGCCGAGCATCCGCTGCTGGGCCTTGGCTATGGCGGCTGGGAGCGGATTTTTCCATTTTACGCAGCGACGGTCGGCTTTAGCAGCAAGTATCCGCCGCATAACTTGTTTGTCATTATGTGGACGTGGAGCGGCCTGTTTGGACTGATTGCCCTCATTTTGCTGCTGTTTGGCATTTTATGGCGCGGCATTTGCCTTTATTATCGTACAGGCTCGGCACTCGATAGCTGTGTAATAGGAGCAGCGTTATTCGTTATCGTGCAAGGAATGTTTGATAACTTTTTCCTGCATGATCTGCGGGTTGCTTCTGTGTTCTTCTTTCTTGCGGGGCTTATCTTGTACGAGCAGCGCGAGGATAGCGAGGAAGAGCGAAGCAGCAACGATAGCAGAAGCCAGAGCGAAAATCTGGCGGGCAGCGGCGATGGGCAAGTGATTCAGGAGCGGGCTTTGATGCCGCAGACGGCAGAAGTTGGAGGAAAATGATGAGGATTGGCGTACTGAGAAATACCTTTTTGCCTGCATCGGAAACGTTTATTTATGAGCAGTTGAATCAATATCGGAATGTGCAGGTGGAGGTCATTACCCGGGAGGTCGCGAATCGCGATAAATTCCCTAATCAATGGAGCATCAACACCATTGTTGGCGCGGCAGGATCATCGCTTCAGAAGAAGCTGACGAAGCTGCTTTACACGCTGACCGTTACCTCCACGCGCCATATTAACCGAATCGTTGAGCAGCGCGAGATTGAGCTTGTGCATGCCCACTTCGGGGTAGATGCGGTCTATGCGGTTCCCGTCTGCAAGGAGCGCGGCATTCCGCTGTTCGCTACGTTTCACGGGTACGATATTACACGGCTGCCGAAGCTGATGCCTGGGCCGCTTTCCTGGCTCGTCTACTATATGAAGTTTAAGCGGCTTGTACGGGACACAACGTTGTTCCTTGCCGTTTCAAACCATATTAAGCAGAAGCTGATGGCGCATGGCGTACCTGAGCAAAAAATCAAAATCCATTATATCGGCATCGATTTGGCTAAAGTTTTTTATCGGGAAGCACCGGATCGTGACACGATTACGATTATGACCGTTGGCCGGCTGACCGAGAAGAAGGGCATCGCTTATTTAATTGAAGCGTTCCACCGATTGGCAGCCCGGCGCGAGCATGTGCGCCTCGTCATTGCCGGAGACGGGCCGCTGAGGCAGGCACTGACTGAGCTTGCTGCATCGGGAGCCGGGAGCGGGCGAATTACGTTCCTCGGCAGCATTCCCCACCATGAGGTGCTGAAGCGGCTCAGCGATTCGGATATTTTCTGCTTGCCAAGCGTAACAGCGAAGGATGGCGATCAGGAAGGGCTCGGCATGGTCATTTTGGAAGCTTCCGGAACGGGACTTCCCGTTGTTGCCACCAGCAGCGGCGGCATTAAGGACGCAGTGCAAAATGGCAAAACCGGCTATTTGGTAGAGGAGCGCAGCGCCGCCCAACTGGAAGAAAAGCTCGATATGCTCGTAACCAGCCAGCCGCTGCGCGCAGCCATTGGACAAAATGGCCGCGCCTTTGTTGAGCAGCAGTTCGATCTGCGCTTGCAGACGGAGAAGCTGGAGCAGCTCTATAAACAATATATTGGAGAGAAGCAGCATGTCTAAGCCATTTATTATTGTGTCAACCGCCGATTGGGATAACCCCTTCTGGACGAATAAGCAGCATATTGCCGACAGGCTCGCGGGCCGCGGACATCAGGTGCTGTATCTGAATTCGCTTGGCCTTCGCAAGCCGTCAAGCAATGGCAAGGATATTAAGCGCATTATAAAGCGGCTCAGTCAATTTTTTAGCGGGCTGCAGCACAAAAAAACAAATCTATGGGTATGGTCGCCAGTCGTCATCCCTTATCAGCGGTTCAGCTTCGTTCGGAAGCTGAACTTTTTTATTGTCCGGCAGTATGTGAAGCATTTCGCCCGGAAGCTTGGGATGGAGGATTACGTGCTGTGGACATACAATCCGCTGACGCAGCCGCTGCTGAATATGAGCGAGCAGCTGTCGGTTTACCACTGCGTAGACGAAATTTCCGCGCAGCCCGGCATGCCCGAGCAAATTATTAAGGAGCAGGAAGCGCGACTGGTGGAGGATGTCGATGTTGTTTTTGCTACGGCACCCAATCTGTATGAGACGCGCAAGGCGATCAACGAAAGCACTTATTACAGCCCGAATGTAGCGGAATTCAATCATTTTAACAAGGCGTTGTCGCCAGACACGGCCATTCCTGCGGAGCTTTTGCGGATGAAGGGTCCCAAGGTCGGCTTCATTGGTGCTATAAGCGGCTACAAGCTGGATTTGGCATTAATCGAAACGGTCGCGTCCCGCAACCCTCATGTGCATTTTGTGTTCATTGGACAGGTGGGAGAGGGCGACCCATGGACCGATGCAGATCGGCTTGGCCAGACGCCGAACATTCATTTGATCGGGCCGAAGCCGTATAGCGAGCTGCCGGGTTATTTGAAAGGCTTCGATGCCTGCCTGCTGCCTAACGTCATTAACGAATACACGACGAATATGTTTCCGATGAAATTTTTTGAATATTTATCAGCAGGCAAGCCGGTTGTCATGACGCCGCTGCCAGCGGTCAGGGATTACTATTCCTACTGCTATGTTGCCGCAGATGCGGATGCCTTCGACAAACAGCTGGGGCTGGCGTTGAATGAGGGGCTGCTAGACAATTACGAGCAGTTAATCCTGGATCGTGTTGCCGAAGCGAAAAAGCATGACTGGGAGTCGCGTATTGATACGATGCTCGCCGTCGTGGATGCGCATATCAAAGGCGCAGGCGCACCTGAGGCGCTGCGGGCAGCGAACTTGCCAGGAGAAGCGGCGCTGGACGCAGCCGTTTCACCAAGAAGCAGCAAAACTAGTAAAGCCGCTCGAAGCGTGGGCAGCAAAGCTTAGTATCGATAAAGACGAAGATAGAGGAGTGGAGGAGCTTGTTCGAACATATTGTGCACGAAGCTAATGTTCCGCTAAGCCGCATTACGACGATGAGCGTGGGCGGCCCTTGCCGTTATTACGTCATTCCGAAAAGCGTGGAGGACATTCGTTTTGTAACGGCGATTTGCGAGCGTTTCGGCTGGAAGCTGCTCATTATCGGCAATGGCTCGAATGTGCTTGTGGGTGACGAGGGCTTTGACGGTGTCGTCATGCATGTCGGCAAAGGCATGAAGGAATATGGCCTTCAAGGCGGCGAGCTGTATGCGGAAGCGGGCGTAGCGCTGCCAAGGCTGGCGTATTCCATGGCGAATGAAGGCATCGCCGGATTCGATTTTATGGCAGGCATTCCCGGCAGCGTAGGCGGGGGGCTCGTTATGAATGCTGGCTGCATCGGCAAGGAAATCGGCGATGTCGTCAGCAGCGTCACGCATGTCAGCGACACGGGCGAGGTGATTACGAGCAGCGCCGAGGAGCTGCAGTTTTCCTTCCGCCGGAGCTGGTTTCTGGATCGGCGCCACATTATTGTGAGCGCGCGTTTCCGGGCTGAAGCGGCAAGCGATCCCGCGCAGGTGATGGAAGCGACGAAGCGGGCGGCGGACATCCGCAAGGGCAAGTTCCCCATCAATGTCAAAACAGTGGGCAGCACCTTCAAAAGCCCTCCCGAAGGCCCGCATCCCGGCAGACTGATCGAAGAGGTCGGACTGAAGGGCTTTGTTATTGGCGGCGCACAGATTAGTACGGTGCACGCGAACTGGATCATTAATCAAGGCAGTGCCACAGCCAGCGACGTAAAGCGGCTCATTGAGCTGATGCAAACGACAGTAGCCAAGCAACTCGGCATCCTTATGGAGCCAGAAGTGCTGTTCGTATAAATAAAAAACAAAAGGGTGAGGAAAAAGGCGAGCGGAGTGAAAAGGCTGGTTGGAGAAGTGGAACGTCCGATTTTTGCAGCATGATTTATACCGCTAGAGCGGTTGATCCAATAAATGAAGTTGCAACAGCGGTCGGAAACTAGCCTTTTCGCGCAGCGATGTTCCTGTTTCTGCCCCCTTTAAAAAGGGAGAGAAAGCATATGGTACAAGCTCATTCAAGAGTGCTCGGCACAAAAAGGATTTCGGAGCCTTATTTATTAATTGAGGGAGGTTATCCCCTTTCAGGTGAAGTGTCGCTTCCCGGTGCCAAAAACTCGGCGCTGCCCGCTATTGTGGCTGCCTGCCTCTCCGATGAGGAGGTCGTGCTGCATAATGTGCCGCTTGAGCTGAATGACGTAGCGAAGCTCATCAAGCTGTTGAACGACTCCGGCGCAAACGTCGAGATTAAAGGCGACGAGCTTCACTGCAAGGGCAGCGCGTGGATGGGCGGCACGCTGAATGCGGAGCTGGCGGGCAAAATCCGCCACTCCCTGCTGCTGCTTGGAGCGGCAGCGCACTGGCGCAGCTCGCTATTCCTGCCGCTGCCGGGCGGCTGCAACATTGGCAGCCGCAAGCATGACATGCACGTAAGCGCGCTGCAGGAGCTTGGCTTTGCGATGGAGGAGAGCGAGCTCGGGCTTCACTTGCGCGAAAGCCAGCCGAAGGAGCGGACGGTCATTACGTTCCCGTATCCAACCTTTGGCGGCACGCTGAACGTTCTATTCGCTTCCGTTCGTTCGAATGCGGTTGTTGAGCTGCATAACGCGGCCCGCAATCCTGAGGTGCTGGACGTCATCAAGCTGCTGAACGATATGGGGGCAAATATTGAATGGCTGTCTTCGAACAGCCTGCAAATTACAGGCGTAGCGCGTCTTCACCGTGCAGACTTTACGGTAATGAGCGACCGCATTATCGCCTCGACGATTATTTCAGCGGTCGGTGCGACGAAAGGCTCGGCAACGATTCGCAATGCAACGACCCGCATTCTGGAGTCCGAAGTAGCCGTATGGCGGCAGGCGGGCCTGAAAATAGAAGAAATCGACAATGGCATTTATGTGGAATGGAATCGTCCACTGGAAGCGGTGAACGTCACGACGGCTGCTTATCCGGGCTTCCATACCGATATTCAACCGCTGCATACCGTATTGATGATGAATGCAAGTGGAACGAGCGAGCTGAAGGAGACGATTCTCGACGGACGCTTCTCCTACTGCTACGAGCTGAACAAGCTGGGCGCAAACATCGAGGTGAAGGATGGCGGCTTCCTTTGCGTCAATGGGGCAGCGGGACAGACAGCTGTCATTCATGGCGTAGATGAGCTGTATGGCACCGATCTGGTTGCCACCGATATTCGCGGCGGAGCGGCGGTTGCGGTTGCTGCGCTGGCGGCTGTTGGGACAAGCCGGATTACGAATTTGTACCAGCTGGAGCGGGGCTACGGCAACTTCACTGAAATTTTCACAGCGCTGGGCGCGCAGATCATGAAGGTGAACCACTAGCATGCTGTTTCAGATTTTAACAACGATCGGCACCCGGCTGCTTGTATTATTCGGAGCTTTTATCGTTTCGGTACTGACAGCCAGACTGCTGGGTCCTGAAGGCAAGGGGATGATAACGGCCATACTCGTCATCCCTACGCTCGTTGTGACGATCGCCGATCTTGGCATCCGGCAGGCGGCTGCTTATCTCATCGGTAAAAAATTATTTAACTATAACGATATTGTATCGACCTTATTATTCATGTGGTTAATCTCATCCTCCCTCAGCGTGGCTGTCGTGATGGGCATTTTGCTGCTCCAGTATGGAGGAGAGTACAGCTGGGAGCTGCTTGTCATTTGTACACTGACCGTGCCCGTCAATCTAGCGATTCAATATTTACGCGGCATTATGCAGGGCAAAGGCAATATTGGCAGCATTAATAAGGTGGAAATTATTAAGACGGCACTTAATTTCATCATTTTGCTTATTCTCGTCTGGGCGCTTGGCATGGGCGTTCTCGGAGCGGCGCTGACACAGCTGCTGATGGCGGCGTTCACGCTAGGCTACTCTATGAAACTGCTGCTTGGCGAAGTGAAATTCAAGTTCAAATATATTCACCCCATTCCGCAGCAGATGATGCGGCAGGGCTTTTCCTTTGCGCTTGCGCTGTTCATTATTCAGCTTAATTACCGGGTGGACGTCATTATTTTGGAGCGGTTCACGAATGTCATCGAGGTCGGCATCTATTCGGTTGGCACGAATCTCGCCGAGCTGATCTGGCAGCTGCCAGCTGCCATTGGGCTCATTTTATTTTCACGCAGCGCAAGCTCAAGCAGCAGTCAGGCGGCGGTCGAACGGACAGCGAAGCTGATACGCGTCATTATGCCTGTGCTTCTCGTATTCGGCGTCTTCTTCTGGTTCATGTCGCCGCTATTTATTCGTCTGCTATATGGAGCAGATTTTGCCGAATCGGGACAGGTTATCCGCTACTTGCTGCCGGGCATCATCGCGATGGTGCTGTTCAAGCTGATCCATTCCGACCTGTCGGGCAGAGGCGCGCCGCTGTTCTCGCTGCGGGTATCGGTTATTGCGCTCATTATGAATGTCGTGCTCAATTTCATTCTCGTTCCCAAATACGGCGCGGTAGGGGCATCGATTTCGTCCAGCATTAGCTACATGTATGCGGGCGTTGCTTTTATTATTTTTTACGCACGGCGTGAATCCATTAGCTTGTCCAGGCTTTTAATTTTGAACAAAGAGGACTGGGCGCAAATCAAAAGTAAAATCGGCTCGATCGGCCTTCGTTTCATGAAGCTGCGAAGCCGCTAAAGGGCCCGAAATAACGGAGGTGAGGACATGCTGGTATCGATCATCACGGTGTATTACAACCGGGTCAATCAAGTGAAGGAGTCGATTCAAAGCCTGCTTGACCAAACGTATGCGAATACGGAAATAATTTTGGTCGATGACGGTTCGACGGACGGCACGCTGCAGGCGCTGGAAGCTTTTCAAGATCCGCGCATTCGGCTGATCAGCCACAGCAATCGCGGCTTCACCCGTTCGGTCATTGAAGCGGTGAAGCAGAGCAGGGGAGAGGTTGTAGCCATTCACGGCTCCGGCGATATTTCGTTCCCGCAGCGTATTGAGGAGCAGGTAAAGGTGCTTCAAAGCAGGCCAGATGTCGGCGTCGTAGGCTGTATCGTCGAGAACGTCAACAAGGTGACGAATACAACGACGATCTATAACAAGTACAAGCAGGGCATTAAGGGCATCGATCAGCTGCTGCAAAATAACTTCTACACCCACGGCGAGGTTATGTTCCGCCGCGATGCTTACGAGCAGGCGGGCGGCTACCGCGAGCTGTTCAAGTTCACGCAGGATTACGATTTATGGCTGCGGATGGGGCTCGTCACGGAGTTTGCGCTTGTCGAGAAGCTGCTGTATCGCAGATACACATTGCCTGACGGCGTAAGCGGCTCCGTTGAAAAAATGATGGTGCAGCAATATCTTGCTGAACTGGGCAGACAGTGCGCCGAGCTTCGTATTCGCGAAGGGCGCGACCTGATTGACCGCTACGGCGTGCACGCCCTATTTTTTCTGAAAAGATCGAAGCGCCTGGCGCTCAAGCTGTTTAATCTCGGCGTTTCCGCCATTGTGAATGAGCGGGACATGGATAAAGCGAAGCGGCTCGTGCAGCTCAGCCTCGAACAAAATTGGACGGCAAGAGGCAGCGTGCTATCGGGGCTGCTAGCTGTGCTGACCCGTTTCGAGGGCGGCAAAAAAGCGATGCTGTCGATGCTGCTGTTGCTGCGTCAGGTGAAGAAAAAGGTAGAGAAAGCGGCGTAAAGCAAGTGCCGCTATATTCTTGAGGTTTTAGAAGCGTGGTGAAAAAGCGGAGCGGAATGAAAAGCTTGGACTGGAGAAGCGACAGCGCTCGCTTTTACCCTTGAATTTCCGCCTATATAGGCGATTCAAAGAAATTCAAGGGTAATGGCGATCGGAAGCCAAGCTTTTCAAAATATAAGAAAGTATAAGTATTCTCTTTATACTTGGCTTATATTTCACCGCGAAACGTTAGCATTACCGCCAGAGGACGGCAAAGTCGTTTACGCTTGTGCAGCGCAGCTTTTCTTTCACCACAGTTTCAATTGCAAAAGGAGGAGCAAAACCAATGAAGCTGATTCTTTTATCCGGCGGTTCAGGTAAACGGCTGTGGCCGCTATCTAATGATGCAAGGTCGAAGCAATTTTTGCGTATTTTGGATGGGCCCGGCGGGCTAAAGGAATCGATGGTCGAGCGGGTATGGCGCCAGCTGGGCGAGACGGGCCTGCAAAGCTCATCCTATATCGCCGCAGGCAAGGCGCAGGAGGAAATGATTCGGGTGCATGCCGGCTTGTCGGTGCCGCTCATTATTGAACCAGAGCGGCGGGATACGTTCCCGGCTATCGCTTTATCGGCGGTTTATTTGTACTCCGTTGCCGGAGTCAGCCTGGATGAGGTCGTGACGATTCTCCCGGTTGACCCCTATGTGGAGGATGCCTTCTTCCATAAAATAAGCGAGCTTGAGCAGGTCATTCGCGATTCTGGCTGCGATATGGCGCTGATGGGCGTCAAACCGACCTTCCCATCGGAAAAATACGGCTACATCGTGCCGGAGACTGACGAGCCTAAGCTGATTATTAATGCGGCAGGCGACGTCACGGAAGCGGAAGTGAATGACGCAGAAACAGGCAATGCCCGCTCGTACAGGCTTGTTCGGCACTTCACTGAAAAGCCGCGCGAGGATGCGGCATCCGAGCTAATGCAGCGCGGAGCGCTTTGGAACTGTGGCGTGTTCGCCTTCAAGCTCGGCTATTTGATTAATCTGCTCATCGAGAAGCGGATTCCAATTCAATACGACGAGCTCGTCAATCAATACAGCACGCTGGTGAAAACAAGCTTCGATTACGAGGTCGTTGAGCGGGCCAAGCAGGTTGCTGTGCTTCCTTTTGACGGCTGCTGGAAAGACCTTGGCACCTGGAACACGCTGACAGAAGAAATGGGAACGTCGGAGCTTGGCGAGCATATTACGACAGAGCTTGCAACGGATACGCATGTCATTAACGAGCTGGGTATTCCGATTACGATTCTGGGCATCAAAAATGCTATCGTCGCTGCTAGCCCCGACGGCATTCTCGTTTCCGACAAAGCGTCCAGCCCGCGCATTAAAGAAGTGCTGAAAAATAGCGATAAGCGCCCGATGTACGAGGAACGCAGATGGGGCTACTACATCGTGCTTGATTATTTGAAATATCCGGACGGCAGCGAGGTCATGACGAAGCGCGTCTGCCTCGATAGAGGGAAAAACTTCAGCTATCACTATCATAACAATCGCTGCGAGGTGTGGACGATTTTGTCCGGTGAAGGCGAAATGATGCTCGATGACCAGCTGCGGACCGTAAAGGCTGGCGACATTATTAACATCCCTCTAGGCAGCAGACACTGCCTGCTTGCCCTTACACCGATGGAAATGATCGAGGTTATGAGAGGAACGCAGCTTGTAGAAGAGGAGAGCGTCAGGCTGGAAGCGGATTGGAATGACATTATGCAATATTGCATGATTTGAAGGAGCTAACAGGATGAGGAATGCTATTGCAGAGCAGCTGGATTATGCGATTGATCGGAGATACGAGCGCTGGAGGGAAGCAGAACTGCCCTTTTACCTTCGAAAAGAGCTCGGAGAGCTTGGAGCAGGCGATTTGACCGACCGCTTCTACAAGCATCTTCACCTTGGGCCGGAAGGCGTGCGGGAGAAGGTAGGCGCAGGAACGAACCGGATGAACATCTACACGGTGCGCCGCATCGCGCTGGCGCTTGCTGGGGAAATTCGCAGCGGCGGCGAGGAGGCGAAGCAGCGCGGTGTTGCGATTGCTTTTGACAGCCGAATTTTATCGCGGGTGTTCGCGGAACAGGCAGCGCTCGTGCTGGCCAAAAACCGCGTGAAGGTTTATCTTTTCGAGCAGGCCCGGCCTACGCCGGAGCTCTCCTTCGCTGTCCGTTTTCTGCAAGCGGCAGCCGGGCTGATGATTACAGCCGGCCATTATCCTTATGATTACAACGGCGTCAAGCTGTTCAGCTCAGATGGCGCTGTCATGGCGCCGGAATACAATCAACTCGTAGCAAGGCGCATGGAGGGCATTGAGGAGGAGGTTGCCATTCCGCTGATGGATGCGGAGGAGGCGGTGCGGCAAAGGCTGCTTGTACTTGTCGGTACAGAGGTGGACAAGGCTTACCACAGCAAGCTAGCGGACATTATCGTTCGCCCGACAGCCTTTCGAGCTGGGCGCTCGCGGCTGCGCGTTATATATACGCCGCTGCATGGCAGCGGAGGGCAGACGCTGCTGGAGCTGCTGAAGCAAATGGGCTATCGCGATGTGGAAAGCGTGCCGGAGCAGTCCCAGCCAGACCCGCTTTTTCCGACCATTGATGAACCAGACCCTAACAATTCCAATTCTTACGGGCGGGCGCTGCTGCTCGCCGAGCGGAAGCAGACGGATCTGATTATGGCGACCGATCCCGAATCGCAGCAGCTGGGTGCAATGGCTCGGGACAAAAGCAGGGAGTTCCGCTTGCTGTCCGCGAACCAGCTAGGCAGCTTGCTGCTTGAATATCTTTGCGCGCAGAAGCGTGCCAATGAGCCGGTTTACCCGGCAGCCTTCTACAAGTCACTGCTGACGACGGAGCTTAGCACAGCGATAGCAAGACGCTACGGTCTTCACATCGTAGAGACGCCGCCGGGCTTCCGCCATATTGCCGCTCGCATAGCGGAGGAGGAGCAGCTTGGGGCGAGAAAATATTTTTTCGCCTTTGATGAGACGGGCGGCTGCTTGCCGCAGGCGTTCGTCAGAGATAAGGATGCCATGCAGACGCTGCTGCTCACAACAGAGATGGCGGCTTTTTATAAAAGCCGCGGCCTGACACTATGGGATCAGCTGCACAAGCTTTATGAGGCATATGGCTTTTATTTGGAGGATCAGGTCAGCCTGTCCTTTCCCGGCCTTGAAGGCTCGCAGCGGCTGCGCAATGTGATGCGCAAGCTGCGGGGCGAAGTGCCGGAGAAGCTTTCCTCGCTGCGGATTCGCAGCATTTACGATTCCGAGGAGCACGGCGTGCGAGCGCTCGGCTTCAGCAAGGAAGCTGCGAATCAGGAGCTGGGGGCGAATGTGATCAAATATGTTTTCGAGGATGGAGCTTGGTGCGCGCTTCAGCCTACCGGGGCAGGCACGTCGCTGCGGCTTTACTACGGAGCGAAGGATTGGAGCGAGGTGCGCTGCAGGCGCAGGCTGGCAGCAATTCGTACGGCGCTGCTCTACGATGTGGAGACCATTTTATAATAGAAAATTTCAAAATAAATGATAGGAGCTGGAGCTTGATGAACGTAACAGTGATAGGAACGGGATATGTAGGATTGGTATCGGGCGTATGTTATGCGGAGAAAGGCAATCATGTCATCTGTGTCGATAAGGATGTAAGCAAAATTGAGCGCCTGCGCAGCGGTGAAATTCCCATTTATGAGCCAGGGCTCAAAGAGCTGGCCGATAGCAATACGGCGGCAGGACGCCTCTCCTTCACCGATGATTTGACCGAAGCGATGGCTCTGGCGGATGTTGTCATTATTGCGGTAGGCACGCCGCCGCTGCCGAATGGCGAAGCGGATATGCGATTTGTCGAGCTGGTAGCACGTGAAATCGGCTATGCGCTTAACGGCTATAAGGTTGTTGTTGTGAAAAGCACAGTGCCGGTCGGCACGAACGAACGCGTTCGCGGCATTGTGGCAGCGATCAGCGATTACCCGTTCGATATCGCCTCCGTTCCTGAGTTTCTGCGCGAAGGCTCGGCAGTCAAGGATACTTTAAATCCAGACCGCATCGTTATCGGCTCGGAGAGCACGCGTGCAGCAGAGGTACTGACAAGCCTGCACAAGCCGTTTACCGACCAGCTGATTATGACGGATATCCGCAGCGCCGAGATGATCAAATACGCTTCCAATGCGTTTCTAGCTACGAAAATATCGTTCATCAATGAAATTGCCAACATTTGCGAAAAAGTAGGCGCGGATGTGACCGAGGTTGCCCACGGCATGGGGCTCGACCGCCGGATAGGTTCCTCCTTCCTGCGCGCTGGCATTGGCTATGGCGGCTCCTGCTTTCCGAAAGATACGAAGGCATTAATTCAAATTGCCGGCAATGTGGAATACGACTTCAAGCTGCTCAAGTCGGTCGTAGAGGTCAATCAGCATCAGCGCTACGGCGTCATCGACAAGCTCAAGCGGGCGCTAGGCAGCATGCATGGCAGACGCATTGCGATTTGGGGCCTTGCGTTTAAGCCGGAAACCGATGATGTAAGAGAAGCGCCTGCGATTGAAATTATTGAATCGCTGCTTGCGCTTGGCGCAATTCCACGCGTAACGGACCCCATTGCGGTCGAAAATTTCCGTTCCCTGCTGAATCACCCTTCTATTGAATGGTGCGATTCCGCGCTTGATGCGGCGAAGCAATGCGACGCTGTCTGCCTGCTCACGGAGTGGGAGGACTACACGAAGCTTGATCTCAAGGAAGTGGAGCGCGTCATGGCGAGCCCCATTCTCATTGACGGCCGCAATGCGATCAGCAAAGAGCAACTGGAAGGCACGTTATTCGCCTACTATCCGGTGGGCAGACCTATGATGAACATCGAAGACATTGCGATCCATGAATTGATTTAGGCAGATTAGTTGAATTTGCTTGATGAAAAACAAGCGAACTCAACAGATTTAAACGGTTTTAAACGTTTTTAAACGGGTTTGAACGGTTTCGAATAGGTGATACGCAGTATTCACCGCTGCTTTTCCTAATGTCTAAGAAAAAAATGCTAGAAGGATTTTTGAAAAGGCAAGCGGAGTGGGAGGTTTGAGTTGGAGAAGCGGGAGCGTTCGTATTTGCCCCATGATTTTGACCGCTTAAGCGGATTAATTCAAGGAAATCAGGGGGCAATAACGATCGGAAACCAAGCCTTCCACGCAGTGCAGTTCCTTTTCAACAGCCTTCTACATCGATTTTCCATTTTCGAAAGAAGAGGTGAGGACGTAATGAGGTTTACGAAAAAAATCGTCTCCGCTGCCCTGGCGGCAGCTGTTGCGGGTACGGCGCTGTCCGGATTGCCGCTCAGCGAGCGGGGCTTGCTGGAGAAGCTCGGCATTGTTCAGACGGCGCATGCGGGTGCAGCTGAATCCTTTTACAGCAGTGAGTTTGTTAAACGCCTGCTGGAGCTGCATCAATATTTGCAAATGGGCGATCCGGCTGACGTACAGGAGGTCAGAGACCTGCGGGACGAAATTGCAACGCTCAGCTTTGAAGCCAATGGCCAATTGATTGCTCCAATATGGAATAAGCTGGCTGGCAAAATAGACCCTTCTGTTCAGCAGCCGCTTTTCGACTTTATGGTAGCGGCGGGAAGCCTGCAATATGATCCTTCTTTTGATAATTTAGAGGCGATTCGCAAAAACCCGGCCTATAGCGGCGCTTTGCAGGCAGTAGCAGCACTTGCGAGGCAAAATCATCTCACAGTGGATGACGCCATGCAGTTTATGAATGCGCTGGAGCAAAAAACGACGTCGCTAGTTTCGGAGAAAAGCAATACCGAGCTGCTGCTTCTAATGGCGAGCGAAAGTGAGCAGACGAAGCTGCTTGGCGATGCGCTGGAAACGGTTCTTTCCGATACCTCGACCTACAAAGTGAGTGCTGTATTAGCCAAGCTGGACATTACGAAAAAAGACATGGTAGATACCGTCACCAATTTCCGCAACCAGCTTAAGAAGGAGGTTCCAGCCATCCGCTCCATGATGATTGCTTATATGCGATCGGGTGCGAAGGAGACGGTGGACATCGACCATGAGGGCCGCAAGCATACGTACAAGCTTTCGATTTTTGGTCGTGAGGTTCCCAAAGAATTGCTGGTCTGGTCCAAAACGTCAGGCAGCAAAGATGTAAAAGTTGCGCAGTCGGGCGTAGTAACGATACCGGGCTCGGTCGTTTCGGCGAAAGCGACGCTGCGGGCAAGCCTGCTCGGCAAAGTGCTTTTCGAGAAGGAAGTGACGCTCGGCAAGGAGGAGCCTGAAGTACCAGAGGACGACCTTCTAGCCGAATACCACAAGGAAATGAATACGATCATTTCGCAGTGGTCGCAGTCGTCGTCCGAGCAGAAGCAAGTGCTGCTAGGCCAGGCGGTAGAACTGCTGCAGACGACCTGGAAGCAGGAAAATACATTCGACGTTACACCGTATGTGACGGTCGATAAGGGCTATATCATTTTCAAGCCGCCGGTTGAAGCGATGCAAAACTATTTGACTCGGCGCGAAGCGGTATGGAAGGTGCTCGGCGAAAGCTTCGCCAAGCTGGGAACGGGCAGCAGCATTGACCAGTATATTGTGAATATGCCTTATTTCAATTTTAGCGAATATTTGAGCGGCTCGACATTGACAGCGGGAGCCCAGGAGGAGATTTTGCCTGCTGAAACGCCCAGTCTTGTAAATCCGGACGTCGGTCAGGCAGTTGCCGAGGCTGCGACAGATGCTGTAACAGAAGCGGTGCTGGAGGATACGCTTGAAACGGAGGTTTCGATTGTTTATCCGGTAGATCAAGCGGCCGCAATCGTAAATCCTGCCCCCTCATCCTTTCAAGATCTGGACAGCGTATATGCATGGGCAGGCAAGGAAATTGAAGCGATAGCAGCCAAAGGCATTATTGACGGTGTGGAGGATTTGCATTTTGATCCAAACAAAATGGTGACGCGGGCGGAGTTTGCCAAAATGCTCATTCGGTCGCTGGATTTGAAAAATGCATCGTCAGACAGCACGTTCAAAGACGTGCCTGCCAGCCAATGGTATGCGCCATATGTGAGCGCAGCTGTGAAGAACGGCCTTGTACAAGGCCGAAGCGGCAATCGCTTCGAGCCGGAGGCAACCATTACGCATGCTGAAATGGCAACGATGATTGCAAGGGCGGCGAAGCTGTCGAAGGGATTAGAAGTGCCATCCGACGTAAAAGCCGCACTTGCCGATATGAAAGATGCGGACAACCTGCATCCATCGTTGAAGGCGGGCGTTGCCTTCGCGGCAGCGAACAGCCTGCTTCCACTGGAGCAGGGCAGCTTTCCGGTCAATGCCAATACGACACGCGCCGAAGCAGCGGTCATGCTGTATCGTTTGATTAATCTATAGCTCAAGCTATAGCCCAAGTTTTAACCTGCAGCATAATGGCCCAAATGCCGGATAAAGGTGATAACACCTTTGTCCGGCTCTTTTCGCGTAAGAAAGGATGGATACAGGATGAAAAAACGCATTTGGAAGACGATTTTAATAACCGCTGCAACGATCGCTGTTCTGCTTATCGGTACGGTCGGTTTCTTCTATTGGAAAATCAGCTCGATCAGCTTGGAGGATATCCAGCAGCGGCGTGCCGCTTTAGTGGCTGAGCAGGATGGCACGGCACCAGCCTCTGGCGGGGCGGCCAATCAGGCGGAGCTGCCGTCCTCACTCGATAGTGCGGTTGGCAAAGCGGAGCAAATCGCAGGCAAGACTATCAAATCCGATGACGCGCTGGACGTTGCTGCTATTTTGCTGAACTCCGGGCTTTCATTCCGCGAAATGTATATTTTGCTGGGGCAATCGGATGAGGAGCTGACGACGGAGGAAAAGCAGGCCATACGCGATTTGCTGCTGGCTAAGCTGACGACGGAGGAAATTGACGCCCTGCGTTCCATTACGAAGCAATATGGTAAATATTTGGCGATCGTGGACACGAACTATCCGATAGAAGCGGTTGGCGAGAAGGATGATGCGAAGCGCAAGGCGATTTTGGAAAAAGCGAAGCAGGCCAAGGAGGAAGAAGAGGGCAAGCAAGCTGCGGAGGCGAACGGTCAAGAGACGGCTTCCTCCCAGGCAAGCTCGGCTGGCAAGACGGACGGAACTGCAATAACGGATGAGCCAGGCAAGCCGTCAGGCGGGAAAGCAAGTACGGCTACGGACAACAAGACAGCAAGCCAGACGAAGGATACTCAAAGCAAGACCAAATCTCTCAACAGCAAATATGAGTCACAGCTTTCGGCATTAAAAGGAAAATGCGTCAGCAATGCCAATCAGCTAATGACACAGGTTGTTGCGGCAATAAACAAAAGCTCGGAACTGGATGAAAAGGCGTTGCAAGGGGAGCTGCTGGGGAAAATTGCTGCTGCAGAGGCTTCTTGCGATAAACAATACCAAGCATTAATTAACAAGGCTGAAACAGAATATAAGGAAGCTGGTATAGCCTTTGCTAAAAAATCAACGTGGACGCAGGAATATCAATCCATTAAAGCGGAAATTCGCAGCAGCGCCATCAACAAACTGAACGCTGTTCAAGCAAGCGGATAAGGGTCACCGACTAGGAAGGATTTTGTGAAGGGTCGCCGGATGAAGTGCGGTCGCGCACAACGCGTTCAAGCAGCATCCGGACAAGCTCTAAATCCTCCTGCTCCAGCGGAACGCCGTCCCAATGAAGCTGCTCATGATTGAAAAACTCCTTGGCGTTGTTGCTCGGTTCCTGTTGATCAGGATAGTCCGTTAATCCTAGCAAATAATCGGATGTCGTATTCAATTTCTTCGCAATGCTTTGAATGGTCTCCAAAGTAGGCTGCCGATAGCCGGATTCATAGCCTGCATAGGTACTCTTAGCCACGCCTACGGTATCCGCTAGTTGCTGCATGGAGTACTTTCTTTTTTTTCTGAGTTGTTTAAGGCGTTTAGCAAACATGAGGACCTCCTATTAACCTTCGGTAACTACAAACATTTTACAGATATTAAAAACCAATTACAACCGATGCCAGCACGGCCGAAAGGCGTAAAATGCTAGATTTTTCAACGGCTGATCATTTAGGCCTATGTCTAGATTAACAACCTCAGAGCAGCAACACAAGTCTTGTAATTTGAACAATTTCTTGAATAAATATATTTTTTGAGCATAGTGAAAAATAAAGTATATATTATTACAAATTATGACACGATATTCGATTTTCGACATGGCTTTTTGTCGCTAATGGTCGTTTAATGCTTGCGAAAAAAATAGCCTGAAAAACCAAACAACCTGACATTATGCCTTCTGGCGTCAGGTTGTTTAGTTATTCTACATTTATTTATTCAAAAAATATTGGTGAAAAAAATTATGCTCGTCTTCTTCGTCCAGCCAAGATCAGGCTAAGAATGAACACCAATACGACTGCGCCAATTAACGCTGGAATGAAATAGAAGCCGCCGATGACCGGACCAAGCTCGCCGAAGATTAAGCCTCCGAGCCATGCGCCGATAAAACCTGCAATAATATTTCCAATGATGCCTCCGGGAACATCACGCCCAACGATCATTCCTGCGAGCCAACCGATAATGCCTCCTATAATTAACGTCCATAAAAAACCCATATTGATCACTGCCTTTCTCTTTGTGTTTTTGCTGTTCACCAATGTGTAGCTTGTGTCAGCTGTTGTAGTGTCTCATGTTATCTATGTAACCATAATTACGCGTCGCTAATCACAAATCATACAGGAAGGTTTTGGTTACTCTAATCAGTGCCTAGTCTATTGACATGAAACCAAAAGGTTTCGCATGTGCAGGCATGACTTGAAGGAGGAAGCGGGATGGCGGATGAAGGACTGCTGAAAAAGCTGCGTTATAAAGAGGGACAGGCTGCGAAGGTATGGAATGCCCCGGAGGGCTATGCGCCTGGGATCGCTGAAGATACGAGTGGTGCAGGCCCATATGGCTTCGCCCAGCTTTTTGTTCATCATGCAGCGCAGGTGAGGGAACAGCTGCCGATCGTATTGCCGCAGCTTGAAGAAGACGCGGTGTTCTGGATCACGTATCCTAAGCAAAGCGCGAAGGCTGGGGCAGATATTAACCGCGACAGCTTGGCGGCGCTAGTCATGGAGCTTACACCGTATAGACCTGTGAGCAATGCCGCTGTGGACGAGGTGTGGTCAGCGCTGCGATTTCGCCATACGGACAAAGTAAAGAAGAAATAACTGCTGACGGCATAACTGGCGGCGTAACTAGCACCATAACTGACGGTGTAACTAGCTGCAAAACGAATTGCATAACTGACGGAGTAACTAGCACAATAACTGAGGGCATAACTAGCTGCGTAACTGGCGGCATACATGAGGCCGCTAATGAAAGAAAAACGGCAATCAAATGCCGGTCCGTCCTCACGGACACAGAATCCGCTATTTGTTATAGAAAGTGAACTTATTTTAGGCGGCGGACAGGAGAGCCGTTATTTGCCCGACAGAGCCATAAAATGAGGCTTAAAAGCACAAATAAGCGCGCTGGTGTCCGACAGAATAGGGAAATGCAATGATTTTGCGTATATAACGGATCTGGTGTCCGCAAGAACTTAGAGAATAAAGCGATTAGAAGAGGAGACGATTGACAATGAGCAGCGAAGCGGCAAATACGCTGCCGGATATCCGGCAGACGCTGGTGCTTAAGGCGCCGATAGACAAAGTGTGGAAGGCGGTAGCGACGTCAGAGGGCATCGCCGCATGGTTTATGCCCAATGATTTTCAGCCGGAGGAAGGTTATGAGTTTCAGCTGGAAGCTGGCGCGTTCGGAAAGTCTCCCTGCAAGGTGACGGTCATCGATCCGCCGAATCGCCTCTCCTTCAAATGGGGCAAGGACTGGACGCTCTCCTTCGAGTTAAAGGCTGTAGGAGCAGACACGGAATTTACGCTTATTCATAGCGGCTGGAATGCGGATACGGTGACGGAGTTCGGTCAGCCGCATGAAATCGTGCGCGGCAATATGGACAAGGGCTGGACTGGCATTCAGCAAAGGCTGGCTTCGTATGTCGAGGCACAATAGCAGCGAGGCGTCGGAGCCGAAGGCTGAGGTGTTCCAAGCGATTGCCGATCCGACGCGCCGCAGCCTGCTTCGGCTGCTTGTCGATGAGGAGATGCCAGTCACGGTCATCAGCAGCCATTATGAGATGAGCCGGACTGCGGTATCGAAGCATTTGCGAATTTTGGCTGAGGCAGGATTGGTCAAAGAGCGCAAGGTTGGCCGGGAAACCCGCTACCGGCTAGATACGGAGCCTTTGCAGCAGCTAAAGCGATGGATCGCCTTCTACGAGCGTTATTGGGAAAATAAGCTAGGTGCGCTTAAGCGTTACGTAGAGGAAGATGGCCAGAGGGAGGGAGCGGATGCTTTTCCGGCTCCAGCAGTTGTGAAAGCGCCAGCTGCGAAGCGGGATTGAAGCAACAGTTCCGCTCGTCTGGCTGCCCTGGCTGCTGGATCCGGCTTCAACGGATCCAGTCTAGCCAAGTGTGACAGAACCTTCTTTTGCTTGCTCCGATAGCCCGAAGCTTCCGTCTTATGGTTTCTGGGCATATGTGTATACGATAGATGAGTTGACAATTTCCTGATTTTTCGTCATACATATAAAGAGCAAGGAAGAGAATGGGCAGCAAGGAACCGGAGGTTATGGATAATGGGCAGGAAAATTATGTTTACAGGCGGAGGGACGGCAGGCCATGTGACCGTTAACTTGGCGCTGATTCCCCGTTTCGCGGAAGCCGGTTGGCAGATCCATTATATTGGGTCGGAAAATGGCATTGAGAAGCAACTTACTGCTCCACTAGAGCAGCTTACATATCATGGTATAGCGACAGGCAAGCTTCGGCGCTATTTGGACTGGCAAAATGTGAAGGACCCCTTCAAGGTTGTTAAAGGGGTTTTTCAAGCTTATCGGCTCATTCAGCGGGAGAAGCCAAACGTGATTTTTTCCAAGGGCGGCTTCGTTTCCGTTCCGGTTGTGCTGGGCGCGTGGCTCAATCGGGTGCCGGTGCTTATTCATGAATCGGATCTGACCCCGGGACTGGCGAATCGCATTGCAATCCCTTTCTCGACGGGCGTGTGTACGACCTTTCCCGAGACGGCGCAGCATTTGCCGTCAGGCAAGGCGCATTATGTTGGCGCAGTCATCCGCGATGAGCTGGGGCGAGGGGTTGCCTCGCGAGGCAGAGCCTATTGCGGTCTGCTGCCTGCATCCGAAGCAGCTGATGCAGCAGCCTCGGGAGCAGCAGGCAGCTCACAGACGCTAAGCAAGACGCCGCAAGGGCAGGCGTCAAAGGAAAGCGCCGCCCATTCGGCTAACCCTGCCAAGCTGGTGGTGAACATTTCGGGAAAAAGCGTGAGAGCCGAAGAGTCTGCCGCGGAAACAGCGAAAGTATCAGCAGCGTCAGCAATAGTAGACGAAAAGGGGGCATCGCGGGCAGAAACAGGAGGAGCGAAGCCCGTCCTGCTCATTATGGGCGGCAGCCTTGGGTCGCGGGCGATTAATAAGGCGGTGCGCAGCGCGCTTAGCGAACTGACCCGCAAATTCAGCATCGTGCATTTATGCGGCAAAGGACAGGTTGAGCCTGTCCTTGAGACGGCGGATTACAAGCAGTTCGAATACATTAATGAGCAGCTTCCCGATGTGCTGGCGATGAGCGATATTGTGCTTTCGCGCGCGGGTTCTAACGCTATATTTGAGTTTTTGCATTTGCGCAAGCCAATGCTGCTCATTCCGCTTACGAAGGCACAGAGCCGAGGCGATCAGCTGCTCAATGCAGATTCGTTCAAGTCTTCTGGCTTTTGCGAGGTGCTCCATGAGGAGAAGGTAGCGCCGGATACGCTGCTGGCGGCGATTGAGGATGTCTACCAGAACCGCGCCGCATTCATTAAGCGGATGGAGCAGGAGGAGCGCCGCGACACCTTGTCGCAGCTGTATGAGCTGATTGTATCGTCCGCGCGGAAATAACAGGCAAACCTCGCAGCGCGGCGCGGGCATTTCGGCGATGAAATACAGGCCATATTTCAATAATCCATTCGATTTTAACCGGAAACGATGATATGATGTTACAAAAGAATGTCGGAGGGATTACCCGGTGGAGTATATTAGCACAAGAGGAAATGTTGGCAAAATCGGATTTATCGACGCTTTTCTAATGGGACTTGCAGATGACGGAGGCTTGCTCGTTCCGAGTGAAATTCCTGTTTTTTCAGCTGAGAAACTGAAAGCGTGGCAGAACCTGTCTTATCAGGAGCTGGTGCTGGAAATTTTCGGCTATTTCACGAATGATGAAATTCCAGCGGAAGATTTGCGGGCGATGGTGGATGCCAGCTATGGAACATTCCGCGACTCAGGCGTAACGCCTGTTCGCCGCTTGAAGGACAACCTGTATTTGCTGGAGCTGTTCCACGGCCCAACCTTTGCATTTAAGGACATTGCGCTGCAATTTATGGGCGAATTATATACGTATGTATCCCGCAAGCAGAACAAGACGATCCATATTCTTGGCGCGACCTCCGGCGATACGGGCGCATCGGCGATTCAAGGCGTTCGCGGCAAAGACGGCATTAAAATTTGCATTTTGCATCCCCATGGCAAAGTCAGCAAGGTGCAGGAACTGCAAATGACGACGGTGCCGGACGACAACGTCTTGAACTTGTCGGTCGATGGCAATTTTGACGACTGCCAGCGCATTATCAAGGATTTGTTCGCTGATTTGGAGTTTAAGTCTGCGAACCATCTGTGTGCGATTAACTCCATTAACTTTGTGCGCATTTTGGCGCAGACGGTTTATTATTTCTATGCTTACTTCCAGGTTGCGAAGCAGCAGGATGTGAAGGAAGTCAATTTCAGCGTGCCGACTGGCAACTTTGGCGATATTTTTGCAGGATACCTTGCGAAGCGCATGGGCCTTCCGGTGAACAAGCTGATTTTGGCAACGAACGAAAACAACATTTTGGAGCGTTTCATCAAGGAAGGCGTGTATATGCCGGGAGATTTCCGCAGCACGTACAGCCCTTCGATGGACATTCAGGTGGCAAGCAACTTCGAGCGTTATTTGTATTATGTGCTGGGTGAAAATTCTCAGCTGATTACAGAGCTGATGAACCAGTTCCGCAAGGAAGGCAAGCTCGTTATTTCTGGAGACGATTTGCAGCGGGTGCAAGCTGAATTCGGCGCTCATGGCGTTGGCGGACAGGAATGTCTTGATACGATCAGCAAATACAACGCGGAAACTGATTATTTGCTTGACCCTCACTCCGCTTGCGGCGTGGCGGCAGCCGATCAATGTGCTGAAAGCGGCGATGTAACGATTTCGCTGGCTACTGCGCATCCGGCCAAGTTCGACGAGGCGATTCGCCTTTGCGGCATTGAGCAGGCATTCCCTGAGCAAATTTCGTCCTTGTTTGAGAAAACGCAGCGTCAGACTCGCGTAGAAGGAACTCAAGAAGCGATCGTCAGCGAGCTGTTGAAATTTTATAACGCTTAAGTCGCGCATAAAAAGCTTGAGCAGCCGGTCAGAGCCTATCTGATCGGCTGTTTGTGCATAGGAAGGGAAACGAGGAGGCAGCTGATCAATGGACTATAGTGGAAAAATAGTGCTGGTAACCGGCGCCGCGCGCGGCATCGGCTTGGTTGTTGCGACAAGCTATGCGAGGCAAGGAGCTCTTGTCATTGCGGCAGACAGGGACAGCGAGGGCGCTGAGGCCGCAGCCGACCACATGCGAGGAGAGGGCGGCAAAGCTGCTGCTTATACAATCGATTTGGCTCAGCCAGCGGAAATCGAAGCGATGTTCGCTTTTATCAGCGAGACCTACGGCGGCATAGATGTGCTGATTAACAACGCGGGTTATGCGGTGTGGAAGTCGCCTTACGACCTTGCGGTTGAAGAATGGGATGCGCTGCTCCATACGAATTTGCGCGGCACTTTTTTATGCGCAAGGGAAGCGGCAAAGCTGATGCGCGGCAACGGAGGCGGAGCCATCGTCAATATGGCCTCGACCCGCGCCTTAATGTCTGAGCCCAATACGGAGGCGTATGCGGCTTCCAAGGGCGGCATCGTTGCACTGACGCATGCGCTGGCTCTTTCTTTTGGCCCGGATCGCATTCGCGTCAATGCCATCAGCCCCGGCTGGATCGAAACCGGCGATTATGAAGCACTGCGGCCGGAGGATCACAGCCAGCATCCATCCATGCGAGTCGGCAAGCCGGATGATATCGCCAAAGCCTGCTTTTATTTGACCGATCCGGGCAATGATTTCGTTAATGGCATTAATCTCGTCGTCGACGGCGGCATGACGCGCAAAATGATTTACGAGGAGTAGCGTCATTTCGTATCCGCATCGCAAGCCCTAAGCCTAAGCTACTATTGCAACTTGCCTAGCGCTGGCGTAGAATAAGACAAAATCAAGAAGGAATAAAGGAAGGAGATGGGAATATGGAGCGAAAGCCAAGGCAATGGAACAGCCGGTTTTGCCTGTCCAGCCCGAAGCGCGTTTCTATTTCCATTCCTTTGAAGCACCAAGGCATATCATGCTTTGGTGTTTTTTTTATGCCTTTTTTTCAAAATATAAGACTTTATAAGTTTCATCCTTATATCCGCTTAGAATTCTCCGACAAAGCTCTTCGCACGTCCCGGAAGGACGACGAAGTCATTTTTGCTTGAGTCGCTATTTAAATGGTTCAGTCCCCAATGTTCTGCTTCTTGCGAACGTTAATTTAACTGGAGGTGCATGATTGATGATGAATAACAAGTATAAAAGAGTGCTGATTAAGCTGAGCGGCGGAGCGGTTGCGGGTGGAAGCGAGTTTGGCTTTGAACCCGAAAAGCTGGAGCATATCGCAAGAGAAGTGCTGTCCGTTGTAAAAATGGGCGTTGAGGTGTCGCTCGTTATTGGCGGCGGCAATATTTTTCGCGGCAATATGGGCGAAAGCTGGGGCATTGAACGGGCAGAGGCGGACAATATAGGTACGCTTGCGACCGTGATTAACAGCCTTATGCTCAGAGGCGTGCTGAAGGCCAGAACGAAGAAGGAAGTGCGCGTCATGACGGCGCTGCCTGTCAGCAGCGTTGCCGAGCCTTACATCCGTTTGCGGGCGGTGCATCATTTGGAGAAGGGGTATATCGTCATTTTTGCAGGCGGCAACGGACAGCCGTATGTGACGACGGATTACCCATCGGTGCAGCGGGCCATTGAGGTGGGCTGCGATGCTCTGCTGGTCGCGAAGCAGGGCGTAGACGGCGTGCTTGACGCCGATCCCAAGCTGCACAAGGGCGCGCGGAAATTCAAATCGCTGCACTATAATGATGTGCTGGACCAGCAGCTTAAGGTGATGGACCAGTCGGCGTTTATTTTGGCACGGGACTATAACCTGCCGATTCATGTGTTTAATTTCGACCAGCCGGGCTCGATGAAGGCGATTTGCCATGGCAGCCATGTCGGAACGCTGATCAGCAACAGCTCTGTGCTGGAGATGGACGCCTGAGCTTTTCATCGCCCTCATCTTCATCCCCAAGGAATGAATGTCTAAATAGCCAAATAGCCATCAAGCTGCAACCTTCCAATTGGGAATGCCGTCCATATAGACAGCTTGTAAATGGTCATTGGGGGTAGTGATGAAGATGTTCAACATAACGACGACAAGGAAATCTAATAAGAGCGGGAAGGCTTGGCGCAGCTTGCTGGCGTTTACGCTCCTAGCAGCGCTTGTATGGACGGGTGGCCCGCAAAGTGCGGCGATTGCCAGCGGAGAGCAAGCAGCAAGCCTGTTGCAAGAGCAAGGGCAGGAGCAAGCTGCTGAGGCCGCCCAAGCCGTCCCCAAAAGCTTCACGCAAATAGAAGCCGCCCATAACTATACGATTGCGCTGCGCAGCGACGGCACGGTCTGGGCTTGGGGACGCAATTTGTGGGGAGAGCTTGGGCTGGAGGGAAATCAAGGCTTTCGCAATACAGTAGCTCCTGTACGTTATTCCGGACTTTCCGATATTGTCTATATTCATATCAATAAGAGCGATCAGAACTATATGGCGGTAAAGGCAGACGGAACGGTCTGGACCTGGGGCCATAATGGCAGCAGCGGGAAAAATGCGAATGGGCTTCGGCAGGTGGCAGGCGCTGCTGGCGTAGCGAAGGTGGCAGGCGGCTACGGCTATGATATAGCTTTATTAAATAATGGCACGGTCTCAACATGGACGAAGCAGCAAGACGACACCGGAAAGCTCAGCTTTGGCAAGCCAGCTGCCGTGAAGGGCTTAAATCAAGTCGTGCAGGTAGCATACGGTTACCCTAAGGCTTACGCCGTGAAGAAGGATGGAACGGTATGGAGCTGGCAGCCTGTGGCGACGCCCCGCGATGGCGCGGAGACGATTAAGCCTACAGCTCCGGCTAAAATATCCAGCTTGTCCGGCATAACCTCCATCGTCGCGTATAGCGGCGGTCTAATGGCATTAGATACGAAAGGAAAAGCGTGGAGCATTGCTGAAAAAGGCAAAAAACAAGCGCTGTATCCGATACTGACGCTGAAGGAGATAAGCGGAAGTGCGGGCAGCCTGCTTATGCTGACGACCGATGGCGAGGTTTTTGCATATGGATATACCGCTACTGGCAAGCAGGGCAAAGTGCGAGGGCTCACCCGGATCAAGCATATCGCAGCGGGGGAAGACCACGGCGTTGCCATTGATGAGGATGGCAAAGCATGGGGCTGGGGCCATAACAAGTTTTATGAAGCGGGCGGACCATCCGAACGCAGCGATGGCATGGTTTATACGCCCATGCAAGCAAGGCCGGCTGTTGATACGTTTATAAATGGGCAATGGCTAAGCAGCATATACCCTGCCCTGCCGCAAGGCGAGACGGTATATGTGCCGATAAAAGACGTAGCTAAAGAATTAGGCATGACGTTGAGCTCCGTTCTTAATAAAGAAGGCTTCAGAATTTATACGCTTAAATACAAGGAACGCTCAGTAACCTTCCGTATAGGGGATACCCAGGCGAAAGCAGACAATACGACGTTTAAGCTGCCAGAGGCGCCGATTGTTTATTCCGGTGCGACGGCCGTTCCTTATCAGCTGCTTGAGCAGGGGTTTGGCCTATCGGTTCAATGGAACGAGAAGCTTAGCCAGTTGACGATATCGGATCAGTCTGACGAATAATGGAACAAAGCTTCTAACAACCTCAAAAACCCCTCGGCCCACATTGCTTCGTGGACCGAGGGGTATTTTTTGAATTTCTCGGAATGAAACGCGCTGCGCCGCCAGAGGACGGTGACAGCCGTTTCACCTTGCATAACCCGCTATATAATTTGCTGATTCGGCAAGCAGGGTAAAGCGAGCGTCCTGTCGAAAGTAATGGGATACCAAGACATCCACTTATGACACATCACTTTAATAGTGCAAGACGCTATTGCTGAATCGCTCTTCTCCTGTACCAACAAGCTCTGTCGCTGATTTCTCAAACTGCTCTAATTGTTCAAGCGCCTTCAATTTGCTGCTGCCATTCATAAAATGAGCCACAATTGCTTCGCCGGGGGCGACGACGGCTATGTCTCCGTGATTTCTCTCCCCGATGATTGCACCGTCATGAATAACGGCGTTTTCGCCAATGATGGCTCTATGAATAATAACATTGCGCCCAATTTTTGCACCGGGCATAATGATGCTTTCGGCGATGCCGCTGCCTTTTCCAATGCTGACTCCTGCACCGAGCACCGAGCGTGAAATCCGGCCTTCGATTGTGCAGCCTGGATGAGCAATGCTGTTGCTCAGCACGGCTTGCGGGCTGACATAGGGCTTGCGCACCTGCTGAACCTCTTTGGATCGCAGAGGCCAAGTTTCTGTAGATAGGCTCATCTCGCCGTCAAGCAGCTCCATATGCGCTTCCCACAGGCTTTCCACAGTGCCGACATCACGCCAGTAGCCCTCGTATGGATAAGCGTTCAAGTTTTCCTCGGCAGCCAAAATGGCGGGAATAATGTCTTTGCCAAAGTCATGGCTTGAATGAGGGTTAGCGGCGTCCTCCAGCAGGAAACGTCTTAAATCTTGCCAGCGGAACAAATAAATGCCCATAGAAGCCAAGTTGCTTTCCGGGTTCGCCGGCTTCTCCTCAAACTTCATGATGCGGGACTGCTCGTCCGTATGCATGATGCCGAAGCGATGGGCTTCACGCCATGGCACCTGTTTGACGGCAATTGTTGCCATCGCCTTGTTAGCCTTGTGAAATTCCAGCATCGGGCGATAATCCATCTGGTAAATGTGGTCGCCTGACAAAACAAGCACATGCTCGGGATGATGCTCGTCCACATAAGCAATATTGCGAAGAAGGGCATCAGCCGTTCCCGTGTAGCAGCCTGAGCTTGATACCCGAGAAGCAGGCAGCATCGTAATTTCGCCAGAATGCTTCGTCGTTGCTGAGCGAAGCCAAGCTTCTCCATCGGTAATGTGGTCGTGAACCGAGTCGGAGCAATATTGGGTAAGCACGCCGATGGTGCGGATGCCCGAGTTAATACAATTGCTTAATGGAAAATCAATCATGCGGAAGCGATCGCCGAAAGATACGACGGGCTTGGCCATTTGGCCTGTAAATGGGGCTAAACGACTTCCTTGTCCTCCAGCTAGCAGCATAGCGATGCAATCGGTATTATTAGGCATAAGGCTTTTTCCCTCCAGGCCGTCCGTGACGGGTTGTTGTAAGGTATTTTTAAACGACTGAAGGGCGCTTGAAACGGTTGAGTCAAAATCAATTTTTAAGGTTAATATTAGCTTTCGTGTGCTTTACTATACGTTCATTGCGAACATAAAGCGGGTGAAATGGATGGAAATCTCCACATTGTCCGAAGAGGAAATATTTCTGTTTCATGAAGGAACATGGGCGCATAGCTATCGAAAAATGGGCGCTCACCAATCAACTGAGCATGGAATCGAAGGCACTCGCTTTAACGTTTGGGCGCCGGAGGCACGAGAGGTTCGTCTGGCGACGGATTTTAACGGGTGGCATGGCGGCAATGAGCCGCTAACCCGGCTTAACAAGTCCGGCATATGGACAGGCTTCTTCCCGAATATGCCGAAAGGCGCTTTGTATAAATATGAAATCATAGCCCAAAATGGTGAGAGGCTGCTCAAAGCTGATCCTTATGCCGTTTATGCCGAAGTAAGGCCGCAAACCGCATCGCGCGTCTGGTCGCTGGACGGTTATTCGTGGCAGGATGAGGCGTGGATGCGCGGAAAAAAAGCGCCGTACGCCCGTCCGATGAACATTTACGAGGTGCATCTTGGCAGCTGGCGCAGGCATAAGGATGATACTCTGCTTTCCTACAGCGAGCTGGCTGATCAATTGGTCGCGTATGTAGCGGATATGGGGTATACCCATCTGGAGCTGCTGCCGCTGACCGAGCATCCGTACGATAAATCATGGGGCTATCAGCCGACAGGCTATTATGCCGCAACTTCCCGCTACGGTGAACCGCAGCAATTAATGGAGCTGGTGGATCGCTGTCATCAAAACGGTATCGGTGTCATTCTAGACTGGGTGCCGGGGCATTTTGCCAAGGATGCGCATGGCTTGCGCCGCTTTGACGGCTCGGCTCTGTTTGAAAATGACGACCCGCTCATTGCCGAGAAGCCTGGCTGGGGAACACTCGCCTTCGATTACGGAAAGCCGGAGGTTCGCAATTTCTTAATTTCGAATGCCTTGTTTTGGTTCGATCTGTTTCATATTGATGGCTTGCGCGTTGATGCGGTCACCAGCATTTTGTATCATGATTTTGATAAAAAACCAGGCCAGTGGCGTCCGAATGAATTCGGCGGCAAGGAGCATCTGGAAGGCATCGCTTTTTTGCGCCAGCTGAATAAGACGGTTTTTCAATATTACCCGCATGCCCTTATGATGGCCGAGGAGTCGCATGCTTATCCCGGCGTTACGAAAGCGGTCGACGAAGGCGGGCTTGGCTTTAATTATAAGTGGAATATGGGCTGGATGAATGACACGCTCAGCTATGCCAAGGAGCATTTTTTTAACCGTAAAACCAAACATAATCTGCTGACCTTCCCGATCTGGTATGCCTGGCAGGACAATCATGCGCTGCCGCTTTCCCATGATGAGGTCGTGCATGGGAAAAAATCGCTGCTGAACAAAATGCCCGGAAGCTATGAGCAGAAATTTGCCGGACTGCGGCTGTTCTACGGCTATATGATGACCCATCCAGGCAAAAAGCTGCTGTTCATGGGCGGCGAATTTGCCCAGTTCATCGAGTGGAAGGACGACGCGGAGCTGGACTGGCTGCTGCTGGATTATGAGCCGCATTGGCGGATGCAGGCTTATACCCGCAGGCTGAATCAGCTGTATGCCCAGGAGAAAACGCTGTGGAAGCTCGACCATGATTACAGGGGCTTTGAATGGATAGAGCACGAGGATGATTTGCAAAGCGTCCTCTCATATCGCAGATTAGCCAGCCCGAAGGGGGAAGCGCTCATTATGCTGTGCAATTTTACGGATTACGCGCATCCGGTTTACCGCATTGGCGTACCAAGCGCAGGCGATTATGAAATCGTGCTGAACAGCGATGAGCCCGCTTATGGCGGATCGGGTTTTCAAGCGGAGCTGCTGCGGGAAGGTGGCGCCATTGCATCGCAGCGCATCAGCTGGCATGATAAGAAAAACAGCGTAGAGCTGCCGCTGCCGCCGTTATCTATCCTTATTTTGCGGCGAGTAAAGGTTCAGCGTTCCCGTTAAGCGTTAAATCGTCATTGCAGCATTATGAAACCAAAGAGCAGGGGATGAAATGCATGAACGTATTGTTTGCGGCAGCAGAATGCGTGCCATTTATGAAGACGGGCGGCCTTGCTGATGTAGCAGGCTCACTGCCGGAAGCATTGAATGAGAAGGGCGCCAATGTGCGCGTTATTATGCCGCTTTACGCTTCGGTGAAGGACGTATATCGAGCGCAGATGAAGGAGCTTGGCTTCATTTATGTATCGGTAGGCTGGCGGCAAGTATATTGCGGCATCAAGGAGCTGGAACATGACGGAGTCGTCTATTATTTTATCGACAATGAGCATTATTTCCGTCGCGGCTCGGCTTATGGCTACGGGGATGACGGCGAGCGTTATGCGTTTTTCTGCCGGGCTGTGCTTGATGCGCTGCCGGTAATGGGCTTTATCCCCGATGTGCTGCATTGCCATGATTGGCATACGGGCATGATTCCCGCCCTGCTCAAGCATCATTATTGGCATCGCCCGGAATATTCCCGCGTGAAGACGGTGTTTACCATTCATAATTTGCAATATCAAGGCAATTATCCGCATCATACGCTGGGCGATTGGCTGGGATTGCAAAATGAGATGTTCACCCCGGATGGAGTTGAATATCATGGTTCGGTGAGCTTTATGAAGGCGGGCATTCAGCTTGCAGACCGGGTGACGACCGTCAGTCCGACCTATGCCAACGAAATCCGAACTGCTGAATACGGGTATGGCATGGACGGCACGCTGCGCGCCAAAGGCGACCGGCTTCTCGGCATTGTCAACGGCATCGACGCCCGCAGCTACAATCCGGAGACCGATCCGTTCATTCCATTCCCATACAAGGACAGCCTCAACGTGAAAAAGCAAAATAAAGCCGCACTCCAGCAGGAGCTTGGACTGCCGGTCAACGATGCCATTCCCCTAATCGGAATGGTCGGCAGGCTAGTGGATCAAAAAGGGCTGCCCCTCGTGCTGGAAGTTCTGGACGAGCTGCTGCAAACGGAAAATATCCAGCTTGTGCTGCTCGGTACGGGTGAGCCCGAGATGGAGCATGCATTCCGTGCAGCCCAGCATCGTTATCCGGACAAAATGGTATCGTGGATCGGCTTTGATGATGGCGTAGCCCGCCGTATTTATGCTGCCTCCGATATGTTCCTCATGCCGTCGCTATTCGAGCCGTGCGGCATCAGCCAGCTTCTGGCGCTGCGGTATGGCAGCTTGCCTATCGTGCGAGAAGTAGGCGGGCTGAAGGACACCGTTCAAAGCTACAACGAGTGGACGGGAGAAGGCAACGGCTTCTCCTTCACCAATTACAATAGCCAAGAAATGCTGAATACGATTCGCTATGCCATTCATATATGGTGGAATGAGTCGCATCGGGGCAAGCTCACCGCCGCCGCCTTTGCTGGAGATTACAGCTGGGGAGCATCTGCGGAGCGTTACATAGCGCTTTATACGGAGCTGACTCTATAATGATTGAGAATGAAATTGGTCTTGAAAAAGGAGTGCGACCGGTGATGATTGAGCGCTTATTGGAGCTGCAGCAGCGTATTTACCACTATCAAATGGATATTAAGCAAAGCTATGGCCCGGAGCACGCTATTTGGTCACCCGGCAATGATGCTAAAGTCAGCTTTGCCCAGGTTGGCGACCAGTACGAGCTGATGTTTTACGGTGTTGGCTATGATGAAGATCCTTCGATTGCCGCAGATGATTTCGACTACGAGACGAACTATCCTTTTGTAAAGTTCTTGGAATTTATTTGTTTGCCTGAGGTGGCTCCCCATCTTGCATCGCTAACCTTCACGGGGCCTGATGAAGGCGCGAACGGTCTGAATGAATGGAATTTCTCGCGCATCGTGCATTCGGAGGCGGAGTTTTCGGCACTGCGTTCCTTCCTCGTACAGCTCACAGATTCAGGCGATCATAACGTCCGCTTCATCGGGTGCGATTATGAAGAGGAGCATGGCATGGTGACGAAGCTGCTTGCCAAAATGCCAGCTGTTCTCACCTTCCAGACGCCTACAGTGCCGGATGAAGCTTTTTTCGAAATGGAAGGCCATCCGCTCCGTGTGCTGAGGCTGCAGGTAGGTTTTACAGAGGAATCTTTTATTGCCCGTCTCGCTGAATGTCCCTATTATAACGATTTACAGCAGCTGGACTTTTCTGAGCGGATTGAAACGATTGATGACGTGCCGGAGGATGCGATTCCTTATACAAGCTATGAAGCATTGTTCGCCTCTGAGCGTTTTAACTGCCAGCCGCATTTTCATTTCAAGCTGCGCCATTCTACGCTGACATTAGATGAGGTAATCGCCCTTGGCAAGCTCCAGCCCAAGGTGCAATTTCTGTTCATTGAGGGGCGCGGAGGGCGCTATGCTTCGCATTTATCCGATTAAGCAGTACAAAGAAGGGACAGGCCATCGACAAAACCGATCCCTGTCCCTTTTCTGCTGCCTGTTCAAGTCCTATGCAAGTTCTATTCAAGCTGCTTTAACTTTAAATGTTCCGGTACAAAATCCGGTAACCCATCGGTTCCAGCTCAATGCGAAGCTGCTCCTCGAACGTTGCCACTTCTTCCTCGGTAAGCGCATCACGCCAGCCGCCAGCCAGCATCGGGTGGGCGAGGAATACATTTTCCTCTGTATTGTTCATCCAAATGGTGAAATGCTGCTTATTGTTCATCCGCTCATAGACGAAGGTGCCTTTCTCGCTGCTCGCTTGCAGGAAGCGGAAGCGGCCGCAGCGCAGCGCCTCATGCTTTTTGCGGAGCGAAATGATGATGCGATAAAAATCATGCAAATCCCGATCCTGCTTCGCCTCGTCCCATTCCATGCATTTGCGGCAATCGGGGTCGCCGCCGCCTTGCAAACCAACCTCATCGCCGTAGAAGACGCAAGGAACGCCCATCGACGTCATCATAAACACCGCTGCCAGCTTGGCCCGCCGTTTATCGCCGCCCATTCTGGTCAAGGAGCGCGGGATGTCATGGCTCGATAGCAGGTTAAGCAGCGCCTCGTTCGTCTGCTGCGGATAACGCACGAGCAGGCGGTTCACCTCTTCGGCAAAATCCGATGCATGCCTGCCGTTGTTTGCGAAAAAATCAAGCACGCTGTTCGTAAAGGGATAGTTCATCGACGAATCGAACTGGTCGCCCTGCAGCCAGCGCAGCGCGTCCCCCCACACCTCGCCGATAATGTAGGTCTCATGCTTCACAGCCTTGACAGCGCCGCGGAATTCCCGCCAGAAATGATGGTCGATTTCGTCGGCGACATCGAGCCGCCAGCCGTCAATATCCGTTTCACGAATCCAATGGACGGCGACGTCGAGCAAATATTTTTTCACTTCAGGATTGGCGGTGTTGAGCTTGGGCATGTTGCCATAAAAGCCGAACGTATCATAGTTTGCTTTGCCATCTTGTACAGCGACCGGAAAGTGGTTCAAATGAAACCAGTCTTTGTATTTGGACTTTTCTCCATTTTTCAGCACATCCTGAAAATGGGGGAATTGCTCGCTCACATGGTTGAACACCGCATCCAGCACGACGCGAATGCCGCGCTTGTGGCACTCATCGACCAGCTTCTTGAGCAGCTCAAGATCGCCGAACTGCGGATCAATCGTATGATAATCTACCGTATCGTATTTATGATTGGAGGGCGAAGTGAACAGCGGTGTCAAATAAATCGCATTTACGCCCAAATCGCTAATGTATTCCAGCTTATCTAAAATCCCCTGCAAGTCGCCGCCAAAGTGCGAATGAATATCGGGCGTTTCTCCCCAAGGCCTTACGTAATCATGGTCGTTTTCCTTGTCACCGTTATTGAAGCGGTCTACCATGATTTGATAAAAAACCGCGTTTTTCGCCCAATCTGGCGCATCGAACAAGTCGACCTCATGAATGTAGGGCACCTCGAAATAGCCGCCTGGAGGCGTCGGCTGCTGCGCATAAAATCCGGTCTCGATCTTCCACATCGTCTCTGTGCCGGCATGCAGACGGAAGCCATAGGAGAAGCGTTTGTATTTCGGGATGATAACGCCCTCCCAGTAATCAAACAGCTGATCGGACGCTATTTTTTCCATTACAATCTCTTGGAGGTTGCCATTCCAGTCGTATTTGTCTCCGGCGACCATGACGACATCCTCCACATCATTTTTTTTCGTGCGCAGCCGGATGTGATAGGTGCTCAAATCATAGGCGTAGGCCCATTTGTGGCTTGGGGTGTGGTGAATGGCTTCTCTTAGCATAAATAGTTGTTTCTCCTCTCCTGCCCTGCAGTTGGTTTAGCTAGCCGTGAAGCAAGGATTCCGCTCCGTCAATGTATACCGTTGTGCCCGTAATGTGATATGAATCATCCGAGCCGAGGAACAGCGCAAGCTGGGCGACTTGCTCAGGGGAGCCGGGCCCCTTCTCCAGCGGCTGGTCGCCTTCCGGAAAGTTGACCGGAATTTGCACCTCCTCCAAATAAGGCGAGCGTTTCGTGCTTTTATCAATATTCGTCTTAATGGAGCCAGGGCAGATGGCATTGACGCGAATGCGGTAATTCGCCAGCTCCAGCGCCGCCATCTGAGTGAAAGCGACCTGCGCCGCCTTTGTGCTGCTGTATGCGCTGAACCCGATATTCGAGAAGACGCGGTTGCCGTTAATGGAGCTCGTAATCAAAATGCTGCCGCCCTTTTCCTTAAGCGCTGGAATGGCATGCTTCACGGTCAGAAACGTGCCGTTCAGGTTAATGTTGATCGTCTTGCTCCAATCCTCCAGCTTCATCAGCTCAATGGGCGCCATGGAGCCGTTAATGCCGGCATTGGCATAGACGATGTCAAGCTGGCCCAGCTTGTCTAACGCCAATTTATACGCCGCTTCGATCGCTTCCTCGCTTGAAATATCGGTCACGGCTGTTGCGCAAGTGACGCCGAAAGCTTCGGCCTCCTGCTTGACCTTGGCCAGCCCGTCCTCATTCACATCGAGCAGTGCCAGATTAGCGCCTTCCTTGGCGAACAGCAGTGCCGCTGCGCGGCCGATGCCAGAGCCGGCTCCCGTTATTAGAGCAGCTTTGCCCGCCAGTCTGCCGTTGCCTGTCCTCGTTTGTTCATTCGCCATCGTCGAAAACCTCCTGCAATGTATAATGATGTTTAGGGAACATGTCCTGCAAATGCGTATTCTGTTAAGATGATCTAATTTCTCTTACCCTAAACCAATCGGGTGTTCCCAACTATTTCAATTTTTATTTTGCGGCTTCTGCTGGACAATCGGCGACCACAGCGCACCTATCCATTCTTTGTTCATACATGTTTACAAGTTGGAAACAAGTTCGATATATTGGCGATGCAAAATTGCATTATGCTGCGATCTAATGGGTAATCTGGGTTAGATAGGCACAGGTGGGAGCGGTGAAGGATGACAGGTCAGATGATAGATAAAAAAATATTGGTCGTAGATGATGAAGCGAGTATCGTCAGCGCCGTTGCCTATGCATTCAGACGCGAGGGCTATTTGGTCGAGACCGCTGGCGATGGGGAAGAGGCGTTGGAGAAGGTAGCCGTCTTCCAGCCGCATGTCATTATTTTAGACGTAATGATGCCGCGCATGAACGGCTATGAAGTGTGCCGGAAGCTGGAGAATCTCCATGGCGTCGGCATTATTTTGCTCACGGTCAAAAATGACATCGTCGACAAGGTGCTGGGGCTTGAGCTGGGCGCCGACGATTATATGACGAAGCCATTTGATTTGCGCGAGCTTGTTGCCAGAGCGAAGGCGCTGATGCGGCGCACCCAGAAGCTGGCGGGGCGCGAGGAGGAGCCGGATGTGTATGAGCTTGGCAGCATTCGCCTGAACCTGCAGCAGCGGCTCATTACGGCTGGCGGTGCTGCTATTGAGCTGACGCCAAAGGAATTTGATCTGGCAGCGCTGCTGCTGTCGCATCCCGAGCGGGTTTATACCCGGGAGGAGCTGCTTGATTTGGTCTGGGATATGGAATACGCGGGCGGAACGCGCACGGTAGACATTCATATTCAGCGGCTGCGCAAAAAGCTGGGCGATTCGAGCCAGACGCTGCTCCAGACCGTATACGGCATCGGCTACAAAGCTTCAAAGGCAGGAGCGTCAACAGCTGGGGCATCAAAGATAAGCGCTGGATCTGGGAATACGCAGGACACTTCGGCGGAGTCAGTCTCGTCATCGATAAAAGCGAATGAGCCGGGGCAATCCGGTGAGCCGTCATGAGAATCAGCTTAAAGCTGCGGATGAGCATTGTGCTGATCGTGCTGCTGGCGCTTACCGTTAGCGTACTGAGCATGATGGTGCTGAGCGGGATCAAGCGCGATCAGCAGGAACGAACAGAGAAGCTGCTGGCCAAGCAAAGCGAGGTAGCGGCACAATACGTTCGGCAAAGCTTCGCTACTAGCGAACCGCCGCTTGCCCTTGATGCCTTCATGCCGTTGAGAGGGCAGCGGCTGGCGCTCTACATTTCAATGATCAGCGGCATGCAGACGACGCTGTATGACACGCAGGGCAAAGAAGCCGGCAGCTCCATTCCCGTTGGCGGAGAGAAAGGAACAAATTTGTCCGACACGCTGCAATATGCCCTGGTTGGCAAAATCGCCTATCAGACAGCGGGGGATTCCCTGATTTATTTTGCTCCTTTGCAGGGCGAGGATGGATTGCTTGGCGTAGTCAGCTTCCATTACTCGTTGAAAAATGACCATCTGTTCGCCCAGACCATCCGCGAGCTGTTTCAAACGGCGGGCATTATTGCCGTGGTGGCAGGGGCCGCCATGGGCTATGCGTATTTTTATAGGCTGGCCGCGGTCATTTCCCGGCTGAGAAGCGCAGCGGGCAACATTCGAGAAGGGCGGTATTTGCAGCAAAATCCCGTACGCAGGCGCGATGAGCTGGGCGACTTAAGCCAGGATATTTTTTTCATGAGCAGCGCCATTGAACGGCATATTGAGGAAATGAAGGAGGAGCAGCGCAAGCTTACGCTCGCCATCCTCAAGCTGCAGCAATTGGAGCAGCAACAGAAGCAGTTCATCGGCAACATTAGCCATGAGTTCAAGACGCCGCTCACGTCGATTCGGGCGTATGTAGATTTGCTGGATATGTACCGCGATGATCCGAAGCTCATTGATGAGGCGATTCAAAGCATGGGCAAAGAGTCCGGGCGGCTGTACGATATGGTCGAGAAGGTGCTGCATTTGGCGGCGCTGGAAAAGTATGCGTTCGAGCAGCAGGCCGAGGTGCTGCAGCTGGATGAGCTGCTGCTCGATTTGTGCACGCGCATGCAGGGCAAGGCGGCAAAATTTGATTTGTTGCTGCAAACGCAGCTGGAGCCTGCTGTCATCTGGGCCGATCGGGAGAGCCTGATGCAAATATTCATCAACTTAATTGATAATGCCATTAAATATAATCGTCCTGGCGGACGTATTGAGGTTGCGCTGCATGTGGACGGAGCTCGGGTCAATGTTGTCGTGCGGGATACGGGTATTGGCATTCCAGCGGAAGCGCATGACAAAATTTTTGAGCCTTTCTATACGGTCAACCGCGACCGCTCCCGCATATCGGGAGGAACGGGACTTGGCCTGTCGCTCGTTAAGCAGCTTGCCGAGGCGCAAAAGGGTGAGCTTGTACTGGTAAGGTCGGGCGAGGATGGAACGACGTTCAAGGTCTATTTTCCGCTATATAGCGGTTAAAGGTGTAAAGGTTTACAGGTTCGAAACAAGCTGGAGATGAGGCGGAAACATCCGCGGATTACAATAAGCGCATAGCAATAAGGGAGAGGGGAAATGCGAGATGAAACAAACCCATTTTAAATGGATAAATACAGGCGCAGCTGCCTGTTGTGTGGCTTTGCTGCTTGCGGGCTGCGCAGACGGAACGGCACCTGCACGCGAAACAATTCAAAAGCCGGATAAAACAATTACCGTCGTAGAGCCGGGCCAATCGACCGATACGAAGGTTGCTGTTAGCCAAATAACGCAAATAGACAGAACGCGGGGGATTAGCTTTATAACCGAGGAGCAGCTGGTCATCGTCAAGCGCAATGAAAATGAGCAGAAAATAGCGGTGGAAGGGGAAATGATGTTTCCCAACAATTTGTATGTGCACGATCTGGCAACGAAGCAGGAGAAGGCCTTGCATGAGCAGCCTGCGCATCAGGGATTTGCCAAGCCGTCTCCGGATGGGAAATATTTATTTTATAAGCTGAACAATGAAGAAAGTGCCCACGGCTACATGATGAATTTAGAAACGCGAGAGTCGGTCGAGCTGGGCAGCGATGTGATCGATACGACGACAGGCATGTGGATGGACGATACGCATGTGCTGTTTTTGACGGTCGAGGAAAAAGTAATCAAGGCGAGCGTTGATGGCACATTGGAGACGATTTTGAGCAGCGATCATCGGATATTTACGGCAGTGCCTGGCGAGGGCGGCATTTATTATGTGGTGAATGAAGTGCTGTATTTTCTTCCCTATGGCAGCAAGCAGGCAGAGAAGCTGGCGACGGACGTCGTCTGGGTGATTCCCTCGCCAGAGCGCAAGCAGCTCGCTTTGGTGAAGCGGACATCGAATACGACACGTACGCTGATGATTACGGATGCCAAGGGCAATGAGCCGATTGAGCTGGGCAGCGCGACGCAAGTATTTGGCACAAGCTGGTCGCCGGATGGCAAGAAGCTGGCCTACAGCCTGACATCGGAAGGAACGGACGGCGACAACGGCGTATTTGTAGCGGATGCCATTAGTGGCGATACAGTGCCGATCAAGCTGGATGTCCAATATTTATCCGATGATCTCGGCTGGAGCCCTTCTGGCAAAAAAATCGTCGCCGCAACTTATTCCCAGGAGCAGAACGATTTTATTACGTTTGTGATTACATTGAAATAAAAGCTGCATCATTATATTTATGAAAAAATAAGGATGTCCGTAATAGCTAGCAGCTACTCAGCTACTTAAGGACATCCTCTTTATGGTTAATTTAAATTACTTTAATTCACAGGCTTTGCAAAAAACAAGGAAGCTTAGAATGAACTAGCGCTGGTCTAGTCTCCTGTATACTTACATCTATTAAAGATTTTGTTATAAACTTCATGAAAAAACCTCCAGCTTAATATGAAGTTATTTTAGTGCCTTTATATGAACGAAAATGAGCCAGAATTAGATCAAAATTAGCGTCACACGTATTTCCGATAAACTTGGCGGACACAGCAGCAGCTATTTTAACAGGATCACGGGTTATGGCACAGGCTGCGGACTCAGGAGCCGCTAATGCGCTGTAAATGGCCATTTTATTAGGATAATGGGAGTGATAACGGCTCTCCTGTCCGCTTACGTCCTGAACTCGGCTCAAAAGTCAGAATAGCGGAATCTCAGTCCTCAGTCCCGATCTGGTTTACATATGTGCCTAGCAGGTTCGTTATGAAACGCTATTATAGCACTTTCAACTTTAAATTTTGCTTTTTTTAACCATAATAAAAATTCTGTATGATAAAATTTAGTCGCTGGCGTAAATATTGAATTTGGCAGACAAGTGTTTAAATGAATTCAGGCAATGATGAATCTATGCTTATCCATGCAATCGAGCGATTAAACGTTCGTCGTTATTGTAACCCTGAACGAGGTGGTAGGGTCATGCTTAATTTAATTGCTCTAATCGCTTATTTGCTGATTACATTATGGGTCATTGTTAGTATCATAAGAGCAGGATGGGAGCCTCAAAGAAGAGTGCAAAACATCTATTTGTTATTTATAGGTGGAATGCTAATGTTTGCAATGGCTCCGAATGAGCTTTGGAAAACGATCCTTCCGCTGTTCAATCTTGCTCTCATCATAGCCTATCTGATATTCATCTTTGCTTTGAGAAAAAAAGTGTAAGAGCATAAATCATGCATGCCTCGTTATAAAAATGGATTCACCGAAGCGGGAATTCCTTACTTTCGTATGAAGATTTTCAAAGCAAAACGATGGACCTAATGGCGGAAATATTGACTTAAGGCGCTATAAAGGGTATTATTACACAATCTTGAATACGAACAGTAAGGGTGAAAATCTTGAATTCGAAACTGCAGATTAAGAACGTTATTTTAGCCGACAAAGATCTTGCCTCAGGGTTATATCAGTTCATCATGACACTTAGTGAAGGTTCTAAGGCGCGTTTGTTCTACAGCCAGAAGCCAGTATGGAGATTAACAGGCGTTACGCGTATGCTGAACGTGCCGTGTCCATTGTGCCGGAAAGACTACTACTGTAATTGCTTTGAGAAGAACATTGCTCATTTCAATCAGCAGATCATCGAGAAGGATCTTATTCCGGAACCGACGAATAGCTAATACTTGTTTGAACAAGCTTACAAAAACAGGCATCCCCGCCTCTGGCTGGTGGATGCCTGTTTTTTGCGCTTTGCGTCTAAATTTCCTTCGGCGTCTTCAAGCCGAGCAGCTCTAAGCCTTCCTTAAGCACATCGGCAGCCACCTGCACCAGCTTAAGCTTAACGATCCGCTCCCCAGCGTCCCCAGCGAGCACCTTGTCATGATGATAAAAACGATTGAACGCCTGGGCGAGCTGAATCAAATATCTGGCGAGAATCGATGGCTCATGCCGTTTGGCGGCGTCTCCAAGGGCTGCTGTGTAGCGCAAAAGCATCTTCATTAGCAGCCAAGCATAATCGCCCGTCACATACTCATAATCTGCAGGCTGAGGTGCTGCTGCGACGTCGCTGCCGGCCGCTTTTGCCAATATCCGCTGTGTTCTGGCGTAAGCATATTGCACGTACGGGCCCGTCTCCCCTTCAAAATTCAGTACATCCTCCAGCACAAAATCGACCGCGAGCATTCTCGTATTTTTGAGATCACCGAACACGACGGCGCCAATGCCAACCGCTTCGGCTACCTCGGCCTTGCCTGCAAGCGCTGGATTCTTTTCCTCTATTTTTTGCAAAGCCCGCTGTACCGCTTCATCCAGCACTTCTTCTAGAAAAACGACCTTGCCGCGGCGGGTGGACATTTTTTGCCCGTCCAGCTTCATAAGCCCGAACGGGATATGCTTGCAGGCGGCTGCCCACGCAAAGCCCATTTTCTCAAGCACGAGAAACAGCTGGCGGAAATGCAGCGATTGTTCCGAGCCGACAACATACAGCAGCTCGCTGCCCTTCATCTCTTCATGGCGATAAATGGCAGTCGCCAAATCACGTGTCGCATAGATGGATGTGCCATCGGATTTGCGAATGAGGCAAGGCGGCAGCTCATGCTCATCCAGCCGGACGACCTGTGCGCCTTCACTTTCCTCCAGCAGCTGCTGCTCCTGAAGCTGCTGGACGACGGCGTCCATTTTATCGTTATAGAAGCTTTCGCCAAGAAAATGGTCAAAGCTGACGCCGAGCCGGGCATACAGCTTATTGAACTCCTTCAGGCTGTCGGCAATATACTGGCTCCAGCAGCGAATCGCTTCAGCATCGCCAGCTTCCAGCTTGGCGAACCAGCTGCGCGCCTCATCCTCCAGCTCGGGGTGCTGCTCTGCTTCCTCGTGGAAACGCACATACAGCTCCAAATAGCCCTTAATGGGATCGGCTGCAAGCTGCTGCTCGTCGCCCCATTTTAGATAGGCGGTAATCATCTTGCCGAACTGCGTGCCCCAATCGCCCAAGTGATTGACGCTGACCGACTCATAGCCAACCTTGCGCAAAATATGGTACAGCGCATTGCCGATCATCGTCGAGCGCAAATGCCCAATGCCGAACGGCTTCGCAATATTGGGCGAAGACATGTCGATTATGACACGCTCTCCATTCCCTATAGCTGCATGCATGAGGGTTCCGTTCTGCCAATCTGCAATAAGCTGCGCGGCTGCCAGTTCCCGATTCCATTTGAAATTCAAATAGGGGCCGGCAGCCCGAACGCTCCAGCTCGCATCTGCCAGCAGGGGCTCAAGCAAAGCAGCAATGTTAACGGGGCTTTGTTTCATCGTGCGAGCTATCGTGAAGCAGGGGAAGGCGACATCGCCAAGCTCCTCATCAGGCGGGTATTCCAGCAAGGGCCGAATATCCGCTTCGGGCAGAGCGAGGGCTTTGGCCAATGCCAGCGCGATTTTGTCCATTAACAGCATCATCATCTTCCTCTCTAAAATAAATGTTCCGGCCAGAGTAGAGCAGCACGCCAAAAAGGCCCCGTCTCTAAAAATAAGAGACGAGGCCTGTTATCCCCGCGGTACCACTCTTGTTGCCGCCTCCGCACAGAAACAAAGAGGGGCATCTCGCCGTTGTAACGGTGCTGAACCGGACGTCCCTAGCATGATTGCTCGTTTCAGGCCGCCATCTCCCGGGTGCGCTTCACCTAATCGTCCATTGCCGGCTTCCACTGTCCCGGCTCGCTTGAAATGGCACCCATGTAGGTTACTCTCCCGTTCCTTGATGTTAATTAACAGCTATCATATCGGATACGATCAGAAAAATCAATCCGTTTTTAGTCGGCCAAGCTTGCAGCTATTCTTTCTCGGTTACGAGGCACAGGCTCTCAATCGCCTGGCGTATAATCGAGCATGAGCGCTCCATCAGCCGCTGCTCCCGCGTAGTCAGCTTGAGCTCGACGATTTCCTTAACCCCGCAGCGGGCGATGATCGCGGGGACGCCAGCGCATACTTGCTGCTGGCCATATTCGCCGTTTAATATCGCAGACACGGCAATAATGCGATGCTCATCGTTTAGAATAGAGCGGGTAATATGCGCCAGCGCATTGCCGATGCCAAAGCTGGTCGAGCCTTTGCGCGTATAGATTTCCCAGCCGGCATTGCGGGTCTGCTCCGCGAGCGCTCCGAGCTTCACATGCCCGAAGCGCTCGGGATGCTGGGCCAAAATATGCAGCAGCGGCTTGCCGCCAACCGTCACATGCGACCAGGCGGGAAACTGCGACTCGCCATGCTCCCCAAGCACATAGCCCTGCACGCTGCGGGCATCCACTGGAAAATGCTCGCAGAGCAGCGTCTTGAGCCGCGAGGAGTCGATGGACGTTCCGGTGCCAATCACTTGGCAACGCGGCATGCCGGACAGCTCCCACACGACATACGTCACAATATCCACAGGATTGGCGGCCGCTACAAAAATTCCGCTGAATCCGCTGTTCATAATGCGCGGAATCATCGTTTCATAAATCTCGCGCACCGTATGCAGCACATCAAGCCGATCATCGCTGCCGACGGGATACGCCCCAGCGCAGAGAAGGATAACGTCCACATCCCCGCACTGCTCCAGCGTTCCAGCAGCAACCTTTGTGCGGCCATGGACAAAGTCCATGCTGTGCGACAAATCGAGCGCCTGTGCATAGGCCCGGTCGAACGTGCGGTCAATGAGCAGCAGCTCATCGCAAATCGACTGGTTAATTAAGGCATACGCGCAGCTTGAACCGACCTGACCGACTCCTACAATAGCGACCTTGCGCGCTTTGTTTGCCATCCGTTTGCATCTCCTCCACCGTAACCTCGTTACGCTATTATATGCGGCATCCAGCCCATGATGTGACGGCTATGTTCAATCCATGTTTGTCTATGTCACATGGAAGCAAAAGCGTGAAAATATGCACATTTTGACCTGCCATCCTATGGCGGATAGAGCTTTGCTTTTCAACATATCCACAGAGTTATGCACATTATCAACAGAGTTCAAATGGAGTATTTTCCGCCACCTCCAATACTTATCCACAAGTGAACAGGGAGGATTGTCCACACTGTACAGGTCAGAAGTCCTAAGGTTGAATATAGATAAACCGCTTATTTTCGTACATTTACAATCTAACTTTCAGCTGTCATGATAGGGAAAGTATATGTGGGCAGACACAGATGGAGGAATGGAATTCATGTGGCTTGTATTATCCTTGCTGGCGGCGACGAGCTTTGGGCTGCGGGGGATTTTGTATCATTGGACGAGCCAGCAGGCGCTTAATCGCAATGCGCTGTTGTGTGGTGTATTTTTCTCAGGGGCGCTGATTACACTTGTTTGTACGCTGGCGACTGGAACATCTTTCACCGTTTCATCGCTTATTGGCGTGCAGATGGGACTGCTCTCTTTCGGCGCAAATGCGAGCATGTTCAAGGGCTTTGCCGTGGGCAAAGCCTCTATTGTTGCGATTTTGACCGCGCTTCCTTCGGCAATTGTCGTCGTTGTCGCCTTCGCGGTATGGGGCGAGACGCTCAATATGGCGCAGCTCAGCTCCTTTATTATCATTATTGCGGGTATATTGCTGGTGCGTTATTCCAATGATATTACCCGTGGCAATTTGCAAGGAGCGCAATGGGGGCTGCTGGCGATGCTGCTGTTTGCCGGAAACGATTTGTCGGGAAAATGGTCGACGATGATGGATGCGCCGTTGTTTCCGACGCTTGTCTGCATGTTCAGCAGCGGCTCGATCTGCTTTGGGCTTTGGTGGCTGCGCGACCTGCGCTCCGTACGTGCTGCTGCTGCGGCAGCAGGCCAAGCAGCGCAGGAGATAGCGGCAGGTGCCGCAGCAACTACTCTTAACGCTGTGAATACTCTCAATGCTCTTAATACGGTTAGTGCGGTTAATGCTGGTATCACGAGTGGCGCAAGAAACGGGACTGCGAGTCCAAGCACTCAGCCAATCGTGAGCGTGGCAGCTCAGGCAGCCAACCGAGCAGGCACAGCAGACAAACGCAGCTGGAGCTTCCGCCGCACGTTTTCCGTCGGGATGGCAGTCGGCATTACCAATGCAGTGGGCATGATGTTTATTGTGACGGCCTTTGATGTAGGGAAGGCGGGGCTGGTGTCGGCCGTAACGGCGCTTAATGTGCTAATCGTGCTGCTTTATACGCGGTTCGTTGTGAAGGAGCGGTTCTCCAAACTGGAGACGATCGGGATTTCGACCGCGTTCGCAGGCATCCTGCTCTTGCGTTTGTATGGCTCCTAATGTGAAGCGGCCTGCGCTGAATACAGGCGAGTTAAGTACGAAACGTCTATAACTTTAGAAAACTCAGTGAAAGTGTTATAATACAACCGTTCACTTATTTTACTTAACGGGAGGTTTCACTTACTATGAAAGATTTTGAATTGTACAACCCAACCAAGCTCATATTCGGAGCAGGGAAGGTACAGCAGCTTGGAGAGCTGGTCAAGCCATACGGAACGAAAGTTCTGCTCGTATACGGCGGCGGAAGCATCAAGCGTTCGGGGCTTTATGACGAAGTGATTTCCCAATTAAATAGCATTGGCGCAACCGTTCATGAACTGTCTGGCGTGGAGCCGAATCCGCGTCTAACGACAATTAATAAAGGGATCGACATTTGCCGCAGCGAAAAAATCGAGTTCGTGCTCGCCGTTGGCGGCGGTAGCGTGCTGGATGCTTCCAAGGCGATTGCAGCTGGGGCGCTCTATGATGGCGATGTGTGGGATTTCACGATCCGCAAAGCAGTCATCCAAGAGGCATTGCCTATCGGCACCGTGCTGACGCTTGCCGCTACCGGCTCGGAAATGAACGGCAATGCGGTTATTTCCAACTGGGAAACGCAGCAAAAACGCGGTCTCGGCAGCAAGCTTGTTTATCCGAAATTTTCGATTCTTGATCCGAAGCTGACATATTCCGTGCCGAAGGATCAGACGGCGAACGGCATTGTCGACATTATGTCGCATGTGTTCGAGCAATATTTCTCCCTGACGACCAATACGCCGCTGCAGGAGCGCTTTGCAGAATCCATTTTGCAAACGGTCATTGAAAATGGTGAAAAAGCAATCGAAAACGGCTCCGACTATGACGCCAGAGCGAATTTGCTGCTTGCCGGCACCTTTGCGCTCAACGGCACGCTGCCGATTGGCGTCGTGACGGACTGGGCGTCGCATGGCATCGAGCATGAGGTAAGTGCGATTTATGATATCGCACATGGCGCAGGACTTGCGATCATCTTCCCGAACTGGATGAAGCATGTGTATCAAGAGCGTATTGACCGCTTCGTGCAATATGCGGTACGGGTATGGAACATCGATCCGAGCGGCAAATCCGATGAGGAAGTGGCGCTTGCGGGTATTGAAGCGACACGCGCCTACTTTACGCGCATTGGCGAGCCTGCAACACTTGGCGAGCTGGGCATTGGTGGCGAGAACATTGACCGGATGGCGGCGGAAGCGACTGTATTCGGCCCAATCGGCTCCTTCAAGAGCTTGGACAAGGAAGCGGTCAAGAGCATCTTGACGGCGAGCCTGTAAGCCAGGAAGTCAAAGCTTTTATAAAGCATTCAGGTACTGCTGCGCAAGCAGCACGCCTGAGTGCTTTTTTTTCTGGCCAGCAATGGGTCTATATCATCTCCAATCCTTGAAATTTCAATGATGGAATAGAAAATCTCTATTATCCGTGCCGTTGACCGCTGCATATATGGAGTGATAAGTTAAATTCATATAAAATAATCGGAATAATCGGATATTAGAGGAGGCTTTTTCAGATGGGAGATCAAGCAGCAGCGTATCGTTTTGCCCGCAACTTGCCCGCACGATCCATTGGCGGAACGAAGGTGACAGACCCGCAGCATGTTCATTTGTCCTACGGCTTTCCGGCAACGGACTTGCTGCCGGTTGAGGAGCTGCATGCAGCAGCGGCGGAAGCTCTTAAATGGGACCGGGCGGATGCGCTCCATTATTCGGGAGCGAAGGGGCCAGCCCGCGTCAGGGATTGGGTGCTGGCACGTTCCCGCAAGTTCGGCATTCATGCTGGGGCGGAAAATTTTATTCCGACCTTTGGCGCCATTCAAGGCATTGACCTGACCGCGCGAATTTTGCTAAACCCGGGGGATGAGGCTTGGGTAGAAGGGCCGACCTTCTTTAATGGCTTGCAGGCGTTCCGCGCAGCGGGTGCCGTCATCAAGTCGATCCCCGTCGATGAGGAGGGTCTTCAGGTCGAGCTGCTGGAAGCAGCCTTGAAGCAGGCAGCTGCAAGCAATGAGCCGATACCGAAGCTGCTGTACTGCATGCCGAACTATCATAATCCGACGGGTGTGAGCCTGTCGCTGGAGCGCAGGCGGAAAATTGCGGAGCTGGCGGTGGCCTACAATTTCCTCGTTTTGGAGGATGATGCTTATGCCGAGCTGAACATTAGCGGGAAGACGCTTCCTGCGATCTATTCGTTTGCGCCGGAGCAGGTCATCTATGTCAGCACATTTTCGAAGACGTTGGGCCCTGGACTGCGCCTCGGCTGGGCAATTGCCGCACCGGAGGTCATTACGCATATGGCGACGCTGTCGCTGGGAAGCCAGCTTAATCCTTTTACCCAAGAGGTCGTTGGCGAATTGCTGCAGCATTATGGATTTAATGAGCAGGTAGCAAAACTTACCGAGCGCTATAGAGCGCAGCGCGATACGATGATTCAAGCGCTCAGGAGGGAGTTTGCGAAGCATATTTCGGTGCAGGCGCCGGATGGCGGATTTTTCGTCTGGGTGACGTTTGACGAGCAGGTGGATGTGCGGCAGTTTGCGCCAGCAGCGCTTGCGAAGGGCGTCAGCTTTGTAGCGGGCAATGCTTTTTTCGCGGATGGGCAGGGCTCACGCCATTTGCGGCTGTGCTTTAGCTTCTGCAACACGGAGCAGATCGAACGCGGCATTAAGGCTTTGGCAGAGGCTTATTATGAAGCATTGCAAGGCCCAGCGGCGCAGCAAGCTGTTCCCGAGCTGCAAGCCTAGATCCGAGCTTAACTGGCCGGGGCTTAACTGGCGATCCGTATCCTCTTGAGATCCACCTTGTTCGATTCCCGACATAAAGCGCGAAGCCTCGCCGTCAGCAGGAAATCTGCGAGGCGAAGCTTCGCGCTTTTTAAATATTCCATGTACTCCTATTGATGTGAAGGTTAGCTGGAATACAGCGAGCAGTAGGTGCGGCTGAAATTGCGAGCCAGCAGGTCCTCTTTTCGAATGAAGAAATGAATGACGCCAGCATTCTGCCACTGGTAGCCGACTAGTTCGTTGCTGTCTATTTCCAGCAGCATAATCATATCCGCGATTTCCGCTTCGGCCCGCTCCCGGCTTCCACGGAGCCTGTCCATCAAATGCTTCATCGCCTTCTCGCTGTCATTTTCGGTCGTCTTATCCGCCAAAATGAACAGTGCCGCTTCCTCCTCAGCATCGTGATGCTGCCCGGCCGGATAGCCGAACATCGTTCCCCAATTGGTTTTGCGATCCCCCTGCATCTCGGCGGCAAGCTCAAAATAGCGGTCGGTCGAGCCCTCCTCAAAATCAATGACCTCATAATCCACATAAGGCATGTTCGGCAGCTCGACCGCTGAAAAGGCTGCGGCTTTGTAAGGATGAAACGACGTTTCATAAATATCCTCAAGAATCGTTGCCGTCTCGGGATGGCGTAGAGCAAGCTGCTGCGGGTATTCGACAAAAATAATGCGATGCTCGACGTTCGCAGCCCCTTCGTCCATGCCGATAAAGAAATACAGCATGCCAGCTTCAGGCAGCCAGCCCTGTCTGCATGCAGGCGCTATATCTGCCATATTCAGCTGGGCGAGCGGCGTCATCAGCTTGCCAGACGATTCCGTCGGCCATTTCATCGCTTGCGGAAGGTCTGGATAGCCGCCGACGCGCGAGTTGCCGACCTTTTCATATAAATCAGGCTCTAGTGCAGACAGCTTCACTGTGCTGCGGGCATGCGGAAGCAATTTTTCGGCAGCGGGAGATAGTTGATGCTCATTCAGCAATTGTTCCAACGCTTGTGACAGCTGTTCGTTAAGGTGATTGGACATAAGCATGAACACTCCATTCTGGAATTAGGTTAGTCGTCATAAACCAAGTCGTATTGAACCATTACCCCGCTGCGAGGAAAGCTTACCACATTGGACTGGCGAGAAAGATAGAGTTTGCCGATAAAAGGGTATATTTCCCTATGTGATGTTCTACCTAAATCAAAGTACGATAGAAATAAGGGGCTGATAGACAGATGGAAGAATTGAAAAGCTGGAGTAAAGCTTGGAATGTCGAGACGTTAACGGATACGATTGGTCAAGTGACCCTATTGAATCATCCGGGCGGCATCTCTCCAAAAGGAGCCATTGCTGCTCCGAGGGGCGGTACAGTGATTGCGGCTTATGCCTATCATGACAATCAAAGCGGTCTTTACGATGTCGTCTATATCCATCTGGATGAGAGCGGCAGTCTTATTGATACGCAGCATGAGCAGGAGGGCGTTTTGCCTGAGCTGTTCCATAGCCCGGATGGCGCGGTTTGGGTATCGCTTGGCACTTCACATGGCAAGGAGCTTGATATAGCGCTGCCGCTGTACGGACGCAGCGACCATGCCGCTCCTAAAGGGAGCCGTCCTTTTCCAGGGAAATATGCCGCTTCGGCAGAGAAATCAGCCTGGTTCCACGATGAGGATTGGTTCAGCGATAAAAAGCCGGACCGCCTGCTGCGGCTGGAATTTGCGGATGGCCGCATCCAGTCAAGCAAGGTTATCAAGCTGCCGATGCCCAAAAACAATAAAATCTCCCTTGATCCGGAGGGCAGGCTTCATCTGCTTGCTGTTCTTCATCAGGAGGAAGAACTGCTGCACCGTCCGCTAGACAGCCAAGGTAACGTTATGGAAGAACGCCGCTTGAGCGGGTTCGATGCGGATTTGCTTGAGGTGCTGGAGCTCGGAAGCGAACGGGATATGCGGGTTATTTTCACGCTCGGAAATGCTCTGAATCTCGGTGTTGTTGCGCCGGACGGGCGGCGGGAGACGCATGCACTGCATGAGCTGCCAAGCCCGTTTTACAGCGTCTGGGAGCCTGTGCGCCTTGCGGACGGGACGGATATCATCCGCTTTACTTTTGAAGAGGGTAATGGATGGGCAATTGTGCAAAATACGGAGCTGCGCGCGATTTTTACACATAGCGGAGAACGCGGCTACACGAATCAGCTGACAGGCGAGCTGCTGCCTATTCCAGCCAGCGAATCGCTCGTATTAAACGATATTTGCCGCGTCAGCGATCAGGCATACCGGGTCATTATTTATCCGATGATGAATGGTGCTGCCAAAGCCCAGCAATTGTTTATCGCGCAATTGGAGCTGTAGGAGCTGGGGCAAGGGAGAGGGCAAGTGAGTGGGAAGGGAAAGGGCAAGAAGCACAGTAGTAGATCGCTGAAATGGACAAGCGGAAGGATGGAGAAGCGATGAGCATCATCACATATATGGAGGAAATCAAGGAGCTGCTCAAGGAGGAGCTGCCGGAACTGGCGGCATCGTTGAACGGGCCTGCAACGGAAGCGGAAATTGCCCAAGTGGAGTCGCAACTGGGCCTTTCTTTTCCGGACGACCTGCGGAGCTTGTATTTGCTGCATAACGGCGAGCAGAGTGAGGGGCCGGGCCTGTTCATGGGGCTAAGGTTTCTGTCCTTGGAGGAGCTTGCGTCAGAGTGGCAGGTGTGGGCGGATTTGGAGGCGGACTTTGGCGAGGAAAGCGGCCATTATTCCGTTCCCCTTGGCTGGATAGAGGAACGATACATAAATCGCGGCTGGCTGCCGATCAGCGAGGATGGCGGAGGCAATCATCTCGGTGTAGATATGGCGCCTGCGCCGAGCGGCGTAACGGGCCAGATCATTAATTTTGGCCGGGATGAGGAGACGAAATATGTCATTGCTTTAACGCTCGGCGAGCTGCTGAAATTTGTTCGCGATACGGTCAAGGAAGGGCAGTTCAGCATCAATCGGGATGAGGAGTGGGTATTCTGGAACTATGGTCGGGAAGGGGATGGACATTTCCATGACGCCGTGCGTGCTTTGCCGCTGCCACTAGGGCGTTCAGCTCTAGAAGCTGGCCATGGTGGACTTGAAGAGGTTAGAGCAGTGGGAGCCAATTTGGCAGAGCAGCTGGAGCAATCGCTTAGTGCCGACTGGCTGGCGCGCATTAGGGAAAAGTCCGGCTCGGTCGCTGCTTTTTTGAAGGCGAAGCAGCTTTATTTTATTAAGGAGGGGCTGACTGACGCGGAACCCTTCGCTTATTGCAGTGAAGTGCGGGAGCTGGTGCTAAGCGCCAATGAAATTAGCGATGCTGCACCGCTCAGCGGCTGTACGCAGCTTAAGGTGCTGTACATTGGCGGCAATCCGATTATGGATGTGAGCGCGCTGTCGGAGCTTGCTTATTTGCAGGAGCTGTATTTGACGGGAACTGGTGTTGTGGATATTGCCCCACTGGCTAAGCTGCCAAAGCTTAAAAAGCTGGCGGCTGAAAATGTGCCGATTGTCGATTTTTCACCCCTTGCCCAGTCCAAAAGCTTGCGCCGTCTCGCCGTCTCAAACATCAACGGGGAGCAACTGCGCGCGATCTGTGAATTGGAGCAGCTGCAGGAGCTTTCGATACAAGGCTTCGCGGATGAAGCGGCCAAGCAGCAAATCGGTCTGCTCAGCAAGCTGAAAAAGCTGAAGTCGCTAGAGCTGAAGCAGCTGGAGCTTGATGATCTCACATTCGCAGCCGCGCTTTCCAAGCTGGAAAGCTTGCAGCTGGAGCATACATCGGTTGCAGATATGTCGGCTGTAGCCGAGTGTAGCAGCTTGAAGGAACTTGAGTTGAACGGCTGCGAGCAGCTTGGCCAATTGGAAGCGGTGGCGAAATCGGCCTCGCTGCAGCAATTCGCTGGCAGCTTTGCACAATTTAATGTGCTGAAGGATCTTTTTGCGCAAAAGGTAGATATGAGCAAAATGATCGGCAGCATGACGGACGAAGAAGAGGAAATTTGGCTGGCATATAATAGGGCATAGAGTACCACAACGGGCACAAAGCTGCCCTACCGCGGACAAGGATAATGGAGATAGTGGACTTAAGCATAATGTAATCATAGAACGCGGTTGCAGCCAGGTGAGATTTTTGGCGGCAGCCGCTGTTTAATTCTGGGGATAAAACGGCTTGATTAAGGTATCATCCCATACTTGCACTTCTATATATCTTTCCGGGCCTTTGTCTCCATGGGCATTCCACGCTTGGGGCAGACCGTAGCTTGTTATAATATCGGCAATCTCACTGATCGTATACACTTGACCGCGATAGGGCTTCCCGTCGTTGTATCGCATTGCAGGAAATAAATCGCCATAAGTAAAGCTAAGAATGTCAGGTTCAAAGTCATATATGGAAAATGGGATAGCTTTGCCTTGTGGATACCAATCCAGCAGCCAAGGGCACTCTCCAAGAGTCATATAGTGAGGATATTTTTGCAAAGGCTTGCCTCCCTTAACAATGAATAAATCTCTTGCCCTCTCTTCAAGCATACGCCGAATGTCTAGATAATCCGTGGAGCGGCTACTTGCAAATCCTCTTTTCTGAGATCGAATTTGTTGAAGAACCTTTTCGGCCTCCTGCGGTTCTAGAGCGGATAGATTGCGAAATGGGCCTGTAGATTCATCGTAATAATGATACAGCTTCATTTTCATCGTCATCATGCTTCACCTCGCCTATTTCTAATTTAATTAGCTGGCTTTAGCATTAATATATCAAATTTATGGAAGGAAATCGTTCAAGGAAATGCAAAAAAAAAGAAGTTGGTCAGCTGCTCTTGTTGCTCTTTGTCTAGCGTGTATTCAAGGCAAATCTCGTCTGACTGATTCAAGGTTGGGGAACCGCCGCATTCGATTGTTGCAGAGACCATGGTCGCAGAGCCTTCTGTTACTGAGATCGTTGTTACTGAACCCGCTATTACTGAGATCACTGTCACTGAGACCGTTGTTACTGAGCCCGTTGTTACTGAGCCCGCTATTACTGAGATCACTGTTACTGAGCCCGTTGTTACTGAGCCCGCTATTACTGAGCCCACTGTTACTAAGACCGTATTACTAAGACCAGTGTTACTAAGTCCATTGTTACTGGGAGCGCTGTTGCCGAGACGTCGCAGTCTGGAACGTTCCCTCCTTCTTTTGGCGGACTGAGTTTCCGCTATTTTGGCTTTTAATCTGATTTCAGACCGTACGCGGACAGGAGATCCGTTATTGCTCTCATTATCCTGTCAAAATAGCTATTTGCAGCGCATTAGCGTCTCCTGAGTCCGCAACCTATGCCTGAATCCGTGTCTCTGTTAAAATAGCGGCTTCTGAGTCCGCGACATATGCCATAATCTGTGAATTTGTTGAAATGGTGGCCCCTGAGTCCGCCGCCTATGCCATAATCTGTGATTCAGTTGAAATAGGCGCTATAGGCGCTGCTGCGTCCACCAAGTCTTTTTTATGCAGGGAGCAAACCGCTGAACCGAGGAGCATGAGGCTGACCTTCGTACGTATGTTCACATTCATGATGGATATCATTCGCAGTAGTAGCGGGAATACGTTTGACGCTGGCTTCGAGCAAAATCCGCTCTGAATCGGCTCTTGCTTGTTTAAGTTTGCATACAAGCCCTAATATGCAATACCAATTCTCTTTCTAAAAGTCTCTTGACAGTCAATTACTCTAATGTTAGAGTAATTATATTCTAATATTAGATTAAATAATTTAAGAATAAAAAAACGACTAGTGGGGGAATTAAAATGAGTATTGTATCTATTGTGATTCAAGTTTTGTTGGGTCTGGGTTTTCTTATGTTTGGTTTTATGAAGCTGGGCTCGAAGCAAATGGTCGATGAGTTCAAGCGTTACGGCTTGCCTTCCGGCGTTCGGCTGTTCACAGGCGTGGCTGAAATTGCGGCGGCGGCTCTTGTTGTGGCGGGTATTTGGTACAGCGGTCTGGCTGCTTGGGGCAGCTTGCTTATCGTAGTTATTATGGCGGGTGCCATTGCTACTCACCTTAAAGTTAAAGACCCTGGGTCGAAAATGGGCATGCCGCTCGTATTGCTGGTGCTTGGCCTGATCGTATTGCTGCTCAACTGGAGCGCATTGGCGGGCTAATAAGGCAACGAACGTAACCGATTCGTTAAAGCTATAATATTTTCATCCTCAATCAAAGGAGATGCATTCAAATGAAAATACGGATTGTAAGTCCAGATGAGCAGGGCATAGGCGAATTTGACGGGGGCAAAATAAAAGAGCAGAAGCCAATCGGCTTTTCTGGCGAAGGCTCTATTTTCAACCGGCTCGGCCCTTTGTTTTATTGGGCATGGGGACATATCGAGGAAGCAGGCCAAATTGGCGAGCATCCGCATAAGGGCTTTGAAATTTTAACCTATGTGCTGGGAGGCAAGAGCTCCCATCGGGATTCTCTCGGTACGCACAGTGACGTGGGCGAAGGCGGCGTTCAAGTGATGCAGACTGGCTCCGGGATGTGGCATGCAGAAGGCTCGGACGGCCCGGCAGAGCTGTTCCAAATTTGGCTGGAGCCGCATTTAAGCAAGGCGGTGAAACGGGAGCCGATATATAATAAATATACGCATGAGCAATTTCCGCGAACCTCCGAGAATGGAGTGTCGGTGAAAACGATTTTGGGCGGGCAATCGCCCATTAAGCTCGTAGCCGATGCAGCTATGGTCGATGTAGAATTGGAAGCCGGGGCGCAGCATACGTACAGCTATTTGTTAGGACGCAGCCGCATTGCGGGCGTATTGGTCATCAGAGGCGGAGGCACGATTGCAAGCGAGCAGGAGATTTCATTTGCAAATAAAGATTTTATAGTGGTACAGTCAGAGGATGGCGGAGAAATACGCATAAGCAATCCAGGACAGGAACGGCTGCGTTTCAGCATCATTGACGTTCCGGAAGAGGTAGATTACCCGCTGTACAACAAACCGTGGTAACGGGTTTATTTTAGACGGGAAAGGAGGTTGGGTATAGATGTATCAAGCAGATGAGCGCACCGGGCTGGACTTGCGGCTTTTTCGTGTATGGAGCAAAGCTTCTATGGCCGTATTCGGAAATGTCAAAAAAGACATCGCAAGCCACGGCATTGAGCCGGAGCAATTCATTATTCTTGAGCTATTATACAGCAAGGGGCCACAGCCAATTACGAAAATTGGCGAAACCTTCTCCATTCCAACCGGAAGCATTACTTATGTCGTAGACAAGCTGGAGAAAAAAGGATACGTCAAGCGGCATCCTAGCCCGACCGATCGCAGAGCTTCCAATGCCGCGCTTACCGAATCGGGCACGCAGCTGTTTAATGAAATTTTTCCTAAGCATGCGGAAATGATTTCACGCAGCATGTCATTCATTGATGACTCGGAGAAAGAGCTGCTGATCCAGCTGCTCAAAAAAATCGGGCTTGGCGCAGAACAGCTAAGCTGATGCTTGTATAACGGCAGAGCTAATTCCGTCTAGTACCGAAAAAGGCCAATAGCCCCGCTAAATCATGAAGGCAAGCTTCGTGATCTAGCGGGGCTATTTTTCATAGGCATATTAAGCGGGGCTTAGTTCAAGCTCATCATTATCGTTGCTGTTAAACACATCGCGATCCAGCTCGCCTTCGGCTTGAGCGACGAGCACGGAAGTGACCGTCGTTCCCGTTGCATTGACAGCTGTGCGGCCCATATCAATAAGCGATTCGACAGCGACGACAAGTGCCAGTCCTTCCAGCGGCAGGCCAACGGCAGTGAGCACGACAGTTGTCGAGATGGAGGCAGGGCCCGGAACGCCAGCAACACCGATCGACGAAATGACGCTGACGAGCACGATCAGAATATACTCGGTAACGCCGAGCGGAATGCTGTAAATATGCGATACGAATACGGCAACTACGGCAGGCCATACGCCGCCGCAGCCGTTGAAATTCATCGTGGCGCCAAGCGGAGCGACGAAGCTGGCAACTTTAGGCGATACGCCGAGGCGCTTCGTAATGACCTCCAAATTGATTGGCAAAGTTGCGTAGCTGCTGCGTGTCGTAAACGCGACTGCAATGGTCGGATACGCCTTCTTGAAAAACCGCAGCGGATTCAGCTTGGCAACGAAGGAGATGAGTCCACCAAATACGAGCACGAAATGCAAAATGAGGGCAATGTAGGTGACGATAATAAGCATGCCGAGCGGTTTTAAGGTTTCAAGGCCATATTTGGCGGCCATCACGGCAATTAGCGCATAAACGCCGTATGGCGTGAAGCGAAGCACGAATTTGACGACCTGATGCAGCACCTCGGTGAGCGAGGCGAACAGCGCTTTGACAGGCTGGACGGCATCGGGCTTCTTCGCGCCAACCTTGACGATGGCAATGGCGATGAAGATGGCGAAGATCAGCACCGGAAGCACCTTGCCGGTTGCCGCTTCATTAATCGGATTGGAAGGCACCTGGTCCAAAATAACCTGGAAGAAGCTCGGCACCTCCCTAGCCTCAAAGCCTTCCGGCGAAGTCGCTTCAAAAGTGCCTGCCGGGTTCAGCGCTACGGCAACGAGCAGGCCGATAATAGCGGCAACGCCTGTGGTGGCGAGAAACCAAGACACGGTCTTGATGCCGATCTTTTTCAGGAAAGCGATATTGGTGATGGAAATAATGCTGTTTACGACGAGCACGAAGACGAGCGGAATAACGATCATGCGAATTAAGCTGATATAGATGGAGCCGATTGTGCCAACCCCTTCAAATTGCAGCTCGAATTTATTGAAAATAATGCCGGCGACAAGTCCAAGGCCAAGTGCCAGCAGCACCCTCGTGCCGAAGCCTACGCGTTTCTTCGCGAGATAATAAAGCGCGGCGAGAATGACTGCCGATACGAGCAGCGATATCCAGTTGTTCTGAAAAGCGGCTACTAAATTGTTTTCCATCTTCAACATCCTTTCAGCTATGACGAGTAAGAATGTTATATAATTCCTACCTGTTTACTTAGTATTATAGTACGAAATGTAATATAGCACTCGTCTTTCGCTTCTGTCAATTATAAATTTGGCAAAAAAGAGGGAAACCGCTTACTTGCGGCTCCCCTCATCAAATTCTTATTATGCTTAGATTTCTACGCGAAACGGAAGCTTTGCCGCCAGAGGATGGCGATCGCCGTTTACGCTTGAAATATAGGAAAGGATATGATTTTTCCATCCTATCTCTATATTTCTACGCGAAACGGAAGCTTTGCCGCCAGAGGAGGCGACTGCCGTTTACGCTTGAAATATAGGAAAGGATATGATTTTTCCATCCTATCTCTATATTTCTACGCGAAACGGAAGCTTTGCCGCCAGAGGAGGCGACTGCCGTTTACGCTTGAAATATAGGAAAGGATATGATTTTTCCATCCTATCTCTATATTTCTACGCGAAACGGAAGCTTTGCCGCCAGAGGACGGCAAAGCCGTTTACGCTTGGTCTGCTGGCGTTGCTTTTTTATAGGCCGCAGGCGTTTGTCCGGTTACTTTTTTGAACATGCGGTGAAAATGGGGCAGGCTCTCGAAGCCGCAGGCGTCGGCAATGAGCCGAATGTTCTCGTCGCTTGCCAGCAGCAGCTCCTTGGCGCGAATAATGCGCTTCGCCGTCACATAGTCGGTGACATTCATTCCGGTGAGCTGCTTAAATACGCGGGAAAAATGGGCTGGCGTGACCGCCGCCATTTGCGCCAATACGGACAAGCCGAGCGGGACATCGGGATGCTCATCAATATAGTGGAGAATGTTCCGCATCCACAACGGACCAATCAGCGGGCCATCCGCCTTGGCATATTCGCGGCTGCTCGCAATAATCCGGCGGTTCATCAGCAGCAAAATATGCTCCAGCTGCAGCAATATCGCCTGCCGATAGCCGGGCTGCTGCTCGCGCTGCTCCAGCTCAAGCTCATCAATGAGCTGCACCAGCTTAAGCTGCTCCTGCGTTGTCGGCTCAAATTTGTAGCGTTTATGCTTTTTGGCATGGTCGAAGCAGCGCAAATACGAGAAGGTATCTCCGAACGACGCCGTCTGGACGAATAAGGTGCTGAAAAAAATCGCCGTCGACGTCACCGGCTCCTCCTTGTCGGGAAACGAGCGATGTATCGTATTGCCCGGAATAATGAATAAATCGCCAGGCTTCATATCGTAAAAGGTTTGGTCAATAAAAAAAGTGCCTTTGCCCTCATAAATATAGACAAGCTCATACCAGTCATGCAGATGATCGGGCAGCTCCGTCTGCCAATGCTTGCGGTCACGGTAGACGAAATCGAAAGGAAATGAGCTGCCAACCTCGAACGGCTTGCGAAACGGCTTCATAAGCGAACGACTCCTCCTTGCGCCAGCATGGGCTAAGCGCGCAATGTTTCTATAGTCCAGCATAGCAAAAATCAAAATACAGTACAAATATGCAGGAATACGTTATTTTTAATATCATTATTGGCATTTATAATGAGATCAAAGGGATAGATAGCAGCGGGCGCAGGTTTCTGATTTAGAGCAGCTGCTGCTATGAAAACGTTAACAATTTTATGTTCATTTTAAAATATAGGAAAGTATATGATTTTGCTATCCTTTCTCTATATTTCTCGGACTGAAATGCGCTGCGCCGCCAAAGGACGGCGAAAGCCGTTTCACCTTGTGTGAAAATATCGTTTTATAGGGGGCAGCAACGATGAGGATTGATGCGCATCAGCATTATTGGGCAATTGAGCGGGGCGATTACGGCTGGATTACACCAGAGGTACCCGTGCTTTACCGCGATTTTGGACCTGAGCATTTGCAGGCAAGCCTGAATCGGCATGGCATTAGCCATACGATCGCAGTGCAAGCCGCTCCAACGCTGGCTGAGACCGATTATTTACTCGCGCTGAGCGATCGCACGGAGTCGATTGCGGGAGTTGTCGGTTATCTCGACCTGTTCGATCCCGAGCATCTAAGCCATTTCGAACAATTTGAACGTCATCAGCGGTTCGTGGGGTTCCGCGTGATGATTCAAGAGCTGCAGGATGCGGGTGTGATTTTGCAGCAGACGTTCGTTGAGGCGCTGAAGGAGTATGAGCAGCGGGATACGCCTATTGACCTGCTCCTCACCTCGCATCAGCTTGATTCGCTCGTTCAGCTTATGAAGCAGGTGCCGAATTTGCGCGGTGTTATCGATCATTTGGCGAAGCCGCGTATTGCGGCGGGCGAGCTTGATCCTTGGCGCAGCCAGCTTACAGAGCTGGCGCGTTATCCAAAGCTGTATTGCAAGCTGTCAGGAATGGTCACAGAGGCAAGCCACGACAGCTGGCGGCCGGAGCATTTTATCGCGTATATTCGCCATGTGCTGGAGGTTTTTGGCCCGGACCGGGTCATGTTCGGCAGTGATTGGCCGGTGTGCCTGCTGGCGGCGGGCTATGATGAAGTTGTGGATGTGCTGGAGCAGGCGCTGCCAGCCTCTTGGGGAGATGCGGAGCGAAGCAAGCTGTTCGGACTAAATGCAAAGGAGTTTTATAAACTATGAGCCAGTTAAATAAGACGCTTCTGGGACAGGAAGACCGCGAACGGTACGAGGCGGTTCAAGCAGGGAAAATAACGGTGCTGCAAATCGGCGAAGGCAACTTTTTGCGCGGCTTTGCCGATTGGATGCTGCAGGAATGCCATAAGCAGGGGCTGTTCGGCGGTGGAGTCGCAGTGACGCAGCCGCGTCCAGGCGGCAAGCCGAAAATTGACGCTTTGGCCAAGCAGGATGGCCTTTATACGCTGGTCATTCGCGGATTGGAAAATGGCGCGGCTGTTGAGCGCAAGGAAGTCGTCACCGTATTTGCGAAAGCATTTGATCCGTATTCGGAGTGGGAAGCGCTGGTGCAGCTTGCGGAAAGCAAGGATTTGCGTTTCGTCGTTTCCAACACGACAGAAGCTGGACTTGCCTACAGGCCGGAGCCGCTGCAGGAAGGCCAGCCGATTCAGTCTTACCCGGGCAAGCTTGCTTATTTGCTGTATCGCCGTTTTCTCGCATTCGAAGGCGCTGCGGGCAGCGGCTTGATCTGCCTGCCTTGCGAGCTGCTGGAACGCAATGGCGACGAGCTGAAAGCTTGCGTCCTGCGCTATAGCGAGGATTGGGGCTTTCCGCAGGCGTTCAAGGAATGGGTGGAGCAGGACAATCGCTTCTTGAACTCGCTTGTAGACCGGATCGTGACGGGCTACCCTGATGAGCAGCAGGCTCAGCAATGGTTTGCAGAATGGGGCTATGAGGACCCGATGCTGACGACAGCGGAGCCGTACCATTTTTGGGCGATTGAAGCGGAGCCGGAGCTGGATGAGCAGCTGCCGCTGCGCCGGGCAGGGCTGAACGTGCATTTTGTAGAGGATTTGAAGCCGTTTCAGCTGCGGAAGGTGCGGATACTGAATGGCGCCCACACGCTGATGACGCCGCTTGCGCTCGTCCATGGGCTGGAGCAGGTGCGCGAGGTGATGGAGCATGTGGAGTTTGGCCCCTACGTTCGTGATGCAGTCGAACAAGAGATCATTCCTGCGCTGCCGCTGCCCGAGGGCGAGCTTAAAGATTATGCAGCTGCGGTGTATGAGCGGTTTCTCAATCCGTTCATTCGCCACCGGCTCGCCGATATTGCAATGAACAGCATCAGCAAGTTCAAGGTCAGGCTGCTGCCATCGCTGCTGGATTATGCAGATCGCGGCCAGCCAGTGCCTGTACGGCTGGTGCGCGCTTTTGCCGGATTGCTGCGCTACTATAAAGTAGAGAGCGATGGAGCAGGCTCATATACAGGTACGGATTTGCTCGGCACCGTCTACACGGTACGCGACGATGCCGGAGCATTAGCGGCGCTCGCAGCGGCGTGGGCTTTGGAAGACGCTGGTCAAGGCTCAGCAGCAGCGGCGGGCTCGGCACAAGCGCAAGCAGAGCGGCTGCTGGCGCTAAGCGAGCTATGGGGACGCGACTTGCAGGCAGTGCCAGGCTTGGTGGAAGCGGTAGCTTCACAATTAGAGGAACTGGAGCGTGGTGCACATGAATAACTGGGTTCGGCTTAATGAGAAGGATCAGGTCATTATTGCGCTTACGCCGCTTTCCCAAGGGGATAAGCTGACACTTGAAAATGGCAGGGAGCTGGAACTGCTCGAAGACGTGCCGAAAGGGCATAAAATCGCCTCTACTCCAATTCCACAGGACGCGCATGTACTCAAGTTTGGCTATTCCATCGGCATCGCCAAGTCGGATATTTCAGCAGGCAGCTGGGTGCATACGCATAACATTGGAACAGGGCTGAAAGGATTTTTGGAATATTCGTATGATCCGGCAAAGGGCCGCGAGGAATCGGCAGCGCCAGCTGCGAGCTCGGCGAATCGTGCGAACCAGACGTTTAAAGGCTATGTGCGGGATGGCGGTGAGGTCGGCATTCGCAATGAGATTTGGATTATTAATACGGTCGGCTGTATTAACAAAACCTGTGAAATCGTAGCGCGGCGCGCTGATGCGATGTATGCGGGCCGCGTCGATGGCGTTTATCATTTTGCCCATCCGTTTGGCTGCTCGCAGCTTGGCGATGATCTACAGCATACACAGAAGCTGCTTGCTTCGCTTGTGAATCATCCGAATGCGGCAGGCGTGCTCGTTATGGGACTCGGCTGTGAAAATAACCAGATCGACCTGTTTAAGCAGGCGATTGGCGACTACAATCCGGAGCGCGTCAAGTTTATTAAGTCGCAGGAGGTTGAAGACGAGCTGGAGGCTGCGCTTGAGGAAATCGACGCTCTCGTCGAATTCGCAGAACGCTTCAAGCGGGAGCCGGTACCGGTTGCGAAGCTCAAGCTGGGACTTAAATGCGGCGGCTCGGACGGCTTGTCCGGCATTACCGCCAATCCGCTTGTCGGAACAGTTTCGGATCGCCTAATTGAGGCGGGCGGCACAGCGATTTTGACCGAGGTGCCGGAAATGTTCGGTGCGGAAACGATATTGATGAATCGCGCAGACAATGAGCAGGTTTTTGGGAAAATCGTGCATTTGATTAACGACTTTAAGCAATATTTTATCCGTCATGATCAGGAAATTTATGAAAACCCTTCGCCGGGCAACAAGGCTGGCGGCATCAGTACGCTGGAGGAGAAGTCGCTTGGCTGTACGCAAAAGGGCGGTCACGCGCTGGTCAAGGACGTTGTGCCTTACGGAGAGCGGATTTCGCATACAGGCTTGAATTTGCTTGAAGCGCCGGGCAATGACCTCGTATCGGTAACGGCTTTGTCTGCGGGCGGCGCGCATATCGTGCTGTTTACGACAGGTCGGGGAACGCCGTTTGGCGGCCCGGTTCCGACAGTGAAGATCGCGACGAACAGTGAGCTGGCGGGACGCAAAAAGAACTGGATCGATTTCAACGCAGGACAGCTGCTCGAAGGCAAGACGATGAATGAGCTGACCGATGAGCTGTGGGATCAGCTGCTGGCGCTCGCTTCAGGCGAAGCGAAGACAAATAATGAACGCAACGGCTTTAAGGAAATTGCGATTTTCAAAGACGGCGTTATTTTGTAATCGGAGGGAAAACGATGAAATATCGCAAATTAGGCAAAACCGGACTGGATGTATCAGTACTCAGCTTCGGCGCATCTTCCCTCGGTTCAGTATTCCGGGAGACGAATGAGGAAGAAGCGATTCGTACCGTTCACAGCGCTTTGGATGCGGGCATCAACTATATCGACGTTTCGCCGTATTACGGACTGACGAAGGCGGAGACGGTGCTCGGCAAGGCGATTAAGGAGCTGCCCCGAGACAAGTTTCTGCTCTCAACTAAAGCAGGCCGATACGGCGTGGACAGCTTCGATTTTTCCGAAAGCCGGATTATTAGCTCTCTTGAAGAAAGCTTGCAGCGGCTCAATACGGATTACGTTGATTTTATGTTCCTTCACGATATTGAGTTCGTTTCGCCTGAGCATGCGGCACAGGGCATTCCAGCGCTGCAAAAGCTTAAGGAGCAGGGTAAAATCCGCCATTATGGCATTTCCGGCTTGCCGCTGCAGCTATTCGAGAAATGGCTGCCGCATACGGAAGTCGATGTCATTTTATCCTATTGCCATTATTCATTAAATGATACGTCGCTGCTCGGCCTGCTGCCGCTCATTGAGCAGCACAATGTCGGCTTGGTCAGCGCGTCACCGTTGTCGATGGGTTTGCTTGGCACGAGAGGCACGCCTGATTGGCATCCAGCGAGCGCCGAGCTGAAGGCCGCCTGTCTGCGTGCTGCCGAGCATTGTGCAGCACAAGGAATCGATATTGCGAAGCTGGCGATGCAGTTTGCAGTAGCGAATGAGCAAATTCCGACGACGCTGGTCAGTACAGCGAATCCAGAAAATATCCGCCGCAACGCGGCATGGATAGAGGAGCCTATGGACGAGCGGCTGCTTAAGGAAGTGCTTGAATTGCTGGCGCCCGTTGCCAATGAAAGCTGGCTCAGCGGCTTGCCGGAATATAATGAGAAAATCGGCATCGGCGGGCAAAGGAGCACGACATCATGAAAGCCATTGTATGCGAGCAGCCAGACAGCCTCAAGCTGACGGAGCAGGAGCAGCCTGCTTTTGGCGGCGGCAGCGGTGAAGGTCCATTCGCAGCTGGCCCGGAGGATGCTATTATTCGCATTCGCCGCATCGGCATTTGCGGGACAGATATGCATGCCTACAAAGGCAATCAGCCTTTCTTTCAATACCCTCGAGTTCTCGGACATGAGCTGGCGGCTATTGTAGAAGAGGTTGGCGAAAATGTAGCCGGGCTTGTGCCAGGCGATCAAGTCAGTGTCATTCCATATATGCACTGCGGTACTTGCATCGCATGCAGACGCGGCAAAACAAATTGCTGCACCGCCATGCAGGTGCTGGGCGTTCATAGGGATGGCGGCATGCGCGAGCTTATTGCGGTTCCCGCTACCCATCTGATTAAGACGGATGGCTTGACGCTGGACGCGACGGCGATGCTGGAGCCGCTTAGCATCGGCGCCCATGCTGTACGCCGTGCGGAGCTGGAAGCGGGCGAGACCGTGCTCGTCATCGGAGCAGGGCCGATCGGGCTTGGCGTCATGGCGTTTGCCAAGCACTGGGGAGCGCGTGTTATTGCGATGGATATTAATGAGAAGCGGCTTGCTTTTTGCAAGGATTGGGCTGGTGTTGATGAAACGGTTCATGCCTTGCAGCAGCCGAAAGAGCGGATCGCTAAGCTGACAGCGGGAGAATTTCCAACCGTCGTATTTGACGCAACGGGCAATGCCCGTTCGATGACGGATGCCTTCGGCCTGACAGCGCATGGCGGCAAGCTGGTCTATGTTGGACTCGTGAAGGCGGATATTGCCTTTCATGATCCCGAGTTTCACAAACGCGAGCTGACGCTGATGGGAAGCCGCAATGCAACGCGTGAGGATTTCGATATCGTCATTAAAGCGGTATCCAGCGGCAGCGTTAACGTAGACCGATTAATTACGCATCGTTCGTCCTTTGAAGGCATGCTTGATGTATTCGACGAGTGGCTGAAGCCGGAGTCGAAGGTCATTAAAGCGGTAGTCGAACTATAACCTGATTGTTGCTATTGCTCATCATGTACGACTTATGCTAAAGTAAGTTTAGCTTTTCTGATCCTGTGTGAGCTAAGCTTACGTAGATGGCATCGGCTGTGCAGGAATGATAATGAAGGGAGAGCTGCGGCTCTTCTTTTTTTATATAGAGACAGGCTTTTATCTATGGGATAAAGGGTTGTCTGGCAATAGCAGAGGGGGAAATGAAGGATGAGTATTGTAAATGATTTATTGTCATATAATGAGAAATTTGTTGAGGAAAAACGTTATGAACAGTTTCTGACCGACAAGTTTCCAGCGAAGAAGCTGGCGATTTTGACGTGTATGGATACTCGTCTTGTTGAGCTGCTGCCGCAGGCGCTGAATTTGCGCAATGGCGACGCCAAAATCATTAAAAACGCCGGCGCGATTTTGACGCAGCCGTTCGGCAGTGCGATGCGCAGTATTTTGGTCGCTGTCTATGAACTGGGCGTAGAAGAAGTGCTCGTTATTGGGCATCACGGCTGTGGCATGAACAATTTGGATACGCAGGGCATGGTCAATAAATTCAAGGAAAACGGCATTTCCGAAGTCGTTATCGAGACGCTGGAGAGCTCCGGCATTAAGATGGACCGTTTCTTGAAGGGGTTCGATAAGGTAGAGGAAGGCGTCATGGACAGCATCGGCATTATTCGCAACCATCCGCTGATGCCTGCGCATATTCCTGTGCACGGCTTCGTTATTGATCCGGAGACAGGACGCCTTGATCTGGTGGATGAAGGATATAAGAAGGAATAGCGCTTAATAAGTACAAAGTAAAAATTTATGAATTTAATTATGGAGTTAAATTATTTAAATATAATTAAACAAAAGAAAAGCCCGTTTATATATCGGGCTTTTCTTTTGTTGTTTTTAAGAAGATATATTCAAAAAAGCTTTTCTAATATTAATCAGCAGTATATTCATTAACTTCAAAGGTTAAAATTTTATTAAAGATTATATAATCTTTGCGGCTATTAAAGGGGCCTTTGTTGTTTGATCCTTTATCAATTATAAAAGATGCTGGGCCAGTGCCATTTGATTTTGCTTCATACCAAGCAATAAAATTATTAACTTCAGTCATTGAAAGATCATATTCTTTCACAAGTCCTGTATCAAGGGTTATGTTTAGTATTGCTCTGTTGCTGCTAACGACTTGTTTTGGTGTTAAAGAGATTTTGTTAGATGGGTTGCTCTCACCAGATTCATTTACAGCAGTAACAACGTAGTAATAGGTTGTCCCATTAGTAACATTTAAATCTGAATAGGAAGTACTATTTACGGTGTCGATATTGATAAATGGTCCATTTGAAGATGTGGAACGCTTCACATTATAGGATGTTGCATTGCTACTTGCAGTCCATGTTAAAGTGTTCTGAGCATCTCCTGATACTCCTGATAGGTTTAGAGGAGCGGTAGGAGGCTCAGAAATCACTTCTTCCAAAGTAACGGAAGCTTCGTTGGAAGGTAAGCTTTCGCCATTTGCGTTAACCGCAATGACAACATAATAGTAAGTATGTCCGACAGTAGTCGTTGTATCAGTGAAAGAATTACCAGACACATTGGAAGCAATAGTGGTGTATGCGCCGCCAGCAATTGTGGCCCGTTTCACAATGTAACTAGTCGCATCGTTCACGGCAGTCCAATGTAAGTCTACATTCGTTTCGTCAACAGTACCCACCAAGTTGGAAGGGGAATCTGGAGTAGTAGGCTCAGGAATCACTTCTTCCAAAGTAACGGAAGCTTCGTTGGAAGGTGAACTTTCTCCATTTGTAGAGTTAACAGCAGTGATGACGTAATAGTAAGTATTGCCGCTGGTAGTTGTGTTATCGGTATAAGAATTGCCAGACACATTGGAAGCGATAGTGGTGTAATTGCCGCCAGCAGTTAAAGCGCGTTTCACATTGTAACCGGAAGCATTATCTACAGTTGTCCAGTCCAAATTTACATTAGCATCATCAACAGTAGCTGTCAGATTCGAAGGAGCAGCTAAATTAGGAGCGACCATATAACCAATACTATCGATATCTAAAGCGTCTAGCCTTAATCCTAGTGTTTTAGTTGAATGTATTTCTACTGAGTGTAGACCCTGTGTCAATCCTAATTTCTCATATTGTAGGGTTTGATAGATTGTGGTTGAGGCATATTGCGAAAAAAATTCAGTATTTCCATCTATAGTTATTGCTATTTCTTTGGAGTGATTTGGATTATAAGCACTGATGACCCTTAGTTGCGTGCCAACAAATTTGAAACTTACGCTTTGTGCGATTGTGGTACCATAAGCTAGAGTTCCCCCATAGTGATTGGCATTTGTTTCTTTTTTCCATGAAGCTGAATAGGTTAATGCTGAATTGTTATCATCATACCTCTGCCAGCCGTCCTCTGGAATTGTTAAACTTGAGCCAACTGAAGCTGCAAAAACTGAAGCTGCAGAAAATGGAACTGTAAGACATAGCATTAGCACCAAGGCCAATGCAGAAAAATACTTTTTCAAAGTAATCGCTCCTCTATATGTAATGTGAACATTATATAGTCAATAGGCATTCTCGTCTAAACATATGGTGTAATTTTTATTAAATACAAACTTTTAATCTTTATAATTGAATTAAATTTTAATAATGGTATATTTTAATTTTAAATAATTATAAAATGGATTTTTAAATTAATAAAAAATGTTGAATTTATAATGAAAATTTTAAATTTGTTTTTGTTTAATTCCATATTTTTTAATTATTATTAAAATCATGAATTTGAGTTAATTGAGCCTTTAGTTCATTTGATTGACAAATAAGTATATCAACGTTTTTTAATATTTTTAGTTTGTAAAAATTGCTCAATATTTTTGATTGTATAGAGGGCCGAAATGAAAAAAGTAAGGGGCTTCACCATCCGGTAGCCTCTTACTTTTCGATTAGTGAGTGGGTTTTTGTGAAGAGTTGAAGATTCACGGTAATAAATCTAAATTGAGTTCGTCTTCGCAGCCGTCGTAATCATCCACGGAATGCCGAATTTGTCTTCCAGCTGTCCGAACAGCGAACCCCAAAATTCCGGACTCAGCTCTTTTTTCACCGTTCCGCCCTCTGACAGCTTACTGAAAGCCTCATGAGCTTCCGCTTCGCCTTCGAATTCCAAGCTTAGATTAATGGCACTTCCATGGGTCAGCTTCTGGTACACAGCATCGCATAACATGAAATGAACACCAGCGGCCTTCATCTCAAGATGAAGGATTCTATCCTTTGCATCCTCTTGCGTATTCGGCAAATCCCCGAATTTCATAATGGAGATGATTTCCCCTCCAAGCGCCTGAATATAAAAATCAGCCTGTGCCTTAGCATCCTCAGAGAAAAAATAAGCAGTGAGCTTCGCCATTGTTCAGCTTCCTTCCCATTATGAAATGTATAGACTTGTACCTTATTTAGTAAAGCCTATTTTTCGGAAATATCTTTATTTTTGATTGTTATGAGAATATTTCATTCAAGGAACTCGGAAGCTCCGTCAAGGAATAAGCCGCCTGAGCTGAATTTCCGTAAGGAGGAGCTTATTAGGTTGGTCGGGGCAGACTAATTTACTGAGGATTGGCCCGAGGAGCAGATGGTGCAAATCAAGTTTTTTCGCGGACATGACCTGTGTCCATATGCTAGTATTGTAATAAATCCCTGTTAGTTAGGTGGCGGTAAAGCCTGATGGTGCAGCGGATGTACATTCACTGGATCTTGGGGCAGGAAAGGGTATGATGAAGTGGCAACAATTAAAGATATTGCGCAGCTGGCGAGCGTCTCAATCGCAACGGTATCGCGGGTGTTGAATTATGACCCTTCGCTGTCGGTTGGAGACGATACGCGCAAGCGGATTTTTGAAATTGCGCAGGAGCTGAATTATAAAACGCTGCGCGAGCGCAATGGCACAGCAGCGAAAGAAATGACACGAATCGGCATCGTGAACTGGTATTCCGATCAGGAAGAGATGCTTGATCCTTATTATATGGCGGTGCGGCTCGGCGTGGAGCGGGAATGCTTTCAGCGCCAAATGGAAGTCGTCAAGCTGTTCCGGCAGGAGCGCTCATATTATAGCGAATGGGTCGGCGAATTGGACGGCATGATTGCGATTGGACGTTTTGAGAAGGAAGATCTCGACATGTTCCCAGCTTCTATGGACAAAATCGTATTCGTTGACTCTTCGCCGGATGATCAGCGCTTTGACTCGGTCATTATTGATTTGCGCAAATCGGTGACCGAGTTGCTGGATTATCTTGTCCATTTGGGCCATCAGCGAATCGGATACATTGGCGGGCATAATATCGTTAATAATAAGCGGGTACGCGATGAACGCGAAGTGACGCTGCGGGACTATTTGAAAAACAAAGATATTTTTCATCCCCAATTTATTTTCACCGGTGAAAATTTGTTTGCCGAGGATGGTTATGTGCAGATGTCCCGCGCGATTGAGAGCGGGGAGCTGCCGTCAGCCTTTTTTATCGAAAATGATTCCATGGCCGTTGGCGCTTTGCGTGCCCTGCATGAGGCGGGAATTGAGGTGCCGGGCGCGGTGTCGCTCGTGGGCTTCAATGATATTCCGATCTCGGAATTTGTCCAGCCGCCGCTGACGACGGTCAAGGTGCATATGGAATATATGGGCGAGACAGCGGTGGAGCTGCTCGCGGAACGCTTGACCACGAAGCGATCAATTCCGAAAAAGGTCGTGATTCCGACGGCTTTGACGATTAGGAGCAGCTGCTCGGACGTATAATAACAGGGTGAAAAAGGCTCATCGCTGCATAAATGGTTTGGCTTCCCTTGCGGTTACCCCTCTTCAGCCTGTTTACGAGCAGGCCCCGTTATGATATAATGTGGGCATAAGTTAATATTCGGTCGGAGAAACGGAGACACCGCAGAAACCTTTTGCATTGCGCTAGATATTGCGCAGCTTAAGGTGTTTGCGGTTTTTTCGTTTTCTTTTTTTTTTCAGGATATTGCATAAGGACTAGCTGAAAAGGTGGAATAGACGATGAGCAAACAGACAGGATCGGCAAAACAAGGTGCTTTTAGCGCATTAAATAGGGAACAGCTTTATCGCAGTCTAGGCGAGGAAACCTTCGATTTGCTCGTTATCGGCGGCGGCATTACGGGAGCAGGCATTGCGCTTGATGCCCAGACGCGCGGTATCAAGACAGCGCTTGTAGATATGCAGGATTTTGCGGCGGGGACATCGAGCCGTTCGACGAAGCTTGTTCACGGCGGTCTGCGTTATTTGAAGCAGCTGGAAATCGGCGTTGTAGCGGAAGTTGGCAAAGAGCGTGCGATTGTATATGAGAACGGGCCGCATGTGACGACGCCCGAGTGGATGCTGCTGCCTTTTTACACAGGCGGCACCTTCGGCAAATTCTCGACCTCGCTCGGCCTGCGCGTGTATGATTTTCTGGCTGGCGTTAAACGCGGCGAGCGCCGGAAAATGTTCAGCGTAGACGAGACGATGAGCAGAGAGCCGCTGCTGAAGCGCGAAGGCATGAAGGGCGGCGGCTATTATGTGGAATACCGCACCGATGATGCGCGTCTGACGATTGAAGTGATGAAGAAGGCTGTAGATATGGGCGCTCTGGCGATCCCTTATGTGAAGGTGGAATCGTTCATTTATGGGGATGGCAGAGTTGTTGGCGCTAATGTGCGCGATCTGCTGTCTGGAGCCGAGAGCAAGGTGCGTGCCGTTAAGGTTGTCAATGCGACAGGCCCATGGGTCGATACGCTGCGTGAGCAGGATGGCTCGAAGCAGGGCAAAACGGTTCATTTGACTAAAGGCGTGCATTTGGTATTTGACCAATCGCGCTTCCCGCTGCACCAAGCGGTGTATTTCGATACGCCAGACGGACGTATGGTGTTCGCGATTCCGCGTGACGGCAAAACGTATATCGGCACGACCGATACGAACTATAAGGCAGATAAGGCGCATCCGCGCATGACGAAGCAGGATCTGGACTATATTTTGCAGGCGGCGAATTTCATGTTCCCTTCGATCAAGCTGAAAGCCTCCGACGTGGAATCGAGCTGGGCTGGCCTCCGTCCGCTCATTCACCAAGAAGGCAAAGACCCTTCGGAAATTTCGCGTAAGGATGAGGTATTCGTCGCAGGGTCTGGACTGATCTCGATTGCAGGCGGCAAGCTGACGGGCTATCGCAAAATGGCGGAAAGCGTCGTGAACACGGTAAGCACGCAGCTCACAGCGGAAGGCCGCAGCGGCATTCGCCCAAGCGGCACGAAAAATCTGCCCTTGTCGGGCGGCGAATTCGGCGGCTCCTCCCATTTCCCAGCCTTCGTTACCAAGAAAACGGAGGAGGGCGTTCGTGCGGGGCTGTCTCGTGCAGAGGCTGAGCGGCTTGCCCGCCATTTTGGCACCAATGTGGACCGGGTCATTGGCCTTATCCCGCAATACAAGGACCAGGCAACAGCTAGCGGCCAAGGGCTTCCGCTCAGCCTGCGCATTGAGCTGATGTACGCTCTGGAATATGAGCTGACGACGAAGCCGGCGGATTTCTGGATTCGCCGTACTGGCAATCTGCTGTTTGACCGCGCTCGCGTTCTGCAGTGGAAGGAAGCGGTGCATGCCGAGATGGCCGCGCTGTTCGGCTGGTCGGAAGAGACGAGCGCAGCTTATGCTGCCGAGCTGGAGCAGGAGCTGCATTATGCAGTGACGCCAGTGAAGCAAGAATAGGAACTATCAGAAGTAGCAGTAGCAGTAGCTGTAGTAGTAGCAAAATTGAAGTGAATGAACTTCACAATAACAGCAATATAGCGGTAATATAGCGGCAAAACGGACAACAGCCAGTATGTATGCACAAGCCGCTGCCGCCTACTAAATAAGCTTCCTTTATACACCATTCGTGTATGAAGGGAGCTTATTTTTTGATGCCTTTTTATTGAAATTAAGGTTGTTCTATTAATAAACGAACTTAAAAAGTCGATATATATTTTATTATTATAGTATAAGTATGTAAATTAGTCCTGTTATATATCATTTAGACTGTAACATTATTCCCTGTACTATAACTTTATGGTACAGCTGGAGCTTAGGCAGATTGAAGGAGATGACATAATGGCCTTATTTTCCGTTAGCTATGAAGAATTGCGAATACTTCCTTTTGACATGAGATTGCATCATGTGCTGCTCGTCAAGAAAGTTCATGATCACGCCAAATTGACGTTTACGGGCATCATTCCGGAGGAAAAGGAAGATTATTATGTTCGAATGGCGGATGATCAAACCCCTATCGAGCTTCTTTATACCGAAAAAAGCGGGAAGCAGCATCGGCTGTTTCATGGCATGATCATGAAGCTCCACGTTCGCGTAGAAAACCACGTTTATTGGCTGGAGGCGGAAGCCGTGTCGCATACACATGCGATGGATCTCAAGCCGCAAACCCGCTCCTTTCAAAATCAAGCGATGCTCCTCCCTGATCTCATGCAGCAAATCAGCAGCTATTATCCCAAAGGACAAACATTCAATACGTTCGATGAAAATAAAAAGCTCGGTGCCTATACGCTGCAATATCAGGAAACCGACTGGCAGTTTTTGAAGCGTCTCGCTTCCCGCTATCATTCGGTGCTTGTTCCAGTTACGACCGAGGATTGCATCCGCGTGTATATAGGCATTCCAGACAATCGGGACGCTGGCAAGATAGAGGCGACGCACTACCGGATGTACAAGGACTTGGTTGCTTATAAACAAGAAGCGTCAATGGAAAAGTCCGGCCTTAGCGAGCAGGACTATATTTGCTACGAAATCGTGCTGAACAATCGGGTGCTTGAGCTGGGCGATAAAGTGACGTTCAAAGGGCATAAGCTTCATGTATTTGAGGTGCGGACGGAAATGCAGCAGGGGCTGCTCAGCCATCGGTATACGCTTTGCTTGAAGAGCGCGGCTTATCGCCGCAAGCGGCATAATGCCAAGCTGATTGGCGCGTCGATTTCGGGGAAAGTGATGGAGGTTGTGCGCGACGAGGTGAAGGTGCAGCTTGATTACGATCAGAACTGGAGCCTTGCCATTGCCAGCCCATTCCCTTATTCCACCATGTATGCATCGGACGACCAGACGGGCTGGTACTGCATGCCGGAGAAAGGCGACAGCGTGCGGATTTATTTTCCGAATGCGAAGGAGGCCGAAGGGATTGCGCTTAGCTCGGTGCGGAAGAAGGTGCCGGAGGAAGCGATGAGTGCGGCGGTTTCGTCTGGGTCAGGAAGTGGCGGGGCGTCCGGATCGGCTGGATCAACAGGCGGGAAAAGCCAAAATGTAACGACGACGGTCGTACAGCAGGAGCAGCTGCAGCCGGTCATTAATTACGATAAGGATTTGAAGGACGATTTGATGGCGAATCCGAATACGAAGTTTTTGCTGACGCCAACAGGGCAAAAGATCACGTTCGAGGAAGATAAAATCACCATCACGGGCGCGACCGGAGGTGCCACGATTACGCTGACAAGCGCAGGCACGATCATTTTGAACTGTGAAAATAAAATTATGCTGCAAGCTAGCAAGCAGATAGAGATGGTTGGACAAACTATTATGCTGATGGGTAATCAGATTGAAATGTCTACGAAAGATGGAAATGGAGGAATGACGATGGACCAAGGTCAAGTTGTCATTAAAGGCGTTGAAATTCTTATGCAAAAATAACGTTGAGATAGTGGGGTGAAATTGGAGTGAACAGTATAAAAGTATGGGAACATTTTATCGAAAAGGATGTCATTCCACGTCGAAATGTATATGTTCAAGCGCTGCATGATTATTATTGCAGGCATAAAGATCATATTACGGAACAATTTGTGTATCTATTTGATCAATTTTGCCAAGGAATCAAACGACTACAAGAGCAAGGTTCTTTGAAAAAGTGTGCTTACATTCATATTTCTCTATTACGGACAAGTCTGAATGAAGGAAAACCTGTCTATATGCTGGAAGCGAGTGACACAGAATCAGATGGAGAATTTGGGATTACGCCGTTTCGTTTTGACGCTGGCTGGATTTTTAGCTACTTAAACGATTGGGACCAGGTATGTGAGGATAGGCGCAGGGTGTATATGGACCAAATTAAAAGACCGGCATTTGAAGCATGGAAACAGGAACAAATTTCTCCATTTCATGTCTACATGGTTCATGCAGCCCGATATGCAATGGATACCATAAGGAATCTAGCGTCCTTTCAAGATATAAACAAGGATGCCATTTTTGACATACGAGTTGGTGAATATAGAGACAAAAATGTAAGTGAATCCATTTTTCGTCAAAATGAACGTATAAAATCATCGGTTACCTGTAAAGGGTGGCTAGAAAATCGCTTAGAGCAGGAATATATTTATGAACATATCGCTCAGGTCGATCTTTCCCACGGTAATTACGAGGGTATTGACTTGAATTACGCTCGTTTTGAAAAGGTAACGCTGACGGGGAGCCAACTTCCAAACAGCATGATGTTAGGTAGTCGATTCGAGCAATGTGAATGCAATCAAGTGAATTTTCGTGGAAGTATCCTTTATGATACGGATTTCCGTGGATGTAATCTTGAGAATGCTAGACTCGATGGTGTTCTGGCTAATCGTGATGCCATGATGGAAAAGCATAGTATGGTTTTCGGTATTCATGGTGTCCAATTTCAACAAGCAAATTTGACAAATGCAAGTTTCAGATATGCAAAGATTGCAGGGGATTTCACACACGCACATCTCGAAGGGGTCGATTTTACAGGTGCAGAGCTAACTGGCAGTCTAATTTTGCGTGAGGATGCCTCTAAGCTTTTTTTGAGTGATGAACAGCATGCAAGTATTAGCTGGGTGTAAATATAACACGCTCTAAAAAATGCAGAGTAATTGTTTCTCTAAGGATGGTGGAGATTTGGAATATTTCATTTTGGAGCATGACCGTCGGCTTCCTCCCAGTGGAGGAGTGATTTCCTTCCCAGATCATATGCTTCGAGGCTTTGACTATGTGAAAGAGCAAGAAATCGTTTATCTAAAGCCTGGGCGAAAAATGACATATGGAAGTGTGATTGAACAGCCCATTTTGCTTGTTTCAAATGAGATTCGAAACATTATTAGTCAATTTGAGCCTGAGATTGCTTGCAAAAATGTAGTTGTCATGGATCTTGAGCACAATGGTCGAATTTATTATTCCATTATGGATTTCAAGGAGGTTCCTTGTCTTTCGCCTATGCACACGGTTGTTAAGGACGGACTTATAGAGTCACTAGTAGTAGACAAAAGAAGGATTAGAGGGCTTCGAGTTTTTCAAATCCCTTATTACAAAAGTGTCTTACTAGTGGTGCGTCTGGATGTAGCGGAAGGCCTTCTTCGAAAAAGTTTGTTAGGTTTGCGTGTAAGAAGAATTTTGCTAGAGGAAGGTGAAGGCTAAATGGACAAGATTCGAGCAACTATGTTGAAACAATCGACCATTGACTCCTTGGTGGAATCTCCTTGGAGAAGTGAGGACACATATGTGGCTGCGGGGGCTTATATGTATTGTACGATGGGGACACATGAAGAAATGTTAAACCAAATAAACTCCAACGGAGTCTTTATTAACGAAAATCCTATGATGACGATACAAGACTGTGTGGTATCTACATCGACGCCGGGTACATACGGAGGTGTTCCTTATGATGAGCCCGGGAAAAAGGTGGATGGTAATTTTTACTCCTTCGGCTACTGTCGAAGCCTCATTCATCCACTGAAAATTGCGGAAAAAAAAGGTGCTGTTAATTCCATTTATATTGTTGACCCAGATCCCGATAAAATAACCAATAATCAATATATATATCCTTGTGTTCCTAAACTGATGCCGAACTCGATTGTTACACCGGGTGGAATTTTTCAAGGGGCGACGGAATGGCAGAATGGGAGTTCAAATGTAACGGTTCAAGGTGTCCCGGCATTAACGAGCAAGTCTTGCTTAAACTGCACATGGGGAGGAAAAATTCAGTTTTTGACGAACGGAATGGACCCTGCACCGCCTCTGTTTTCTGAAAGATAATGGATATAAAAGGAAAAGGTGATGGCATGGAAACATGGCATGAAGGTGATGGATTTCAACTGAAGTGGCCCTATGCACTAAAGGCAGTTCGCAGCTTTCGTATTGTGCGAAAGTTTAATGAGCATGCTAAGTTCCTTTTTACAGCTGTGATGACAGAAGATCATGCTGAAACTTGTATGAGGAGAGGGAGCTTTGAGGACAGCATTATGATTCGCAAGCCAGGAGAACCTAAACCTGAAAGCTGGTTCGCAGGTGGAATCACAAACATTGACATTCGTATGGAAGATGGCATACCTTTTGTGGAGGTAGAGGCAATCTCACGTACGTATGCAATGGATATGGAGCCTAAAAATCGGTCCTATCAAAATAAGCATCTTACTTATTCCAAGGCTATTGAACAATTAGTAAAAGGTTACCCTAAAGGGGATAGTCAAAACGTTGCTACAAGCGATAAAGCCACAATTGGTGAGTTGATGATACAATTTGAGGAGACGGACTGGCAATTCATGAAGCGTCTTGCCTCACGTTTAGGAACGGTGATTTTGCCCGATGTAGTAATGGATGCAGCTCGCGTTTATTTCGGAGTTCCTGACCTATCTTGGGGTGCTGAAATTAAATCAAGCCGTTATTCCGTTACGAAGGATCGTGATACGTATTTAGCAATAAAGGCAAATGCAGAAGAAAGTGAAGCCGATAATATTTATGAAGCTGATTTTGTTAGCTACAAGGTCATAACGGAGCAATTTTGTCAGGTAGGTGACGATGTACGATTCAAAAACCAGATGTGGGTCGTATCAGAGTCCGTTATAAGTTATGAATCTGGGCTGCTGCAATATGAATATAGGCTTGTAAAACGACAAGCGTTGCGTCGTAAATCCCGAATAAATGAGGGGATACAAGGTGTTTCATTGGAAGGCAGAGTCGTGAAGCGGGCGAATAACATGGTCAAGGTACACTTGGACATTGACAATGAACATGATAATGAAGGAAATTGGTGGTTCCCTTATTCGGGGGAAGGAAACAATATGTTTCACGTGCTGCCCGATGAAGGAGCGAGGATCAAGGTCTATTTTCCAAGCGGTGTAGAGAAGAAGGCGATGGCAATCAACTCGGTTCGTGGCGGAAGCGAGGAGATGAAGAGTCGAACCGTATTCCAAAAGCCTACAACTAAAGTATTTGATATGCCTGGAGCAGCGAAGATGCAGTTGGGGGATGATGGGGTATTATTCGAGAAAGGCACTGTTAGCATTCACATGGATGACCAAAATATATCGCTAAGCGCTACAGAAGATATTTTATTGGTGGCGTCCAATAATATAGAGATGGGTAGTGAACAAGCCTTTGTTGAGTCCATTAAGATGACAGCGGATGAGGCCATCATCCTCCAGACTAAAACTGATCAGTATATGCTGATAAGTAAGGATCGTGTAGGTATAACCAGTAGTAAAATCGATTTCCAGAAAGTCGAAATGGACTTTATTGACTTATTGACGGATGAAGAGTTAAAAGAAATGTATATTGACGGTCAGATGGAGGGAGAGCTGCAACAGGCTTATTTTCATAAGTTGGAAAACAACGAAATTACGTATGACGATTATCAGGCATGGAGTATGTATAAGAGCAAGGCTCCGCCATTGTCTATGAATGAAAAGACAAGTATAAGAAATAATATAGCGGCACGATTAGCGAATGATCCACAAGCCAAGAATACGATAAGAACGGCGATGGAGAAAGACCAGGATCAATTAAAGAGCAACTATCAAACGAAACATAATCCTATTGCAGGAAATACGCAAACTAAGAGCAAAGAACAAAAGGCATATGAATTAAAACAAAGTAATGAAGCCTACGCGCGATATGACGCAGCAATGAATGAACAGTATAGAAGAAGCAAAGGGCCGTTTCTCCCAGCTAAGGAGCCTTCTATATCACAAAGAGATATATTTAAAAAGAATGGGTTTCAACAAGGCTCGCCAAATGTTTTTGAGCAACGCGAGAAGTTTTTACAAGATTTTGGACTGTCTCTGAATAATTTGGCAGCACCTGTGTGGAAGGGAGAAAAACCCGATTACCTAACGAAAACAAGACAGGAACCTTTATTTTTATCCCGATACACGTTCCAACAGTTGGTTATTGTACCGCAAACATTATTAGCAGAGTTAAACCTTGCGTTAGGCGTCGTGGCAGTGGTAGGCGCTGTCTTTACCGGAGGAGCCTCACTGTACTTATTCGCCATAGCTGAAGGCGTATTAGGTGTAGCAGGCATCGTCATAAGTATAGAGAAGCTGCATGACTTGCAGGCAGGAAATGCAGATACGAATCCGATGTTCTTGGGAATGGATCAGGAAACGGTGGATGCATTTGGACTTGTCTTTGCATTTGTAGGATTAGCAGGGCTGTTGAAGCATGGGATATATAAGCTTTCAGATAAGGTGGCTAATTCTCGAAACATAGTGGCACTGAATGATTTGGTAGATGAATTGAAAGTTATGGAAGCTTCAATTGAACAAGTTGATACAGTGAAGTATTATAGAGTTCAGGGTGGTGGAAGTGGAAGTAAAACTAGCCAAACCAGAATTATCGTAAATGAAGATGGTAGCATCTCGATCCCTAAGAAAGATAAGGATTTAAATGTCAGTGCTTATGATTCAGAACATGCAATTTATTATAGAGATAATAAGAGACCAGGTGGGGAGATAATAGAATTTGATGTTCCTAAATGGTTAGATGATTTTATTCAAGAAAATTTAGTTAAACAAGACGATTATAAAATAAATCCAAAAAATCAAGGTGGTACAGCACCAAAGATTGTGGATCCTTCGACTCCGGGAACAAGTTATGAGTTGCCTGCTCCTTGGATAGAGTGGATTGAGGAATATGCAACAAATGGAAAAATAATAAATTGAGTAATAAATTTGAATTGAACTGAAAAGGAGAGTAAATATGGAGTGTATGCCGGAGTATGCTGCTAATATTATTGTTGGAATTAATAATAAGAATGATTTTTCTTGGTATGTAACAGATAAGAGTTTTTGGATAATGGATTTAATTAAAAGACAACAAGAATTTTTGAGTAATGGATATGAATATGATATGGAACATCTTTTAGAATCTCGATTCTTCATTAAAAATGTGAATGAGGATACTATAGATATATATTTAGAAAATTTAAGTAAGTATAAGACTAGCTCATTGGAATTGAAAAAAATCATAAAAGAAGAGAAATATGATGATACGATCCTATCTTTAAATCCATCTTTATTTATTGATGTTGACAAGAAAATGTTACTTTCTAGTTTTCCAGAGATGTTTCCATTTGAAAGGTATGCACCTGATAACTGGATTGGTGAGTACAAAGATTTTGACGATTATATACCTGATTCAGAGAAATATTGGCTGGATGAAGGCGTAGATCTAATTAGTATTATTTATCAAAAAGAAAATGAATGATTAATGGAGGCTAAAAAAATGAGTGATAAGTTAACAATACTAAATGAAAAATTCAAGAGAGAAGGTAGTGAAGTAGAGGTTGATGGCTTAACTATTTTTATTGATGGTACCTTGAAAAAGGTGTTTGATAAAATCAAAGCGGAGAAAGGTTATAATGATTATTCTGAAATATTACGTGATGCCTTGATACAAGGCATTAATAAAATCATAAAGGAATAATAAGCATCTCACAAAAATTTTATTGAAAAAAGATATTGCAATATAACAAGGAGCTTATTCCACTTAAAAAGGTGGGGTAAGCTTTTTTTTGCGTATGCTTATTCGTATCAATTACTAATTGTTTTTCTTGATTTTATATATGAGATAAGGCCAGGTCGTCATTAAAGGGATTGAAGTGCTGATGAATCAGTAGGGAATGAACACCATAGATAGGAGAACAAGCGATGCACGATATGGAAGTGTGGCAGCATTTTTTAGAAGAGGATGTTATCCCGCAGCGCAATGCGCAAATTCGGGCGTTGCATCATTATTATGTGAAAAATAAAGCGTTGATCGCGGCAGAATTCACCGCGCTGTTTGACCGATTTTGCCAAGCGGTGCTGGCTCGGCAGCAGGAAGGGCTTTTGCAGAAATGTGCCTATATCCACATCTCCTTGCTGCGGACAAGCCTGAACGAAGGGCATCCCGTCTATATGCTGGAAGCGAGCGACAGGGAGACGGATGGCAAGGTGGGGCTGACTCCTTTTCGCTATGAGGCGGGGTGGATTTATGGCTTCGCAGAGGCTTGGGATCAAGGCTGCGAGGAGCGGCGCAAACGGTATATGAACCGGATTGAGCGCCATTCGTTTGAGGTTTGGATGAAGGAGCAGCTGTATCCGTTTCATGTATATATGGTGCATGCGGCGCGGTATGCGATGGATGCGATTCGGGAGCTGGCTTCTTTTCAGGAGATCAAGAAGGATGATTCGTTTGAGGTGCGAGTAGGCGAATACCGGGATCAAGAGATCAGCGAGTCGGTCTATTGCGTGAAGGAGCGGCAGCGGACGTCGATTACGTGCAAGGGCTGGCTGGAAAACAAGCTGGATCAGGACTATATCTATGAGCATATCGCTGGCGTGAACCTCATGCGTGGGGAGTACGAAGGAATCGATGTGAATTATACGAGATTTGAAGAGGTGACGCTGACGGGCAGCACGCTTGCGAACAGCCGGATGCTGGGCACAAGATTCGAGCGGTGTGTGTGCGATCAGGCGGATTTTCAAGATTGCCTCTTATATGATGCCGATTTTCGCCATTGCGACCTGACCTATGCGCGGTTCGATGGCGTCCTCGGCAATCGGGACTATGTGGCAGAAGAGCATGGTCTGGTGTTCGGGATGAACGGCGTGCAGTTCCAAGGGGCAGACCTGACGTATGCGAGTTTTCGGGGTGCGAAAATCGCGGCAGACTTTACGGGAGCCGAGCTGCTCGAGGTGGATTTCACCGGCGCAGATTTAACAGGCAGCCGCATGCTGGAGCGGGATGCGCTGCGGGTAGAGCTGACGGAAGAGCAGCGGCAGATGATTTACTGGGTAAAGGAGCCGGTGCATGAGCATGCGTAGAGAGTGGGCAGGAGAAGGGGAATGGCATTCGCATGAGCTGGAGCGCACGATGGAATATTTCGTGCTGGAGCATGATCGGCGCCTGCCGGCGAATGGGGCGAACCTCGCTTTTCCCGAGCGCATGCTGAGAGGCTACCGCTATGCGGAGCAGCAGGAGATGGTGTACGTCAAGAAGGGAAGCCGGCTAAATCCCGGTTGTATGATTGAAAATCCGCTGCTGCTCGTAGGCGCTGAGCTGCGGGCGGTCGTCAGCCGAATGGTTCCGAATATTGGCTATAAGAGCGTCATCGTCATGGATTTGGAGCAGCAGGGACAGTTTTTTTATGACTGGATGGATGTGCAGGAGGTGCCTTGCTTAGCGCCAGAACGGACCGTGACGGAAAACGGGCGAGTGAGCAAAATGTGGGTCGATCAAAGGGCGCTGCAAGATGCTGCGATTTTCCAGATTCCATACTACCGCAGCCGTGTGCTGGTGGTGCGTGTAGATATAGCGGAGGGGCTGCTGCGGAAAAGCTTGTATGGGCTGAGTGTGAGACGAATTGAGTTGGTAGGGGGAATGGCGACGAATGGAAGCTAGGTCAACCGTTTTGAAGAAGGCTACGCTTAAGGCGCTGCTTGAATCTCCATGGAGAAGCGAGGATACGTATGTGACGGCGGGAGCTTACATGTATTGTTCCAAGGGTACGCATGAGGAGGTGCTAAGCAAGCAAGATCCTAATGGTGTATACATTAATGGAAGTCCGATGCTGACTGTGGAGGATTGTGTGGCATCTACATCCGTGCCGGGCGTGATTAAGGGGAAGCCTGCTTATCTCATGGCAGAGGATTTGAATGGTAACTTCTATTCTTTTGGCTATTGCCGAAGTGAGCATCATCCTATGAAAGAAGCGGAGGAAGGGAATTCTCTGCAACCCGGCTATCATAAATTCATTTATGACCCGGACGAACAAGAACCTACCTTTAATCGTTATGTGTATCCTTGTGCGCCCCAACTGCTGCCGACGGTTTCAGCATCCGCACCTGCGGGGGCACCATTTAAGCCGAAAACGGGTTCGTCTAACAGCGTGCCATCGCTGCTTGAGATGCTGGAGAACTTGAAGGTGCCACAAGTGCAATGGACGAATGGCAGTCCCAATGTATCGATTCAAGGGGTAGCTGCGCTGACCAGCAAATCGTGTTTGTCTTGCAAGTATGGAGGAGAGATTCGCTTGCTGACCAATGGAATGGACCCCGTACCTCCTGAATTTTCCCAGAGATAATGGAGAGGAGAGGTGAAAGCGTGGAGGTAGGGTTCGAAGGAGATGGCTATCAGTTACAGTGGCCCTATAAGCTAAAGGCCGTGCGCAGCTTTCGCATCGAGCGGAAGTTCAATGCGCATGCGAAATGTACCTTTACAGCGGAAATGACGGAAGCGGAAGCCGAGGCCTGTATAGGCAGAAGCAGCTTCGAGGACAGCCTAATCATGCGCAAGCCCACTGAGCCTAAGGCGGAAAGCTGGTTTGCTGGGGGCATTACGCATGTAGATATTGAAATGGAGGACGGCATTCCCCACGTCAAGGTCGAGGCGCTGTCGCGCACGTATGCAATGGATTTGGAGCCGAAAAATCGTTCCTATCAAAATAAGCATTTGACCTACACGGATGCGATTCTGCAACTGGTCAAGAACTATCCCCGCGGGGATGCACAAAATATGGCGACGAGCGATCAAGCGACGATCGGCTCCTTGATGGTCCAGTTCGAGGAAACGGATTGGCAGTTTTTGAAGCGGTTGGCGTCTCGGGTGGGTACGGTCATTTTGCCGGATGTGGTGATGGATACCCCGCGCGTGTATTTTGGCGTACCGGACCTGTCTTGGGGGAAGGAGCTGAAGGCGAAGCGCTATACGGTCTTGAAAAACCGCGCCGCCTATGAAGAGCTGAAAGCCCATGCGGAAGGCAGTGATGCGGATCTTATTCACGAAGCAGACTTCGTCAGCTACCGGATAACCAGCGAGCAATTTTGCCAGGTTGGGGACGATGTCGTATTCAAGAAGCAAATGTGGGTCGTGGCCGAGTCGGTCATCAGCTATGCCTCGGGGCTGCTGACCTATGAATATGTGCTGGTCCGGCGCCAGACGCTGAGACGGAAATCCCGGCAAAATGAAGGGATTCAGGGTGTATCCTTGGAAGGGCGCGTCGTGAAGCGGGCGAACAATATGGTCAAGGTGCATCTGGACATCGATAACGCACATGATGAGCAAGGAAACTGGTGGTTCCCGTATTCAGGGGAAGGCAACAATATGTTTTACGTGCTGCCCGATGAGGGAGCGCGGATAAAGGTCTATTTTCCCAACGGTGTGGAAAAGAAAGCGATGGCGATCAACTCGGTGCGAGGCGGCAGCGAGGAGATGAAAAGCCGGACGGTGTTCCAGAAGCCGACGACGAAGGTGTTTGAATCGCCGGGAGCGGCCAAGATGCAGCTGGGTGACGATGGGGTTCTTTTTGAAAAAGGAACGGTCAGTCTGCATTTGGATGGCGGAAACATCACGGTGAACGCCAGTGAAGATGTGCTGCTGGTCGCGGGCAATAAGGTGGAGCTGGGCAGCGGGAGTGAGAGAGGGATCCTCGAATCGATTCGGATGCGAGCGACGAGTCAGGTTGCTTTGCAAACGAAAATGGATCAGTATGTGCTGATCAGCGATAACCGGGTCGGCATCAAGAGTAGCAAGCTGGATTTTCAGAAGGTGGAGGTACCGTTCACCGAGCTGCTGACGGATGAAGAGCTGGAGCAGCTGTATATGGATGAGCAAGTTCCTGAACAAATGGAAGTGGAGATCCAGAAAGCGCAAGCGAAAGAGGAAGGTGCGCCGATTTCCAAAGAAATCTATTACCAAAATATCCACCCCGATGTAAAATCAAATATGAAAAATGACCCGAATCTAAGCGAAAAGGCGAGGAATTGGTTTCGAGAAAAAACAGTAGAGGATCAGAAAAAGGCGTATCAGAAAAGATATGGGCCGTCTGCGACTGAGCCGGAGGATAAGAGCAAGGAAGAGAAGCAAGCGGAATGGGCGAAGCAACAGAAGAGCTATGAACAAGAGGATCGGAACCGAACAGCGGTTTATGAATGGAATCAGAAGGCAAAAGCGATTATGGAGCAAGGGGATCGGGAAGGCAAGTCACAGACGGAAATCCAATCGATGCTGCCTGCGCTCCCTGTGCTTTCATCCAGTGGGCAGCAGGAAAGCGGCTTGTCCGGGGTGATGAATAAGGTGTTGAATGCGCCGGGTGTCCAGCATTTCCTAGAGCAAATGGCTCCGATGGCAGAAGCCTGGCACCTGGAAAATGTCATTCCACAAAAGCCAAATTATATGAGCAAGCATACGGAAAAAACGGTATACTTATCTCGATTTACGTTTCAGGAGCTAGTGATAGAACCGGAATGAAAGATTGCGCAACTCAACGTGCTATTCGGGGTGGTAGCGATCATAGCTGCGATCCCGACAGCGGGTGGATCGCTATATGTTTTAGTGGCAGCTGATGTGGCTTTAGGCGCCACGATGATATGGATCAACGCAGAGAAATGGATTGATTTACAGAATGGGAATGCCAACACGAACCCGTCCTTGCTGGGCATAGACCAGTCGTTGTTAGATAAGCTGGGTATTGCCTTGGCTATAGTAAACTTGGGTATACTGCTGAAGCATGGTTTGTACGGGTCGGCGAATAAACTGGCAAACGGCCGGAATATAGCGGCGCTGGACGAAGCTTGGGACGTGTATAAGTCTAAGCCGGGAAAACCGCCAAAATCGAAAACAAAGCCTATAAATAAAGAGGCGAGTAAAGGCGGTCCCGGTGTCAATCGACCGATTGATGAGTTTGATGATGCGGCGATTTATCAGGGTGCGGGTAAGAGTAGACCAGAGCCTCCACATGCAACAGGTGGGAAAGTTGAGGGGACGGGAAAAGGTAAGTATTTAACCGACCCTGCGGAAATGAGACCATATATTATACCTCCTAGAGATGGGTTTGATGCCTTTTTGGAGAGGAAATATATTGAGATTAGAAAGATTGGGTTAGAGGACGTATCGTTAGTAGCAAAGAATACTGGTTTATCAGAGCAACAAATAAGTGATATGAAGAAACATTTATTCCTTGATACACATCAGCTATCAATAGATGGTGCTCCATATAAAGAACTATACTTTAAAGCTGATCAAGATGTTGCATATGCGTGGCAATTAGCTCAAAAAAGAGAACTTACGGCTAAAGAAAAAGAATGGTTTAAACAACTCGCGAATCATGAATTGAAGGAAAAAGAATTAATTGATAATGGAATGCCGTTAATGGATAGATCCACTTGGAATGGTACAACCTTCAATAAAGATCCTGAAAAAAATGCACATGATAAGGCAAACTCAACAGATCCTAATCCACGAAGTTTCCCAGAATATGATTCTTATAAAGATTGGAAGAAATATTCAGATGATGATAGTGGTAACTATTAAATTGAGGTGAAAGAAATGAGTCTAGAAGCAGCTATTCTCGTAACAAGAAACATAAATTGGGAAAAAATTGGTGAATTAACCGAGAAAAGTTACTTTGGTTATGAGTATTTGAGAAGATTGGCTCAGTTTTACAAAGAAAAAAAACTAAAACCAAAATCACCGGCTTTTTCTAATATACCTCGTTTCTTGGGAGATATTGAGGGGGATATAGATATTTCTACTTACTACCATACGGATATACTAATGGTTTTTGAAAATAATCAGAGTATAAAAAATATAGTAGAATGGTATTTACAGTTAGCGAGATATGCAGAAAAGTGTCCTGAAGCGAGTCAATATCTAAGTGTGTATGAGCCTTTAATAAATTTATTAGAATGTGGAGGCGATTTTTTCATGAATAATATTGGGCTAGAAATCAAGAATGAAGGCTATTATCCGTTCAACAACTGGTTTGATAATTTTGTTGATGCCGAACCACACGACACAAATGATCAATTAACTTTGTGAAGTGGCGGCTACTGTGCTAAAAGCCCCTTCCAGTGCCGAATGAACCGATCATTCAACCAATAACACATATAACCTATGTAATACCCGAATAAAGATTTCTCCATTTCGTTTGTACGCATATCAAATGCATTAATTCTGTAACCTAAATAAAGCTATTACGATACACGAAGCAGGTCGATTATGGTCAGATACTACCATGATTGACCTGTTTTTTGTTATCTTCGCTTTCTCAAGGATTTTCAAAATGTTACGCAACTGTAGAATACGCCGCCCCGATAGAAAGGATGAAAAGGCAAAGCATCTTTTGGAGTAGTTAGCCCGACCATTAATATTGTCAGGACTAATCTGTAAATTGTCCGCAACATTCTGGCAACTCGCCGCGATGACTACAGTGCAAGAACAATCTGGTGACGACCAGTTGACATAAACAGGTAAGGATACGTGTCAGGCTAGCCGCCTTCCCTACTCCATAGCCGCCCAGTGGCGGCATAATAGCACAAGAAGGATGGGATTGCAGATGAAAACGAAGTACAACGACTTCGGGTTCGTTAAGAATAATAAAGCCGCTAATGCATACATAGACGAAGTTGCCAAGGAGAGCAACTTTACAGGACATCACAAGGGATTTACCATCCTGCCGCATAAAATCCATCGGTGTTACGGCTTAAGCCCATACGAAAAGCTGATTCTCGTCGATATTGTCGCGTACATGAGCGACCAGAGCCAGTGCTACCCCACTATTGAAATGATTGCTCGAAATCTTGGATGCAGTTCCAAGTCTGTAGAGCGTCATATCGAAAGACTGGCAGAGAAAAAGCTCATTCTGGTCAGTCAGAGCAAGAACAACACCTACTATCTGCCGAACTATTTTCACGTTCATCCGTATTTGCTTGTGTCAGAGAAGACACATGAGTTCATTGGAAGTGTGAGGAAGCAGGTCTGTGTCCACGAATCAGGAAAGCGGCTTATCCGGGGCGATGAATAAGGTGATGAATGCGCCGGTTGTCCAGCATGTCCTAGAGCAAATGGCTCCGATGGCAGAAGCCTGGCACCTGGAAAATGTCATTCCGCAAAAGCCGGATTATTTGAGCAAGCATACGGAAAAAACGGTATACTTATCTCGATTTACGTTTCAGGAGCTGGTGATCGAACCGGAACGAAAGATAGCGCAGCTCAATGTGCTATTCGGAGTGGTAGCGATCATAGCTGCGATTCCAACAGCGGGTGGATCGTTGTATGTATTATTGGCAGCTGATGTGGCCTTAAGCGCGACGATGATATGGATCAATGTAGAGAAACTTATTGATTTACAGAACGGGAATGCCAACACGAACCCGTCCTTGCTGGGCATAGACCAGTCATTGTTAGATAAGCTGGGTATTGCCTTGGCTATCGTAAACTTAGGTATACTGCTTAAGTATGGCATGTATGGGGCTGCGAATAAACTGGCGAACGGCCGAAATATAGCGGCGCTGGACGAAGCGTGGGACGTGTATAAGTCAAAGCCGAAAACACCGCCAAAATCGAAAACAAAGCCTATAAATAAGGAGCCTAATAAAGGCGGCCCCGGTGTCAATCAACCGATTGATGAGTTTGATGATACAGCTATTTATCAGGGTGGGTAGGAGTAGACCAGAGCCTCCGCATGCAACAGGCGGAAAAGTTGAGGGGACTGGGAACTCTTATAAAGAAATCAATATTCATGGAAAAATAAATAGTGAACTTGATGAAATTGATTTAGTAAACAAGATAATTTACGAAGATAAATCAGCAAAAAAATTGGACATGGATAATCCTGATGTCCCACAAACAGAGGAACAATGGGCGTTTAAACAAATATTTAAAAAAGGTTCAAACAGAATTAATTCTTTGCAACAGCCAGAAATCAAATTGTCAAGTGCCATTCCTCAGGATATTCCATCAGTTGAAGAAATAGTTAGTATTAGAAACTTTGTATTTAGAATTGATGCAGACACTCCGAAACTAAGGTCTGCTGTTCAACATGAATTAAATAATCTAAAAATTAAATTTCCGGAATATAATTTTTCGGCAATATATGGAGGTGAAAAGTAATGTCAATTGGTTTATATAGATATAATGGTGATATAAATGATCGTGATTCAGAGCTTACTTTGAGTGAGAACATTTCGAATCAAAATTTTTATGATAAATACTGGGAGAAGGCTATAAATGAATTGGGTATAAAGTTTATACAAGATGGGGCCGAATTTAATAAATCTCAGTTAAATGATGTGCTAGTAGAACTTGAATTATTAAGGGATTGGGCGATACAAAATCTACTTGAAAATGACTTGGAATATATGAAGGGAAGAATTGAAAATTTGCTAAAAGTTATACCTAATGCTTTTATTAATGATGAAACCATTTTATATATATTTTAAGATTCTAAAATTTTAAGTCAGTCTTTTAACAAAATATTTGAGTAGGGTAATAAGAAGGTGGTAATTGGTAAAACAGTTACAACCTTGATGGTGCCTTGATACAAGGCATTAATAACATCATAAAGGAATAGTAAGGGTCTCACAAAAAGTTTATTGAAAAATTATATTGCAATATAACAAGGAGCTTATTCCACTTAAAAAGGTGGGGTAAGCTTTTTTTGCGTATGCTTATTCGTATCAATTACTAATTGTTTTTATTGATTTTATATATGAGATAAGGCCAGGTCGTCATTAAAGGGATTGAAGTGCTGATGAATCAGTAGGCAATGAACACCATAGATAGGAGAACAAGCGATGCACGATATGGAAGTGTGGCAGCATTTTTTAGAAGAGGATGTTATCCCGCAGCGCAATGCGCAAATTCGGGCGTTGCATCATGATTATGTGAAAAATAAAGCGTTGATCGCGGCAGAGTTCACCGCGCTGTTTGACCGATTTTGCCAAGCGGTGCTGGCTCGTCAGCAGGAAGGGCTTTTGCAGAAATGCGCCTATATCCACATCTCCTTGCTGCGGACAAGTCTGAGCGAAGGGCATCCGGTCTATATGCTCGAAGCGAGCGACAGGGAGACGGATGGCAAGGTGGGGCTGACTTCTTTTCGCTATGAGGCGGGGTGGATTTATGGCTTCGCAGAGGACATGTATATATGGTGCATGCGGCGCGGTATGCGATGGATGCGATTCGGGAGCTGGCTTCTTTTCAGGAGATCAAGAAGGATGATTCGTTTGAGGTGCGAGTAGGCGAATACCGGGATCAAGAGATCAGCGAGTCGGTCTATTGCGTGAAGGAGCGGCAGCGGACGTCGATTACGTGCAAGGGCTGGCTGGAAAACAAGCTAGATCAGGACTATATCTATGAGCATATCGCTGGCGTGAACCTCATGCGTGGGGAGTACGAAGGAATCGATGTGAATTATACGAGATTTGAAGAGGTGACGCTGACGGGCAGCACGCTTGCGAACAGCCGGATGCTGGGCACAAGATTCGAGCGGTGTGTGTGCGATCAGGCGGATTTTCAAGATTGCCTCTTATATGATGCCGATTTTCGCCATTGCGACCTGACCTATGCGCGGTTCGATGGCGTCCTCGGCAATCGGGACTATGTGGCAGAAGCACATGGTCTGGTGTTCGGGATGAACGGCGTGCAGTTCCAAGGGGCAGATCTGACGTATGCGAGTTTTCGGGGTGCGAAAATCGCGGCAGATTTTACGGGAGCCGAGCTGCTCGAGGTGGATTTCACTGGAGCAGATTTAACGGGCAGCCGGATGCTGGAGCGGGATGCGCTGCGGGTAGAGCTGACGGAAGAGCAGCGGCAGATGATTTACTGGGTAAAGGAGCCGGTGCATGAGCATGCGTAGAGAGTGGGCAGGAGAAGGGGAATGGCATTCGCATGAGCTGGAGCGCACGATGGAATATTTCGTGCTGGAGCATGATCGGCGCCTGCCGGCGAATGGGGCGAACCTCGCTTTTCCCGAGCGGATGCTGAGAGGCTACCGCTATGCGGAGCAGCAGGAGATGGTGTACGTCAAGAAGGGAAGCCGGCTAAATCCCGGTTGTATGATTGAAAATCCGCTGCTGCTCGTAGGCGCTGAGCTGCGGGCGGTCGTCAGCCGAATGGTTCCGAATATGGGCTATAAGAGCGTCATCGTCATGGATTTGGAGCAGCAGGGACAGTTTTTTTATGACTGGATGGATGTGCAGGAGGTGCCTTGCTTAGCGCCAGAGCGGACCGTGACGGAAAACGGGCGAGTGAGCAAAATGTGGGTAGATCCATGGGCGCTGCAAGATGCTGCGATTTTCCAGATTCCGTACTACCGCAGCCGTGTGCTGGTGGTGCGTGTAGATATAGCGGAGGGGCTGCTGCGGAAAAGCTTGTACGGGCTGAGTGTGAGACGAATTGAGTTGGTAGGGGGAATCGGTTGAAATGGATCATAGGAAAACCATCTTGAAAAAAGCGACACTTAAGGGCTTGCTGGAGTCTCCATGGCGAAGCGAGGATACGTATGTGACGGCAGGGGCGTATATGCATTGCTCCTACGGTTCGCACGAGGAGGTGCTGAATAAGCCGGAGCCGAATGGCATTTATATTAACGGCAGCCCGATGCTGACTGTGGAGGATTGCAAAGTGTCCCTGTCAACGCCCAATACCATTGAGGGAATCCCCTTTGATCGTATGGGGCAAGAAATTGATGGGAATTTTTATTCCTTTGGCTTTTGCAGAAGTGATCAACATCCAATGAAGCTGGCGGAATCAGCAGGTGCGGGCATACCTTCGGATCCCTCATATATCATTGATACAGATCCAGAGGAGCCTACTTTTAACCTGCCTGTTTACCCCTGTGCGCCCAAGCTGATGGAAGCTCCGGCTCCATCGGGAGCACCATTTAAATCTGCGCCGCCGATGGGGCTGCCAAGCGGATTGCCATCGCTTAGTGCGATGCTGGAGAAGCTGAAAGGGCCGCAATGGACAAACGGCAGCCCAAGTGTATCGATTCAAGGGGCAGCTGCGTTAACGAGCAAATCTTGTTTGTTTTGCCAGTATGGAGGACAAATTCGTTTGCTGACCAATGGGATGGATCCGGCACCTCCGGAGTTTTCCGTGAGATAAGGAGAAGAAGGGAGGTGACAGCATGGAAGTGAACTATGAAGGAGACGGCTACCAGCTGGTATGGCCTTATAAGCTTAAGGCCGTGCGCAGCTTTCGCATCGAGCGGAAGTTCAATGCACATGCGAAATGTACCTTTACAGCGGAAATGACGGAAGAGGAAGCTGAAGCCTGTATAGGCAGAAGCAGCTTCGAGGACAGCCTATTCATGCGGAGACCCGCTGAGCCCAAGGCGGAAAGCTGGTTTGCCGGGGGCATTACGCATGTAGATATTGAAATGGAGGATGGCATTCCGCATGTGAAGGTTGAGGCGCTGTCGCGCACGTATGCGATGGATTTGGAGCCGAAAAATCGGTCATATCAGAATAAGCATTTGACGTATACGGACGCGATTCTGCAATTGGTCAAGAACTATCCCCGCGGAGATGCGCAAAATATGGCGACGAGCGATCAAGCGACTCTTGGCTCCTTGATGGTCCAGTTCGAGGAGACGGATTGGCAGTTTTTGAAGCGGTTGGCGTCTCGGGTGGGTACGGTCATTTTGCCGGATGTGGTGATGGATACCCCGCGCGTGTATTTCGGCGTACCGGACCTATCTTGGGGGAAGGAGCTGAAGGCGAAGCGCTATACGGTTCTGAAGAATCGGGCCGCCTATGAAGAGCTGAAAGCCCATGCGGAAGGCAGTGATGCGGATCTTATTCACGAAGCAGACTTCGTCAGCTACCGGATAACCAGCGAGCAATTTTGCCAGGTTGGGGACGATGTCGTATTCAAAAAGCAAATGTGGGTCGTAGCGGAGTCGGTCATCAGCTATGCCTCGGGGCTGCTGACCTATGAATATGTGCTGGTCCGGCGCCAGACGCTGAGACGAAAATCCCGGCAAAATGAAGGGATTCAGGGTGTATCCTTGGAAGGTCGCGTCGTGAAGCGGGCGAACAATATGGTCAAGGTGCATCTGGACATCGATAACGCACATGATGAGCAAGGAAACTGGTGGTTCCCGTATTCAGGGGAAGGCAACAATATGTTTTACGTGCTGCCCGATGAGGGAGCGCGGATAAAGGTCTATTTTCCCAACGGTGTGGAAAAGAAAGCGATGGCGATCAACTCGGTGCGAGGCGGCAGCGAGGAGATGAAAAGCCGGACGGTGTTCCAGAAGCCGACGACGAAGGTGTTTGAATCGCCGGGAGCGGCCAAGATGCAGCTGGGTGACGATGGGGTTCTTTTTGAAAAAGGAACGGTCAGTCTGCATTTGGATGGCGGAAACATCACGGTGAACGCCAGTGAAGATGTGCTGCTGGTCGCGGGCAATAAGGTGGAGCTGGGCAGCGGGAGCAATAAGGGAATCCTCGAGTCGATTCGGATGCGGGCGACGAGTCAGGTTGCTTTGCAAACGAATGCGGACCATTATGTGCTGATCAGCGATAACCGGGTCGGCATCAAGAGCGGCAAGCTGGATTTTCAGAAGGTGGAGGTACCGTTCACCGAACTGCTGACGGATGAAGAGATTGAGCAGATGTATCTGGATGAACAGTTGTCCGAGCAGCTCGCTGCGAAAATGGAGCAAGAAAAGCAGAAGTATAACGGGGCTCCGATATCGGAGGAATATTTGTACCAGAAGGTTCATCCTGCAACCAAGGAGCAAATGAAAAATGATCCGAACTTAGGTGCTAAAGCGAAGGACTGGATCAAGACTCAATCGACGGAAAAGCAGCAAGAGGTTTATCAGAAGAGGTATGGTCCAAAATCGAGTGAACCAAGCAAAGATAAAGAGGCGGAGCTTTCGCGTAGACAGCAGGTTTATGATCAGCAGGATCGGGATCGAACGGCGGTGCATAACTGGAATCAAGAGGTAGCGGCGATCAGCAAGCGTGGTCAAGCGGAAGGGAAGTCATTGGTGGAAATTCAGGCGATGCTGCCTGCGCAGCCGGTGCTTTCGTCTAGTGAGTCACAGGAAAGCGGTCTGTCGAGCGCGATAAGTCAGACGCTAAATGCGCCGGGTTTCCAGCATTTTATGGAGTTAGTTGCCCCAATGGCAGATGCTTGGGCGTTGGAAAATTTGATCCCGCAAAAGCCGGATTATCTGAGCAAGCAGACAGCAAAAACGGTATACTTATCTCGATATACGTATGAGGAATTAATCTTAGGTCCGCAAATGCTGATAGCAGAATTTAATATCATTTTTGGGGTTATAGCGATTATTGCAGCGATCCCGACAGGCGGAGGATCGTTGTATCTTTTAGCAGCAGCTGATGTTGCATTAGGCGCAGCCATGATTTGGGTCAACGCAGAGAAGTTGATTGATCTGAAGAATGGTGATGATAGCACAAACCCTTCCATATTGGGCATCGACCAGTCCATGCTGGACAAGCTAGGTATTGCACTGACCGTTGTGAATTTGGGTATTTTGCTGAAGCATGGCTTGTACGCCGCAGCGAATAAGCTGGCGAATGGACGGAATATATCGGCATTGGATGATACTTGGACGAAGTTCAAGCTGGAAAATGTCAAACCTAAACCGAAGGAAGCGCCTGAGCCGCCGAAAACGAAGACAACAACGAAAGAGTCTACAAAAGGCGGCCCTGGTGTAAATAAGCCGATTGATGAGTTTGACGATGCGACGATTTATCAAGGGGCAGGTAAGGGTAGATCAGAGCCTCCGAATGCAACGGGTGGGGAAGTAGGGGGGACAGGTAATTCTTCAAAGATACCTAGAACAGGACCAGAGTGGGATGAGTATTTCCGTTCAAAATATGGTGATAAAAATGTGGACTGGAAAACGAGTTCAGAATACAAACTATATGGTGAAAAACATATTCCTTATACACCTAAAATTAGACCAAATGCTATAATTACAAAGCCTTCATTACCTAAGGGTGGCAAACCAGAAGGAAATTATGCTAAAGATACAGGTAAAGATGCTCGAGGATTAAAAAGACAAAATGAAGCTGCTGATGTTCTTGCAGAACAAGGATATCGTACAACAATGCTTGACGAAGTCCCCAATGGAAATGCATTTGATGGAAATGGCTATGGCATTGATCCCTCTAAAAGTCCAGACTTTATAATTGAAGGACAAGTATTTGATTGTTATGCTCCAGATAAAGGTACTAGTTTACAGAATATTCTTACTACACTCAGAAGTAAAACTACAAAACAAGCTAGAAGAATCGTATTAAATTTAAATGATTATCCTGTTGAAAAGAGGCGAGAACTTATTGATTATTTAATAAGTCAGACACACAAGGATTTAAAACATCTAGACGAACTATTAATCATTGAAGGTCGTCAAGTAACAAGAGGGTATTGGAGGTTTGATTAATATGGATTTTAGGGTATCTATTGGTTCTGATTTGCCTAGAGAAGCCTTGCGAAAGATACTTTACGATATGATATACGAAGTGTTTTTTGTAGAATTAATTAATTATGAAGTGGAAGTAAGGGATCGATCTGGTGCTCAGCAAGTGAGTATTGGTTGCACTTATTTTTCACTAAGTATAGATTTAGATGAAGAAGAAGACTATATTAAACGCTTTCGAGAGATGAATCTCGAAGATCATGGAGTGGATACAAATGTTCCTATTAGTATTCAATTTATATCGCGTACTTTTGATATTGGGTGGTTAAAGATGCTTGAAGTTATTGGGAAAATACTGCAGTTGAACGATAAGGATATGCTTGTTGAAGATGATACCTCCTATCCATTAATAAAAAGGGTTAAAGGGAGTTTACTGATCAATACCCATTTAGATGAATATCAAACGAGTTATTTGGCTAAGGAAGATTTAGAACTACTGAACTACCCCTATCTAGAAGAGGATTTTTTTAAAGATAGAGAGTAAAAAAGCAGCCACTCTTTATTTGCTGAAGCCAAAAATGAGTGGGAGAAAAACAGTTTTGCAGCACAGGCTGCAAGCTGTTCTTTTTTCTGTGAAAGTCAAAATTGTACGGAGTATCTATAGCAACAGTATTTAAAAAGCTAATTTTAAGAAGGCAGGTGTTGAAATGGGAGAGCAGTCGAATGATTTAGCAAAAGTTATGGAGAAGATTAATAGAGTTCGATTAGAAGAAGGTATACTGGATTACTTAGAGATAGGCGGGCTGGACCTCTCTTTTTCAGACTTATCAGAGCTAAGGGCAGATCGAATTATGGCTCATGGTACGAACCTGCGAGGCTCTGAGCTATTAAGTGTCTCTTTGCGTGATTGTGAATTTGACAAGGCTAATCTGGAAAGCTGTAATTTGGAGGAAGCCGATATCGCTGATTGTGTATTAAGCGAGGCGAACCTGCGTAAAGCTCAGATGAAGTATGCGCACATAAAAATAAGTACGTGTATAGAGACTTGTTTTGACGAGGTGGATTTTTACCATGGCCATTTATCTGGAACAACTTTCAATGAAGCTACATTTCGCCAGGCGAATCTAACGGGAATTATTGCAATCGAGGCCTATTTTGATGAAGCCGTCTTTGTTGGTGCTATTCTCATAGATGGAAACTTTGAAGGATCTGATTTCATTAAGGCTAATTTGTCCGAAGTACAAGCTAGGAATGCGAATTTCTCAGGAGCTGATTTAACTGGAGCTACACTATGGAATGGTCATTTTCAAGCAGCTGACTTTACAAATGCTAAACTTAACGATGTAATATGGAAAGGGGCTAACATAGAAGGAGCTAAGTTCGATAAAGGTGCTAGAGAACAAATTTTAAAACAGCTATAAAAGGTATGATCATGCTGCGGACTACTGGCGATGATGCCACCTCAGGCTGTATCCCCTGATAAATTCGTAGTTTTAGGAATGAATACATATAACGAAAGGTCCGAACAAAATGGAAAATAAAATAACGGCAAGCTATGATGCCATTCAACATAATTTGGTTCAACAAATTAAGCTGGAAAATCATTTTAAAATAGAAGACATTAAGCTCATTGCCGGAGTGGATTTAGCGTACTGGGAGGAAGCTGAGAAGACAATTGCAGTATGCTGCATATGTGTCGTAGATTTTCTGACGAAAGAGGTTGTGGAGATACAGTCTTTAAAAGCTGAAATTAAGGTGCCTTATATACCGGGCTATTTATCTTTCAGAGAATTGCCTTTAATTATCGATACGTTTAAGCTGCTAACTAGTGATCCGGATATGATTATGTTTGATGGCAATGGATATTTGCACCCTAGAAATATGGGAATCGCCACACATGCGTCCTTCCATCTGAATAAACCGACGATAGGTATGGCGAAAACTTATTTGAAAATCGATTCGGTTGATTTTGATATGCCGGCGAATGAAGCAGGGGCGTTCACCAATATTGTAATAAACAACATCGTATATGGACGAGCGCTAAGAACGCATAAAGATGTGAAGCCTATTTTTATTTCATGCGGCAATTGGATTGATATAGATACCGCGACCGCCATCACGCTAGCGTTAATTAATAAAGAAAGCAGACTGCCTATACCCGTAAGACTAGCCGATTTAGAAACTAAAAAAAGGAGAGAGCATTTTAGATAGCATATGGAAAAGGCTCGTTCCACTTGGACTTCAAGGAGGAATAAGCCTTTTTTTAGAATAGCTTTAGAAAAGCCCCGTGACACTTAAACTCCAATACTATCTCTACAACTACATCGTCGCGCTAATAAGCAGCAGACTGTGCTTATTTATTCAAAACACTTTCCTCCAGCATCGAATACTTATCGCCATAAATTCGGATAATATGCTCTTCACCCCAATTGCAGAGGGCGCTCAAAATGCTGTCGAGGCTGAGTCCGTATTCGGTCAGCTCGTATTCGACCTTAGGAGGCACCTGATTATACGTAATCCGGTTCACGATTCCATCGTCCTCCAGCTCGCGGAGCTGCTGAGTGAGCATTTTTTGCGTAATGCCTGGCATGAGCCGCTTCAGCTCGCTAGTCCGCTTCTTGCCGTGGGTGAGATGGCACAGAATGACGCATTTCCATTTCCCTCCGATAACCTCAAGCGTCGCTTCTACGGAAATATTGTATTTCTTCTTCGTCATGCTGCTCCTCCTTGCTGATCGGTATTTATAGGTACTTTTTAGTGCCTACAGTACTGAAAAGTACGTACTATTCATTTGGATAGATATAACCTATCATAGCATTTATCGATCCATTGCGGCTACTCGCGAAGTGAACCGTACCCAATAGATACACGACAGAATAGGAGGCAATATAGCATGACTATTAATCAAAAAAGAAGCACATTGGCACTGCTGGCTCTCGCCGTTAGCGCATTTGCCATTGGTACCACGGAATTTATAAGCGTCGGGCTGCTGCCGCTGATTTCAGAGGACTTGCAGGTATCGCTGCCGACAGCGGGGCTGACCGTTTCGCTTTATGCACTGGGTGTAACGATTGGGGCTCCCATCCTTACATCCCTAACGTCCAGCTTGTCGCGTAAAACGCTGCTCATGTGGATTATGCTCATCTTCATTATCGGCAACAGCTTAGCGGCCGCGTCGTCGAGCATTGAGGTGCTGCTGATTGCCCGCATCGTATCGGCTTTTTCGCATGGCCTATTTATGTCGATTGGCTCGACGATTGCGGCAGACCTTGTTCCGGCGAACCGCCGTGCCAGCGCGATTTCAATTATGTTCAGCGGATTGACCGTTGCGACGGTAACCGGTGTGCCGCTCGGTACATTTATCGGCCAGCTGTGGGGCTGGCGAACGGCTTTTGTCGCTATTGTAATTGTCGGCGTTTTTGCATTTATCGCGAATATGCTGCTCATTCCAAGCGATTTGCGCAAAGGGGCTCGTTCTTCCTTTAAAGATCAATTGCAACTGGTCAAAAATGGCCGGCTATTGCTGCTGTTCGCCATCACCGCCTTGGGCTACGGTGGCACATTTGTCGTATTCACTTATTTATCCCCGCTATTGCAGCAAATAACCGGATTTAAATCGGGAACGGTCACGGTTATTTTGCTCGTATACGGTATTGCGATTGCGCTCGGTAATATGATTGGCGGAAAGCTTGCCAACCGCAACCCGATTGTTGCTTTGTTTTATATGTTTATGGTGCAGGCCGTTGTGCTCGTTATCCTGACATTTACGGCGCCTTTCAAAATTATCGGTCTAGTGACGATTATTGCGATGGGACTGCTGCATTTTATGAACGTGCCGGGTTTGCAGGTGTACGTTGTGATGCTGGCCGAACGGTTCGTGCCGCGTGCAGTTGATGTGGCCTCGGCGATTAATATTGCTGCCTTTAATGCAGGGATTGCTATCGGCGCTTATCTTGGCGGCATTATTGCTGCTTCCATCGGGCTTATTCATACGACCTGGATCGGCGCGTTGATGGTGCTGGGAGCGGTGCTGCTGAGTGGGTGGAGCATGGCGCTGGAACGCAAGGACCAGAAGGGAAGTCAGAAAGCGGCGTGATTTTAGCGGGAGTATACAATCTGCAATAATAACAGGGCTGTCCATCCGTCAGTAAAATGGCGGGGGCGGCTTTTTGCATTTTTTAAAATAAATCCTTATTCGTCTCCATCCAAGTATATTTCCTTTAGCAAAAACAGCTCATCATTAAATGGATTATGGATGGAATTAGAAGCCCCTTAGGATCGGGAAGTTAGAAGTGAAAAAGGCATAAAATTGATAAGCGGACGCCCATTTGCTATCATAAATAATAAGGGACTGACCGAAAGAACAAATCGGTCATTTCGTTTGTTTTCAACATTTTTTGCGTTTCATTATGGGCAATGAGGGAGAGTGAAGCATGTCAACGATCGAGGTAAACACGAAGGATGGCACGGTTAAAGGGCAGCAGTTAAACGGAGTTTCCGTTTGGAAGGGAATTCCCTACGCCAAGCCGCCAGTAGATGAGCTGCGATTTGCAGCGCCTGTTCCGCCTGAGCAGTGGGAAGGCGTCAGAGAAGCTTTCCATTTTGGCCCTGAAAATATACAGCCGAGACATAATGGGACGTCAGCGGAGTTTGCCGCAGGTGCGTTCCTCGAATCTGAAGATTGCCTTTATTTGAATGTATGGGCACCGGAAGCAGCCGTTACTGAAAATGCAGCCGCGCCGCTTCCAGTTATGGTATGGATTCATGGCGGCTCTTTCTTGACTGGAGCAGGAAGCTTGCCTCTCTATGATGGATCAGAGCTGGTGAAGCGAGGAAATGTGATCGTCGTGACGATAAATTATCGGCTAGGACCGTTCGGGTTTCTGCATCTCGCGCCGCTTGGCGGCTCCTTCGTATCGAATGCAGGACTTCTAGATCAAATAGCAGCACTGGAATGGGTGAAAAATAATATCGCGGCGTTCGGCGGCGATCCCGCTGCCGTCACAATTTTTGGCGAATCCGCAGGCAGTATGAGCATTGCAGCGCTGCTGGCCATGCCGAAGGCGAAAGGCTTGTACAGCCGTGCCATTATGCAAAGCGGAGCGTCGCAGTCCATTGCGCCTCAGCAAGCGGATGCCATCCGGGCAGGACTGCTTCAAGTTCTCGGCATTAGCCCATCTGAGCTGGATAAGCTAAGGAGCGTGCCGGCGGAGCAAATTTTTGCAGCAGGAGAAAAGCTGAAGGAGCAGGCGGGAGACCGGTTTGCGCTGCTGTTTCAACCGGTGCCCGACGTAGCGACGCTTCCACAGACGCCGCTGGAGGCCATTCAGGAAGGGGCAGCGGAAGACATTCCTCTGCTAATCGGGACGAATTTGAATGAGGGGCATTTTTTCATCCGGCCCGATATGCCTTTTGATGATAATCTTGATATGTCCAAAGCGTTGGCTTTTATGGCGCCGGATATCAAAAACGCCGCCGCAGCCGCGGCTGCTTATCCGCAAACGTCAGACGGACAAGCGCAAATGATGACCGAAGCCTTTTTCTGGCGTTCGTCCCTGCAGTTCGCCACCGCACAAAGCGAGCATGCGCCTGTATGGATGTATCGTTTTGACTGGGTGCTGCCAGAGCATCCGCTGCTGAATAAAGCGATTCACGCCATTGAAATCTTCTTTGTGTTCAATACGCTGGAGCAAATGCAGAGCATGGGCGTTACACCCGATGAGTCCATGAGGCAGTTAGCTTGGCGCATGCAGGATGCGTGGCTTGCTTTCGCCAAACAGGGTGCGCCTAATGTTGAAAATGTCACTTGGCCTGCATACAGCAAGCCGGAGCGTTCGACGCTCATTTTCAACCATAGCATTCAAGTGATTGCTGACCCTGAAGCCCAAAAGCGCGAGCTGCTGGAGCTGTAAAGCATCAGAATAAAATAAGCTTCAAATCGAAAAGCACCAATGAAGCAGGCGCAATTGCCTATTTCATTGGTGCTTTGTTGTAGTGTGGCTTTGTTGTAATGGTGTTTGGTGCTTTGGTGTTCATAATCCCATCAATCCATCATCCATTACCTGCTTGGCTGCAAAACCGCCGCCCGCCCTTTCCGCTGTTTAAGCAGCAGCAAGAGAGGGAAGCCGGCCAGCACTGTAATGGCACCGACCACAAACACATCATTAATGCTCATTGTGAACGACATCAAGCGGATCGTATTCGTATCGGTAGCGCCAGACTGGATGAGCTCGCTGCTATGGATGGCGGAACGGCTGGAAATGAGTCCCGTAAACACTGCAATAGCGAAGGAACTGAGCACATTGCGAATCCAGTTGCTGATGGAAGCGGCATGACCGGACCACTCAGGCGGAATTTCTTCCATGGAGGCGGTACTGCTCGGAACGGAAGCAAAGCCAAGCCCAATATTGCGAATGATCATTCCCCATAGTATGAAGCTGTACGCCGTATCCATATGCAGCCAGCTCAGCATAAACAGCCCTGCGAAAATAAATACGATGCCGATGCTGATCATTTTCACCGCTCCAAGCTTCGGGTACAGCTTTCCGGCTATTGGGCTTAGAAGCGCCAATATGACGGAGGAGGGCAGCAAAATCAGCCCTGTTGCAAGCGGACTTTCAAGCTGCACCTGCTGCAAAAACAGCGGAGTCAAATACGTTCCCGTGTACAGCGCCACCGTCACCATGCCATAAATGCTCAGCATGACGGTAAAGCGGCGAATGCGGAAAACCCGCAAATTCAGCAGCGGCTCCTTGGCCGTCAGCTCCCGCCAAATAAAGAGGCCTAGCAAAGCGACGCCTGCAGCCATAAGCAGCAGCGTTTTCCATGAGCTCCAGCCCCAGCTGTTGCCCTCACTGAAAGCTACGAGCAGCGCCAGACTGCCGAGAATAACGGTCATGATGCCCGGTATATCGAGCGATTTCGGGATGTTCATCCGATAATAAGGAATCAGCTTTTGGGTCAAAATAATCGCAATCAGCCCGATCGGCACATTGAACAAAAACAACCAATGCCAGCTTGCCTGCTGCAGCAGCCAGCCGCTGAAAGTCGGTCCAATCGCAGGCGCGACCATCGCCGACAGCGACCATAGGCTAACCGCAAATGCCCGGCGCTCCTTCGGCACAACCTGAAATATTATCGTCATCGTACAGGACATAATAAGCCCGCTGCATGCCCCTTGCAGCATTCGAAATACGATCAGCGACGTCGTATCCCATGCGGTTGCGCACAAAAACGAAAACAGCGTAAAGCCGACCAGCGCGTATAAATATAATCGTTTATAACTGAATCGTCCTCCCAAATACCCGACGAGTGGTGAAATGACTCCGGTTGCCAGCATAAAGCCCGTCACCATCCACTGCATTGTTGAAAGCTCCGAATGGAAATGATCCATTAGCAGTGGAAGCGCAATATTAATCGTCGTTGTGCTGAGCACAGAAAGGAACGTTCCGAAGAAAATCGCAATCATAATCGGCCAAAATCGTATCGTAGTTGTCTGCTCCTCCAAAACAAATGTCCTCCTGTCATTGCTTATATGTCTACTTTTACATATAATATTCTGTGTTATCTATGTTACACTTATGCATTTTATATGTCAATAATGACATATTGGGAGGCCGTTAGACGATGCGATTAAACACTTTATCCTACGGGTTGCTTGCTTTGCTAAGCGCTAGTCCACTAACAGGCTATGATTTGGCGCAAAAAATAAAGCCGCTGTGGCAGGCGGGCCACAGTCAAATTTACCCGCTGCTTGCTGCGCTGGAGCAAAACGGCTATATCGCTTTTGAGCGGATTGAGCAGCAGGATAAGCCGGACAAGAAGGAATATTCCATTACCGATAAAGGGCTAACGGAGCTGGGAAGATGGGTGGAGCTGCCAGCGGAAAATCCTGTGCTGCGGGACGAGCTGCATTTTAAGCTGTATGGCTTGTGGCTGTCAGAGCCGGAAAAGGCAAAGGCGTTGCTCGTTACTCGCGAAGCTTTTTGCCGGAGCGAGCTGGAGCGTTACGATGGACTGATGCGTACTCTGGAGGAGAAGCGCGTAAGCGGGAAGGATGCGCGCAAGCAGAACGCGCGGCTGCTCGGGCGTTATTTGCTGATTAGCAAACGAATGATGGATACGCGGACTTCGTTAGCTTTTTGCGAATGGGCAATGAAGGAGCTTGAAGCCAGCGAATGGCTGGAAGGCTGACGGGCTGGGAGTTCACGATTATGCTCGGAGGAAGCGCCGTGTTTTTCTGGTCGAGATTATATTACAAAAGGAAAATGATGTAATTAACTCTGAAGCAAAGCCCAATCCTCTATGTAGAGTGGATTGGGCTTTGCTTCGTACCAGCTTTTATGCTTCTCGAGAGGCGGCTGCGTCACTTCTCTGAAAATGCACCTTGAGCGAGGGAAGAACAGATATCAAACATACGGCTGCCGCTATGAGGTAAACGGGAACCAAGCCGATTGAAGTCGCGAGCAGTCCGGATACAACTGTGCCAAGCAGGGTCGCCCCTATGAACAAGGGGGTCATCAGACCATTGACCTTGCCGACCATTCCGTCGGGAATTTTCGCAATGACAAAGCTGGCAACTGCCGTATTAAGAACGGCGAGCAGCATGCCATTGGCGAAGCGGAATGCTCCAGTCACCAGCGGCCAGATAGAGGACCCTTCCACTATAAAGGTAATGCCAAGAAAGGCGAGTGCAAGCGGCAGCAAAAATTTAGCTTGAAGCAGCTTGGGCAACAGTGCTGCAAGCAGCGAGCCCAGCAGCAGGCCTATGCCGTCGGCGGTGGCAAACCACTGCACATTTTCCTTGCTAAGGCCAAGCCTTTCAGTCACTATAAATATTTCAAGCGGCTGAACGAGTCCGGCTGCCAGCCCGATGAAGGCGAAGGTTAGAAATAACCGGAGTAAGCTTTTCTCAGCCATAACGAAGCGGTAGCCGGAGGTTAAATCATTTTTAAGGGAAACGTTTGAACGTTCCTGTGACTTGTTTTCCTTAGGCAGCAGTGTAAGCGCGGTGGCTGACAATAGAAATAACACAGGCAGCACAAGCAGCGATGTAGTGATTCCTGCCCACTGATAAATCGCCGTTCCAACAATCGGACCGAGAATAAGAAACAATGACGATAGACTTTGCGAAAGGCCAACTGCGGCGGGAACCTGATCCTCAGGAATATGGCGTTTGAACACCTTCGCTGATGAAGGTTGTGAAAATTGGCTGACGATGGCGGATACGAATACGGATACATACAGCGCTTCCCACCAATCATTCGCCAGCATAAGCATAATGACGCCAATCGATGCGGCGCTGAGCAGGTCGCTGGCAATCATCGTGCGCTTCGGATTCCAGCGGTCGGCAAGCACGCCGCCAACGATGGAAAAGATAAGAATCGGCGCATATTCCAAAATGGACAGCAGGGATACGGCTACCTTATTGCCATTCGTCTGCTCCATGACAAAAAAGAGGAGTGCCATATTGCGAATCCAAATCGCTAGCTGCTGCATAACATCAGAAAAAAGAATAATGCGAAAAGTACGGTTCTGATATAACATGGTATCCATTCCCTTCGTTTGTAGACCGACCAACCGGTCTAATTATTAGCTAAAAAAAAAGCGCCAGCTATCCTTCACTTAGCGCGTATACCATTCAACAGCAGCTTGGCTGCCAGATGAAACAGCTTAGAGACCCGATCCGGTTCCTGCTCCCGGTCAATCGTATAATACACTTTTCCAAGGCCCTCCATCATGCTGCTGACAATCAAAACAAGCTCTTCCTCATCACTAGCAACAAATAGGCCGCTGGCTTGCCCCTCGCGAATAAGTTCGCGGCAGGCTTGCGATGCGTTATTCATGATCTGGAGAAGGCGATTGAAGATTTCCTCCTGTGTGAACGCCTGGCTGCGCGAAAATTCCTCCATGGCTTTCATAAGCGGATTTTGAAAGTCATGGGCGTAATGCTCTGCAAGTGCATAAAGCTGCTCCTCAACAGTAGTCAGCTTCTCACGTTTACGATCCCATGCCAAACGCCATTGCTCACTATCTTCCTCGGCCACCGCAAGGAAAAGCTGCTCCTTGCTCGGAAAATGATGATAGAGGCTGCCCTTGCTGACCTTGCTGCTCTCGCATACCTCGTTCATGGAAACGGCGCCATAGCCTTTCTGGACAAACAGCTGCTTTGCCGTGGAGGCGATGCGGCGTTTGGTTTCTTCACCATCTGAACGTCCCTTGACCATTTGCTGTCCCTCCTACTAGACCGACTGATCGGTCTAATTATATGCGAGTGACGACAATCTTGCAATATTTCCAGCCGTTGTTTTGAAAAATATCCATTTCTATGCTAGTCTTAAAAGAAAATAGTCGGAGGCAAAGCATGGCAAAAGCGCATAAGAAACTTTCAAAGCTTGAAATTTTGAAAAGAACGCTGTTTATTACAATCGGAGCCGTCCTCATGGGCGTCGCACTGGAATTGTTCCTCGTCCCAAATAGCGTCATCGACGGAGGAATTACCGGTATTTCGATTATGATCTCTCACCTGACTGACAAGCCTCTGGGTATTTTTATTTTCCTCTTGAACCTGCCATTCCTGTTCATCGGCTTCAAGCAAATTGGTAAAACGTTTGCGATATCTACTCTATACGGTATCGTGGTCATGTCCGTAACGACGCAAATGCTGCATCACGTGGACGCTTTTACAGAGGATAAGCTGCTTGCTGTATTGTTCGGCGGTATTATTCTTGGCGGTGGTATCGGTCTCGTTATCCGTTTCGGCGGATCGCTGGATGGCACGGAAATTTTGGCGATTTTAGCCTCGAAGAAGTTTTCCATGCCGGTTGGACAATTTATTATGATCGTCAACGTGTTCATCTTTATTTTGGCGGGCTTCGTCTTCAAATGGGATTCCGCCATGTATTCGATGTTCACGTATTATATCGCGACGAAAGTGATGGATATTGTGGTGGAGGGTCTCGACGAATCCAAATCGGTTACCATTATATCTGCCGAATACGAGGAAATTTCTGAAGCTGTTATGAGCCGTTTGGGCAGAAGCACAACGTATATCCAGGCAAGGGGCGGCTACTCCAGAGAAGAAACACAAATGATCTACTGCGTAGTCAACCGTCTGGAAGTGGCGAAGCTTAAATCAATCGTCCATGACATTGATCCCCGCGCATTCGTTGCCATTGAGCATGTATCTGATGTGAGCGGCGGCAACTTTAGCAAGAAAGAAATTCACTAAACGAACTCATGCCCGACCCTATATGATCTTATTTTTCCCAAAAGCAGCAGTTCAGGACACGCATTTATGGTCTGGAGCTGCTGTTTTTGATTCTATGCATATAGCCTTTTATATGGCTTTACATACCCTATGGGGGTATGTTAATATAAAAATAAGCTTATGCTATACCCCCTGGAGGTATTATTATGGACAAAGAAACGAAATCGGCTTGTTTGCATCAGCATATGGATTCAGGTGGTGCAGGCGATGACCAGTCCAAGGAGCGTCTGAGCCACCATTCCGATGATATGAAAGCGAATTTGATCAGGCGTTTGAACAAGGTGGAGGGTCAAATCCGCGGCGTGAAGGCGATGATTGAGAAGGATACGTATTGCGATGATGTGCTCACTCAGATAGCAGCTGCGCAATCGGCATTAAACGGGGTAGGCAAGCTGCTGCTGGAAGGGCATATGAAAAGCTGTATTGTCGATCGCATTCAGGCAGGCGAGCATGAAGTTATTGACGAGCTGTTGATTACCGTTAAGAAATTAATGAAATAATAAAACATTACTCAAGGAGGCTATAAAGATGGAAAATGTAATACTTAAAGTAGAAGGCATGTCCTGTGGACATTGCGTGAGCACGGTGGAGAAAGCTGTAAATGAAGCGGGAGCAAGCGGTAAAGTCGATTTAGCAGCTGGACAAGTAGCGGTGGAGTTTGATGCAGAGAAAGTATCACTGGCTTCCATTAAAGAAGCGATTGAAAACACCGGTTTCGACGTCGTATAACACGGGGCATAAGCTAAGCTTGCAGAGCCCTCTTTTTCCGAAGCGAACATAGCAAGATGGTTTGGGCTTTGGAGAAGGAGCGGCTTTTTGTGTTTTTTAAAAAAGGAGTTGGGAAAAGGAAAATGGCAAAAAGTAAAGCGGCGCTCTATATGACGATGATCGCGCTTGCGGGCATGCTGGCAGGATGCGGTTCGAATAGCGCAAACACTAGCGGCACAAGCGCAAGCGGTCATGAAGGGCATGAGCAGTCCAGCCCGGCAGCTGCACCAGAAGCTGCGGAGTCAGGCGCACACAATGGACATGGCAGTGATGAAAAAGCGGGGAGCAATAACGGTCATGGCGGCCATGGGGATATGGACGGTATGGAGCATGAACAGGCAAATGCCGATGTGTTGTGGAGCTTCCAGAGTGGACAGCCAGCAGCAGGAGCGGAAGAAGCCATTGAGCTTAATGTCACGGATGATGCGGGTGCGCCAATCGAGAAGTTTGATTTGAATCATGAGAAGCTTATGCATTTGATTGCCGTAAGCAGCGACTTGAACTATTTTTCACATATACACCCGAATTATGAAAGTGGCGGCAAATTTACAGTGAAGGAAACGTTCCCGGCCGCTGGCACATACAAGCTGTTTGCCGATTTTATACCAACAGGTGCCGCGCAGCAGACGATGAGTACAGAGGTGGAAGTTACGGGGCAAGCTGCCGCTAAAGTCGAGCTGAAGGCAGACCAAGAGCTTGTGAAGACGGTGGAAGGACAGCAGGTGAAGCTCGCGCTGTCAACGACGAAAGCGGGCGAGGAAGCTAAGCTCACGTACACCTTTGAGGATGCAGCGACGGGTGAGCCGGTTACAGATTTAGAGCCTTATTTGGGAGCTGTGGGCCATGTCGTCATTATTAGCGGCGATTTGGCAAAATATTTGCATGTGCATCCGCTGGATGAGGCTGCAAAGGGCCCGGATGCTGTTTTTGCCACCGAGTTTCCAGAGCCTGGTGTATATAAAATATGGGGACAATTTCAGCGCGGCGGGAAGACGTTTATCGTCCCCTTCGTCGTGAACATTCAAGCTTAAACCTAACTTAGAAGCAAGGAGGAGAGGCGTTGCTTCCTTTCATACAGCTGCTGCAGCATCGAACGGCTAGGCCGTCGGTCCGCTTCGCCCATCTGAGCGTTGGCTCGAAAGCGGCAGCACCGAGAACGATTTACGATCATAAGTTTATTTTTGTGCTAAAGGGGAGCGGTATCGTTTCTTCTGAAGGCAAGCAAGCCGCATATAAGGAAGGCTCGGTCATTATGATTCCGCCGGGCGTCGCCCACAGCTTGATGCAGGGGCTGGAACAGGGGCAGGAGGATGAGCTGCATATTGCGATTCATTTTGACTGGGAGCCGCGGGTACAGCTGAAAGAGGAGCTATTGCATCACATTGATGCTAATGAGGCTTCCGAAACGGAGTCGGAATTGGCAGCATCAGCGCTGGTGCCAGCGCCAGTAACAGAGGAGCCAGCATCAAAATCAGCGCCATATTCCATTTGGCTTCCTCATGTGATAGTGCTTGAATCGGCAACGGACGAGCTATTTGCTTGTGCAGGCTGGACGGTGCGCGCCTATGAGCAGGGCGGTGCTTACCAGCGGCTGCGTACCGATGCTGAAATGCTGAACTTGATCGTGCAACTGGTCGAAAATTTAACGGACGGCCCGCAGGCGCTCCAAACGCTGCAGCCCTATGAAAACGAACAAGCGACAGTGCAGAAGGAGCACAGCGATATAATCATGTTCGTGCAGCGGATGGAGCAGCTTGCCGAAGAGCTGCCGATTTCGGCAGCGGCATTTGAGGAGCTGTACCGGGAAAGTTGTTTCTCTGAAAGCCATTTTCGCACGCAGTTTGAAGAGCGGCTAGGCATGGCGCCGCATTCTTATTTCACGAGAATCCGCCTGAGACGAGCTTCGCAGCTGCTGCTGGATACTGAGCTTACCGTTCAGGAAATCAGCTATTTGTGCGGCTACGAGGATGCTGAATATTTCAGCCGCTTGTTCCGCCAGCATGAAGGCATGACGCCTCAGGAATTTAGGCAATCGCTGAGGAGTGTAGGATAGGAATTGAATTATAGCTCGCACGTTGAATGAACTCATGAATTTCAGAGTGAACAGCGTTATAACAGAAATCAGCCCTTCAATCATCTTGTGGGATGACCGAAGGGCTGTTTCATTTTATCAGCTAATAAAAGTGAGAAAACGCAAGAGCTCACACCTGCTGCCTCGCACAAGCAGGAGCACCGCTCTTCCATTGCCCTGCAAACGGCTGAGCTATACCACTTTTAACCTCGTACACCATATTCCCTCTGCTCCAAGTAGCCATGACACGGCAGCCGAATGTTCTGCCGATATAAGGATTATGCTTATGACGATGATAGAGATGCTCGGCTTCAAGGGTGTATGGGGCATCGAGCTGAACCATGACTAGGTCCGCATCTGCTCCGAGGCGTATTTCGCCCTTCGTATCGCTGAGGCCAAACCTTGTGGCGGGTGCGGACGACAGCATCCGACTCAGCGCCGGGAGTGGAATCCCCCTCTTTGTATAGCCTTCATCAATCATCAGCTCCAGCGAATTTTGCGCTCCCGCTATGCCTCCCCACGCCGTAAAATAATTGCTGGATTGCTTCAATTCGCTCGGGCAGGGGGAATGGTCGGAGGCGATCATATCGATATGTCCAGCAGCAAGCATCGCCCACAGCTTTTCCTGCTCGAATTTGCTCCGTAATGGAGGGGCGCATTTGGCTGCTGGACCAATCAGCTCCAAATCACGGTCTGTGAGCACCAAATAATGAGGGCACGTTTCCAAGGTCACATCCATACCGCGCTGCTTAGCATTGGCTATCGTCTGGACGGCATCGGCACTGCTAATATGGACAAAATGCAAAGCGCATCCCGTCTGCTCCGCGAACAGGAGCGCGCGTTCAACCGCCTCAAGCTCAGCGCGCACTGGACGCGATGCCGTATAATCTGCCGCACCTATTTCTCCCTTGGCCAGCTTTTCTTTCGTCAAAGCAGAGACGATGGGCTCGCTTTCCGCATGAAGCGCCAACACATGCCCAAGCTCCGCAATAATCTTCATCCCTGCCAGTAGCGTCGCATCATCCACCTCGCGAAAGGCATCCTCGGACGGATCGCCGGGGGAAGACATAAAGGCCTTGAAGCCAATAACTCCGGCCTCATCCAACGCTCGCAAGTCATCTAGATGCCCCGGTACAAGCCCGCCCCATAATGCATAATCCACAACGGATTTTCCTTGCGCAGCGGCAAGCTTTTGCTGCAAGGCGGCAACAGTAACGGTGGGAGGGAGGCCATTTAGCGGCATATCGATAAAAGTAGTGCAGCCGCCGGCTGCAAGAGCCGAGGAGCCGCTGGCAAAGCCTTCCCAAGCTCCAAGTCCCGGCTCGTTCAAATGGACATGGGCGTCGATCATGCCGGGCATCACAATCATGCCGGTTGCCTGAACCGTTTGCTTGGCAGGGGCTGTCAATCGCTCAGCCAGCTGTACAATTCGCCCATTGTGGATACCAATATCCATTTGGCGAACATCATGGCTTAGGACAACCGAGCCGTCCCGGATGATTAAATCCAATGGTTCCTTCATAAGCTCACCTCTGTCCGATTAGGAGGATATAAACATAGAAGGCAGAACCACAAGGGCTCAGCCTTCCCGTTATGTTCCTCTTATTTTTATCCCTACTCAGTTACTTTTTTACTCGGTTACTAGCGCAGGATCAAGCGCTTTGAGCAAGCTCAGATCATGGTACGAAGCGAATTCAGGGATGCTTTTGATATTGCCTACACTTTTCAAATATTCGCCTACGGCTTGGCCGTTGCTCCCGTTAATGTAAGTATCATTTACTTCCATGGCGTATACGTTGCGGTTCATAATCTCTCTAAGCTCATCTTCGGTTAAGTGCAGCTCTGGCGCCAATATTTTAATTGCTTCTTCCCGATTGTCATTAATGTAAGCTGTCGCTTTCTCTAGAGCGCCAAGCATCGCTTTAATCGTATTCGGGTTTTCCTTCAAATAATCGTCGGTAACCTGTACCGTCGTATGCACGCTCATCCAGTTCACAGCGCCCGTTTTATCAGGAAGCTCGCTTTTTGTGCCGCTGAATAGAAACTTGCCGCCACCTTGAATCGCCTTCGTAATGAATGGCTCCCACGCTGCCATTGCATCGATTGACCCGTTCTGTAAAGCGACAACGGCGTCACTCGGCGCGAGGTTGACGTATTTGATTTTGCTTACGTCAACGCCAAGCTCCTTGCCCATATTATCGATGGCGAACTTGACATCTGCTCCGCTTGGAATGCCGATTGTTTTGCCTTCCAGATCCTTAGCGCTTTTCAATTCAAGCTTGCTAGAGCCGACGACAGCCTGTGTTCCGGCAATTTGAGCTAGCGGCGCTACAATTTTCACGGGAATATTGGAGGATTTCAAAATAATATCCATAAAGTTCGTCTGAATGCTGACAGGAGCGCTGCCCCCTGCAACCAAAGGAGCAATATCCGGGCCGCTTTCGATGAGCTGGCTTGTTACATCGAGGCCTGCTTCCTTGAAGTAGCCAAGCTTGTCGGCAATAATTTGCTGGGAGGAAATTTGGGCGTCGCGAACGCCGACGAGTGTAACGGTTGTCGTCTCGGGAGTGTCATCGGCAGCAGCCTCAGGCGAGCTTGTTTCCGCAGCCGCGGCAGTAGGGGCAGAGCTAGCGTTTCCGCTTGCACTCGTAGCTTCTTCCTTCGCGCCGCATGCCGTCAGCGCCAATGCCAGAGCGGAAACGACCAATAATTGTTGAACCCATTTTTTCTGATTAGCCATCGTAATCTCTCCCTATACCCATTGTTTTTTGTCTCTAAATTCTAAATTCTACTTTCTCAATGCTGCCAGCCGCATAAAGCGGATCAAGCTCCCCTAGATGTGCGTGCTACTTCTCAAACGCTTCGCTCATCCCTCCTTTGCGCCAGCTAAGAACCTTGTTCTCCAACAGTTTCAGCAAGGCGGAGAAGATGCTATAAATCAAGCCAATAAAAATAATGGCAACGAACATATTGGAAATTTTAAAATAATTCCGTGCGTCTACGATAATATAGCCGAGCCCCGATTTGGCACCCATCATCTCGGAGACGATCAGGGCGGAGAAGGACAATCCAAGGCTGACTCTGGCGCCTACGATGAAACTCGGAATGGCGGAGGGAAGCAGCACTCTTCTGAAAATTTGCCGTTCCGAAGCGCCAAGGCTCATCGCCGAACGGATAAGGGTAGAAGGGACGGTTTTGAACCCGTCTACCGTATACACTAATACCGGAAGAAACGTCGTCCAGGCAATGAGCAGAACCTTCGGAAATTCTCCGATTCCAAACCAGATAATGATCAGAGGGAGCAGGGCGAGTGCCGGAATCGGACCTACTAAATTCAGCAGAGGAGACATCCAGCGCTCCACCTGACGAAACTTGCTCATTAATACGCCGATAAAAACGGCAAGCACACAGCCGATAACAAAACCAGCCGCAATACGCAAAGTGCTGGATAGCAAGCTCTCAAAGAGAAGGCCCGTTTGCGCAAGAGCCCAAGCATCGCTAATAACGAGTGAAGGGGGTGGGAGAAAAAGCGGATTGAACAGGGCCGCTTTCATATTTATTTGAGAAAAAACTTCCCATAGAATGAAAAAGGCCAGATAAGGAACGAAATTCGATGTTCGCATAAAGCTGGAGCTAGGCTTAGTCTTCAACCTGCGTACGGCCTGATGTGCCCCAAGCTTGCCCGCTTGCGCCCCCTCGGCTGTGAAAGAACCTGATGTCTCGCTCATTGTACGGCCTCCTCCAATTCATTCTCCATCAATACGTGCTCGATTCGCTGCATAGCCTCGCCGAAGCCGGGCATATCGAAGGTGCGGGGATGCGGAAGGTCGACCTTAAATTCATCAGCAATGACACCGTTTTTCATGACGACAACACGGTCAGCCAAATAAATCGCTTCGCTTATGCTGTGTGTCACGAACAAAGTAGTGGGCTTTAGCTTTTCGCAAATGCGGCGCAGCTCTCTGCGCATCATGTCGCGGGTCAAAATATCCAAAGCCCCGAAAGGCTCATCCATCAGCAAAATATCGGGGGAGCTTGCGAGCGCCCGGGCAATGCCTACCCGCTGCTTCATCCCGCCTGACAATTCGGCTGGGTATTGATCCGCATATTTCTTCAAGCCAACGAGACCTAAAAACTGTCTGCCAACTTCCTTAGCCTCTGCTTTTCCCGCTCCTTGGACTTCCGGGCCAAAGCTTATATTTTCAAGTACCGTGTACCAAGGGAACAGAGCGTGATCTTGAAAAACCATTCCGCGAGCTTTGGAAGGGCCGCGAATTAGCTCGCCATCCACGAGCAGTTCCCCTTCATCAGGCAGCAAATAGCCGGCGATCATATTAAGCAGCGTAGATTTGCCGCAGCCGCTATGTCCAAGAATGCATACGAACTCGTGAGCATCCACCGTCAAATCGACATTTTTCAATATCGTCCGTTCACCAAAACGCTTTCCTGCATTTCGCACCATCAACTTCATCGCTATCCCTCGCTTTCTACCAAACATGTCCCTTGTTGTATCCCATTTATGAAGGTATCCCATCCAATATGAAATCCAAGATTGGATACAATCCTGTGCAAAAAAAATGATCGGCCTGCCGTCTCAGCTTTTCGCGCTGGCGTAATGACCGTTTGCCAAGCGGAAAACCTCGCTTAAGGACTGAGGAGCCGTTCCCTTTTCTTCGAACTGGAGCGTATCTTCGATTTCCTTTAAATGCTCGATCATCAAACGTTCCGCCTGCTCCGCGTCGCCTTGCTCGATTAAAAGCACTAATCGTCGATGATCGCTGCAATGCATATGCTTACTCATGCCATATAGGGCGATGATCACGTAGGTGAGCGATATAAGCTCCTCCAAATAGCGGTAATAATAATTATTGCCTGTGAACTCGGCGATTTTGAGATGGAAGTTGCCCGAGAGCCGCAGGGCGAGCAAAGGATCGCCGTTGTGATGGGCCTGATGTTCTTCATCAAGCAGCCTGCTTAACTGTCCGAGCTGATCGGCGGTCAGCTTTCCACTTACTTTTTTCACGCTGGAAGCTTCAATGACTCTGCGCATTTCGAAAACTTCCTTGGCCTCATCGACCGTAGGGCATGCAACGAATGTTCCCTTGTATGGAATCACCGTCACAAGCTTCTCGCCTGCCAGCTTGCGGAGTACATTGCGTACTGGCGTGCGGCTGACTCCGAACGATTCGGCAATAACCTCCTCGACGAGCTGCATGCTAGGGCGCAGCTTTTGCTGAATAATGGCATCTTTAATGGCTATATAAATATCAAGTTCATTTGCTACCCCCACTGGGAACATCTCCTTTCTAAGGCGGATCAGTCAAACGAAAGTGTTTGTTATGTTTTATAACATGAATAGTAAATTAAAAGCACTTTACAAGTCAATAGTTATTTTTGAATGGGCTGAAATGACGGTTTTATAAAAGTTATTTCAGAATTCCAACTGATTTTAGCACTTTTGCGTATAAATACTTGTCTTTTTCGCTAGCTCGCTTTTAGTCTGTGGCATATTTGAGTAATATAAACTAACACAAATAATAGATTGATAGCTGATTTTTAATTTGCAGGTTGTCCTACTTTTAAACTATAAAAAACACCTATATAGTGGTAGAATTGGATGAGTGAAATGAATGTGAAGGGTATAAAGAACTAGACGAAAATCATTTTGGGGTTATGCTTTTTATTTATTTTTATAACATTATAAAGTTGAGAGGATTGAATCATCATTATTAAATTTTATTATCGTATCAGTGTAACAGGGTTGGTTATTCTGCTTATGTCATTGGTTTATTTGCCTAGGGAGCAAGTGGTATCGGCGAGAGCGGTTGTTCAAGAGTTCGCCGCAAGCTCATCCGTTAAAACGGATAACGCCCTTACAAGAGCTGAGGCGGCCAGCATGCTGAGCCGGGTTACCCAATTGCCAAAGCCTGACATGGCGGATGTAGCGTCGGTATTTCCTGATCTGGACAAGCATAGCAGCCGCAGCGATGTGCGCAAGCTCGTTGCCCTTGGAATGATTGCGAAAAATGACTACCCCAAAGGCTTCCAGCCTGACAAGGCGGTGACCCGCTTTGAAATCATGAAATGGATGGCTAGCGGACTTGCGGTGTCCGACGAAAGCTTCAAGCAAGCGTTGGCGGATACGGTGAATACGCTGCTGCCTACTCCTGAGACTTATAAAGGCGGCATTGCGGACAAGCAAATTCCGTACATCGCCGTTATTCGAGGAACGGGCATTATTACAGGGATGCAGGATGGCACGTTTCGGCCCGCTTATCCCGTTTCGAAGGCTGAGCTGGCGGCCAGTCTGCTCCGCTATAAGCGAGTGGAGGGCACCAAAGCGGAAGGTTATCAGGCTTTAAATGAGCTGCGGGAAGTGGGACTAACCGGCAGCAATCTGAGTAGCATTACGAAATTCAAATACGAAAGAGTAACCTATTTTAACAATGACGGAACCTACAAGCCTGAAGCTGTTGCAAGCGCGGGGATTGACCTGGAGCAGCACATTGATGTCAGCACCTTGGAGCCCTATCTGCGCATTCCGGGCATAGGATTGGATTATCACCATTTTGTAAATGGCTATAGCAAGCGCTACAAGTTCGTTAGGCTGGAGGAGCTGGGGATGAGCCTGAAGGATGCGATAGCAGATGCATATGACACAGGATATATGCCGCATCTTGGGGTAGAGGATCCGAGCAAGCTTAGCCAGAAGGATTTGAATTTGATATTGTCACACGAGGATGCTACTTTGAAGGTTGAGGGGAGCAGAATGCCGTTTACCTCCTTTGCCGATGTGGTCGACAGCCCTATCAAGGCCAAGAAGGTCGCTACGGCCAAGCTTCACCGAATGATTTTCGTCGATGTTCCCGTGACGGGCAAAGGGGAAGCGAAGGGTGTTTATGCGAACTATTTTGCCGATTCCATTGCAACTTGGCGCAAGCTTGATAATAGTGTTTACATGGCCTTCACGGAAATGACGATCCAGACCCATGCGGAGAAAATGGATCTTATGGGCTTCTACAACGCCATTGGCAATGGGAATGGGAACGGATTTTTTAAATTCAGCCGTCTCGCTCCCGAAACGATGGACAAAAACGGGCTGACTACCGTTCCGATGGCTACTTCCACTTATTTTACTAAAGACAGCGTCAGACGCTTTTGGACCTTTGGTACCTATCTAAAAAAATACCGTGATCCAGTCCACCTCACGACTGACTCAGGCGCTTACTTTAGAGCGTATTACCAACCTTAATCGAAGCACCCCTTGTCCTCTCTCTATGAGAGTGAAGGGGTGCTTTTTCTCTTGCTGCTCATAGGATAAACGGAAGGTGTGCCTATTCGGAGCAACTACCTTGCATAACAATGTATATAAATATATAATGCAGTTTAGGAGGTGACACCTTTTGCCAATTGAGAAAGAGATTTTGAAGGGGTATATCGATATTATTATTCTTTCGTTGCTGTTTGAAAAAGATATGTACGGTTACGAGATGGCTAAAATGGCTCATCATAAATCACAATTTGAATTAAAAGAAGGAACGATGTATTTGTCTTTGAAAAGAATGGAGAAAAACGGGCTTATTGAATCGTATTGGAATGACAGCGAGTCGGGGGGAAGCAGAAGGAAGTATTATAAAATTCTTTCTGAAGGCGTAGAGCGATTGAGGCAGAAAAAACAGGAGTGGATTGAAATTAATCAAGTGCTTTCCACTTTTTTGGAAGGGGTCGAATAATGAAGCAAGTTGATGTATTTATTGATGAGCTATACCAAAATGTACGGGATACCGCTCATGTGAGAGAGCTTAAGGAAGAAATGCGTGCCCACTTACTTGAGTCCATAGGTGAATTGCAAAGTCAGGGTCTTTCTTTGGAAGAGAGTATTCGAACGGCCTTTGAAAAATTCGGCGATGTAGATAAACTAAAGAAGGAATTAACCGAAAATGATGTGATTCGCCAAACGAGAGCAAGTAGATTTTTAGCGCTCATTGTTATACTTGGTGTTTTAGGCTCCGCTATTTTACTTCTATATAGCATGTGGAACGACAATATTTCACAAAATAAAGTAAATCAGGTTTTTGATGAGGTAAAAATATTCGCTAATAGTGATAAGGAAATGTCGGAGGAGCTTCTAGCCGATATTTTGACAAATAATGCGAGCATTTCGGCAATCGGGTTTAAACGGGTTCCTGCTGGCAAAGCAAGTCTAGAGTATCCTTATGAATATATTTATCCGGCGAGTACACCTATCGATTCTTATGGGGAATTTGCAAATTCTTCACCGAACGGCATTTGGTTTACGAACAACTATAAATATTCATTGCAGGCTCAAGGCAAGAATAGCCATGCAGATATTGCTGTTGATGTGATGCTATGGAAATTTTCAGATAAATTTTATTTAGTAGGTTGTGGACTGCTTATTTTATATTGGCTGCTCTTTATCGTCTGGGCAACTACAAATTTGTATGTCAATCATACTCAAAAGAAATGGAAATGGCTTGTCATCTTTACTTTATTCAATGTAATTGGTTATTGGCTGTACATCGATGAAATTAAATCAGCGCAACTGCGAAGGTCCTGGCTTTATATCAAAATGATTGCATGTCTCGCCGGATTATATATTGGATATCGTGGCATAAAATTGATGCTTTTGCAGACAAGAAGTGAAAATATGGTTATTAATGAATTAGGTATTGATGTCCCATTAAACACACAATCGCTTGTTATTTATGGAGCTGCATTCGTATTAGCGGGTATTTTTCTAGTTCTCATTCCCTTCAAGATTCATAATAAACTGGTTTGGAAAAAGGGATAACAACAATCACCAACCGTTATCCTTCCGTTATCCGTATGCTGCTTAAAGCATAAAACAAGGGCTATCCCCGGAACGTTTAGTTCCAGGAATAGCCCTTGCTGTATTTTAATCGTAAGCATCTCAGGTTGTTAGATCGTTTTGACAGCCGGAGCAGCCTGTGTCTCTACTGCATCAGGAGCAGCCGTTCGCTGGAGTTCTTGATGAAATGATGTCCCAACTAGGACTTACTGTTCTATTTTTGGATACCTATAGCATACTCTGGGTATATATGCCAATTGGTACCTATATGGTATTTATGGCATTAATTTCATTAAATGGTTGAAGCTTATAACTAGGAGGGATCGTTTATGGAAAGGCCTATTGGGATTATTGTGTCAGAACCACATGCTTTAGCAGGGCAAGGTAGTCGTTCAAGTGGAAACTTCTCTACGGAATGGTTTGGAGGTGCCCATGTCATGTTGGTTGAAGTAACGGTCGATGGTCAAATTGATGATACGATAACTTTCAATATTGCCGAAGATAAAAGTGGCAGTGATCCTGTTAGAGCTCGTGATGTGAAGAATAACTATCAAGTGGGATATATAGGAAGTAACTCGTTATACATTTGTGAGGTTAGATGTCCAGCGAATAAGAATTTTATGATTACATTTAAACCTTATGTCAACTAAATAATTCAAAATGAATTTTTATGAAAATAGTCCATTAAATTTAGGGGTGTGAATCATGAACAGACCAATCGCTGTTGTTGTATCCAGTAATACAGTTTTAAATGATGAAAGAAGTCGCACAAGCGGTAATTTTTCGACGAAATGGTTTGGCTCATGTAAATATATGGAGGTTGAAGTGAGCGTAAATGGTAAAATTAATAATGATATTAAATTCAGCATGGCTATTGATATTAATAATGGAAACGATGTTACGAAATATAATGACGTCAAAAATGGTTCTAGAATAGATTATTATGATTCAAATACTTTTTATATTTGCGATGTACCTTCAAGTCAACGTGAAAATTTTATGGTTAAGTTTTTTCCCGTTTAGGAGCAAGGTACAGCTTGTTCAATTAACGTAATTGTGAAGGAGAAAAGGGATGTCTCCGACCGTTAGGCTCGGGGCATCCCTTGCTAAAGCATACAGGAAAATGGAAGATTGAGTGGAGATATCGGTACGAATTGTTATTTCACTGGGCTGACAGGTGCCGTCGGTGCTTCCGCAGCGGCTGGGTCAGCCTTACGTGCTGGCTGGGCTTGCTTCTCCACCTGCTCAGCAGGGGCAAGCGCTGCTGCTTGAAGCGCTGCTTGGTTAAGCAAGCTCCACGGCTTGTTGTAATGCGGCTGGAAGAAGAAGTCGACGAAGCCAACCTCATCAATCGTCATGCGGTTTTGGATGCATACCGACATCGTATTCATCATTTGCGTCAGATCGGCCTTCGATAAAATTTGTGCGCCGACGACACGCTCGCTGTCCGCTTCATAAACGAATTTTAGCGTGACCTCCTCAAACGTTGGCATAAATTCCGGACGGTAGTTTTCAACGATTGTGACAGTTTTCACATTCATTTCAGCAGCAAGTGCAGCTGTTTCAGTCAAGCCCGTCGATGCAATGTTGTAGTCAAAAAGCTTAATGGCCGACGTTCCTTGCGTGCCTAAATATTTCACGCGCGGCTGCAGCAGGTTTTTGCCGATAAGCGTTCCCATCCGGACCGCATTCGTAGCGAGCGGAATGTACGCATGCTGGCCAGTCGGGTTGTACATAACGGCACAGCTGTCTCCGGCTGCGAACACATCAGGCTTGCTGGTGCGCATATATTCGTCGACGATAATGGCGCCATTCGGCAGCATATCGACTTGGCCTTTCAGCAGCTCTGTATTAGGACGGAAGCCAATGCACATAATGACAAGATCGGCTTCGTATTCGCCTTTGGTCGTCAAAATCTGTTTCACTGCTCCGTTTGTACCCTTGAAGCCCGTAACGGTCTGGTCAAGCGCAAGCTCGATGCCATGGGCGACGAGATCCGTTTCGATCACATCGGTGTATTCCTGATCCAAATATTTGTACAAAATGCGATCCATATTATCAATCAGCGTCACCTGTTTACCCAACTGCTCGAATGCTTCCACCAGCTCGATGCCGATATAGCCCGCACCAATGACGGCAATGCGGCCCGCATATTTCGCTTTTTCAATAATCGTTTGGGCGTGATTGTAGTTTTTGCATAACAATATATTTTCAAGCTCCATGCCTTCGAGCTTTGGAATAATCGGCCACGAGCCCGTTGTCACGACGAGCTTGTCAAAGCTGTTTTCAAACGTTTCATTCGTCAGCAGATTGCGGACGGTGACGGTTTTTGCATCGGTATCGACGTTCAGCACCTCATGCTGCATATGCGTTTGAACGCCCATTACGGCAAGCTGCTCAGGCGAAGCATAGAAGAGCTTGGTCGGATCTTTGACGACGCCTCCGACATGAAGGGCGATGCCGCACGACAGGAAGGAAATATTGTCATTTTTCTCGAAAACGGTAATTTCCGCCTCAGGGTGGAGCTTGATAATCTGATTAATTGCGGCAGTTCCTGCATGTGTACATCCAATAACGGTAACCTTCATAGTAGGGCCTCCTCGAGTATATGTGAATGTTTTCACAACCATAATGTCTAATGTGAAATGATTCACAATGTGTTGTTGGTATTATCATAAAACATTCGATGCCTGAAAACAAGGTCGGAATTGTGAACTTTTTCACAAGGTATGGCATAGCCCGTTCGAGCCATGTTCAAGCGGGTTATTTTCAGCGACAATAAAGGTGTACAATATATAAGTAGAAAAGTGCGGCAGTGTTGCAAAGCTAGATAGAATGAGAAAAGAGGGAAGGGCATGACCCAGCCGGTTCGAATATTGATTGTGGATGACCATCATCATGCGCGCGAGGGCATACGGGCGATTTTGCAGGCGGAGCCTTTGTTTGAGGTCGTCGGCGAGGGATGCAGCGGGCTTGAGGCGCTTGCGCTCACCGAGCAGCTGATGCCGGACTTGATATTGATGGATATTAATATGAAGGAGATGGACGGGCTCGAAGCGACGAAAGAAATTAAAGCCCGCTACCCTTATGTGAAAATCGTGATTATAACCGTATCGGATGATATTACGCATCTGTTCGAGGCGCTTAAGAAGGGCGCGCAGGGCTATTTGCTCAAAAATTTAAATCCCGGCGCCTGGCGCGAATATTTGAAGGCCATTGCACTGGACGAAGCACCTTTGTCACGGGAATTGGCGCAGCGGATTTTGCAGGAGTTCGCCCTTGCAGGTGCGGGCAGACAGCAGGCCGAGGAAAGTCCGCTCACGGCGCGTGAACAGGAAATTTTGCGCTGTGTGGCGCAGGGGGCGGCCAATCGGGACATTGCCGGCATGCTGATGATTTCGGAGCATACCGTGAAAAACCACCTGAAAAACATTTTGCAGAAGCTCCATCTGGACAACCGTGTGCAGCTGGCGAAATATGCATTCGAGCAAGGGTATTTGCGGGACTAAAGCTCAGCGCAAGCGACGCGCTTGTAATCTTCTAATGAGGGGCTAATGCTTGACCAGTGCCAGCGATCCGTCATCAAAGGTTCACAGCTTGGTCGCAAAGCTGATGCAGAATAGCCCTTTGTAGTCATTCTTTCCCTGAGGGCAGGCCGATATAATAGGATTTAGTTATCCAATATCGATGCTCAGGGGGCTATTTTAATGATCATTTGGAAAAAGAAACTGGCAGCCGCAGCGCTTGCCGCAGTACTAACGTTCAGCGTATCGGCGACCGCGTTCGCCCATGACGGCTGGACGCAGACGAATGCGCCGATTATTGCGCAGGGTGAGGTTGCGTACGTGGATTTGCTTTTCGGCAACCACTCGAACGATCACAAGAGCTATCGCATTACCGGACAATGGGGCGTAGACAGCTCAAAGGTTTATGTGACTTCTCCGGCAGGCGTGAAGACGGACATTACGTCTACGCGTTTTTACACAGGTGAAGCAGCTACAGAGACGGAGCCAGCTGTAAACAATGGTTTTATCGCTTCCTTCTCGGCGGCATCTCCCGGAGCTTATATCGTGACGGGCGAATCGGACAGCGTGAGCACGACCTCGCTCAGCCGCTCGATGCGCAGCGCGAAATCGTTCGTCGCGATCAGCGATCTTCCTCTTATTGCGCGGGTCAGCGCGCTGAAAGGTTTTGCAAATCCGGTGAGCCTTGACCGTGCGGAATTCGTTCCGCAGTTTAATCCGGCAGCTGCCCTGCCAGGGCAGGAAGTAAAGGTGCAAATGCTGCTGAAGGGCAAGCCGGTAGCGGATGCCGAAGTGTCGCTTATTCGCCGCAGCAACTCCGAAGGGCAGACGCTGACAACGGATGAGAATGGCATAGTGACTTATAAAACGGGAGCAGCCGACTATTATTTGCTGCGTGCTTCGACGTCAACGGATGAGAGCAAAGAGGGCGAATATACGAAGGTCAATTATACGGCAACGATGACCTACACGGTGCAAAATGCAGGCGTTAAGCTGCCTGCAGGTAAAGTCAGCCCTATTCCTTATGTCTACGTCGATGGCAAGCTCGTATCCAGCGACAGCCTGACCGTTGTAAAAGGCTCAACGAACGCCAGCGCTGATTTCCTTAAACAGTATATTGATCCAAGCTATAGCAGCAAAAATCCCGCTTCCTTGCGTCAAACAGCAGAGAAAGCGGGAGCGGTTGTCGAGTTTTTGCCAGCAGTTGGCGACACTCGCGCAGCTGTACTAATTTACACGAAAAAATAGAAGGCTTTAAGCGGCAGCAAGCCCCAGTGTTTTGCCCGCCATGGAACATCAATTGAAAGCAGCTGCCCGAAACGCGCAGCACTGCTCACGCATAGCGGGGTCGCCATCATTAGGCGGCTCTGTTTGCATGAGAAGGAAGGAGAGGCGAATGATTCCTCATAAGTTAAAAATAAACCTGCTAGCGCTGGCGGCGCTGCTGCTGTTTATGCTTTGCAGCCCGGCCCTTGCGGACGCGCATGCGAATATGGAGCGTTCGACTCCGCTCCAGGATGCCGAGCTCAGCGAATCTCCTTCATCGATTCGCATCCAGTATACGGAAGAGTTTGATCCGGATTTAAGCCGGATTGTACTGGAGGATGAGGCAGGCAATGCGATTAAAGGCAAGCTGTCTGCGGAGAAGGATAGATGGCTCGTGTATACGATTCCGAAGCTGTCGCCCGGTATTTATAAGGTGAAATGGCAGGTGCTGTCCGTGGACACACATGTCACGGACGGTTCCTTCCGCTTTGCGGTCGGCGTGCCGCTCGCTTCGACGAAGCCGAGCGATACGATCTCGCTCGACGGCGGCGCCAGCAATGCTTCGCCGTCACCAACTGCCACGGCGAAGCCAAGCGCATCAGCCTCGCCGAGTGGTGCCGGAAGTGGGAGCTCTGGAAAGGGCAACGACGCTTCATCTGGAGCGGCTGGACAGCCGGGCAGCGGAAGCTCCAGCAGTGGCAATAGCGCCACAGGAGGTAAAGGCGGCAGCTCGCAGGGGGGCGGTGCCGCTAACGGCAGCAGTGCGGGAGGCACGGCGTCTGGCGGAACAGCGGGGAGCGGCAGTTCCTCAGGGGGCAGCAACGCCGCGGATGGAACGGTAAAAGGCGGAGGCTCTTCTGCCGGAACCGGAGCGTCAGGAGGCAAGACGAATGGCGGCGGAAGCAGTTCGACGAGTCCATCATCAAGTGCTGGCGCAGGAGACGGCGGAGCAATTGGAAGCAAAGCGAATTCAGGGGCTATAGCAGCTGAGGGTTCAGCCGTCTCTGGCCAAGTAGGCACTGGCGGCAATAGCTCGGCAACGGGGCTGGGGGAACAAAACGGCCCGGCTGGAGACGGGAGCGGCGAAGCATCCGCAGGAAGTGAAGAGGTAGCAGGCTCTTCTAATAATAGCGATGGGGAATCGGCAAGCGGAGAATCTGTTGAATCGGCTAACGGCAAGCAGCAAGCTGCAACGGGTCTTGATCCGTCTATCACTGCAACCGATTCGCCTGCTGCGACGGAAGGGGATTCAACCTCTGGCGAGACGGCGCAAGCAGCGGATGCATCGCATGGGCATTCCATGTCTGGCGAACATGGATCAGCCGTTCATGGAGCCGATTCCGACATGGAAATGGATGCGGACGGCAATATGATCGGCCATTCGGGCAACCATGATGCCGAGCATCAGACCGATTGGCGGACGGTTATTTACACGCTGCTGCGAGTAATTGAGGTCATTGCAGCAGCTTGCATGGTCGCTTTTTTATATGCCAGATATGTGCTTTGGTCACGCGCTGATGGCTCAGCAATTCCAAAGCTGCTTAGCAAGCGAAGCGAGCGCCTCTTATTTATAGGTGCGGCAATAGCGCTTGGCGCCACAGGATTTGTCCACATATGGCTGTTGGCGGAGCAGCTAAGCGCATTCGATATGGGCAGCGGCAGCACGTTGTACCAGAAGATTTTATCCGCGACGATGGTGGGACGTGCAGCATGGCTGCGGCCGGCATTGGCGGCGCTTATGCTGCTGCTGGCTTATGCGCCGCAGCGCGATGAACGCTGGGTAGCGCCGCTGAAATGGCTCATGGCCTTGCTGCTGACGGTGCTTTACCCATTAACGGGCCATGCCAATGCCTCCCCGTTGTTTTCGGCAGCGGTATTGTCGCATATTGTGCATATTTGGACGGCGGCGATTTGGTTTGGTGGTCTGATGGCTATTATTAGCGCCACCTTGAAGGCTAGTTTTCCGAGTGTCGAGGAACAGCAGCAGACGCTGCACGAGATGATCAAGCGATTTTCGCGGGCCGCGCTGCCGATTATTATTTTGCTGGCAGCTACAGGCATCATCTTGTCCTTGCAGCGGCTTAACGTTTGGACGGAGCTTGCAAGCAGCAGTTACGGCCGCTTGGTTCTGCTAAAAACGCTGCTGCTGGTTGCCGTTATCGGCATTGGGGCTTACCACCGGTTTGCCCTAATGCCGCGTTTGGCAGCAGGGTTGGGAAAAGGAGCAGCAGACAACAGCTCCGCTCATCCATTTGTTCAGGCGGTGCGTATAGAAGCGCTGCTGGCGCTTGCCGCTTTTATCGTGGCTGGCATGCTGTCTTCCACCGCGCCGCCAGAGCAGCCTGTCTACGCTGAACCTGTCTACTGGCATGTGATGGGCGATAAAGCCCATATGTCCATGCGAATTAAGCCTGAAGAGCAGGCTTATCAGCTTGATGTGTGGCTGCCGACTGGCATGGGCGCTCCAACACAAATAGAAGTACAGGCGAAAGGTGATAGTGGGCAGGGAGAGGTGCAGGACATTCCTTTTTCGTTTAATAAGGGAGGGCCTGATCCTTACGGCTATGAAGGCTTTGACAAATATACATATTTGTCGAAGGCCCCGGTGCCTGCGGTCGGCGATATATGGGATATGACGATTGTCATTACCGATCCAACAGGCGAGAAGCATCGCTATGAGAAGCATATACCTTAATGTGCGGAATGAGCGATAACAGCAAGTGCGTGGCACTGCTATTTTGGCAAACGAACCAAACATAAATGATGAATATGGAATGGTTAGAGGGGCAAATACTGCTCCTCTTTCTTTATTATTATTGCGTGTTAAGGAATAGAAAGGAAATAACGCCTCTAGAATGGAATGATTTAGCATCCGGTTAGATCGTTAAGTAGCATTAAGACTGAAACATTCATTTTTTTTGTTGAAAATTTGTTACATTTGCGATGAAAAATCTATCAATTTCTAAATGAGGTCTGTCGACTATATTACATATACAATAAATACAAGCTGGGGAAATTACATCATGAAGGAGAAGAGAGAGATGAAGAAAAAATTGCAATGGAAGCAAAAGTTCTATATGAGGAGGCTCAGAGGAAGGCTTCTTCTCTACATTTCCCTGATGCTGATCTTTTCACTGCTCGTTTCTACATTCTTTTCTTATACCAATGCTAAAATTCAGCTTCAAGATAAAATGGGACAAACAGCAGCTTCTACCGTATCCTCGCTCAATATGGCGATCGATCAAATCGTTGGGCTTGAGAAAGCCAATGTGAAGCAGCTAGCTTATTTGCTCTCATCGGCAGCCGTAGATGAAAAGGCTGAGACGACTCAGGCGCTTATCGACAATTTTACGGCAAACCATCCAGAGGTGGAAATTGTAACGCTTGGCAATGCGAACGGCAGCTGGATGAAATCGCCGAATCCGGGGCAGGAGGATTATGATCCGCGGGAGCGCTCTTGGTACAAGGCAATTATGGCGGCTCCGGGAGAGGCTATCGTTTCCCCGCCGGGCCTATCAGCAACGACGAATAAGTATACGATTACCGTATCTCAAACATTTGCCGATGGTCAGGGCGGCGTTACGGTTGCTTTGAGCGTAGAAGCAATCGGGCAATTAATTCAAAATGTTAAAATCGGTTCAGAGGGTTTTGTTTATTTGATGGATCAGCAGGGCGTTATTTTGGCACATCCTACGATTGAAGTGGGAACACCGATTAGTAACGAAGGTATCCAGACTATTCTGGAGCAAGATAGCGGGGAGCTCTTTTACAACGATCCGATTAACAATGTGGAACGCAAAGCTTTTTACATCACGAATAAGGATACCGGATTAAAATTGGTCGGCGCTCTGCCAACTGAGGAGTTTACTGAGGCTGCACTGCCTATTTTGCTTAATTCGTTCCTCGTCATGGTCATTTCGCTGGTTGCCGCATTCATCATTTTGTTCTTTATTATCCGGGCAATTACAAGGCCTATTGAGCAATTGAACCGTGCAGCTAGACGGGTAAGCGAAGGCTATTTGCAGGAAAAAGTCGAGACGAAGCGCCGGGATGAAATCGGGGAGCTAGCTGGAAATTTCAACGCGATGGTCGATTCGCTGCGCGGTATTGTAATGGAAGTGGCAGATTCGTCGAATCAGCTGGCCGCTGCCAGCCAGGAGCTTAGCGCAAGCACAACGGAAAATACGAAGACGGTGGAGCTTGTATCGGAACTCATTGGCGGAGCAGCACAAGGTGCGGACAATCAAGCGCGTATGACGGACGAAACGCGCAGAACGATGGAGGAAATGGCGATTGGCATTACAAGAATTGCAGAAGCATCGTCCGAAATTGTGCAATCGTCGAAAGAGACCGAGCAGAATGTCGCAGAAGGCAGCGATAAAGTACAGGAAGTAACGGTTCAAATGAGAAAAATCGGCGAATCCATCGACCAATCCTCCGAGCAGATTGAGCAGCTGCATGATCTTAGCGCACAGGTGACGCAAATGAGTACAGCGATAGCAGGCATTGCCAAGCAGACGAATCTTTTGTCGCTTAATGCGGCCATTGAAGCCTCACGGGCGGGCGATCACGGCAAAGGCTTTGCCGTCGTTGCACAGGAAGTGCAGAAGCTGGCAGACCAGACGAAGACGACAGCCGATCAAATATTGGAGACGATTGGCCAGATGACGAAGCTGGTTGCAGCTACTTACGATATGATGAAATATAAAGTTTCCGAGGATATGCGGGGAGGACTGCGCATAACGGAGGAAGCGGGACAGGCGCTGGCAAGCATTGAACAATCCACGAGGCTGATAGTCCAGCAAATTCATGATGTATCGGCGGTGACGGAGGAAATGTCGGCAAGTGCCGAGGAAGTAGCGGCGTCGATTCATGAGGTTTCGGGCATTGCAAACGAGTCGTCACAATCATTCCGCCAAGTGACGCAAGCTGGCAATCAGCAGCTTGATGCGATGGAGGGCATTTCTTCATCGGCAGTCGGCTTATCTGAAATTGCTTCCGAGCTGCAAAACAAAGTAGGCAGCTTTAAGTTGTAAGCTGCGGCCGCACGATAGCACGATAGCACGCCTGATTAGCGTAGAAAAGATATAAAGACGGAATTAAATATAAAAAAAGCCGTCCTGCATAGCCTAGTGGCTGCCATGCAGGACGGCTTTTTGCTTATGTTGCGCGGCTGTCTGCTATTGTCAAAGCCAAACATCGCAGCTGTAGCTTCGCGAACAGAACAGCCTATTAACGCTTAAGCGGGAGGTTACCCGAGCTTGGAAACGGCTTGCTTCATTTGGTTAAGCGCTCGTTCCAGCACCGCTTTCGGGAAGCCGACGCTCATGCGAAGAAAGCCTTCTCCATTGCCGCAGGAGGAGCCATCCCTGAACGCAATTTTTGCCTCCCGCATAAAATAAGGGGCAAGCTGCTCCGGAGGAAGGCCCAGCTCACGAGCATCAAGCCATAATAAATAGGTGGCTTCCGGCTGAATGAGCTTGATTTGCGGAATGTGCTCACGCAAATAGTCCCCTACAAACCGTACATTCTCCTCCAGGTACGCAACGAGCTGATCTACATAGTAGCCGCCATGCCAATAGGCAGCCTCCAATGCCACTATGCCGAACACGGGACGGTCAATCGCTTTGTTGTTGATAAGGGCAATGCGGAAAGCTTCACGCCAGCGGTCATTAGGAATGATAGCGGCAGATGCGCGCATGCCTGCGAGGTTGAACGTTTTACTCGGATTGACGGTGACCATGCATTGCTGAGCGATTTCTTCCGAAATGGCTGGCAGCGGAATGTGGGTAAACGCCTCGTAAGCCAGATCAGCATGTACCTCGTCTGCGATAACGAATACATGGTAGCGCAGGCAAAGCTCGGCGATTCTGGTCAGCTCAAGCTTGGTCCAACAGCGCCCGACCGGATTATGCGGATTGCAAAGCAGCATCAGCTTCGTACGCGGGTTGCTTAGCTGGCGCTCCAAATCCTCAAAGTCGATCTCGTAGCGTCCATTGTGCAGCTTGAGCGGATTTTCCGCCTTAATGCGTCCGCTATTATCGATCAAGCTGTGGAAAGCATGATAGACAGGCGTCTGAATCAACACCCGGTCGCCAGGCTGTGTGAAAGCTTGGACGGCAAATACGAGGGAAGAACCAACAGATGGGGAATACTCGACCCATGCTGGCTCTATAGGAAATTGAAAGCGGCTTGCCATCCAATGCTGGACAGCAAGCGCCAGTCCTTCGCTTTCGGCCACGTAGCCAAACATGCCATGGTCTACCCGTGCAGCGAGCGCATCAATAATGGGCTGTGCCGTGGTGAAATCTGTTTCGGCCAGGTGCATAGGCAGTACATCTTCTGGAAATAGGGTATGCATTTGTGAATCGGTATGACGTCGATCGAGCTGTACGCTAAAATTATGTGTGCGAGTCATCGTTTGCCTCTTCCCCTGTCGTCAGTTTTTGGAAAAGACCGTTCCTAAAAATTTCTTCGTCCGTTCCTGCTGTGGTTGTCCAAACAGGCTTTGCGGATCGCCTTCCTCGATAATTGAGCCATCCGCCATAAAGATGACGCGGTCAGCAATTTCTCGGGCGAAGGACATTTCATGGGTCACAATCAGCATCGTTGTGTCCGTATCAACGATCGAGCGGATGACCTGCAGCACTTCCCCTACAAGCTCAGGGTCAAGCGCCGAGGTCGGCTCATCGAGTAAAATCACCGCAGGATTAACGGCCAGTGCACGAGCAATCGCTACGCGCTGCTGCTGTCCGCCGGACAACATGGCAGGATAGCTGTTCGCCTTGCTTGCCAGCCCTACTTGATCCAGCAGCTTGTGGCCGAGTGCTTCGGCATCGGGCTTGTTCATCTTTTTGGTGACAATGAGCGCTTCAATGACGTTTTGCAGCGCCGTTTTATTTTTGAATAAATTATAATGCTGGAAAACCATCGCTGATTTTTGTCTCAAGGCGTAGGCATCCGATTTCTTCAGCCTTCTCGCATCGACCTCAAAGCCATCGATTTCAATATGGCCGGCATCCGGCGTTTCCAGCAGGTTGAGGCAGCGAAGCAGCGTGGACTTGCCCGAACCAGATGGTCCAATAATTGCAACAACCTCGCGGCGCTTCACTTCCAGATTGATTTGCTTCAGCACCTCGTTATCGCCGAAATGCTTGCTTAACCCGCTCACTTTTAGCATAACAGAACTCCTATCGATAAGGCTTGCTCATTGCCTTTTCCAATTTTCCCTGCAGCATGGTCAGCACAATCGTTACGGCCCAATAAATGAGGGCAACGGCGATATAGCTCTCCAAAAAACGGAAGGAGTTGCTGGCCAAAATTTTCGTTTGCGCAAAAATGTCGGTCACACCAACTGTAAAGGCGAGCGAGGACTCCTTGACCAGCATAATCAAATAGTTGCCTAGACTCGGAACGGCAACCCGCATCGCTTGCGGCAAAATGACTCGGCGGAAGCCTTGCCATTTGGTCATCCCGACAGACAGGCAGGCTTCCATTTGCCCGCTGTCGACCGCATTCAGCGCCCCACGGAATTCTTCCGCCAAATAGGCGGCATTTTTAAAGCTGAGGGCAATGATCGTTGCGGTAATCGCATCAATAAAGGTAAATTCCGGAAAAATTTGCGGGATTCCCACATAAAAGATAAACAGCGTAACCAATGTAGGCACCGAGCGGAAGAAGGAAATGTAAACCTTCGCCACCGGTGACAAAATAAAAATTTTATTGTTAATGATGAGCGCCAGCACAATACCCATAAGACAAGCGAGAAGCATCGAGCCGACCGCCAGCATCAGCGTCATCGGCAAATACTTCAGCAGCTTGGGTATCGCTTCGAATATAAACGCTGTATCGAAATTCATCGATTAGCTAGCCTTGCTGATGTCTTGTTTCAAATGTTCATTGGACAGCTTCGTCAGTGTGCCGTCTTTTGCAAGAGCCTCAAGCGCTTCGTTGAAGGAATCACGCAGCTTCTTGCCTTCTTCGGTGTTAGGGAACGGGAATGCTTCCTCGTAAGTGTAAACGGGGTCTCCCGCTTTTTTCAAAGCAAGGCCTGAGTTGTCGATCAGCAGCTGTGCACCGGCGCGGTCCATAATATAAGCATCGATCCGTTTCAGCGCAACATCGTTGAGAATGACGCTTGGATCTTCATAGGTTGTAATGTTCAGCTCATTGTTAGGATCATTGGCGCGCAAGTAAGCTTCTTTACTTGTACCAACGTCAACACCGATCTTCTTGCCTTTCAAATCGGCCAGCGTTTTGATGGAATCATCATCCGCACGGACGATTAGCTGTGCTCCGGAATAAATATAAGTGTTGGAGAAGATATATTTTTCTTTACGCTTTTCGTTAGCTTCTACTTGATTGGCGATCGTGTCGATTTTGCCAGCGTCCAGCATGCCGAACATGCCTGCCATATCAGCAGTCGTCCAGTTTACTTTCGTGTAGCCTAAATATTTGGCAACAGCTTCTGCTACGGCAATATCATAACCTTCCAGCTTGTCTCCGTCTTTCTTGGAGAACCCAATGCTGACGCCGAACGTAGCCAGATTTAATTCTTTGCTTTCTGCTTTGTTGCCGGAGCTAGCGCTTTCAGAATCATTAGTCGTTTTCGACCCGCATGCTCCCAGTACTAACGTCATGGCAAGCATTAATAAGACCACACTTTTTTTTCCAAACATGTTGACAAAAGCCTCCTCTTAGTAGATCGATCTAATTATAAGCCAAACGTGTCCGGGTGCTGCTGTAGCCAGCGAAACCGTTCGCGCTTGATTCTATTAGTAAATAAACGCGTAACGTCTATTTCCTATTAGTTTTGTTGGAATTATAGCAAGTTAAAAATTGAATGTCAATGACCATTTCGCCATCTAAATGACGGGGGTGCATCGATTAATGCACGCCCATAAAATGTGTCGAGGATTCGCGGATAACAAGCTTTGGCGGCAAAATAATTCTAGCCGTCTCCTGCGGTGCTTGCGTCTCGCTGCTGATTCGTTGGTGCAGCAGGTTCGCTGCCTCGATTCCCCACTGGCCGGAGCCAACGGCAACGGTAGTCAGGCCGGGATTTGCAGTAGCGGCTTCTTTAATATCATCAAAACCTACGAGAGCCATATCTTTGCCAGCAACAAGCCGATTTTCCCTAAGGCCGACGATGACGCCAAGCGCGACGATATCGTTATGGCACAGCGCCGCTGTAGGCAGCTTGTCCTGCCGGATCAGCTGGTTAATAATGATAGCGCCACTCTCGCGCGTAGGCGGGCCAGGAATAATATGACGCTGATCGGTGGGGATGCGTGATTCCTCAAGTCCTTCCAGGTAGCCAGCGAGCCGCTCATTATAAGCAGAGGTATGAGGCGTACCGCCAAGCAAAGCAATATGCTTATGCCCTTGGTCAGCCAAATGCCGGACAGCCATCTTCGTGCCCCATTGGAAGTCAGTGCCGATATAATCAACGCGTGCTCCGGAAATTTCACGGCCGATAAGGACACAGGGGACGTTTAATTGCTTCAGTCGGGCAAATACAGCAGGGTTTGTACCCGCAACGGGAGCCATAATAATGCCGCAAACATGATGCTCCAGCATCGTTTCCAGTATTCGCTCCTGCTTGCTTTCCGATTCAAAAGTCATGCCAAGCAGCGTTGTATAGCCGAGTTCATCGAGTCGATCCTGCAAATTGGTGAGCAGCTCAGAGAAGAAGGGATTGCCGATATCCGTAATAATGATGCCCACAGTAGAAGAGCGTCTGGAGCGAAAGCTTGCTGCGACGCGATCATAGACATAACCGAGCTTATTCATCGATGCAAGAACCTTCTGTTTCGTCTGCTCAGTAATGGACGTACTGCCTCTGACGACGAGCGATGCCGTGGCGCGTGATACGCCTGCATCCTTCGCGACATCCTGAAGCGTTACGCGTTTTTCTTTTTTATCGCCCACAATCAGTCACACCTCTTTCATTAGTGAAAATTATAGTACATAATCGCAGCTTATGGAATGACTATAGATTCCCCATCCAGCTGTTGACAGGGGGGATGCCGTTTTTTATAATCAATGGAAAGATTAGATCGATCTAATAACGAACGGCAGCTATTCAATAGGACAGCAAAATATATTTTATAATCTCATATTAAGGTGGTTTTTGTCATGTCAGCAAATCCGGGAATTGAATTTCACAAGGAAGGCCGTATCGGAATTATCCGCTTCAACAATCCCCCGCTGAACTTGGGGACGAATAACGGGCTTGCACGGCTTGAGAAGATTTTAGCCGATATTGAGTCGGATGGGGAGCTGCGCGTGGTTGTGCTTACCCATAATGGCAAAGTTTTCTCGGCGGGCTCAGACATGAATGAAATACAGCAGCATTTGGACAAAGATACGTATGTCAGCGACAAAATGGAAAGCGAGATCCGGCTGCGCACCCGCCTATCCGTCCTTTCGATTCCGACGATTGCCGCGCTGGACGGCTCTGCCTATGGCGGAGGTTTCGACTGGGCGCTTAGCTGTGATATGCGGGTAGCTGCACCTCATGTTGTGCTGTCCTTGCCGGAGGTAAACATTGGCTCATTCCCAGGAAGCGGCAGCGCCTATCGGATCACCCGTCTCATCGGAGCAGGAAGAGCGATGCAGTTTATGCTGTTCGCCAAGCCAATGAGTGCGCAGGAAGCGCTTAGCTTGGGCGTAGTCAACGAGATTGCAAGCGAAGGAACCGCCTATGAGCTGGCCTACCGCTGGGCAGAGGAAATTGCCGCAAAATCCGGCTCGGCCGTCCGCGCTGTAAAGGAGGCGCTTACCCGCATTTATATGCCGGAGCAGTCATGGCTTGATTTGACGCAGCTCGATATTTCGCAAAAGGTTGCGGAAAGCGAAGATTTCAAGGAAGGCATGCAAGCCTTCTTCGAGAAGCGTCCTCCTGTTTTCGCAGGCGACGCCGTTCAGAAAGTGTAATACTCTAACCGCTGATTTGCTCGACTTATCCAGCAGCACAGACGAAAGCAGCCGAAGAAGGAGAATTATCCATCATGTCTAATGCAACTTTGAAAAAAAGAACCGGCCCGGTTCCCGTTTTAACCGCTGAAGAGGCGGTGCGCCTCATTCCTGACGGAGCCACGGTCGCCTTTAGCGGCGCCGGCGGCGGAATTGTCGAGGCAACCGCTGTTATTGAAGCGCTCGCAGACCGCTATCATAAAGAGCAGCAGCCAAGCGGGCTGACTTATCTTCACACAACCGGTCTCGGTGACCGGGCAGATAGAGGGATGAGCCCGATCGCCATTGCCGGCCTGTGCGCCAAAGCGATTGGCGGGCATTGGGGGCAGTCGCCGCGGATGTCGGAGCTTGCCGAGACGAACCAAATTGAAGCATATTGCTTCCCGCAAGGTGTCATTACGCAGCTGTTCCGCTCCACGGCAGCGGGGCATCCTGGTATTTTGAGCCATGTAGGGCTTGGCTCCTTTGTCGATCCGCGCCAGCAAGGCGGAAAGCTGAATGAGCGTACGACGAAGGAGCTTGTTCGCCTGATGGAAATCGACGGCAAGGAATGGCTGTTCTATCCGTCCATTAAGCCGGATGTCGCGATTATTCGTGGTACGACTGCTGATACAGACGGTTATATTACGATGGAGGATGAACCGACTTTTCTGGATGTGCTGAGCATTGCACAAGCTACGAAAAATAGCGGGGGCATCGTCATCGTACAAGTGCAGCGAATGGTTCAAGCTCGTTCGCAGCATCCGAAAACGATTAAAATTCCCGGCTTCCTAGTCGACGCCGTCGTTGTCGTTCCAGAGCAAATGCAGACGTACCAGACGGAAAGCAACCGCTATATGAGCGGCGATTTGATTGCCGTGCAGGGCGGCATTGAGCCATTGCAGCTAACCGAACGCAAAATTATCGCAAGGCGGGCGCTCATGGAGGCATTCCCTGGAGCCGTAGCCAATCTGGGTGTCGGCATTTCCGATGGTGTTGGCTATGTGGCAGCCGAGGAGGGCGTTGGCGAAGCGCTGACGTTTACGGTGGAGCTGGGTCCGATTGGCGGCACGCCAGCGAAGGGTATTATTTTTGGCGCGACGATCAGCCCTAGGGCGGTGCTTGACCAGCCATACCAGTTCGATTTTTATGATGGCGGTGGTCTGGATGTCAGCTTCCTGAGCTTTGCTGAAATGGACCAAGCGGGCAACGTGAACGTTCATAAGTTCAATGGGAAAATTATGGGCGTGGGCGGCTTTATCGATATTGCCCAAAACTCCAAAAAAGTCGTGTTCAGCGGCACCTTTACCGCTGGCGGCCTCTCTGTTCAAGTAAATGACGGCAAGGTCGACATTGCAAAAGAAGGACGCTTCCGCAAAATCGTGCCCGCGCTCGCGGACATTTCCTTCAATGGCGTCGAGGCGGCGCAAAACGGCAAGGAAGTTATTTTTATTACGGAGCGGGCGGTGTTCCAGCTTACGGCACGCGGTCTGATGCTTTGCGAAATTGCCCCGGGAATCGATTTGCAGCGGGATATTCTTGATCTGCTGGCGTTTGAGCCGCTCATTTCACCGGAGCTCAAGCTGATGGATGCAAGGCTGTTCCAAGAGGAGCCTATGGGTCTCAAGCAAGAGTGGAATGCTGCTACAGTATGATTCGCTACAGTATGATTGGTTGCCTGGCCGTTGTCCGTTCTACGAATGTAATCCAGCCATAGGCTGAGTCACATTCGTCTGAACTACCAAAAGTCCAATCAACTCAAACATACTTCCGCTTACAGTTAAAGAAAAGAAAAGAAAAGACAAGAGAACAGAACAGCTATAACAGTTTATAAGGCTGTTCTTTAACTATTAAAAACAGTTGAATCCATATTAGCCGTCAAATCAATCATTGATTCGACGGCTTTTTGTGCTGTATTCCTCACATCTTCCAATCGACACTGAGAATTGTTATCACTATAATAGGGAGAGGAGCATTAAGGTCTGACCCAGTAGATCCTTAGGAGTTGAACAAGAGCGATGAATTTGAATGAACATATTCAATTGTGGAACCAAGCCTCCCTCAAGGTGCTTGATATCCGGCATGCGGTGCTGGAGCTAGGTGAGGAGCTGCGCTCGTATCAGCTGCCTGCGAGCGCTTTTCTTTTTACCGCGCGGGGGCAGGGGCGGATCATGCTCGATGGAGTGGAGCATCGCGCCGAGTCCTGTTATCTTTGCCATGCAGGCAAAGGGGCGTTTCTTGATATGGAGCCAGCTTCTGGTCCACTTGAATATTATTTTATTTTTTATAAAGCGTCATTGTCGCCGCCAGCGCGTCAGGAGCTCGTGCAGCTGCTGGAGCGCAGCAAGCCGTTCCACATGCAGTATGGCTTTGCACCGCTGCATCATGCCGCAATGTATTTGAAAATCGTCCGGATGGAGCAGGAATGGAAGCAGGCAGGCGCTTTGGAGAAGCTGCGGACGAAATCGCTATTTTACCAGCTTATTTGCGAGCTGCTAGGGCAGCTGCATCATCAAGAGATTGCAACGGCAGTACCGGATATCGCGGCGCAGGCCAGCCGTTATTTGGATGAGCATTATGGCGAGGCGGTAACGCTTGCGCTGTTGTCCGAGCTGCTCCATTGCAGCCCAAGGCAGCTGCAGCGCCTTTTCAAAGTCCGCTATCAGGCGGGGCCCATCGATTATTTGATTCAAGTGAGGATGCAGAAAGCGCGTGAGCTGCTTTTAGGTACAGATGCTTCATTGAAGGATATCGCAGCTGCAGTTGGTTATCCGGACAGCTACTATTTCAGCCGCATTTTTAAAAAGCATGTAGGCTCCTCCCCGAGCAGCTTTAAAAGGGCTAGAGAGCAAGTGGAAGGCAGTCGTCATAATCCATCCGGGTTGTCGCGATATGCAATTGCTGCAAGAAGGCGGCGTCCGTATAGTGGTAAAGGTAGTGGTGAAAATCATTATCAATACCAATTTAGGGGTGCTGTAACGATGTACACAAACAGAAGCATTAAAGCGGGCTGGACGGTTAGCCTGCTGTTAAGTCTGACTTTGCTGTTAGCCGCATGCTCAGGCACGGCGGGCACGAACACAAGCGCAGGGGGCGGAGCAGCAGCTCCATCAAATAGCATAACCGCGTCGCCGAACGTAACGGACACGGGCTCGAAGGAAAGCGCGCCGCGTACAATTACGCATATGAAGGGCGAGCTGAAGCTGGAACAAACGCCGCAGCGTATTGCCGTGCTTGACACCCAGTTCATGGATCAGCTCATTGCCATTGGGGAGCAGCCCTCCGGCAGTGTAGTGACGGAATCGGAAAAATTGCAAATCCCGGAGTACATGGCGGGCAAGCTGGTAGATGTCGTTACGCTTGGCACGAAGGATGAGCCTAATGTGGAAGCGATTATCGCTCTTGAACCGGACATTATTATTGGTACGGAGTTTCAGGATAAAATTTACGACCAATTGATCAAAATCGCGCCGACGCTTATTTTTGAACGCAATGAGGATTGGCAGACGACGCTGAAAACGTTTGGCCTTATTATGGACAAGGAGCAGGAAGCGCAGCAGGTGCTGGATCAATACAATAGCAAAATTTCCGGACTGAAAGCCGAGCTGTCTGAAAAATACAAAGGACAGACGTTCGCGGTGCTAAGACCGCGTGACAATATTGTCAGGCTGCATACAACGGCCCACCGTACAGCCGCGCTTTTGTACGATCAGCTGGGACTGACTCCGCCAGCAATGGCTGTAGATGCAGAGAACAGCAGCGCGTCGCTGTCGCTCGAGAAGCTTCCTGAGCTGGAGGCCGACCATCTCTTTCTGATGGAAGACAGCAGCAATTTGGAGCTGACGAAGGAATTCGAAAGCTCGGCTATTTGGAAAAACCTGAAAGCCGTCCAAAACGGCCATGTTTACAAAGAGGATACGAATTTGTGGATTGCCTATTATGGCCCGGTAGCGATTAATTTGGTGCTCGACCAAATTCAAGCGGCGCTAAAATAATAAGCAGCAATCATTTATTATGAATAAGGAAAACGGGCATTTTTTGCACAAGCGGCTTGTGCGGAAGATGCCTGTTTCATTTGCGTTTTTCTTCTAGTGAACCTTCCTTTCTGCTTATGCAAGATTAGGTAAGCGTTTTCTTTTGCCCGAAAATGATGGTAGAATGGCGTTGATTCCCGTGACCCGCAGCAGCCAAGGAGACTGAACTTATAACGTAAGGCGGAGGAAAAGCGATGAAGATGACGACATTTCGGAAAATGATAGCTTTAATTATTGCGCTGCTTATCCCGATTATTTTGCTTTACGGCTATTCGAACCAAGTGAGCGTAGATGTGGTGCAGACGACGATCAAGGAGCAGAATCTTAACCGTCTCGGTTTTTTTATGAGCCAGCTCGACATGATGGTAGATCAGCTAGTTAAGCATTCCACCTCGGCAAGCCGCGACTACAGCATACGGGAGTATGTGGAGGGCCGGGGAAAAAATGATGAGCTTGTCCAGCTCCAGCGCCACTTGCGACTTGTGGATATGCTGAATATGCAAACGACGACGAGTGCTTGGACGAACCAAATTATTTTATATTTGCGCGACACCAAGGAGCTGATTTCGACGGATTATTCCGCCCATTATGACGAGCAGAAGCTTGAAGCCAGAGACATGGGCAAATGGGTTCATGAATATGCGACAACGTTCGGCATTAAGGAAATGCTGTTCAGCCGCATGCAGCAGTCGGACATGCCGAATTTGTATGTGGAGGTACGGTTCACCGATGCCAATTTAAAAAATATGCTCAATTCGCTCCAGCAGGATGAGGCGCGCGAGCCTTTTCTTTATCATCCCGGCGAAGCGCCGATCATGGGCTTTAACGGCAACTACCGGCTCGTTACGCAGGCGATGGAGCAGCTGGAAAGCTTGCAGCTCGCGGGCAGCGGCAGTCTCAATCTAGAAATTAACCGCCAACAATATATTGTAAATTATATCCAATCATCAAGCCTCGGCTGGTATTTGGTCGATGTTGTGCCGCTTGCTAGCGTATTCGCACCGATTAATACGAGCCGCAATCTGTTTTATATCTCGATAGCACTGCTAATGGCGCTCGGCGTTCTGTCTACCCTGCTGCTGTACCGCAATGTCCAGCGCCCGATTGTGCTGCTGGTGCGGGGAGTGCAGCGCATCAAGGACGGGCAGTTTTCCACCCGCCTGAAGCAGCGTCCTAACAATGAGTTTGAGTTTCTGTTCAGCAGCTTTAATGAGATGGCGGAGCAGATTCAGGAGCTGATCGACAAGGTGTACATGGAGACGCTGCGCTCCAAGGAAGCGACGCTGAAGCAGCTCCAATCGCAGATCAATCCGCATTTTTTATACAACTGTCTATTTTATATTAAAAATATGGCGAATCTCGGCGATAAGGAGGCAGTCGTGGCGATGTCGCTGAATTTAGGCGAATACTATCGCTACACGACGCGGATGGAAAACAGCATGACGACGGTGCGCGAGGAGCTTAAGCTGGTGGAAAACTATTTGATTATTCAGCAGCTTCGTATCCAGCGTCTGCACTATGAAATAGATATTCCTGAGGAGATGATGGATTTGCCCATTCCACGGCTGCTCATTCAGCCTATTGTGGAAAATTCAGTCGTCCACGGAATTGAAAGCCAGCTGCAATTTGGCATTGTCCATATTAAAGGGCTGCGCCAGAACGGCTTGAACCGGCTCATCGTCGATGATAATGGCAGCGGCATGACGAAGGAGGAGATGGTCAAGCTGCGAATGTCGCTCGCTGTCCCGTTGGATGAGCACACCGGGTGCGGCCTATGGAATACGCATCAACGGCTAACACAGCTATATGGCGGGCATTCGGGCTTGCAGTTTTCCGCTTCGCCTTCACCGTTGGACGGCTTTCGTACGGAAATCATTTGGGAGGACAAGGAGGAAGCGTGATGGAGGAGCAGCTGGCATTTAGACTACTGCTTGTGGACGATGAGGCGAGCGTGGTGGACAGCCTTGCCGATACGCTTCCATGGGAGCAAATCGGGATCGGCGCTGTGTTCAAAGCTTATTCCGGCATAGAGGCGCTGGAAATTTTAAATACGAATACGATCGATATTTTGATTACGGATATTCGGATGCCGGGCATCAGCGGATTGGAGCTGCTCCAGCAGGTGCGCAGGAGCTGGAAGCGGATTAAATGCATTTTATTATCTGGGCATGCCGAGTTTGCTTATGCGCAGCAGGCTATTGCCCATGAAACGTATGACTATTTATTAAAGCCGATTAGTGACGACCACATTTTAGAAAAGGTGAGCGGGGCGGTTCAGGCTTTAAAGAAGGAGCTGGACGAGAAGAGCTTCCATCAGCGCGTTGCAAGAGCCTTTCAAGAGAATTTGCCGAAGCTTCAGGGCGAGCTCTTGAATGAATTGCTGGAGGGACGCAAATATTCGGCGGAGCGGCTGCCCGAAAAGCTGGAATCGCTCAAAATTCCGGTTGCCATAAGGCAACGCTTCGCACTGATGCTCGTACGGCTGGAGGGCAAGCTGTCGGAGATGGATTTCTACAGCCTGTCCCTGATGGAATATGCCGTGAGCAATATGGCGGAGGAGCTGTTTGAGGAGCGTTTTCGTCTCTGGACATGTAAAACCATTCACGGCTACTTGGTGGGCATTGTTACGGAAATGCCAGAAAGCGCTGGCGGACCGCCTATGGCGGAAAAGCAAGGGGAGGGTGAAGAGCCGCCGTACGGTTCATCAGAGGAGGGCAAAGCTCTGGATGAGGAGCTCCAGCTCAAAGCCTCGCAGCTTCAGCTCAGCGTTAATCATTATTTGAGTGGAGAGGTATCCGTGCTCGTCAGCCAGTGGGGGTTGTTCCCGCATGATGTCAGGCAGCGGTATGAGGATGTTTTGCTGGCGCTGCGACGGCAGATTGGCAGCCAAAGCGGGCTGTTTATCCATGTCGCCAGCGATATCGCCCGCCAGCTGCCGGTTCATTCGCTTCAGCGGCTGTACGAGCCGCCGATGCTCATTCATTTGATGGAATCGGGCAGCTGGGAAGTGGCCGAGCAGAAGCTTGGCGGCATCTGGAGCGAGCTGAATCAAGGCTGGCCGGATTCGCCGGAGCATCTGATGGAAGTGTTTTTTTCCATCTATGCCTCTTTCAGCTCCTTCGCGCACAAAAACGGGCGTGAATTGGCGGAGATGATCGGCCCCGGCTTATCGGATATGAGCGGGCTGCTGCCATGCCGCTCCATTACGGCGTTGAAAAGCTGGCTAGACGAAGCATTCCGGCTGCTGCGGCAAAGCATGGAGAACGATACGAGAAATGACCGTGAAATAACGGTAGGCAAAATCCGCAGCTACATTGAGAAAAATCTCGTCACCGATGTGACGCTGCAAGCGATCGCCGATTATCTGTTTATGCATCCGGTTCATGTGTCGCGGATTTTTAAGCTGGCGACGGGCGAAAATGTGAGTGACTATGTGCTGCGGCTCAAGATGGAGCTGGCGGCATCCATGCTGGCCAATCCAGCCCTGAAAAGCTATGAAGTCGCGCTCCAGCTAGGCTATCAGAACCCGAATTATTTCAATAAGGTGTTCAAAAAATATTATTCCCTGACCCCCCAGGAGTACCGGCAAAAGCTGGAGGGCGGCAAGGAACTGAAATAGAGAAGGGCCATAACAGCGGCGCCGCAATCCGAGCGATGGAGCGGTGCTGTTTTTTTGTACTATTTTTCACCGGAAAAAGGCGGTAGTGGAATTGTGTTAATTTTGTATCATTCGATTAAATTGTTGTCATATTATCTTTTAACTATTCGAATTAAGATAGGGACAGAAGCATGAAAGCGCTTCAACTCAGATGATGCTGTACGTGAAAAAAAGCGAAACGGGAGGTCAGCATTTCTATGAAAAACGGAGTGAAAAAAGCAGTAGCAGTTTCTTTGTTGACAGTTGTCGTGGCAGGCTGCGGGAATGCAGGCAATGAGGGAACGGCGAACAATGGCGGGGCGAACGCGCAGGCGGGCAGCGGCGAGAAGCCAACGCTTACCTTTTGGATGAAGAAGCAGCTGTTTGATGATCAAAACACGTTAATTACAGAGCGTGCGAAGCAATTTGGAGAAGAAAACAATGTGAATGTAAATGTGGAGCTGATTGCCTACGAGGATTTTTATCCGAAGTGGACGGCGGCGATTGAATCCAAATCGGTACCGGATGTATCCTTTTTCGGTTATCAGGAAATTGGGCAATTTTACGGAAAAGACGTTTTGGAGGATGTAAGCGATGTGGTGGCCAGCCTGCAAGGCAAAAGCGCCATTAATGAAAATACGAAAAAAGCGATTACGTTCAACGGCAAGCAATACGGTGTGCCCTTCTGGACCGAGACGCAGGTGCTCTACTATCGCAAGGATTTGCTTGCCAATGCAGGCTATACAGAGCCTCCGAAAACATGGGACGAGCTTAGGGAAATGGGCAAAAAGCTGACAGACACGAGCAAAGGCCTGTATGGAATCGGCATGGGCTATGGCAAAGGCAACTCCGACGCCGAGTTTCTGACTCGCGGCATTATTTGGTCCTATGGCGGTTCTGTCGATACGCAGGACGGCAAAACGGTCATTGCGGATTCGCCGGAAACGGTACAGGCCGCTTCGTTTATCCGCGATATTTTCTTAACGGATAAAAGCACGCCGCCAAGCGCAATCGGCTGGGATGACGCAGGCAACAATAAAGCTTACTTGAGCGGACAAGCGGCGATGATTTTTAACACGGGCAGCGTGCTCGCGACGATTAAGAAGGACAACCCGGACTTATATGAAAAAACAGGCATAGCGCCTTACCCGGCCGGTCCTAAAGGCACCTTTATTCCAGGCATCAGCAACAATCTCGGCATTTTCAAAGATTCGAAAAACAAGGATTTGGCTAAAAAATTCATCTCCTACATGCTGGATAAAGACTGGTATAAGTCATGGATTGAGAAGGGTGCTCCACTGACGGCTCCCGTATATGACGAGCTGGCGAAGGAAGCGGTGTGGCAAGACGAGAAAAACAAAGCATTTGTTGAATCCGTTGCTGGCTTTAATTTCCTCGGCTATCCTGGCGAGTACAATGCGAAGGCGGGGGAAGTGTTCAATCTTCGCATTCTCAACGATACGTTCCAGAAGCTGCTGCTTGAAACGAGCTACACGCCGGAAGCGGCAATCACAGATATGCAGGCTAAAATTCAAGAGGTTTACAGCAAATAAGCTTTTGTAAAGTAAGCTGTTATTAATTCGGCGAAGGATGGCCAGAGCGTCTGGCCCTCCAATGCCTTTAAGTAAGGCGGGATGAGGCTTGAATACAAACCAAAACAATAAACTGGCTTATTTCCTCATGAGCCCGGTATTGATTTATCTGCTTGCGGTTATGGTGCTGCCATTTGGCTGGGCGCTTTATCTAAGCTTTACGAATAAAGTCGTAGGAGCGGATGCGGTTTTTATCGGGCTCGGCAATTATTTAGAGCTGCTGCAGGATTCGGCATTCTGGAAAGCGACGTGGAATACTGTTGTTTTTACCGGCGTAGCCGTGTTGTTCAAAACGGTATTTGGCATGATTATGGCGCTTGTGCTTAATGAAAAGATCATATTCCGCAATACGTTCCGTGTCCTCTTATTTTTACCTTGGACGATCCCGACTATCGTATCGGTGTTTACCTGGCAGTGGATTTACTCCGATGTTGGCGGAGTGCTGAACTTTCTGCTATTGAAAGTCCATCTGATCGATCAACCGCTTGGCTGGCTGGCAAGGCCGGACCTTGCGATGTTCTCGGTCATTCTGGTTAACGTATGGCGGGGCATCCCCTTCATGGGCATTGCCATTCTTGCTGGCCTTCAGACCGTGTCGAAGGAAATGTATGAAGCGGCTATGCTGGACGGGGCCGGTGCGGTCAAGCGTTTCTGGCATATGACGCTGCCTTCCGTGAAGGAAGTTACGGTACTCGCTGCAGTGATGACTACGATTTGGACCTTGAACGATTTCGAAATTATTTGGCTGCTGACGCGCGGAGGGCCTGCCAATGCGACACAGGTGCTGTCAACGCTGAGCTATACGATCGGATTTTTGAATATGAGCCTTGGAAAAGCGATCGCCATCGCCATTATGACGATGCCGCCGTTGATTCTGCTGATCAACTACGTGACGAAGCGCTCGCTTTCATCCAGAGATTAGGTGATAAACGATGGAAAATAAATCAGTCGGCAAACAGGTTCTCGTCTATGGAGCTTTAGCCTTTTTATTGATCTTTGCTTTGTTCCCGCTGTATTGGATGCTGAACACGTCCTTCAAGTCGCAGGGGGAAATCTACAATATGACGCCGTCCTTTTGGCCGCAAGTTTTCAGCTGGTCTGCTTATGAGAAGCTGCTGACGGAGAAGGGCTTTTTATCAAATATTAAAAATAGCCTTTACGTATCGCTGATCGTTTCTTTTCTGTCGATTTTGTTCAGCATGCTGGCTGCCTATGCGATTTCCAAGTTGCAGTTCAAGGGCCGCGGCTTTATATCCAGAGGAATCTTGTACGCCTACTTGATGCCGCGCGCGGTGCTGTTCATTCCGCTTTATATGCTGGTGAATGCGATTGGCCTTAGCAATTCGGTGTATGGTCTCATGCTTATATACCCGACCATTACGATTCCATATGCGACTTGGATGCTCGTCTCCTATTTTAAATCGATTCCGGGAGAGATTGAGGAAGCGGCAATGATCGACGGCTGCAGCCGGGCGCGCACGATGTGGAGCGTTATTTTTCCCCTCGCTGCTCCTGGGCTTGCTGCAACCTTCATCTTTGCCTTCACGCTGTGCTGGAGCGAATATTTATATGCTCTCGTCATCGTGACGAAAACGAGCGACAAGACGATTACGCTGGGCCTGTCGGATATGATCGTTGGCGACGTATTCGCTTGGGGGCCGCTGATGGGCGGCTCGATTATCGCTTCTATTCCAGTCATTATTATGTATTTGTTTACATCAAAATATATGGTTAGCGGGATGACCGTTGGAGGAGTCAAATAATGAACTCAAAGCATAAAGTTCTAGTGACGGCGACGAACTATTCGCTGCTATGCGCCGATGCGAAGCGAATGCTGGAGGAGGCAGGCTGCGAAATTATCGAGAACCAGCTTGGCCGTCCCCATACGTTTGAAGAGCTTGCTCCGCTTGTCGCGGATATAGACGGGGTCGTGGCCGGCGTAGATACATGGGATGAGGCGATTTTCAAGCTGGCGCCAAAGCTGAAGGGCATTGCCCGCTTCGGTGTTGGCGTCGACAATATTGATCTGGCGAAGGCGAAGGAATACGGCGTCAAGGTGGCGAATGTGCCGGGCGGCAACGCCAATGCAGTAGCGGAGCTGACGATTGGCCTGATTTTGTCGATGCTGCGCAACATCCCGACGCTTGAGCGTTCGGCAAGACGCGGCTATTGGGACCGTACCGTCGGCATGGAGCTGGCGGATCGCACAGTCGGGCTGCTGGGCTTCGGCAACATTGCCCAGATGGTAGCGAAGAAGCTGCAGGGCTTTGATGTAGCGATTATCGCTTACGATAAATATCCGAATGAAGAGAAGGCGAAGGCGCTCGGGGTCAAGCTTGTCTCCTCCGATGAAGTGCTCGCCCAGAGCGACGTCGTCAGCATGCATCTGCCCAGTCTGAAGGAAACGTATCATATGATGAGCGATGGGCAATTTGGCCGGATGAAGCCAGCAGCCTATTTCGTCAATACGGCTCGGGGCGCGCTCGTCGATGAGCGGGCATTGTACAGCGCTTTGAAAAAGGGCAGCATCGCCGGAGCGGCAATCGATGTGTACGAGCAGGAGCCGGTAGCGGCGGACAATGTGCTTTTTGAGCTGGACAAGCTGATTGCAACGCCCCATACCGCAGCGGAAACGACAGAGACGTATTACCGGGTTGGCCTAGACACGGCGCAGGCGCTGCTGGATATTTTTGCAGGCAAGGACCCTGTTCATTTGCTTCGTTAACTTACAGCCTTAACTAAACCATAAATAGAAAGAGGGATTGGCACGATGAAACGTTTGTACGGTGTAACGACAGCGATGGTGACGCCTTTCACTAAAGAAGGACAGGTTGATTTGGCGAAGGTAGAAGCGCTGACCGAATTTTTGATTTCCAAAGGCATACACTGCCTGTTCCCGCTGGGGACGACAGGAGAGATGGTGCGGCTGTCGGTTGACGAGCGCCAAGCGGTTGCGGAGACGGTCGTGAAAACAGCGGCTGGAAGAGTTACCGTATTTATTCATGCAGGTGCGGCAACGCAGAATGATACGATTTTGCTGGCGCAGCATGCCCATCAAATTGGGGCTGACGGTGTTGGTGTAGTCACGCCGTTTTTCCTTGGCGCGAACGACGCGGAGCTGGAGCAATATTATGTGACGGTAGCGTCCAGTCTGCCCGCTGATTTCCCCGTCTATTTGTACAATATCCCGCAATGCGCAGCCAATGATCTCAAAACGGATGTTGCGCAGAGAGTAGCAGAGCGCTGCGGCAACGTAGTCGGCGTTAAATACAGCTATCCGGATTTTCTGCGCACGAATGAATACCTGTCCATAAAAGGCGGCGATTTCTCCGTAATGCAGGGAGCTGACCGTTTGTTCCTTCCGGCGCTCGCTATGGGCTGTGACGGTGTGATTTCCGGGGTGTCGTGCGTATATCCGGAGCCGTTTGTGGCGGTATACAACGCCTACCAGGCGAAAGATTTGGATAAGGCCCGCGAATGGCAGCGCATCGCGATTCAATATTGCGAGGTGCTGAGAAGCGGCGCGAATATGTCCTTTTTCAAGGAGGCGCTCAAGCTTCGCGGCATAGATGCCGGCTTTATGCGAGCGCCGCAGCTTGATCTTAGCGCTGGCGATGTGGCTGAGCTTAAAGAGCAGCTGGCTGCGCTGCCGCAGGTGATCTAGTGATGTCATAGTTATTTTTTGAAAGCCTATTAATAACAAGCAGCGCCCCTTCTTCATTTAGGAGGGGCGCTGCTTGTTAGGGTGTGTATGCAAACCAGAATCCGTATACTCATACATACGTACGTACGTAGTGCTTATCCGAAGCCGATCTCATCTAACGGCTCAAGGCAAAAGCTTAAGGAATCTCAGCGTGCGAGTGCTGCAGGGCAGGGACCATACAGCCTGGGAAACGCTGTCTCTTTTTCTGAAGGACTGAGGTTCCGCTATTTTGGCTTTTGAATTGATTTGAGGTCGTACGCGGACAGGAGATCCGTTATTGCCTTGATTTTCCCATCAAAATAACGTTGGAAAGCACATTAGCGTCTCCTGAGTCCGGTTCCTCTGCCATAACCCATGATTCGGCTGAAATAGCGGCTGCCGAGTCCGCCAAAAGCCCATACACGAAGTTGACTCTCGGTACGCAGACTCCAAGAAATAAGCTAGACGCCGGAATAGGCCATAAAGCCGCCATCGACCGGCACGACAATGCCGGTGACGAAGCCGGACATTTGCTCATCCGCCAGCCAGAGCAGCGTGCCGAGCAAATCCTGCGGCGAGCCGAAGCGGCGCATTGGCGTGTGGGAGATGATTTTGCCTGCTCGCGCCGTATGGGAGCCGTCTTCATTCAGCAGCAGCCGTTCGTTTTGCTGGGTCAGGAAGAAGCCCGGAGCAATTGCATTTACGCGAATGCCGGCATCAGCCAAATGGACAGCAAGCCACTGCGTGAAATTGTTAATCGCCGCTTTGGCTGCACTGTAAGCCGGAACCTTCGTCATTGGCGACGGTGCGCTCATCGACGAAATATTAATGACGGCTGCACCAGCCCTGCCGAGCATGTGCTTGGAAAAAGCCTGCGTCGGAATAAGGCTGCCGACGAAGTTCAAATCCAGCACATTACGGAAGCCGTCCACATTCAAGTCGAAGAACGAGGTGACGTCAGGATTGTCCAAATCCTCCGGCTGGAACGTCTCATTCGTCGTATTGGCGCTCGGATGGTTGCCTCCCGCACCATTGATAAGCAGGTCGCAAGGACCAAGCTGGGCAAGCACTGTTTCGGCAGCGGCAGCAACGCTTTGTTGATTGGTGACATCGCAGGCGACAGCAATTGCTTGGCCGCCCGCCGCATTAATGTCCGATGCAACCTGCTCGCCTTTCTCTAGTGTGCGGTTAAGCACGGCGATTTTCGCTCCTTGCCGTCCAAGCTCCAGCGCCATTGCACGGCATAATACGCCTGCGCCGCCTGTAATGACGACGACTTTGCCCTCGATGGAGGTATGCTTCGGTAAATTTACCGTTTCAGTCACTTTGCAGCAGCTCCTTCCGCAGCAGCCGCTTTCTGATACGCATCCCATAGGCCCCAAAGGTACATAATGCCGAGTGCGCGGTCATACAAGCCGTAGCCCGGACGGCACTCCTCGCCCCAAATGTGGCGGCCGTGATCCGGTCGGCAGTAGCCTTCGTATTGTTCCTCATGGTAGGCCTTAACAACACCGGCGATATCGACCGTGCCATCTTGTGTGCGGTGCGACGATTCAATGAAATCGCCATTCTCGTAGACACGCACATTGCGAATATGCGTGAACGGAATACGATCGGCAAACTCATGAATCATCGACACGATATCATTTTCCGGGTTGGCGCCCAGCGAGCCGCTGCATAAAGTGAGACCATTATAAGGGCTGTCGTGCAGCTGAAGGTAACGGCGAATATTATCTTGCCCTGTAATAATGCGCGGCAGGCCAAAAATCGGCCAAGGCGGATCATCCGGGTGAATGGCCATTCTAATGTCATGCTCAGCAGCAAACGGAATAATTTCGTCGAGGAAATATTTCGCGTTTGCCCATAGATGCTCTTGAGTAACCCCTTGATAGGCCTCAAACAGCTGGGTCAAATATTGCAGCCGCTCCGGCTCCCAGCCCGGCATCGTCAGCTTCGAATTTTCGTTGATGCGCTTAACGAGATCGAAGGGATCAACATTATCAATCATCGCTTTTTCATAAAAAAGCGCCGTCGAGCCGTCCTCCATCTCCTTATGAAGATCGGTACGCAGCCAATCGAAAATTGGCATGAAGTTGTAGCAAATGACTTTGACGCCGACCTGCGCAAGCTTGGCAATCGTCTTCTTGTAGTTGTCGATGTACAAATCACGGCTTGGCAGGCCGAGCTTAATGTCCTCATGAACATTGACGCTTTCCACGACCTTGATGTGCAGGCCGGCTTTGTCCGCTGCTTCTTTGATCTTCATAATTTTGTCCATCGGCCATTCATCGCCAGCAGGAACGTCATGCAGCGCCCAGACGATGCCTTCCGTGCCGGGAATTTGTCTGATTTGGTCAAGGCTGACGGTGTCATTGCCTTCGCCAAACCAACGAAATACCATTTTCATAGTGCCTTTCGCCTCCGATTATTTGAAGTAGGTAGGGAACTTCTCTTTCAATAGCGCCTGATCGGCAATCGTCAGGTTCAAATGCTCCTTCATCAGCCGTTCGGCAAGCTGGATATCGCTGCTTTCAATCGCCTGCGCCATTTGCAGATGCTGCTCGTACAAATGCTCCCAATGGTGATCGGCAGCGAGACGCAGCATGCGGCTGCGGTTGAGATGGACGTTGATTTGCTGGATGACGGCCCAAGTGTTGCTCTTGCGGCAGCCCTCAAACAGCGTGCGGTGAAAAGCTTCATCCAGCTCAAACATCGTTTTGTAGTCTTGGCTTTCTACGCAAGCCCGTTGCAAGGCGAGATTGTGACGCATCGCCGTCAGCCGCTGCGCAGGGAAGCTGATGCAGGCGAGGCGGATAACCGCAGTCTCCAGCTGCTCGCGCATAAAGCGGGCTTCCTCGACCAGCTCCAAATCAATGAGCGAAACATCGGTACCGCGCTGCGGAAAAATTTCGAGCAGCCCTTCCTGCGCCAGCCGAACAAAGCTTTCCCGAACGGGGGTGCGGCTGACGCCAAGCTTTACGGAAATTTCCTTCTCCGAAATGCTCGTACCGGGCGGCAGCTCCAAGCTCAAAATCTGCTCCTTCAGCGTCAAATAAATCGCATCCCGCGTCGATACGGCAGTGGGCTTTATCGTAAAATCCATCGTTCACCTCCTCAGTAGGCAAGCTCTTTTTTTAGGTTGAAATTTATGTTTTCAAAATATAGGAAAGTATATAATTATGCCATCCTTTCTCTATATTTCTCGGAATGAAACGCACTGCCCCGCCAAAGGACGGCGACAGCCGTTTCACCTTGCTATACTACCATACTTGTATGGTAGTTTGGAAGCGGAAACATTTTTGGTGAAAAAGATTCCCTTCGGGCATCCCCATCATCCGCCTGCCTAACGCAAAACAAGCCTTGTCCCAGCAGTTGAACGCTGAACGAGGCTTGTTTCTATGCTATAGTGTTTGCTTATGAGCCTTTAACTGACAATTAAGAAACGATTTTGTCCGCATTGGAATCAATAAAGCCATAGACTGCAATATTCAGAAAAGGGATGTCTTATAGGAAAGAAAGATGGCAGCAGTCCCTTTCACGAAAGTTTTTAATCCATGGAATCAGTAAATTATAAGGGGTTTAAAATAATTACTTCATTATAGTGAGGTATTGTGAACGGTAGTTTGAATGTTATTTTTAAATAAAAATGAAAAAGGGAATATTTTTTTGAAAAAACACTTGCAATCTTCTAGGCACCCGTGATATATTATATGAGTCGCCGCTGAGACATACGGCAGACACGAACGAAACGCAAGCAAGAGAAATTGTTCTTTGAAAACTGAACAACGAGTGAAACTGCCACATTAACTTAGTTAATGTAAAGCGATACAAAAAAGTAATGAGCAAGTCAAACCAAATGCTCTT
>NZ_JBXENV010000011.1:0-270120 GCF_059383755.1 Paenibacillus sp. JT22N15 | reverse complement strand
ATTTCCCAATTTAGTAAGACCCCTTGAAGACGACGAGGTTGATAGGTTCGGGGTGGAAGCGCAGCAATGCGTGCAGCTGACGAATACTAATCGGTCGAGGGCTTATCCTAAACAACACGCTAAAGTTTCAGACTTTATCTTTCGCATCCAGTTTTCAATGTGCAACACACATTGATTGGTTTTAAACGTGATCATGGCCCGTTGGTCAAGTGGTTAAGACACCTCCCTTTCACGGAGGTAACAGGGGTTCGAGTCCCCTACGGGTCACCATACCATTTTCGGAGGCTTAGCTCAGCTGGGAGAGCATCTGCCTTACAAGCAGAGGGTCGGGGGTTCGATCCCCTCAGCCTCCACCATTATGATTTTGAATACGGAGCTGTGGTGTAGAGGCCTAACATGCCTGCCTGTCACGCAGGAGACCGCGAGTTCGAATCTCGTCAGCTCCGCCATTCTTTCATTCTGTGCCGTTGTAGCTCAATTGGTAGAGCAACTGACTTGTAATCAGTAGGTTGGGGGTTCAAGTCCTCTCGACGGCACCATCTTTTTTCAAAAAAATATGCGGTCGTGGCGGAATTGGCAGACGCGCTAGATTCAGGTTCTAGTGGTGTAACAGCCGTGGAGGTTCGAGTCCTCTCGACCGCACCATATTTTTTTGCGGACGTGGCTCAGTGGTAGAGCATCGCCTTGCCAAGGCGAGGGTCGCGAGTTCGAATCTCGTCGTCCGCTCCATTTTTGTTTCGGGACGTAGCTCAGCTTGGTAGAGCACCTGGTTTGGGACCAGGGGGTCGCATGTTCAAATCGTGTCGTCCCGACCATTATAAGTTTTACAGCATGTCTGAACTTGCTCGGTAATTGGAGCGCAAGAGCAGGCTTTTTTTATTTGCCCGATAATAGATCAGCGCGACAGCTGTTACATATGAAAGAAGCTTGCAATTCCACATCAAGAGTGGCTCTGCAAGCTTCTTTTTTTATAGGAATAAATGTGTTTAAAGCAGTAGGCTAGTTAACCGCAGCAATCGGGTTTCTGATGACTTTAACTTCGTAGAAGGTAATTGTATTGGAAATAATATAGTCCGGTGTTCCACCGCGACGAGAATGAGCTTCACGGAAAGCGTCGCTGCGAGTCCAAGCTTGGAAATCATCTTTCGTATTCCAGCGTGTTACAATGGATACTTCCTCATAATCTTTCGTTTTCTCTGTCAGCAAAACCTCAAGGCCAAGGAAACCCTCTGCTTTCTCTACATCGCCAACGCGATCGAAGCGTTCAATCAGCTTGTGAGCATTGCCTTTTGTAATATGGGATGCATTCGTTACAATAATCATTTTGGTGTCCTCCTGATTTTTTCTTGGATTCGGGATAATAAGGGGATAACCTTCATCAAATTTGATACGGGCATCCATGTTATACACATCTTTTAAAAACTCTGAAGTTAGTACGGTTTGGGGTTCCCCTGTCATGGCAATTAATCCGCGTTTCATAGCAATCATATGGTCACAGTATGCAGCTGCTTGCTGGAGGTCATGTAAAACCATAACAATTGTAATCTGATGATCCCGATTAATCTGCTGCAGCATCTCCATTACATCGAATTGATGGGCAATATCGAGATAAGTAGTAGGCTCGTCGAGCAGAAGAATATTCGTTTTTTGCGCCAAAGCCATTGCGATTCGGGCTTTTTGCTGTTCACCTCCAGATAAAGTGTAAAACATTTGATGCTGGTAACGCTTAGTGCCGGTAATCTTTAGGGCCCAATCGATGATGTCATTGTCTTCATTTGTCATTTTGTTTTTGAACATAGGCTTATGAGGTGAACGCCCAAAGGAAACGAGTTCACGTACCGTCAGGTCGGGAATCATTTCTTTGGATTGCGTAAGCATAGCGATATCTTTGGCAAAATCTTTGGATTTGTAGGTTTTAAGCGGCTTCTGATTAATAAATACTTCGCCTTTGTCTGGCGTAAGCAGCTTGGTAATGACCTTCAGCATTGTCGATTTGCCTGATCCATTAGGACCAACGATGGCTGTGATTTTTCCAGAAGGAATAATCATATTGGCATCTTCCATTTCGAAAGCGCCGACGGATAAGCCTACATTTTCAATATGAATAGCAGCATTCATCGTATTGCCCCCTTTTTACGTAATAGATAAAGAAAGAATGGTGCTCCCAGACAGGCAAGAAGGATGCCTACAGGAAGCTCAATCGGATCAAACCAGGTACGTGCGAATGTATCTGCTAAAACGACTAAAGATGCTCCACCGACTATAGAAAGCGGAAGGAGAAAGCGGTAGTCGTCTCCGATAATTAAACGAACGGCATGTGGGACGACGAGTCCAACAAAACCAATTAGCCCCGCGACGCTGACGGCAGCTCCGGCTAACAATGCAGCCAAAATAATGAGCAGGAAGCGCTGGATTTGAACTTTTTGGCCAAGCAGTTGGGCGGAGTCATCGCCTAGCAGCAGCACATTGGCTGGCTTAATCGCCAGAAAGCAGAGCAGCAAACCGACAATGGCATAAGGTGCCATAAAGGAGAGATGGCTCCAGCTTCTTCCGTTCAGCCCACCAGCAAGCCAAGGTAGAACCGATTGTACGCGGTCGCTATAGACGACCATAAGTCCGTTTGTTACAGCGCCGAGCAGCGCATTAATGGCTACGCCTGCGAGTACGATTTTGATAGGCGATGTCCCTTTGTCCCATGCGCTCAAATAGATCAGCAGGCAAGTAATGCTTGCACCTAAAAAGGCAGCTATTGGCAGCATATAGCCAAGCTGCGGAAGAACGACCATTGTGATGACAGCTGCAAGGCCTCCGCCAGCGGAAACCCCGATAATGCCGGGATCCGCCAGCGGATTGCGCATTACCCCTTGCAACAGAGCGCCTGATGCAGCTAGGCAAGCACCTACCAGCAAACCAATAATAACGCGCGGCATTCTTAAATTCATAATAATGGTTTCGTAACGGGGATCGGCATCGGAGGTGAGAACCTGGCCAATCTCTTTTAAAGTAATAGGAACAGACCCGTAAACGAGACCGAAATAAGTAACAAGTAGCAAAATAATAGGCGCAATTAGGATAGACCATTTGCGCCGGCGGCTTCGCTGAGTTTTATTCATGGCTGCTTCTTCGCTCCATCTAGCATTTCAATCATAAGGGTGAGCGCATCTGTTACACGCGTCCCCGGGTTTGTGCCGAACAGGTCGGCAGGCAGCACTTCGATGGCATTATTTTTTACAGCATCAAGTCCATTCCAGGCAGCATTGCTTTGCATTTCCTTTAGGAAGGCATCTTTTACCTGATCCGGGTTGCCATGTGTCATAATCATGACAACTTGTGGATTAGACTGAACAATTCTTTCTGAATTGAGCTGAGCATATTGTGGATAGCTTTGAAGCGCTTCATAATCCGAGGCGATATTTTCTCCGCCAGCCATCTCCAAAATGTTGCCGCTGAGAGAGTTGGGCAGTGCGGCCATAAAGGTGCCCGGAGCGCCGTATACTAATAAAGCCCGCGTCTTATTCGTGCTGGCATTTGCTGCAATTTGGCTGAGCTTGCCATCGATTTCGGCAATAAGCTCTTCAGCCCGCGACTGTTTTTGCAGAAGCTGGCCTAACAGCGCAATTTGTTTTTTAATATCGTCTATAGAATTGGCAGAGGAGAGCACCATCTTGGCCCCAATGCTTTCGATAGTCGGTATATCCTTCGTATTCATAGGATTGTTGCCGAGAACGACATCCGCTTTCAAAAAGGCGATTTTCTCCAGATCGACCTCATGGGTAGATCCGATTTGTTCCACGGCCTCTGCTTCTTCGTTGGCTAATGGAACGGAGGAGGTAGGACGGCCGACGAGTGTTCCCCCTAGGGCATAAACAATATCGGCTTCACCATTGCTTAACGCTACAATATGCGAAGGGACAGCAGCAAATGTTAGTTGCCTTCCTGCAAAATCGGTTATGGCCACCGCATTTTGTTTCCCAGCATGACTTGCAACCCCTTGTGAGGCGGCTGAATTAACATTTTGTGAGCAACCTGGTGCGGCTAAGAGAAGCAGGGCCAGCATCACAGGGTATACAATTTTCATATAATCCTCCCAATCCGATATGATAATGATTATTATTATTATTAAAATAATGATATTGTAAATGATAATCAATGTCAATAAGAAATAAACAATATATAGAAAAAAATAATATTGGAGAAAGAAAATTTTAAATGTATATTTTTAAACAATAAATATTGATTTTACTCATAAAAATGAAATTAATATTATTTTTATGGTGATATAAAAATCATATCTTAAGCTTTAAAATCATTAAAAGAAAAATAAAACAAAAAAATATAGAAATAAGTGATTGACAAAATTAATACAGTTACGTTAATATCAAGTTGTCGGGCAGCTGATAAACAGTTTGCTAGGCATCCTGAGAGCTGTGAAGAGTATGATGAGCAGACTTAGGGGAGGGAAAGAAAAGGTATTTTTTTTAACACTCAATTGATAATGATAATCATTAACTTGATTGTTGTCTACCTTTTCTAAACTATTTTTTCCATACGACAGGAGAGGAGGAGAAAGACTTCATTCGTAAACTCCCAATATCAGCATTCTTAATTATTTGTTTTATGATTTTTCTTACAGCACCGGCAGCCTATGCGCAGAGCATGACAGACGGTACATATACGATTGATTATGTCATCAAGAAAGCTGAAGATGAATCAGCATCTATGGCAAATGATTATTGGGAAAAGCCTGCCAAGGTTATCGTTGAAAACGGAAAAATAACAGTGCAGCTGCAAATTAATCATAGTGCTTGGGTAACAGAGTTTAAAGTCCCTGGCGGTGGAGGATATGTGAACACGAAGATTATCAGCAGCAGTAAGGCTAATGATACGCGGGTTGTACAGTTCAGCGTAGATGATTTGTCCCAAACGATGCTGTCTAAAATTCATGTCACGGTTCCCGATATTGATTATGATCACGACTACACTATACGATTCGATTTTGATACGAATAGCCTGAAGCTTGTAAGCAAGGCAGAAACTCCTGCAAAAGTGGAGACCACTCCCAAACCTGCAGAGTCTGCAGCAACAAAGCCGACAGCCACGCCAACTCCTAAGGCGACTGCTTCCCCGAAAGCTACCAAGGCGCCTACAATGGATGGAAATTCTGCGGAAGCAACAGCTACGCCGAAAGCTTCGGCTCAAGCAACGCCAACTGTTGCCGATGAAAAAGGTGGAGCTGACAGCGTAACGGAAAGCGCTATCCCATCATCGGCAGTGCCTCAGGAGACCGTCGCAAGCGCATCTCCTGAAGCAGTAGAGAAACCGGAAGCACCAGCTGATGAAGCAACTCCTGCAGTTGAAGCAACCGTTTCACCAGAGGCAGCTGCGAAGGCGGTTTTGGAAGCGGGAACAGACGAGTCTGTTGACACTTCCAGTGTATCTGAAACCGAAGGGACGGCTGAGGATGCAGGCAAGGCCAACGAAAATGATTCTGTAGAAGCCGCAGCAGAGGTAGAACCGCTTCAAGAGCGTTCTAATAATTGGGTAACACCAGTGACTGTTGTTGGTATCGTTGTTTTAGTAGGAGCTATTATGTATTTTTATCGGAAGAACAAAGCCAAAAACTAATAATAGGGAGTGTTTATAATTATGATTAAATCGTTCAAAAAAATGATGCCTTTGATGCTGTTGGTTATGGCTGTTGCACTAGTTGTTCAAGTAGGTTCTGCTTTTGCGGCAACTTCGCTAAACTTTACTGTGCTGAAACCAGATGGCACAGTTTCTTATGCTAATGCATATGCAAATAGCCCTGCAAGCCTTGCATCGGATAATAAAACAGTTACATTGTCTTTCTCTGGCGGCAGCTACATCAACTCGCTGAGCATTTCCAATGATGGTGGCGCTACTTACACTCTCGTTCCTGCAACTACTCTTTCAAACGATGACAAACAATTTACTTTCGTAGTAAATGACCTTACTGCTCAAACAGTTGCTAAAATCCATGTTACAGTGCCACCATTCCCTGGTTACCCAGATGGCTACAACACAGTTCATGACATTAAATTCAGCTGGGATCTGTAAGACCATTCGCACAAATTAAACACAGATAGAGTACAAAGAACGGTCTGATTTATCCAGACCGTTCTTTTGCCGGGTAAATCAGTATGTTAGAAAATTACAAAGTCTTGCAAGCGAGACATAGAGTTAGTGGAAATAAATGAACCGTTAAAAGGAGAGTAAGCAGGGTGAAAAAGCAATATACAAAAGTGGTGGCATTGCTTCTTGCATTAGTGTTAATGCTGCAAGTAGCAAGCATAGGTCCAATTGCTCAAGCGGCAGCTACAACGGTGCCAGATGGAGAGTATCCGATCAACTTTCGTTATTTGAAAGACAACACAAATGAAACCTCGATTTTAGAATCGATGGTCGTCGTACCTAATACAGGCAAACTGATAGTGAAAGATGGCAAGGCTCAATTTGAAAATGAATTTTTTAAATATACAGCATTTCAACATTTTTCTGCACGTATGGAAGGCCAAGCGAAGGCAACTATAAATGGTCAAACCGTCACAGGTATGGATGGCTACAAAACAGTAACGCCGACCTTGCTTGGTGATGGAACGAACCCGGATGCTGTTAAAGCGCGGATCGATATAGCTGACTTGAGCCAGCGCCAGGATATTCTGGTGCATATCGTTCTACCGGCTGCAAATTATGATAGTTGGTACAACCTGCAGCTCGATTTGGATACAACAACGCTTCCTACTGGTCCAGTAGATGGTGGTGTTGACAATGGCAGCGGTAGTGAAACAGTAACACTTGAAAAGTTGAATGAGCTTTTCACAGTTACCAGATCCGTCTATGAAAGCACTTATGAAGGCACAGGAGATGGGTTTTATCCTGTTGGCTCCAAAACAAAGCTTTATAATGCAATTCAAATGGCAGATGGTATCGCTGCATCAGCAGGCGGCAATATTGAACTGATTAAAGCGGCCTACGCCATTCTAAATGAGGCTAAAAAAGAGTATGAGGCTGGACGAATTAGCGTCAGCAAAATTGCTTTGTTCCAAGGCATTACAGAGGCTGGTACATTCGCTGCTACTGTGAAAAATACGGGAACAGCAGATAACGGCAGCGGGACGAATATTGTAAGCGATGGAGAATATCCTTATAATTCCGAGCTGAGTATGCAAAATGCTATTAATACGGCTAACAACATGGCTTATAATCGGGATGCTACCCAAAAACAAGTCGATGATGCCCTGCTTGCTTTGCAAAATGTAGAGAAAAACGTAAAAAACAGCCGCTACAATGCGCAGGTAATAGATCTCATTGTTTTGAACTCTCTTGGCAGCGATGCTGAAATTTCTGAATTCGCAGGAGATTTTGCTTCGCAAATTACATTGCTGCAAGGTAAATTAAAACATACAGTTGCTAATATTCCGTTTAAAACAGCGGTAGACGAGTCTGCTTTGAAAGCTTCTTTCCCATCGAGCGGAGGCGGATATTCTACTGCTATCTCTCCACCTTTTTATAAAGTAAACAGCCTTTCTGATGCAGACAAAACGATCTATCAGGTGGCTGTGAGAAACGATAATGCAACCGATAGTACATTCCAAGGGCTGTCATACTTGGTTTACAAAACAGATTCAGTTACAAAATCCGTATATTTGAGCTATAACTCGGAACAGTTTAAGACGCTAAGCGCTACTATTGAAGCAGCACAATTGGTACATGATCAAGCGATTGTAGGCACAGAAGCTGGTCAATACGATAACAACACCATAGCAGCGCTTCAAACTGCTATTGAAACAGCTACAGCGAAAGCCGAGCAATTATCGGCTACAAGATTGCAATTAAACAGTGCCAACACAGCGCTGGAGCAAGCGGTGACAGCATTTAAAGCATCAGCAAACCGTCAGATTTATTTTGCGGCTCTACATGCAACTAATCAGGCATTTTCCAGCATGGACAGCTACTTCCTGAAACCAGCAAACGTAACTTCAGTTGACGGTTCCACCTTTGTAAGCTTTACAATCAAAGACAGCAGTATCGTTACAGCATTCAAAGTGAAGGAAAACGGCGTACTAGTTGATTCTACTATTGTAAGTACGGATACAACGGCTAATACTAGAGTAGTTAAGTTCAAAGTAAGTGATTTGACGGCGCTGTTGGACGCTCAGGTCCATATTTCCATGCCTACGGTCATTGACCCGAGATCAGGACAGCCTTATGAAGCGGATCACAACATTCGTTTGAGCTTTGGTACGGCTGATGCTACAGCTTTGAAAGCTAGCATAGCTGCAGCTCAAAAATTACATGATGAAGCAGCTGAGGGAACAGAAATTGATAAGTATCCAGCGCAGGCAAAAGCTAAATTATTAGCTGTAATTACTGCGGCGAAAGCTATCACAACTAACCCGATGGCATCAGAAGCACAAGTAAAAGACGGTAGTTCTGCTCTGGAACAGGCGGTTATTGCGTTTAAAGCTGCAAAAGTTCTAGGCAATGGCACCTACAGCCTCGTGTTTAAATCTTCTGATGAAGGCATTTCTGATCATTTGGAAGCATCAGGAGTTTTGACGTATAGTAACGGAAGCAACATTATTAGCTTCACTCCTAAAGCGGGAGTAACGATTAAGAAGCTGAAAAATAATGCTACAGGCGCTGAAATTCTTCCAATAGGCTCAACAAGTGGCGCAAACAATGCCGCTTCGCTGGCAAACGCTGTATTCTTGGCAGCAGTTATAACAGGTACGCCTGTTAAATTCGCTGTTCCAAATCTTACAGATACGTATTCGCTTGTTGTTGAAGTTAGCGGGGCAGCAACGGATGTGCAATATGCTGTTCAATTTGCCGACATTACCAAAACAGCTGATGCTCCTGTTACTGAACTGCCAGGAACGACTGTTCCAGGACAACTGGCAGACGGCAACTACTTCTTGCAGTTTGAAATCAAAAAATACGGAACAGATAATAAGTCCGTTATGCAGGATTATGTCATTTCCCCAGGACTGCTGAAAGTTTCGGGCGGCACAAAAACATTTTATATGACGCTTAAGCAGGACAAGGAAATTACAGGGCTCAAATTTAACAATAACAGTGTTAGTGTTGAAAGCAGAGACACGGTAAATAACACGCGGGTTGTCTACTTCAATGTCCCAAATATCAATAATCGCATCGATGGCTGGGTCAAAATTGATTGGGCTGCTATGAATTATTTCCATGAGTATGATATTCAAATCGAGTTCTATCCTAACACTCTAGTAGCGACCGCTGGTTCTGTAGCACCTGGTGTAGGCGATGTGGAAGTCGTTGAAGAAAAAGATCCGAATGCAGGCAAAGATGATTTGAACGAGCCTGTTGTAACGGACTTTAAGGATATTCAAGGCCACTGGGCACAAGCATCTATTGAAAAAGCGCTGGAGCTTGGTATCGTCAAAGGTTATTCCGATGGCAAATTCCGTCCGAATGGCGTCATTACTCGCGCTGAGTTCGCCGTTCTGATCAGCCGGGCCTTGAAGCTCACGGATGGATCGACAAGTGCGACATTCAATGACAGCAAGCAAATCCCTGCATGGGCGAAGCCGCACATTGACCGTGCTGCGAAAGCAGGCTTGATTTCTGGCTATGCGAACGGAACATTCCTTCCAAGCAGAGAAATTAACCGTTCGGAACTGGCCTCCATTATCGTTCGAGCAGCTAAGCTCGACATTGATGAGACGAACGAGCTAAGCTTCGCAGATGCTGCCTCGATTCCCGATTGGGCGAAAAATGACATTGCTGCTGCTGCAAAAGCTGGCTATGTACAAGGCAAAGGCGGCAATAAATTTGAACCGCTTGCTAACGCAACAAGAGCGGAAGCATTGACGCTGATCATGAAGCTTCTGGAAACGAAATAAGCAGGAAACATGAGCACGCAGGGAGATAAAGATAAAGGTACTTCCTGTATGTGAATCCTGCGGTTCATACACAAATGAAGCAAAGCTGACAAGGATGCCGGGAGACCGGTATCCTTGTCATGTTCTCATGAAGGGAGTTAGATAAACGGATGAATAACGCTTTTGGCAAAATGCTTGGAGTGCTCGGATTGATGGCGCTGCTTCTGCTAGCTGCCTGCTCGGCAACAGGCGTTGATCCTGCTGCCAAGGAGCAGCAGGGAGCGGGCCAGTCCGCACAGGCTGAGCAAGCCGAGCCGGCCGAGCAGGCGAAAAATACGGCCGAGCCGGCTTCTTCTCCTGCGGCAGAGCAGCGGGTCGTATCAACAACCGTCGCGATTACGCAAATGCTGGATGCGCTTGAAGTGGAGCTTGTAGGCGTGCCGACCAGCTCCAAGACGCTTCCTGCCCGCTATGACCAAGTGACAAGAGTAGGCAATCCGATGAGCCCAGATATGGAGCTCGTCAAATCGCTCAAGCCGACGGAAATATTGTCGGTGACGACGCTGGAGTATGACCTGAAGCCGGTTTTTGAAGCGGCGGGGATGCAGGCTGATTTTCTCAACCTTACGAGTGTGGAAAGCATGAATAATGCTCTTAAAAAGCTGGGCGAGACGTACAATAAGCAAGCACAAGCGCAAGCTATCGTCGATAAGTTCGAACAGAAGGTGGCGGAGATTCATACGGCTACGGCTGAGAAGAAAAAGCCAAGCGTATTGATTTTGCTAGGCGTGCCCGGCAGTTATCTTGTTGCGACTGAGCATTCGTACATTGGCGATCTGGTTCGGCTTGCTGGCGGCGTCAACATTGTACAGGGTGAAAGTGTAGAGTATTTAGCATCCAACACGGAATATTTGCAGCAGTCGAATCCGGATGTGATTTTGCGTGCCGCCCATGGCATGCCGGAGGAAGTTGTGAAGATGTTCGATAAGGAGTTCCAGAAAAACGATATTTGGAAGCACTTCAGCGCCGTACAAAACGGCCGAGTATATGATTTGGAAGAAGCTTTATTCGGAACGACGGGTAATTTATACGCTGTAGATGCTATCGATGCTTTGATGGGAATGCTCTACCCATAAGCGAATACGGCGTGATGTGGCCCGGCAAGGTTCGGCTCGGGAACTTTTCATAAAGGACGTTGGTCATGATTAAGAAGGTTGGCAGTTTTATTGTCGTTATCGCTTTGCTGGTAGCCGCTATCATTTATTCCGCTATGACCGGGAGTATTAAGGTAGGCATTTTGGATTTGGTGCAGGGTTTATTTTCAGGAACGAATGATCAGGTAGAGGTTATAAAAGATTTGCGGTTTCCGCGTATTATCGTCTCTCTGCTGACAGGAGCTTCGCTTGCGGTGTCCGGCGTATTGCTTCAGGCCGTAATGAAAAATCCGCTTGCGGATGCAGGCGTGATTGGCATTTCATCGGGGGCAGGGCTAGTATCGCTGACTGTTGTAACGGTTTTTCCAGGGCTGTTTTTCTGGATGCCGCTGTTTTCCTTTTTCGGCGGTGCGCTGGCCTGCTACCTCGTTTATGCGCTGTCGTGGAAGTCGGGACTTAGCCCGTTGCGGCTTATTCTCGTCGGGATTGCCATTAATGCGACATTTACGGGACTCGGCCAGTCGTTTAATTATCGCGGCAGCTACGCGGTTACGAGCGTCAATCAGGCGATTTCATCGATTTTCACCATGAAGACGTGGACGGATGTGCAAATTATCGGGCTGTATGGCCTAATTGGCCTGCTGCTGTCCTTGCTGCTCAGTTCATGGTGCAATATGCTCAGCTTACAGGACAAAACGGCGAAAAATCTCGGGCTGCGGGTAACGCGGGCACGGCTGCTGATCTCGGTCGTAGCGGTGCTGCTCGCATCCGTAGCAACGGCCATTGGCGGCTTGATTGCTTTCGTCGGCCTGCTCGTTCCGCATATTGCGCGTACCTTGGTTGGCTCCGATCATAAGGTGCTTATTCCGTTTTCTGCGCTGGGCGGCGCCTTGCTGATTTTAGCAGCGGATACGCTCGGACGGACGGTGCTCGCGCCGACGGAAATTCCGGCTTCGATCATAATGACGATTATCGGCGGGCCATTCCTCATCTTTATGCTTAGAAGGAGTGAGCGCGTTTATGGAAATTAAACAGGTGACGTTCTCCTATGACAAAAAGTCAGACCAGCTTAAAAACATCAGCGATAAAATTGAAACGGGAAAAATAACGACGATTATCGGCCCAAATGGCTGCGGCAAATCGACGCTGCTCGGTATTTTATCGCAAAACTATGCGCCCGCTCATGGGGAGGTGCTGCTCGATGGCAAGTCGCTGGCCCAAATCAAGCCAAAGGAGCTAGCTAAAAAGCTTGCGGTCGTGCATCAGCAAAATGAGGCGCCTTACGATTTAACGGTGGAGCGGCTCGTCAGCTATGGTCGGCTGCCGCATCGCAGCTTCCTCGGACAGGCGAATGAGGAGGACGAGCGGGCGATTGAAGAGGCGCTTGACTCGACCAACCTGCAGCAGAAGCGCAGCCAGCGGCTCAATCAGCTTTCTGGCGGCGAGAAGCAGCGGGTATGGATTGCGATGGCGCTGGCGCAAAAAACGCCGATCTTGTTTCTGGATGAGCCGACGACCTTCCTCGATATGTATTACCAGATTGAAATATTGGAGCTGGTAAAGGCATTAAATCGGGAGCATGGCATGACTATCGTCATGGTACTCCATGACATTAATCAAGCAATCCGTTACAGCGACCGCATTGTCGTGATGAAAGCGGGCGAAATTGTAGCGAGCGGTACGCCGGAGGCTGTTATTACGAAGGAAATCGTAAAAGAAACGTATCAGGTTGATGTGCTGCTTAAGCAAGAAAGCGATACGGGGCTGTATGTTGTACCTGTCGGCATTTGAGCTCGTGATGGATTGAAACTCAGAGCCGAGGTGCAGGCGGGATGCCACACGCTAGAAAGTCGACAGTTCGAGCAGATGGATGCGCGGGCAGTCGGCTTTTATTTTTTTTCGCCGGCTGTAGTGGTAGAATAAGAGGAACAAATTAAGATGAGATAGTGAGGAATAAGCTTATGATACGTTTTGGCCTAATTGGCACCAATAAAATTACAGATTCCTTTATTGAAGCGGCACGCGGGCTGGAGGATTTTGCTTTAGCGGCCGTATATTCGCGAACGTCAGAGCGGGCGGCTGAATTTGCGAGTAAATATAATATCCCACATACGTTCACAGATTTGGAGGAGATGGCAAAGAGCGATCAGGTGGACGCTGTATATATCGCAAGCCCTACCTCGCATCATGCTCAGCATGCCATCACCTGCATGAAGCATGGCAAGCATGTGCTTGTCGAGAAGCCCATTGCTTCAAACGCCCGGGAAATGCGGGAAATGATCGCAGCGGCCAAAGAAAATAATGTGCTGCTTATGGAGGCGATGAAATCGACGTTCGTGCCGAACTTCGCAGTTATTCGCGAGCACCTGCCTAAGCTGGGAGCCATTCGGGGTTATTTTGCATCCTATTGTCAATATTCTTCGCGTTATGATGCTTACAAGGAAGGCAATGTCATGAACGCATTCAAGCCGGAGTTTTCGAATGGCTCGCTGATGGACATTGGCATTTACAGTGTTTACCCGCTGGTCTCATTGTTCGGCAAGCCGAATAAAGTAAAAGCAAGTGCCGTTATGCTGGAGTCCGGTGTGGACGGCAAGGGCAGTCTGCTGCTGCAATATGATGGAATGGATGCGGCCGTGCTGCACTCCAAAATTTCCAATTCCCAGCTTCCAGCGGAAATCCAAGGCGAAGCGGGCAATATGATCATTGAAAATATTAGCTACCCGACTCAGGTGCGCATCGAATACCGCGATGGCAAATTGGAGGAGCTGACGGTGCCGCAGGCAGATAATGTGATGGTGTATGAGGCTGAGGCATTTATTCGGCTCATTCAGAGCGGCCAGCATGAATCGGATATTAATTCGCTTGCGAACTCGCTTGCTGTACTTGAGGTGCTGGATGAGGCGCGCAGCCAGATCGGGCTTGTTTTCCCTGCAGATCGGCTATAATATGGATGTAAGGAAGTAAATGGAATGTGGATGGACCTATTTTATAGAGATAAAGGAGACTTGGAATGAGCGATGCATTTGTAGTTCAATTGGAGAAATATGCTGAGATTATTGTGAAAATAGGTGTAAATGTCCAGCAGGGACAGGCGGTATTCGTGACGGGAGCGATTGAGGCGGCGCCTCTAGTGCGTCTCGTCGCAGAGAAGGCTTATGCAGCTGGAGCAAGCAATGTACATATTGATTGGACGGATGACCAGTTATCCAGATTAAAATATGAAAAAGCGGGCGCTGAAATTTTCGAGCATTTCCCGCAATGGGAAACAGCGAAGCGCCAGGAGTTTGTTGATAAGGGCGCCGCATTTATTTCAATCGTTTCCTCCAGCCCGGATCTGCTGAAAGGGATCGACACGCAGCGTATTTCCAACTACCAGAAGGCGGCGGGAGCAGGGCTGAAGGAATTCCGCAGAGCGATTCAAGCGGACAAGGTGAGCTGGACAGTCGTTGCGGCAGCGGCCAAGGACTGGGCGAAGAAGGTGTTCCCGCAGGCGGAGGACGAGCAAGCTGTCGAGCTGCTGTGGGAAGCGATTTTCAAGGCGGTGCGTCTGCATGCGGAAGATCCGGTTGCGGCTTGGCAGGAGCATAACAGAGCGCTTGGAAGCAAGGGCGAGGCGCTGAACAACTACCATTTTAAAAAGCTGCATTACACCGCTCCGGGCACGGATTTGACAATTGAGCTGCATGACAAGCATCTATGGGTTGCGGCTGGCAGCGAAAACGAGCAAAATGTTCCGTTTATGGCGAATATGCCGACGGAGGAAGTGTTCACCGTGCCGCTGAAAACCGGCGTTAATGGTTATGTGTCGAGCACAAAACCGCTCAGCTATGGCGGCAACATCATTGACCGTTTTAAGCTGACCTTCGAGAACGGACGTATTGTGAAGGCTGAGGCGGAGGAAGGCGAAGCGATTTTGCAAAAGCTGATTGATACGGATGAGGGCGCGCGTTATTTGGGCGAGGTTGCACTGGTGCCGCATCATTCCCCGATTTCGGAGTCGAATATTTTGTTCTACAATACGCTGTTTGATGAAAATGCTTCGAACCATTTGGCGATCGGCAGCGGCTATGCCTTCAATATTGAAGGCGGGAAAAAAATGTTGCCAGAAGAGCTGGAAGCAAACGGCGTTAATGCGAGCTTGACGCATAATGATTTCATGATTGGCTCTGCCGACATGGATATTGATGGCATTCAAGCCGACGGTACAGTCGTTCCTGTATTCCGCAAAGGCAACTGGGCGTTTTAAGACGTGAAAAATAAGCATGAAACAAGGACAGGCTCGGAGCTGCATGTTGCAGCTTCGGGCCTGTTTTTTCGTTTTGTTACCTGATCCGTGCATGATAGCGGTTAGGTTATCTCAGCTAAGCCTAGTATAGCTTGCCTTGGCGGTACAGAACCGTCGAGAGCTTCATCACCGAATGATTATAGCAATTTTGCCGCAGCGTGAAGTTGGCGCTAAAGAAAGAGGGCAATATGGAGCCGAGTGTGCTTTGCATTTTCTCAAACAGCATGCGATGCACTTGCTCTTCGGTCAAATATTGCGTTTCACGGCCTTGCAGCCATTCGAAATAAGAGACGATAACGCCGCCAGCATTGGCCAAAATGTCGGGAATAATAATAACGCCATTGTCGGACAGCTTCTGGTCAGCTTCGCCCGTTATCGGCGCATTTGCCCCTTCGACGATGACCTTGGCTTTCACTTTATCTACATTATCCTCGCGAACCTGCTCCTCCAGCGCGGCCAGCACGAGCACATCGACATCCAGATACAGCACTTCCTCACGTTCCAAAATGTCTGCTTTGAGCTCAAGCTCAGCAAGCTCTTCCTTCGTCTTAGGCAAATCGCCTTGATGGTGATTAGCGAAGTCAATAAGTGCCGGAATCGATAGGCCATCGGCATTGTAAAGCGTTACATTGCGGTCGCTGACTGCCACAACCTTGTTGTTGAGATAGGTGCATTTATGCGCTTCCAACGCGGCGATGGAGCCGACATTGCCGAAGCCTTGAACGGCGATAGAAAGCGATTTTTCCGCTTGGGCGAGTACATTGGCAGCAAACGGATTAGAGCTGTTGGTCAAATAGCCGCGGTGCACTTTAAGAAAATCATGCAGCATATAGCGGAACGTGAAATAAACGCCCTTGCCTGTCGCTTCCCGGCGTCCTAATGAGCCGCCGTTAATGACGCTTTTGCCAGTGAAGCTGCCGAGATACGGCTTGCCGGGATGGATATTTTTATATTCGGCCATCATCCAGTCCATCTCGCGTTCGCCGGTTCCCATATCGGGCGCGGGAATATCCTTTTCCGGACCGAGAATATCGGTAAAATATTGGACGTATTTTTTGCATATAATGTATAGCTCTTTCGCTGAATAATGGCGCGGATTAATGCCGACGCCGCCTTTGCCGCCGCCGAACGGAACGTCGTGCAGCGCATTTTTGAGCGTCATCAAGGCTGCCAGATTGGTAACCTCTTCTTCATTTACGGACTCATGGAAACGAATGCCGCCTTTGTATGGGCCAAGTGTATCGTTATGCTGGATGCGGTAGGCCGGTATGCGAACGACGTCGCCATCATCCATCGTAATGCGTAAAAAAGCTTTATTCACCTTATTTGGCGTGGATAAAATAGCAGCTAAAGACAGGAAAGCCTGATCCCGGTGCTTTCCTTGTAAATCGGACAAAAAGGAGGAGTCTCCCGACAATGCATGCAACGATTGCTGAACGATTGTGCCAGTTTGGTTTGCCATGTTTATTCGACCTCCAGTGTGGGTAACGAAGATTGTAGTACATGGAGCCGGGTGGGGCACCTACATCATTTTAACATAGCAAGGAGAGTAATCCAAAATGTAATATAGGTATTACGTAATAAAAATTATATTTTTTAGTGCTTAAAGCCTATTTCACAAATGGAAAATAATCCAAAAGTATGTTGAAATATGTCGCTTTCCTCGTTAACATGTACAGAGCAAGAGAAAATAACATTAGATAAATAGAGGGAGAAGTGAAAAGGTCATGGAACAACAATATCAAAATCAGAATGGCTATCAGCAGCAAAATCATTTGGCGGAGCCGGTAAGCTTTAAAGAGTGGATGATTACTATTCTGCTCTGCGCTATTCCGCTCGTGAACATTATTATGCTGTTCGTCTGGGCTTTTGGAGGCAATACAAAAATCAGCAAGTCGAACTATGCCAAGGCTTCATTGTTGTGGGCTGCAATCGGTATCGTTTTATACATTTTCTTTTTCTTAGTATTCGGTGCTGCTATTATAGCAGGCATTTCCGAAGGCAACTACTCTTAATAATATTTAAAGCAGCCTGCGTCAAGCAGGTAAACAAATGGCGCTCCAACCCGCTGCCATGCGGCGAGGGGCGTCTTTCATTTTGCCCAAATCATGCTATAATAAACGACAATGAAAGGCTATGAGACTGCGACGAAATAGAGGTGTTACGGATGGCGAAAAAAAATCGGCAGGCAGCAACGCATGCGAGCAAGCCGAAAGCGGACGCGGCGGATAGCCAGCAGGCTACCTTGAAGGATTTGCTGAGTGCTGATGTCCTGAGCAAGCTCAAGGAGCAGTCGAATGCGCTGAAGGCAGCGGAGGAGCAGAAGAAGCAGGATGCCGCCCAGAAGGCGAATGAAGCGCGGAAGCAGGAGCAGAAGCGGCTGGAAAATGATATGGAATATTTGCTGAACAACAGCAAGCCGGGCGACTGGAAAAAATACAAATAAAGAAGTATCGCGCTGTTGCCTGTCAGGCGCAATAAATACAAAAGGAATCATCGCTTCTGCCTGCGTGATTCCTTTTGTGTTTCGTATGCAGTTTATTTACTCGCTCTTGCAGAGTAGGCGTTTTTCGTTCACCAGGCTTCACGCCATTCCAGCTTCCCCGCAGCTGTTCGGGATTCATTAGTCCTCTTTGGGCCAGCTTTTGTCTTGCTTTCTTCGCTTTGCTCATTGCCATCATCGTTTTCCTCCTGTTTTGCCTGCGTATGTGGTGCCCGATGCTTCAAAGCACCTGCTTCTATTATATGCTGAAAATGGTGCTTAGGAAAGGATCGGCTGCTTCCAATTGACAGACTTTGTGGCCTGCGTTACAGTCAATAGACGAGCCAAAAAAGTAAGCGTCATCATAACTGACTGGCTAGACGTCAAAAATCAGGTGAAAATGTTCAATTAACCGTTATATTAGGCTGTTTAGCGCCTGCACAGCGGTTAACTTCGTTATACTGAATAGAGGCGCAAGCACATCATCTTGTATCTTGCTGTTGCGAAAAAAGAAAGGGTGAAGGAAATGTCCGTAGGCGTATTGGCACATTTATTTGGGAGCTTGTCTTACCGGGAGCTGGCTGAGAAGGTGGGCGCTGCCGGATTTAGCCATATCCAGCTGGCAATGTGGAAGGCTATTAATGATGTTGATTTAAATAAACCGGGCAAGCTGACTCCGGGGCTCGCGATGTCGATAGCGGAGGAGCTTCGCAAAAATGGCGTATCGATCTCCGTGCTTGGCTGCTATTTGCATTTTTTTGAGCGCGATGAGCAGAAGCTTCGCGAAAATATAGAGCGCTTCAAGGAGCTGATCCGCTACGCACGTCTGCTCGGCGCGCCTATGGTTGCTTTTGAGACGGGAACCCATCCAGACGGCGTTTATACGGAGCAGGACTGGAAGACGCTTAAATCGACGGTTCAAGAGCTTATAGAGGAAGCGGAAAAATGGGGCGTATTCATTGGCATTGAGGCAGCCAGCAGCCATTTAATTGGCACGGCGGCAGAGCTGCACGCTTTTCTGCAACAGATCCCGTCCTCGCATGTTGGCGTCGTGATCGATCCGGGCAATTTGCTGACGACGGAAAACTTCGCCCGTCAGGACGAAGTGATTGAAGAAGCATTCGCCCTGCTTGGCGACCGGATTATTGGCGCTCATGCGAAGGACCGCAAACCCGATGCGAATGGAGAGCTGCAGACGGTTCCGGCGGGCTATGGCGAAATGAATTACAGCCTGTATATGCGCCTGCTTAATAAGTACAAGCCGGGCGTTCATATTATTATGGAGACGGCGAGCGAGGAGCAAATGGCGTTTTCCAAAAGCTATATTGAGCGCATTCGTTCAGAATACGCTTAGCTTTCAGGCATCCTTTTCATTCTCAATAGAATGAGCCTCAATAAGAAATAGGTGATTAATATGTGGAATGTAATAGTGCCTTATGTAATGCCTTTATTCATGGTTGTTATTATTACGACTTCTCTTATTAAATTAAGAAAAGAATATAAATATAAAGATGGAAAAGGAAAGAAAAGTATTCTTTTAAAGCTGGTTCTCTCATTGGCATTCACTTATTTAGTTATTATGCTTATAATAAATTTGTTTATGAATTATGAATAGTTAGGCGCTTAATAAAAAGGTTGGAATCTCTCTTGTAGAATATTCCCTGTTTTCGAGACAGGGACAACATAACTTGTAAGTTTTTTATAACCAGTCGTCGGTGAATCAACCAGCGGCTGGTTATTTATATTCAAATAATATTTGAATATAGATACAAAAACACCTTCAAGAACAGCTCCTACATCTTACGATATAGAAGCACGTTCTTGAAGGTATTCGATTTTTTTTCGCGCTTGTCGGAAAATCAAACGTGGCAATTTTTCCCCTAATCTCTAAAGCTTAACATCCTTAACGAATTGCAGCAGCTCTTCGGACATTTTAGCGAGCGCTTGGGACGAGGAGGTGATTTCCTCCATCGTTGCGAGCTGCTGCTCGGTTGCGGCCGATACGCTTATTGCGCCGGAGGACGTTTCTTCTGCTACCTCGGCTACGCCTTGCAGGGAAGCCGCCAGCTTATTCGTATCCTCGGACATTTGCTGCGAGGCTTCGGATACCGAGTGGATTTGCAAGGTCACGGAATTAACGGCTTGCTTGATGTTGTTAAAGGACTCACCCGCCGCAGATACCGCAGCAATCCCTGCTTGTACGACTTCCTTGCCGTCATGAACGGATTGGACGGTACGTTCTGTATCCGACTGAATGGAGCGGACGAGCACGGCAATTTGCTGGCTGGACTCAGTCGATTGCTCTGCCAGCTTGCGAACCTCTGCGGAGACGACAGCGAAGCCGCGTCCTGCTTCTCCCGCGCGTGCAGCTTCAATCGCGGCGTTAAGCGCCAGCAGATTCGTTTGCTGGGCAATGCCCGCGATTACCTCGACGATTTTGCCGATTTCATCGGAGCGTGAGCCTAAAATGCTAACGTCCTCCGCAATATTTTGCACCGTAGACTGAATATGGCCCATTTGCTCGACAGCGGATTGTACCGCCACTGTTCCATCTACGGCAGTCTGAGCAGCTGCCCGCGATTTCTCCGAAACCTGAAGGGCGCTCGCCGCAATGCCGCTCGCCTCCACTGACATATTGTTCACAAAAGCTACGCTTTCCTGAACAGCTTTAATTTGCTCCTCGGAGCCTCCTGCTACCTGCTCAATAATTTCAACGACCTGCTCGGTTGCTTTAGTCGTCTGTTCAGCCCCGGCAGTTAACTGCTCGGACGAAGCTGCAACTTGCAGTGCATTTTGTGACACTTGCTCAATCAAATGGCGTAAATTTTGCGACATCGAATTAAAAGATGCGGCTAAAACGCCTAGTTCATCACGATTTTTCACCTTAACGGCTTCGCTTGTCAAATCCCCATTCGCAATTCGCTCTGCGACGGCAGTAATTCGAACAATGGGCACCGTAATCATCCGGCTGATGAAATATGCAATAGCAAGGCCTACAACAATCGTGAGCAGCGAAATAATGAGAACCATCAGCTTCGTGCTTGCCACTTTGGACGAGGTGTCCTCCGAGCTTAGGCGAAGCACCTCTTCTTGTTCTAGAACGAAACGGTCTGCCGTTTCCATAAATTTACTGATAATCGGTTCGTTTTTGGCGGCGAGGCGCATATAATCCTCTACTTTATTCTGTTTCTTGAATTCAATCATTTCCTCGGCATTGCTCGTATAGCTTTGCTGAAGCAAATCGAGTCCTTGCAGCAGCAGCCAGTCATTTGAATCGGTTGTCATGCCCTGCAGCTGCTGGCTGACTTCATTATAACGACGAACGGAATCACGGTAGGCATCGATTTCCGCTTCGTCATTCATCAGAAGATAGCCTGTAATGTTCAAGTTTTCATTTTTAATAGCGAGGCTTAAATCTTTGACGAGACTGACACTATGGGCGCGTTCCTGAAGCAGCTTCTGATAGGTGCTGTTAATCGAGCCAATCTCCACATAGTTGAGAGTAGCGATCACAATGAGCAGCAGCAGAATCGAGAAAAATCCGCCGTAAAGCTTTTTACTAATCGTTAGTTTCATCGGTTATTGTCCTTTCCCCTAAGAAGCGGCATCTGCGAAAATTTCATTCGCGCCGTCCCGGAATTGTTTTGCGGCTTCAACCGGCGTAATTTGCCCAAGCAGCGTTTGATTTCTAATTTTGGTGAACAATGTGTTGATGCTGCTGGATGTTAGGGGAACTGGCGGATCAAGCGGGCTTGAATTTTTCTCAACTTCACCCATGTACGTGTATTGCTCTTTATCGGTTTCCTTCATTGTGCTGAGCAGATGCTCGCGCACCTTGGCTGTGGCAGGAACACCGCGTTCGCCAAGCAAAATTTCATTCGCTTCAAAATTGTTGAAGAAAAAGTCAACGAATAAAGCTGCTTCATCCTGCAGCTTCGTATAGGCAGAGATCGAGAAATACATCGAAGGCTTGACATAGTTTCCTTCAGAGCCGCCTTTAAAGGCTGGAAGCGGCAGCAGCTTCAATGCTTTGCCTGACAAGTTAGTAAAGGAGACGACGTTGTTGCTCGTCAGCCTATGGAAAGCAGCGAGTTGATTTGCGATAAGCGCATCTTTATCCGCTGAGCGGTCTTTAAGTAGGGCTACGCTTGCCATCAGACCTTCATCGATAAGCATTTTCTCCATCGTGAAGAAGTCGGATAAATATTCATCCTTATCATAGCCGAGCGAGCTGCCGTCCTTGGAATAGTAGCTTGCTCCCCGCTGTCTGAGGTAATAAGCAAAGTCGAGCGAATCCGTTCCGATTGGGACAAAGTCCGGCTCATTTATTTTTTCTTTAAGATCACGGGCTGTTTGAATGAAATCTTCATACGTATAGCCTGCTTCCGGAACGGGAACGCCAGCCTTTTCGAATATTTCCGGGTTATACATCATGCTTAGTGCATTTATGCCAGTAACGACGCCGTAAAGCTTGTCGTCTATTGTGCCTGTCGTGCGCGAGCTTGCATCAAGATCAGAAAGATCAAGCTTGCCGTTTGCAGCCAAATCATCCAGGGGCAATATCAGCTTGCGCTTGGCAAACTCATCTATATATTTATAGTCCATTTGGATGACATCAGGGAAGTCTTGATCAGCTGCTTTCATGGCGAGCAGTGTCCAATAGTCGGCGTTAGTTGCATCTACTGGTTCAACTTTAATAGTTGGATATTGCTTTTCAAATAAATCAATAACTTTAAGCGTTCTTTCACGTCTTCCATCATTGCCCCACCAATAAACTTTAAGCGTTTTTTGCCCATTTTCTGTTGCTTCAGACTGTGTAGTAGCGCCTTCATTCGTGCAGCCAGTAGCGATTAAAGCAACAATGACGACAGTAAGGATGATGAATCGGATTTTATGAGCTGTCTTCACTTATTTCCCCCTTGCGGCTTTTTTTGCCATTTATAAATTGTTTAATACTTACTATATCGGATTTACAATTTTTTTAATTAGAGCTGACATGTCCAACTTTATTGAACTGATGGCGAATACTATTTTGCTGCACTGTTCGCATAGGTATTAGAAGAAGACCTGGCATCGAAGCCGGGGGACGGCAACGAAGTGGAGCGCCTGCCAGCGGACGGCTTTCGGCCGTTTCACCTTGTCACAAGGGGAGGAATTTTCGATCGTGTCCATAGCAGGAAGCAATCAGCAGCTGATTATACCAGAGGGATTATCGTTCCAAAATGTGACCGAAACCCGCTTAACCTTTCAGGATGTCAGTGAGCGGATTTGCAGCTTTATTTCTAGCGATGTGCGGGCATCGTATCATTTTGTAGTGGGGACGGACAGCCAAGTATTTCGCGGGTATACGAAGTTTGTTACGGGGGTTGTCATTCACAGAATTGGAAATGGGGCCTGGGCCTGCTACCGCCAAACGGTTGTTCCCCGGGAAATGATGAAGCTTAGAGAGAAGCTGACGCTGGAGACGGTTTTGTCGCAGGAGGTTGGCTATTATTTCAAGGATGGCGTGCTGAAGCGAATGGAGGATTTGCTGCTGCCTTATGTGTATCAAGGGGCCTCACTGGCGCATTTCATTGATATTGATGCTGGAACGGTGCCTTCTATTAATGAAACCTCGCTGTATGTGCAGGAAATGGTAGAGCGGGTGCAGGGAATGGGAACCTATGCCCCGCGGGTCAAGCCGGACTCTTATGCGGCTTCTTCCTACGCCAACCGTTTTACGAAAAAAGCGGTGCCCCGCTATAAGCGCAGGAGCCTGCTCTGAAGCAGCTATATTTCAGGCAAGTTTTCTTGCATATACTGTGGCACTTAGCTGCCCAGCATGGTATATTTCTGTTAGATCATAGGAATAGAAAGCAGGGATTATCGTGCGTATTGGGGCAATTGAGGCAGGCGGTACAAAATTTGTATGTGGTGTAGGCAATGAGCATGGCGTTATTGAGGATCGGGTAAGCTTCCCGACGGAAAAACCAGAAATAACGATGGCGAATGTAATCGACTATTTCAAGGACAAGCAGGTTGAGGCGATTGGCGTCGGCACATTCGGTCCGATTAATATTGATAAATCCAGCCCGCAATACGGGTTTGTTACAACGACACCTAAACCGGGCTGGGGGAACTTTGATTTTCTTGGCGCGCTGAAAGCGCATTATAACGTGCCTTATGGCTGGGATACAGATGTGAATGCGGCGGCTTACGGGGAAGCGGTGTGGGGTGCTGCTAAAGGTTTGGACAGCTGCATTTATTATACGATTGGCACTGGCGTAGGTGTAGGCGTTTATTCGGAGGGCAAGTTGGTCCATGGGCTTGTGCACCCGGAGGGCGGCCATATATTGACTCGCCGTCATCCTGAGGATACCTATGATGGTTTTTGCCCTTATCATGGCGACTGTCTGGAAGGCGTAGCGGCAGGTCCTGCTATTGAGAAGCGCTGGGGCGTCAAGGCAGTAGAGCTTCCGCCAGAGCATAAGGCGTGGGAGATGGAAGCTTTTTATATCGCACAGGCTGTAGCGGGCAGCATTTTGCTGCTGTCGCCTCGTAAAATTATTTTGGGCGGCGGTGTTATGCACCAATCGCAGCTGTTCCCGCTTATTCACGCCGAAGTGAAACGCGCCTTGAACGGTTATGTGCAGGCGTCGGAAATTTTGAACAACATTGAAAATTATATCGTATCGCCAGGACTAGGCGACAATGCCGGACTATGCGGCTCGCTTGCGCTTGGGCTTGACGCTTTGAAGAATAGCGGGAAATAAGCAGTCCATTAAAAGGAGACGGTCATGCAGAAACCATATGAATTACCTCGTGCAACACCGGAAAGTCAGGGAATAAGCTCGCAAGCTATTCGTTCTTTTTTGGCAGGCATTGCAGATAATAAGTTGGAGCTGCATGGCCTGATGCTTGTCCGGCATGGGCATGTAGTAGCCGAAGGGTGGTGGACGCCCTATCAAGCAGACAGGCAGCATATTGCTTACTCGCTCACTAAAAGCCTGAGTTCAATGGCGATTGGCTTCGCGGTGGAAGAAGGGCTGCTTTCCGTGGAGGATGCGGTGCTGGACTATTTTCCCGAGGAAGCGACCGAGGAGGTCAAAGCCAATATGGGCGGGCTTAAAATTCGCCATTTGCTTACGATGTCCACCGGACATACAAACGACACGGCACGCTTTGATATGTTCCAATCCTGGTTGTCGGATCACGTCACTCCCAAAGTAGGCGACCGGGCCGACCGCAATTGGATAAAAGGATTTTTCGAGCAGCCGATTGATCGTGAGCCAGGCACTTTTTTCCTCTACAACAGCGGGGCCAGCCATATGCTGTCAGCGCTTGTACAGCGGGTGAGCGGTCTTGATCTGCCGGACTATTTAATGCCGCGGCTGTTTGAGCCGCTCGGTATTGAGCGTCCAGCATGGGATGCGGCGCCTGATGGCGAAGCTACTGGGGGCTGGGGAGCCAGGCTGAAAACGGGGGATTGGGCGCGTTTTGGCCAAATGCTGCTGGATAAAGGCATGTTTAACGGCAAGCGGATTATTTCCGCCGAATGGATTGAACAGGCGACTGCCAAGCAGGTGGACAACATCAATCACGGGGACGTCGTAACAGGCTCCGGCACGGATTGGCAGCAGGGCTATGGCTATCAATTTTGGCAATGCAGACATGGCGCCTATAGAGGCGATGGGGCTTTCGGCCAATATTGCGTCGTCCTGCCGGAGCAGGATGCGGTAATTGCCATCAACAGCTTTGTGCAGGATATGCAGCTAGTGATGGACATGATGTGGGAGCATTTGCTGCCGGCCATGCTGCCGCATGCGCTGCCAGAAAATAAAGCTGAGCTGGCGGACTTGCGGGAGAAGCTGGGCAGCCTTGTTCTTGTGGAGCGCGCTGCGCAGCCACGCCCTCTATTTGCCGAAGGCACGATTCGTTATGAGGTAGAGCCAAACGTGGATGGGGTCACAGAGCTTAGCCTGACATTTGGCGGAGAAGTGACAACTTTAATGTGGAGCGATGCGGCAGGTGCGCATCGTCTGGACTCTGGTCATCAAGAATGGTATTATGGCAATGAGCTGGCCTATGAAGCCACAGCATCCCGTGCGACATGGCTGAGCAGCGACATGCTGGTTTTCGATATTTGCCGCGTCTTTACGCCTTATCATGACGAGGTCATTTGCACATTCAGCGGCAGTCGTATTACGATCGCCTACAAGCATTTTGATTTTGTAACCCGGCATGGCGAGCTTGCTGGCGAGCGGCTTTCAATCTAGCATTTGACAACTATTCTATTAAACTTGAAGCTGCGGAGAAAGGAGGCCTTTGGTCATGAAGCGTTTGTGTCATAGCCGTATAATGTCCATGGGCCTCTACGGGCCGTTTTAAGCATAAGCATGAAGAGGAAGTGGCTTATTTATTATAGGCCGCTGCCGCAGGCAGCTTCTCTTCATATGCAGGTAGACCGTAGGCTGATGGCTTGCGGTCTTTTTTTGTCCAAATATAGGAAAGTATATGATTTCGCCATACTTTCTCTATATTTCTCGGACTGAAACGCGCCAAGCCGCCAGAGGACGGCGACAGCCGTTTCACCTTGTGCCTGACGGGAGGGGCGGACAAGCCCAATCGTAATTCCTATTTTAAAGGAGATAATGCCCCATTTATGATTACCAAAACGTATAAACCTTATATTTTCAAAGCAGAAGCAGGCCAGTCCACCGATGATTATTTCAATTATGCAACGGCCGTCCAAACGATTAAAAACATGCTGGAGGAAGCATTCGACTCACCTATGCAGCTGTACATGCAGGATGACGGGGACGATGTGTGGGACTGGGTATCGGATGATCTCGCGAGCGGATACGAAGGGGTAAAGCGGGAGGCCGCTATATACGACTTGGTGGAGGATCGCTCATTCCGCTTTGAGGATTCGAAGTCCGAAGCCAATTACCGGATCAATCCTTCGCTGCGCAATAATGTCATTACTTATCCCGAATATGAGGTAGCTTTCGCGCGTATCCCGTTTTTGCGCCAGTATGGTCTGAATACGGAAGATATTATTTTCGCGAAAAATGATGAGTCGATGCGTGCTTTTCTCGAAGCGATGCAGGAGCGGCAGCTTAGCGAGCGGCGCGTGACGATTTTCACCGATACGAAGGAAGGGTTTGAGCGCAGCAAGGAGCAAATTACGCGTATGGTGGAACGCGACGAGGTGATGATGAGCGATTCCTTGAAGCAGCAAATCTATCGTTCCATTGATGAGTTTTTCTCTAGGGATCGCGAGTTTTTCCAAACCTATAACGTGCCGTACAAAAGGGGTATTTTACTGTATGGCAAGCCGGGGAACGGCAAGACGACGCTAGTAAAATCAATCGCGGGCAGCGTAGAGGCTCCAGTCGCCTACTGGCAAATTACCGAGTATACGACGAGTGATTCGATTCAACAGGTGTTTTCCGCCGCGATGAAAATGGCGCCCATGATTCTCGTCATTGAGGATATTGATTCGATGCCGGATTCGGCACGCTCCTTCTTCCTCAATACGCTCGACGGGGCAACGTCCCGTGAAGGGCTGTTCCTGATCGGCACTACGAACTATCCGGAAAAAATCGATCCGGCGCTCATGAACCGCGCCGGCCGTTTCGACCGGGCCTATGAGATGAAGCTGCCGGATAAAGAGCTGCGGCTCGCCTATTTGCAGCGCAAAGGGTTCGGGAGGCTGGCAGAGGAAGCAGATGGACTTATGGAGGACGCAGCGAAATTTACCGAGGGCTTCTCGTTTGCCCAGCTCAATGAGCTGTATGTGTCCGCGGCGCTGCAGAAGCACTACGAGCAAAGTGTAGATTTGAAGCGGGTCATTGAAGAGCTGAAAACAGACTTTGATAAGGATCGCCGCGGAGTATGGATGGCTGACAAGGGACAAAAGCCGGTGGGCTTTCAGCCGGTTTAAGTATGTCTGGCAGCTAATAAACGTAATCGGATGGCGGCAAAGGATGCTGCCATCCGATTACGTCTGAAATGAAAGGAGAGTCGAAACGGAAATGGATTATGGTTCAAATGCAATCTCGGTATCCCGGCATTCGCGTGGACGCCGTCGTTCGCCTTGGAAGCGAGTGCTGTTATGGGCAGCCATTGTCGTCATTATTCTCATCCTGGGAATTATTTTGTTTTTGCAGGCGAAGACGTATAGTCCGCTGGAAGAAGCGCTGGCCGCGCTGGATAGCGACAGCTCGGTTCAGGTAAGCGAGCTGAAGCATGGCTACCGTTTTGAGCCGGGGGAAGGCAAAGAGCTGCTCTCGCCTAATATTATTTTTTATCCAGGAGGGCTGGTGAAGCCGGAAAGTTATGCGCCGCTTGCAAGGCGTCTTGCAGAAGCTGGACATCGCGTTTATATTGCTTCCATGCCATTTAACTTGGCGCTCACTGCGCAGGACCGCGCAGATGAATACATAGCGGAGCATCCAGAAGAAAGCTACGTGATCGGCGGGCATTCGCTTGGCGGAGCCTTTGCTGCGAGATATGCAGCAGAGAATCCGAATAAGCTGGCCGGCATCTTTTTCATGGGCGCATATGCCGATGACGGCGCTGATTTGAGCGGCAGCAAGCTTGCAGCGTTGCAAATTACGGGAACGCTGGATGCTGTGCTGAACAAGGAAACGTGGGAGCAGTCCAAGAAAAACTTGCCTGCCGATCAGACCGAATATGTATCGATTGAAGGCGGAAATCACGGCGGCTTCGGTACCTATGGCAAGCAGTCCGGCGACAACGATGCAACGATAACGGCATCCGAGCAGGCGGACGAGGTAGCAGCCGCAATCAATGCTTGGCTTTCGAAGCTGCAAAAATAAAACGGTTGCAAAAGGATATTTTAGCCATTATAATGACGTTGAAAAGGTTTTCAAAAAAAGAAAATAAAGGATGGTTTGGCGATGAAGCCTACGATCCGCGACGTTGCTAGAATGGCTAACGTATCCATCAGCACCGTTTCCCGTGTGATGAATGCGCCGGAATCGGTCACGAAGGATAAGCGACAGCGTGTGCTAGAAGCGATTGAAAGCTTGAATTACCACCCGAATGCGCTGGCCCGAGGTCTTATTTTCAAAAAGTCGCAAATGCTTGGTGTTCTCATTCCCGACATCCGCAATGCTTATTTTGGCGAAATTATTCGCGGCATGGAGGATGCGGCTAAGCAGCTCGGCTACAATTTGATGATTTGCAATACGGACCGAGTGCCGGAGCGAACTATTTCTTATCTGGATACGTTGAACAAGCAGCAGGCCGACGGTTTATTGTTCGTCAGCGATTATGTCCAGAAGCAGTATTACGAGACGATGCAAGCTTGCGGTTATCCTGTCGTGCTTGTGTCTACCGTGTCTTTCGAATACGAGCTTCCATCCGTCAAGGTTGACGAGGAGGCAGCCGCTTTCGAAGCGGTCAGTTATTTAATTGAACAAGGGCATCAGCATATTGGCCTCATCTGCTTCACGCTGCCCGACCCCATCTCAGGTCAGACCCGCCATGACGGCTTCGTCCGGGCTCTCGAACGAAACAACCTCCATCATTGTGCAGACTACGTAGAGTTTGCAACACACTGGTTTGAAGAAGCATATGCAGCCACCTCCCGCTTATTCGACCGACACCCACACTTAACTGCTGTATTTGCTTGCTCCGATGAATTTGCAATGGGCGTCATTTCCTGCTTGCATGACCGCGGAATCCGTGTTCCCGATCAAGTATCCGTTGTAGGCTTCGACAACCTGCGCATGTCCTGGATGACGATACCGAAGCTGACGACGATTGCCCAGCCTATGTATGCGATCGGCTGGAGAGCTGTAGAAAAAATGCATGAGCAGCTTGAAGGAAGAGAAGCTGCTGTCCTAAGAGAATGGCTTCCTCACGAGTTAATCGTCAGAGAGTCCACTTTGCCCATGTCTCATACATTGTCTCATACCTTACATCACAGCATTGGGAATAAAAAAGCATAGGCCGATGCCTATTTGCTGTTCTTGTCACCCGCGGTTCATTTGCTGAATATGTTTAATGTAAGCGTGTTCATTTTGGGCGGAGCATGGGGTTTCGTCTGCCCTCTCATTTCGTTTGAATCGTGAAGGGAGTGATGCAACGTTACACTTTGATGATAGTCTCCATATGAAGACAGCTTCCATGAACGACGTACAACTGGCATACGTACATCATGCGGCGAACGTTCATCAACGAGAATGACTTGCGATTCACTTGACTATGAACGATAAGGGGATGGTTCTTTTGAAAAAGCCATTTAAGTTTGGTTATACGCTCATGCTGAGCATGGTTCTCATTTTGGCGCTGCTTGTTTCTGCTTGCAGCAGTGGAAATGGCGGAAGCAATAGCGCTGCAAGCGAGGAACCAGCAGCGACAGCTACGCCTGAGGCTAGTGCGGAAGCTACGCAGGAGCCGGCAGGAAACGCAGATGGTTCGCCGCTAGAGCAGGCGCTTGCCGGCAGCTACAAAGGTACCAAAGTCACGATGTTTGGCCCATTCGTAGATGTGGACCAGGCGAAATTTGAGGAGAGCATCAAGGCGTTTGAGGAACAAACGGGTATCGATATTCAATATGAAGGCTCCAAGGAGTTTGAAGCAACCGTTGCTATTCGGATCGATGGCGGCAATGCCCCGGATATTTCCGACTTCCCGCAGCCGGGACTGCTGGCGAATTTCGTGAAATCGGGCAAGGTTATCGATGTGTCGCAATTTTTGGACGCCGATAAGCTGAAGGGCAACTACAATCAGAGCTGGCTGGATATGGCGACGATGGAAGGGCCAAGTGGACCGATGATGGCCGGAGTATGGAATCGCAGCAGCGTGAAAAGCCTCGTCTGGTATCCGAAGAAAGAGTTTGATGATGCGGGCTATACCGTACCAAAAACATGGGATGAGCTGCTGGCGCTAACCGAGCAAATCGCCGCAGACGGCGATCCGGCATGGGCAATTGGCATCGAGAGCGGAGCAGCAACCGGCTGGCCTGCGACTGACTGGATCGAAGATATTATGCTGCGCACCACAACAGCTGAAAACTATGACAAATGGGTCAAAGGCGAGCTGCCATTTACAGATCCTGCTGTAAAAAATGCATTCGAGAAGCTGTCGCAAATTTGGCTGAACGACGATTATGTATACGGCGGACGCAAGTCGATTGTAACGACCTCATTCGGCGATTCGGTGACGCCAATGTTCGATCATCCGCCTAAAGCCTGGCTGCATCGCCAAGCCAGCTTTATTACAAGCTTCTTCCCTGAAGGCTTGAAATCCGGCGAGGATTATGACTGGTTCTATTTGCCGTCGATTGATGAGGCCTATGGCAATCCTGTACTTGTTGCCGGCGATTTGTATGCGATGCATAACGACCGTCCAGAAGTGCGTGCGGTTATGGAATTTTTCACGACAGGCGAATCGATTAAGACTTGGGTGCAGTCCGGCGGCGTGGTCGCGCCAATGAATGATGCAAGCCTTGATTGGTATCCAACAGATGTGGAGCGCAGAATGGGCGAGCTGGTGAAAAATGCTTCGACGCTTCGCTTCGATGGCTCTGACCTTATGCCTGGCTCGGTAGGAGCAGGCACGTTCTGGAAAGGCATGACGGACTATATTAGTGGCACCGTTGATTTGGATGGCGCGCTTAAAGAAATTCAGTCAGGCTTCAATAATTAAATTTTAATTGAAGGAGGGGCTGGGCCATGCTAGCTTCCACGCCAAAAACGAGCAAATCGCGAAACGTTGCCGTTACTCTGGCTGTCGTGCTCGTCAATGCGATTTTGCATTCAAGCATTTACCTGTTTCTGCGCGATACGAATTTGCCATCTGTATTATATGCTTTGCTTGCTATCATTTGGGGAGTGCTGGGCGTTTATTCGATTTATTGGTCGTTTAACTGGGCAGTGGAGCAATATCCAGACATCTGGAAGCGGCGCATCCAGCCCTTTATTTTCGTAGGACCGGCAGCTTTGCTGCTCGGATGGCTGCTGCTCATTCCGACGCTGCGCACCTTCTATATGAGCCTTATGGATGCGGGCACGGAGAAGTTTGTCGGCCTCTCCAATTATGCCGCAGTTTTTACGAATCGCTTGCTGTTAACGGCGCTGCGCAACAATTTGATGTGGGTCGTTTTTGGCGCTACCGCCTGTATCTGCTTAGGGCTGCTGATTGCCGTGCTTGCTGACCGCAGCAGCTTCGAGAAGCTGGCGAAAGGCATCATCTTTATGCCAATGGCGATTTCGTTCGTCGCTGCCGGCGTCATTTGGAAATTTATTTATTTCTACAAGCCGGGTGATGAGCAGATCGGTTTGCTCAATGCGATTGTGGTCGCCTTCGGAGGGGAAGCGCAGGCTTTCACCAGCATGCTTCAGCCCTGGAACAATCTTTTCCTCGTCGCCATTCTGATTTGGATGCAGACGGGGTTTGCGATGGTGCTGTTCTCGGCGGCGCTCAAGGGCGTGCCAGAGGATATGCTAGAGGCGGCGCGGATTGACGGCGCGGGGGAAATTCGTATTTTTCGCAGCATCATTATTCCGGCCATTTCAGGAACGATTTTGTCGGTATCGACGACGATTATTGTATTTACGCTGAAAATTTTCGATGTCGTCATGGTCATGACTGGCGGGCAATACGATACGGAAGTGGTGGCGACGCAGTTTTACCGCCAGTTTTTCATGTATCGCAATGCAGGCTACGGCTCAACGCTGGCGATTGTGCTGCTCATCGCGGTTATCCCCGTCATCATCATTAATTTGCGGCAGTTTCGGAAACAGGGGGGATTCTGATGAAGCGGACAAGGAAAAAGACGATGTCGAAAACGATCGTCAACGTCATACTCGCTTTTATTTGCTTCATCTGGCTTATTCCGACGGTAGGCCTCTTGGTCTCCTCGTTCCGGCCTGCGGTTGATATTTTGCAAACCGGCTGGTGGACGGTATTCCCGCACCGTGATTATGTCACGCAATCGACGATTACGCTGCCGAAGGAAACGGATTTGCGCCAGCCGATTGAGGTGAATGGCGAGCTGTTTAACGATGATCAGCTGCGCAGCGGCGTCACGGCGCAGGATGGCAGCAGGCTCATTTGGGAAAACCGCCGGGCGCGTACGATCCAGGTGCAGCAGCCGGACTGGAAGGTGAATACGAACTTCACGCTGGAAAACTACAATGGCGTGCTGACGGGCAAAAACTTTGAAATTATGCAGGCAGATGGCACGCTTAGATCGCAAAAGGGAGAAGGGCTCTCCAAAGCCTTTCTCAATACGATGGTTGTGACGATTCCATCGACAATTATTCCGATCCTAATCGCGACATTTGCTGCTTATGCTTTTGCATGGCTGCGGTTTCCACTACGGCGATCGATGTTTGTCGCCGTTATTATGATGCTCGTTGTGCCGCTGCAGGTTGCGCTCATCCCGATTTTGAAGGATTACACGGCACTTGGCCTCAATGGCAGCTACCTGGGCATATGGATTGCGCATACGGGCTTCGGCTTGCCGCTGACGATATATTTTATGTATACATTCATTAGCCAGCTGCCCAAAGATCTGTTCGAATCGGCGTTTATGGACGGAGCTTCGAACTTCACGATTTTTACACGGCTCATTCTGCCATTGTCGGTTCCAGCGATTGCGTCCATTGGCATTTTCCAGTTTCTCTGGGTTTGGAACGATTATTTAGTGTCCTTGGTGTTCATCGGCAGTCAGCCGGATGTGCAGGTCATGTCTATGCGAATTGCCGCAATGGTAGGGTCAAAAGGAAGCGACTGGCATCTGCTGACGGCAGCTGCATTCGTCTCGATGCTAATGCCGCTAACCGTATTTTTCGCCCTGCAAAAATATTTCGTCCGCGGCTTATTGGGCGGCTCGGTGAAAGGTTAGGCAGCGAGTGGCGCCTCTCCTTCAAGAAACCCGTGCGTATGCCCGAAAGATTGGGTACAATAGCTGGGTAGGAGGAGATTGAGGATGTCAGATATTACATTTTTGCGCAACTTCCCCTTTTTTGAACATATGAATGATTTGGAGCTGGCGGCAATCGCTCCGCTGTTCGTGACGAGAACCTTTGCCAAAGGCGCCCAGCTGTTCTGGGAGCAGGATGAAGGCGATGAATTGTATATGATTAAAGCCGGAGCCGTACAAATTTACCGTCATGAGGAGGATCGCGAGGTTATCCTCGCCATTTTCCATGAGGGGGACTATTTTGGCGAGATGGCGCTGATCGACAGCACAAAGCTGCGTTCTGCCTCAGCGAAAGTATTGGAGAAAAGCACGCTTTATGTGCTGAAGCGCGAGCAGTTTTTTGGGCTGCTGAAGGAAAATCCGGGCATTGCGATTCATATTTTGAGCATTACGCTGGAGCGTCTGCGCAAAGCAAATGAGCTTATTACCGATTTGACGATTTCGAATGCGCGTACGCGCATATCGCGGCTGCTGCTGCGGCTGTCGGATAAATACGGAACGACGATTGGGCTGAAGCTGACGCATCAGCAAATTGCTGATATGACGGGGACGGTGCGGGAGACGGTAACGAAGGTGCTGCTTGAAATGCAAAATGAAGGTTATATTCGCATTGTGAGCAAAAAAATCAGCATTTTGGACAAAGAGCAGCTGCAAGTCATCGGCGCCATCCAGCAGGATGGCCGGCTGAACGCTGAGGGCCCTATCGCTCAGGAAGGCTGAATGCAACTATTTTTTCGAAAATGTAATTTGGATTACATTTTTTTGCGGGAGAAGTTGTTATGATCTAAAAGAAGAAGATAATAATAATGACGTGATGTCATCCTCTCGTTTATTCATTACCTATTCATTATGCGCTTCTGAGCGAAGCGCCCTCTCTATTAAGCAAGCATGATGCCTTGCTAGAGGCCGCCCTGAAAGTAGTGTTTCACTACTGGGAGGGTGGCCTTCTTTTTTATTCCTGCTTAACGGATAGATGCTGGCTGCCATTGTTTACGGTAGGCAAGCGGCGTCACACCTTCCCTCGCCTTAAACAGGTTGATAAAATGGCTGACGTTGTCGATCCCTACGAGCGGGGCAATATCGGCTACAGGCTGATCCGAATACTTCAATAGCTCCTTTGCTTGTGAAATACGAATGCCAATGACGTATTCGTGGGGAGAGAAGCCTGTATAGCGCTTGAATTGCTTGGCAAGATGGTATTTGCTCACCGCATGCTGGCGTGCCAGCTGGTCGAGCGTCATTTTCTGGGCATAATGCTGTTCGAATTTTTCAATGATTGCCGCAATATAGGGCGGAGGCTCTGTGCTCAGCAGCTCCGGTTCATGCGCGGCAAGCAGTATCTCGGTTAGAAGCTCAGCAAGCAATAGCGAGCTGGCCAGCTCTGTGCGTATGCTTTTTTGCCGATTCATTTGCAGCAATTGCGTAAGGCAAGCCTGAATCCGGCACTCTGGCCGAAGCGTAACAACTGGAGAGCCGCTTGCAGCAAATTGCTCATAGTAGCCGCATGTGGTGCTGCCGTTGAGGTGTACCCATAAAAGCTCCCAATTGCCGCCCGCAGCGGAATCTGCGGCATAATGCTGGTAGCTCATGCAATCGATGAAAAACAACTGATGAGGCCGCAGCTCATAAGTAATGTCACGGTACGTCAGGCGGCCTGCACCCGCTAAAGTATAGACGAGCAGAAACGATTCAAGCTGCTCCCGCTCGGTATAGTAAGGGGCGAAGGCCTGAAAGTGTCCGATTTCCTGAATGTAAAAAAGAGCGGATTTCGCGAATGAGGATGGTGTAGCGGCTAAGCGGACGGATTCAGGCGTCCAGGCATGAATGGCTTTTTCACGATAAGCAGACATGGACGAAGGCCTCCCCAAGATTCTATTATTTTTGCACAACTTTGTTTGATGTTTATTATATTGTAAGCCTTTACAATAGTCATATAAAACATGATTGCAGCTGAGAGGATGATCCGTCATGTCACTGCTGACACCGATTAAGCCTGCCCGCAAACCGAGAATTGGCATGTATTCTGTTGGCCTGCGCGCGTATTGGGAACAGTTCCCCGGCCTGCGCGAGCGTCTTGAGCAATATGGGGCATTTATTGAGCAGAAAATCGCCCAGTGGGCCGATGTATTTAATTATGGTCTGGTGGATACGGAAAGCGAGGGGCGCAGCGCGGGAGAATGGCTCAATACGCAAAATGTAGATTTAGTGTTTTGTCATGCCGCTACGTATTCAACCAGCTCGACGGTATTGCCTATCCATCAAATCAATAAAGCGCCAGTCGTGTTTCTTAATTTGCAGCCGACCGAGCGAATGAATTATGAAGGTTCAACGACAGGAGAATGGCTGGCGCACTGCGGCGCTTGTCCGGTTCCGGAGTTTGCTAACGCGTTTAATCGTGCCGGTATACCATTTAAAGTTGTAAATGGCTTGCTGGGACTAGATTATACACCGGATATTTCACTGACGAATGAGGTAACGAGCGGGCGTAAGGAAGCTGTTCGCGCCTGGCGTGAGATTGAGGAATGGGTAAGGGCGGCGGGTGTTCCGCGCACGCTGCGCCATAGCCGCTTCGGTTTTCTTGGCAATACGTATAGCGGCATGCTGGACATGTATAGCGATTTTACGATGCTTCAGGCTCAGACCGGCCTTCATATAGAGGTGCTGGAAATATGCGATTTGGATCGCATGCTAAGGTCGGTTACGCCGCAGGAAACGAAGCGCAAGCGGGATGAAGTGCTGGCGATGTTCCAGCTCAGCGGCGATTCTCCTTCTGATCCGATTGCCAGAAAACCGACGGAGGAGCAGCTTGAATGGTCGTGCAAGGTGGCGGCAGCGCAGGAAAAACTCGTACGCGAATATGATTTGGATGCGCTAACCTATTATTATCATGGTGCGCCGGGCGGTGAATACGAGCAGCTGCAAGGCGGCTTTATTGTGGGGCATTCTTTGCTGACAGCCAGAGGTATTCCTTGCTCGGGAGAAGGAGATTTGAAGACGGCCGTCGCTATGAAAATATGCGATATCCTCGGCACAGGCGGCAGCTTCTCGGAAATTGTGGTCGTCGATTACGTTGATGAAACGATTTTGCTTGGGCATGATGGACCGTTTCATATTGCCATATCTGAGGGAAGACCTGTATTGCGCGGCATGGGGCTCTATCATGGCAAACAGGGAACAGGTGTATCCGTTGAAGCGAAGGTACGTACGGGACCGATTACGACGCTGAACTTGACCCAGACAGGAGATGGCAGGCTTAAGCTGATCAGCAGCGAGGCGGAGTCAACCAATGGACCGATTATGCGTATTGGCAATACGCAGACGCCAGTAAAATTCAAGCAGCATCCAGACGATTATATGACGGCATGGTTTGCCGAAGCTCCGACCCATCACTGCGCCATGTCGATTGGACATAATGCCTCGCTGTTCAGCAAGGTTGGGGAGCTGATGCAGATCAAGCATGTGGCGCTGGGTTAGACGTTAGCTAAAAAATATTCAGCTGCTATGACAGTTGCGCTGTTTCTTAGCAACAGCAGCTTTCTTGCTTATCCTTGCTTTTAAAGGCGTACAAAATAAAGGAGCCATCCCTGAGGAGGCTCCTTTATTTTGTACGCCTAATATTCGAACACCAAATTATTATATGCCTATGAATGAAGGAGCGTTAAGGTTAAGCAGCAGTGCGATTAAACTTTCGGCGCCTCTAGCTGCGCCTTAATGCCTTCCTTCGCCTCTTCAGCCTTCTCTGATACTGAACCAATGATATGCTCGGCGCTTTGCTTTGCATGGTCGGCTACGTCGGAGGCCTCATCGCGAACCGTAGTGGCGAGGCTTTGCGTTTTGTTGCCTATCGTAGAAACGAGATCGCTAGTTTTCTCGCTAATGTTGGAAGCTAAGCGACCCGTTTTTTGGGTTAAATCTGAGCAGGTATTGGAAAGAGATTTTCGCAGCTCGGAGCCTGTTTTTGGAGCAAGCAGCAGGGCCGACAAAGCACCGAGCGCACCTCCAATAAGAATTCCCGCTAGCAGTCCGTTTGATTTTGCTTCATTTACAGGGTTTGACATATTAATCCTCTCCTCTTATCTGGTTATCGTCTCTCATGTCACTAAGTAACCTCCCTAGCCGTTTTTGAAACAAGCTTTAATATGTGAAGTGGCAATCGAACAATGCGGAGGGATCATTTTATATAGGAATGGAATGGCATTATCGTTTATGATATAACTACTAGAGCGTTTCACTTTGAAAAAAAAGGTTGATTAAGTTGTAGCAACGAAAGGAGCGCGAACATATGCGAATTGCAATTGTGGACGACAACGCTACTAATTTGCTCATAATAGAGAAAATACTGCAAAAAGCCGGATACACGAAATTAGCAACAGCCTCCTCAGCGATGGAGCTGTTTGATATTTTGGAGCTAGATGAGCCGAATGCGACGGAACAGCCGGTTTCTCTCATTCTAATGGATTTAATGATGCCGGGCATCGATGGCATTGAAGCGTGCAGGCGTATTCAGGAAAGCGAGCGCTACCGCGATATTCCGGTTATTTTTGTTACGGCGCTCGGGGATTCCAACAAGCTGGCGGAAGCGCTGGACGCGGGAGCGATCGATTATGTCATGAAGCCGATTAATAAGGTCGAGCTTCTGGCTCGCATTCGCTCAGCACTTCGTCTTAAATATGAAAAGGATTGGCATAGGGAGCGCGATCAGCGAATTTCCTTCGAGCTGAATTTGGCGAAGCAGGTGCAGCGCAGCATATTAAGCGATCCGATAGACAATGAGCGGGTAAAAATCGATGCTATTTATCGGCCGTCCTCTGAGCTGGCAGGCGACTTTTATGCCTGGTATTGCTTAGGCGGCGGAAAATATGGCGTGATTTTGCTTGATATGATGGGCCATGGCATTTCTTCCTCGCTCGTGTGCATGTATATTTATTCGGCCCTGCAGGATACGATCAAAAGCATTTCCGATCCCGAGCTCGTCGTGCTTGAGCTGAACCGGAGAATGATGCAGCTGCAAGGCTCGAATCAACTGATGAACTATTATTTTACCGCTATCTATTATGTGCTGGACACGAAGGAGCAGACGATTGAATATGTCAATGCCGGGCATCCCGCTGGCATCGCCTTTGTGGATCAAAAACCGCAGCTGCTGACGGAAGGCTGCTGCGCCTTAGGATTTTTTGATAACATTGAAGTGAAGAAAGGCAGCATTTCTTATCGCAACCAAGTGAAAATCGTGCTTTATACCGATGGTCTGCTGGATCAGCTCGCCAAAGGACAAGAGGATGACGTTCAGCAGCTGCAAGCAAGGCTGGGTGAAGATGGGGAACAGCTTGAGGATCATGTGCTGAATTTGTTCGAAGGTTTAGGACAGGTGAGCCAGCAGGACGATATATGCCTCGTTACGGTCGAAACAAAAGTGAAGGCGTAATAGATAATACGAGCGAGATACTAATAGAAAGAAATGATAGGCCCAAAGCTGGCAGCACGCTTTTACGGAAAAATAATTTTGAAATCGTTGCTCGCCAGCTGTTTCAATCAATCCCAAACGGTTTAATATAAGGATATCTGACTATTTCAGCAGATGCTGGTTTTGTTATGAACAGCATGATCGGCTGCATATCCCTTCATTGTAAACGTAGGCATGATAAACGTAATAGTCGCTTTCATCCCGCAAGTGGCAAGCAGGCAGCTGATCTTCCAGGCCCTCAGTTCTCCGCTTGTGCAGTGACGGTGTTATTGATATGATCTACTTAAAATTTGCCTTGGGAGTGTGTTCAATGACGTTAAACAAATTTCAGGCAGTTATTCATGAAACGGATAGCGCGATAATTGTACAAGTAGGCGGTGAGCTTGATTTGGCCGCAGCGCCTGAGCTGCGCTCCCTGCTCGAAACGGTTGTCAATCGTACAGAGAAAACGCTGGTTCTTGATACGGAACGCCTTGCTTATATCGATAGTACAGGTATCGGCATCGTGGTGTCGGTCATTAAAGCGCGTGATGAGAAGAAAGCCGAATTTATCGTTAAAAATATTCCAAGAAGCATTAAGCGGCTATTTGATATTACAGGCATTTCAGGTTATATCAACGAAGGGACCGTAAGCTAAGCATGAAGCGTATTGTGATGCAAATACCGGCGGACGCACAATATTTGGATATCGTGAGGCTTGGCCTGTACGGTATTGCTTCTAAAATGGGTTTTTCGTACGAGGATATCGAAGATATGAAGGTTGCTGTGGGAGAAGCTTGCAATAACGCTGTTTTACACTATACGCCACATCAAGCGGGCGAGCGGGAGGCGGCCGATGCTGTTCAAGCAGCTGAGGACGAGCTCCAAATTATAGTTGAATTTGAAGTGCTGCCAGACAGCTTGACGATTAAAATTACGAATAGCGGAGCAGGCTTTGAAGCTGGCGCCTATATGGAAAAGGCAGGGCCGCTCGAAGGTGAAGATACGAGCGGTTTGGAGGTTGGCGGACTGGGCTTGTATTTAATGCAAGCGCTAATGGATGAGGTTAATATACATTCCGCCGAATGTACGCAGGTTGTCATGACCAAGCGCCTTCTGCCGCTGCAATAACACATAACCACGACTAAGGCATGGGACGCCCCAGCAAGTCGTGGTTTTCTTTTTTTATATCGCTGGCCAGCTGCTGTTTCATTCCTTGTGGAGCAGGGTAACTTAAACGTAACAAGAAGCACAAGGAAAGTAAGGGAGGCTATGATTATGCTATGGGAAATAGGGGTTTTGATAGCAGCAATTGCTTTTGCAATACTCGTTTATTATGTGATAGAGGCGCTTAGATCGCTTAAGTATTCTCTAGATGAGATGAGGGTAACTTTAGTCGAAGTGAAGCATGAGATATCGGCAATCGGTACAGAGGTGAAGGGCGTCGTTCAAACGACAAACTCTGTTGCAGATGATGTAAATATGAAGCTCAAATCGCTTGATTCGCTGTTTGGCTCGCTGGATGATGTAGGCCATGTCGTTCAGGAAGCGACCTCTGCGGTTAAGGAATCGGCTGTCGCACTCATTTCTTCTGTGAAAACGGGGCAGAAGCTGCGGCAAGAAAGAGCCGTCGTACAAGCCAAAGCGGAAGCAGCAAGGCCGAAAGTGGCAGTGAATAGCACGAAGACGGAATTAATTGCCCAAGGAGCAACGCTTGCGGCGAAGGTGCTGCAGATGCTTGTAGAGCGTAAAGCCAATACGGCAGCAGCAGACAATGTATCCAGGCCAGTTGCTATGCATAATACAGCTTCAAGCAGACAGTAAACAGATCATTTGCAGCATGACGTACAGAACTTAACATTTTACTGTAGAAAGGAAAGAATGGCTGATATGAAAACATCGGTGCAGTTGACAATTCCAGCGGAGGCAGATTATCTCGATATCGTAAGATTGACCTTATATGGTCTTGCCGTTAAATTAGGTTTTGAATATGAGCAAATTGAAGATATGAAGGTAGCTGTGGGCGAGGCGTGCAATAACGCGATTATACATGGTTATGAGCATCGCGGCTCGGGCGAGCTTCATGTGAGTTTTGAACAGCAGCTTGACGGCTTGAAAATTTGTGTTCGTGACAATGGAACCAGCTTTAATTACGAACAGGCTGTTAACCGTACAGCGGGAGCGCTTCATGCGACGAGGCTTAGCGAGGCTCCAATTGGCGGACTTGGTCTGTATATGATGCAGGCGCTCATGGATCATGTGGAAGTGAATACGACTAGCGGTACGGAGGTCATTCTTACAAAACTGCTTGGCAGAAAAGAGGAGATGGCATGAGTACAAAACCCTCCTCCAAAGGTCCAAGCGAAATCGCCGCATTCATGCAAACCTACCGTGATGAAGGTTGTAATGAAGCGGCTACGGCGCTTCTGGTGCATTATGAGGATATCGTTCGGATGGCTGCTGGCAAAATGTCTCGCAGCCGCCCGGATTTATATGAGGATTTATATCAGGTAGGCCAGATGTCGCTGCTTCGGCTCTTTAAACAATACGACCCTTCAATCGGTATTCCGTTTGAAGGTTATGCGATGAAAAGCGTCATTGGCAATTTGAAAAATTATTTGCGTGACCGCTCTTGGTATATTCAAGTTCCTAGACGTGTGAAGGAAAAGGGCAGCATGCTTCAGCATGCGATTGATGAGCTGACGGTAAAGCTGGAACGCTCGCCGAAAGTGGAGGAAATCGCCGCCCATCTGGAGCTTACGCAGGAAGAGACGATTGAAATTTTGGCTGGACGTGATTATTACCATTACACTTCGCTTGATACACCGCTGACGAGCGAAGGGGATGGCGCTTCAATTGGCGATCTCATTGCGAACCCGTCCGATGAATTTAAAGCGCTTGATATGAAGCTGGATATAGGAGAAGCAATGAAAAGTCTCAAGGAAGAGGAACAGACCGTCATCCATCTAATCTATCAGGAAGGCCAGTCGCAGCGAATGATAGCCGATAAGCTGGGCGTTTCGCAAATGAGCGTTTCCCGTATTCAGAAGCGTGCGATTGAGAAGCTGCGGGCATGGCTGTAGGTTTCTCCGCGTGCCTCGTTTCCTTGCCATACTCTTAGCAATGATGATAGAGTTGTAGGGATGGTGGGAATGGAGGAATGACTTATTTGGCGTTCGATGCGCTTTACGATAAGAGCGAAAATCTTATTAGGCTACCTTAGCATTCTATTATGCTTAGCTGTTGCGATTGTCATTATTGTAACCCGGATAAACGCTTTGCAGAGCGAAATCAATTTTGTCGCTGATCATGATATTGCCGTTCATGAAATGGTCGATCAGCTTGAAATCAATATGCTGGATATGCAAAATGGGCAGCGGGGCTACGTCATTAGTGGTGACGAGAAGTATTTGGTTCCCTATAACGATGCCAATTTAGTATGGGGGAGCAATTATAATACGCTGCATGAGCTATTGAGTGATAATCCTGCCCAACAGGCCAATTTGGAGGAAATTAAAGGGAATATTGAGCAATGGGGCAAGTTTGCAGGTCAGCCCGTTGTTCAACTGCGTAAAGAAAACAAGATGGATGCGATCAGGACCTATTACGCGAGCGATTTGGGCAAGGAAATTGTGGAAAAGGTTCGTACCCAGCTGGATCAGCTTCGTACTTCGGAGAAGGAGCTTACGAAGCAAAGGGTGGAGACGCTCTCACAAAATAATGTCAATTTGCAATACGTATTATTTATTGCATTTGCGTTAGTGACGATAAGCGCGATCGCTGCTGCTATGTTCGTCTCAGGCGCCATCGTTCGTACGATTAGGGATGTCAAACATACGATTCGCAGCATCATTGCTTCAGAAGGCGATATTAATGAGCGTATTCGCGTGAATACGAAGGATGAAATTCGCGAGCTGGCCGAGGCGACCAATGAATTGCTGGACAACGTCAATGAAGAAAGCTGGGTACAGAAGCGTACCGTGGAGGTAGCGGATATGTATCAGGGCTTTAAGCATATTGCTGATCTGTCCGAAGCGTTTGTCTATCAAGTAACACCGATGCTGGATGCTACTTATAGCGCCATTTATTTGCGCCATGTCCAAAATGGTGTGACTACCTATGTGAAAACGGCTTCCTTTGCCGGACATGACCATGCAATAGAAGCAGCTGTAAGCTTCAAGCCTGGAGAAGGTATTGCAGGCCAATGTGTCGTTGACAAACGGCTGTATCATTTGACAGATTTGCCGATGGGATATGTTAAAGTCCGCTCTTCCTTAGGCGAGGCTTCTCCTCGCAGCTTGCTTGTGGCTCCTGTTTTCTTCGAGGGTAAAGTATTGGCGGTTGTAGAGTTTGCCTCTTTAGGAAGCTTCGAAGATAAGCATCTTACGCTTATTAAAGCGCTGCAGGAAAGCCTTGGCGTAGCTATAAACAGCGTCGTAGGCCGTATGGAAATCGAGCGTCTGCTCAATGAATCACAAATGCTGACCGAGGAGCTGCAGGCGCAGTCCGAGGAATTGCAGGCACAGTCTGAGGAAATGCAAATGCAGCAGGAGCAGCTGCGCCTGACGAATGACTATTTGCAGGAGCAGCGGGACTTGGCCGAGCAGCGCAATACCCAGCTGGAGCAGACGAAGCATGAGCTTGAGGATTATTCCGAGAAGCTTGTGCAGAGCTCGCAGTATAAGACGGATTTTCTGGCCAATATGTCGCATGAGCTGCGTACGCCGCTTAACAGCATTTTGATTTTGTCGCAGATGCTTTATGAGAATGAAAATAAGACGATGACGGAGGAAGAGCAGCATTATTCCCACGTCATCCATTCGGCGGGCAAAGATTTGCTTAGCCTGATCGACGATATTTTGGACTTATCGAAAATCGAAGCCGGCAAGCTGGAAGTGACGATCGATGATGTCAATATGACAGAAATTCCAATGCTGATGCGCCAGTTATTCGATCCCGTAGCGGAGAAAAAACAGCTTTCCTTCGTTACTGTCTTCGATGAGCAAGCACCGCCTATTATCTCGACGGATGGTCACCGGTTGCAGCATATTTTGAAAAATCTGCTGTCCAATGCGTTTAAGTTTACAGATAGCGGTTCCGTGCGCCTCAGTATTTCTTCTGTGGAACAAGCACGAATGCTGGAGCTGTATAATGGCGAGGCGCCATCCGATACGATGATTGCCATTTCGGTAACCGACAGCGGTATTGGCATTTCGCCAGACAAGCAAGCCATTATTTTCGAAGCGTTCCAGCAAGCCGATGGGACGACGAATCGCCAATATGGCGGTACGGGTCTAGGCTTATCCATCTGCCGTGAATTTACCCGCCTGCTTGGAGGCAGGCTGCAGCTTGAGAGCGTGGAGGGCGAGGGAAGTACATTTACATTGTATTTGCCAAGCTTAAATGAAGAGTTTGCAGCGTTCAGCCAGGAAATGCTGAATAGCCGTGATCAGTCGGCGGCTGGTGCCAATACCGTAATATGGCTTACATCTGATGATGCTGGAGGCGACTCTAAGAAACTGGAGGATGAAGTGCTTAGCGAGGAAGAGGCGGCGCAGCTAAAAGCTCATATAGAGGATACGCGGCTGTTTGAGGGGAAAAGGGTGCTGCTCGTTGATGACGACGACCGCAATGTATTTGCGCTCAAGACGGCGCTTACCAGTAAAGGGGTTATTGTAGAATCGGCCAGCAACGGCAAGCTCGGCCTGGAGCTTTTGAATAAACAACCTGATTTTGATATTATTCTTATGGATATTATGATGCCGGTTATGGATGGATTGGAAGCTATACGCAGCATTCGCAGCAATCCGGTGCTGAAAGAGCTGCCGATTATTGCGCTCACAGCGAAAGCAATGAGAAATGATCGGGAGCGCTGCATGCAGGCGGGCGCTTCGGATTATATTAGCAAGCCGCTCCAAATAGAACAGCTCTACTCGCTGCTGCGCGTATGGATGACGAAGCAGGAGGGCCGATGAATCAAGAAGTGGAGAACGTAGAGCTGGAATTATTTTTAGAAGGCATCTACCGTTATTATGGATTTGACTTTCGGCATTACATTCGTTCGTCTCTCTTGCGCCGGATTCAAAATCGGTTGCGTATTGAAGGCATTCCTACGATTACAAGATTGCTTGATCAGGTGCTTCGGGATAAAGATATGCTGGACAAGGTGCTGCATGATTTCTCCATTAGAGTAACCGAGATGTTTCGGGACCCTGGGTTTTTCCGCGCCTTGCGCCAAGAGGTGATTCCTTATTTGCGAGGGCTTCCGGAAATAAGAATATGGCATGCTGGCTGTGCGACAGGCGAAGAGGTTTATTCTATGGCGATTTTGCTCAAGGAGGAAGGCCTCACGCAGCGCAGCAAAATTTATGCGACCGATATGAGCGAGAGCGCGATTGAGAAGTGCCAGCGCGGCGCATATCCGCTAAAGCAAATGCAAATTTATACGAAAAACTATATGGAAGCGGGTGGAATGATCGCCTTTTCCGAATATTATCAAACGGATCATCAATTTGCTTATTTTTTGCCGGAGCTGCGGGATAATATTATGTTCGCCCAGCATAATTTGGTGACGGACGGCTCGTTCAATGAATTTCATCTAATCATTTGCCGCAATGTGATGATTTATTTCGACACAACCTTGCAGCAGCAGGTCCATAAGCTGTTTTACAGCAGTTTGGCGGCGGAGGGATTTCTTGGATTGGGAAATAAAGAGTCCATTGTCCAGCTCGATAAGCATTTGCAATATGTCGAATTTAATCCGAATGAGCGGATCTATCGCAAAGCAACATTAGGCGGAGAGGCCGCAAAATAGGCTTTATAATGAAAAGAGCGGCTTGTCTGCTCTTTTTTTGTGTTATATAATTTTTTTGCCAATAGGTAAAAAAGGCAGGGATGCTATCAAAGATTGTCGAATACTTTAGGAGAAATGGGCTAGTGATGAATTTTCGAAGCTTTGAGGTGCAGGAATGAGAGAAGTATTGAGATACGCAAGGTTCATCGTATTATTCTTCGTTTTATCCATCTGTTTAATGGTCCCTCGAGCTTTTGCGAGCCCTCCTCCTCCACCAATAACATATATTGATCAGTGGTATATTCAATGGCTAGATGAGGCAAGTCAGGAGCCGGTGCTCGCAGATGTGATGGATCAGGAGCACAATGATAGATGGATCTTGGCAACAGGCAATGATCGGCTAACCGCTAAGCCGGAAGGCTTTAACTCCGCCTGGATCAAGATTGAGGTTCCTGAGTTGAATTGGGAAAACCCAGGTATAATGCTGGACGTGAACTTTGCGCAGCAAATTCGTATTTTTAATGATGGTTATCTTATTTATGAGGATGAGCGAAACTACGGTTATGAGACGAACAATATTTTGCTGAAGCTGTCTCCTCATTATTACAATAAGCCGATATACATTTATCTAAAAGGCAATGCAGATGCAAGCTCGCTCGGAATCGATGGGAGCGTGAAGCTTGGCGATTTCCAAAGCATGAATTCTAAATATTTGCAGAAAAATATTTTGGATATTATTTTAGGCGGCACGCTTGTATTTGTATCGATTTCATTGCTAATATGCATGCTGTTTGTGAACAAAATATATTGGCCAGGCTGGAATTCGTTATGTCTCCTCATGCTGTCGATTGGGGTAATGACATTGACGATTTCCCCGTATTTGTATGCATTTTTCGGCAAATCCAGCCGGGTGTATTATTATTTGTTTGATATATCCTCGACGTTTATTATGACCTGGATCTTTTTATTTTTTGAGCAAATTATTAGTAAAGGCACAAGCCGGATCTTAAAATATTGCTTGCGTGTCCAATTAGTCATCTCTATTGGCAGCTTCGCATGGCTGCTGCTGAGCGTCCTGCTAGGCGGAAGGATCTTGCATTATTATGAGAGCATCGTCCCACTCATCTTCGCTTCGTCCGTCATGATCGGCAATATCATTTTGATCTCGGTGCTTGCTTTTTATTGTGTGAAGCGAAACCGGGAAAGCATTATTATTTCGGCAGGCTTTGCGCTGTTTGCGCTAACCGTAGTGTCCGAACTGGTCATTTATTTTACGCAAAAAGATTATGAAATGTTTTATTGGAAATGGGGAACGCTGTTTTTCCTCTTTTCTTTAATTGTGGTGTTGATCCGGCGGATCATTAATAATTATGAGCAAATGCTGCTGTACTCCCGAAAGCTGGAAGTCTTCAATAATGAGCTGCAGCGATCGGAGAAAATGGAAATTATTAGCCAGCTCGCCGCCTCGGTTGCACATGAAGTGCGCAATCCGCTGCAGGTGACACGCGGCTTTCTCCAGCTAATTGGCCATCGTTCCGCTGACCAGAAGGATAAAAACTATATGCTGCTTGCTATCGACGAATTGGATCGGGCTTCCAGCATCATTACGGACTTCTTGACCTTTGCCAAGCCTCAGGTTGAAATGACGACGATATTGAATATAGCCGAGGAATTGGGACAAATTGAAGCGATTTTATCTCCGCTAGCTACAATCCAAGGTGGAGAATTGCGGGTAGAGTCGAATTTTGAACTGTATGTGCGGGGGAATTCCTCTAAATTCAAGCAAGCGATTATTAATATTGTGAAAAATAGCATCGAAGCGCTGCCGACAAAGGGAAGCATCGACATTATTGCCTATCAGGAAGATTCTACCGTCATTATTCGCATTAGCGATAATGGAGTCGGGATGGAAGAGAGCGAGCTGGAAAGATTGGGCGAGCCGTATTTCTCCAATAAGTCCAAAGGTACGGGGCTTGGGCTGATGGTGACCTTCCGCATTATCGAAGTGATGAACGGCCGGATCTATTTTAACAGTATTAAAGGAGTAGGCACGGAAGCGTTCGTAAGTTTGCCTATAGCAGAAATTCAATAAAAGCGCCTTGCCGTCCCGGCAGGGCGCTTGATTTATGACTGTACGTAGAGGTTTACTTCCAAGGTGGTGATGCGACAGCCGGTTGGGAGCTATCAGCAGGGCTGACAGGAATAACGAGATAGTAGCTGTTAGTTTGTTCTTCTACTGCTTTTACTTCAACGCCTTCTGGAATTTCAACTTGAAACGCCTCTTTAATAGCGGCACGTGGATCAGCAAGGAGCTGCTTCTTGAAAGCCTCATCTTCCCATGCTTTCTGAATAATTTGCTGTCGTAAATTGTTTTCGCTGCTCATACTTTTCCACCTTTCTAGTATTATGTATAAGTTCCATTTACATATTGTAACATGAAATTTCGACAAAAACTACTATATATTTTCAGAAAATAGTGATGAAAATTAGATTATTTTGGCTAAAATCGTCATGTTAGTGTTTGGAAAAGTCCGCCTTCCATCTGTTTTTGTCGAGCCAGCTCTATATTTTGGGCATCATTTGCGAGGGATGCGGTGATGGTGGCATGAAACGCCAGCAAATGACAAGCCTTAAGGCCTAATTGTTGATGGGCTTGCTCAAATTGGCAAGCGAGCTTCGCATAGTCCGTTAGTAGCCCCTGTACATATATTGCTTTCCTCATTTTACTGACCGTAATAGGCGACTGCTCCGGCCATTTATCCATGAAAAACGCTAGTAATCCGTTATAGCTTCCATCTGCCAAATCAGCTTCCCAATCCGTCCAATCATCGGCCATCTGAAGCGCGACGAGTACATAATCAACAGCTTGTTCCACTGCTGGTATGAAGGCATGCTGACCAGAGAGGAGCAAGGCTCCGGTGCTGGCTATTTTCACAAGTGACGACTTTAAAGCGGTGCGAAGCGGATCGGTATTAAAATAATCTTCAGCGGACTCCTGGGCCACGCCAACCGACCAATCGGCCATGTAGCGGTCGTAATACTCCCAAAACCTAGAGTCAGAGGTGTGAAGACGGTGCAGAACACCGTACATCTGCGTATAAAATAAATGGCTCAAAGCCAGCTTCTGTCTGCTCTCCATACTCCCCGTATCCATCACTTCATCCACGATGAAAAAATGCAGCATGCCGAATACATTGGCAAGCGCAAGCTGCTCGCATTGCTCCTCGGTCACAGAGGCCATTTCCGTCATCCAATAGGGCAGCAAATAGCCGATATAGTTCTGGTTGCCGCTGCGATGCAGAGGATTAATATGCGTGATATACGCTTGTCCCGTTTGATTTAGCGGTTCGGGAAATTTTGCGGTTATTTGCTGTGCTTTGGTGAAAACAGCTTGCAGACTGGATTCAAAAGGAGTGATAAATGGCATGGGATCATAGTCCTCTTATCTTGATATAATAGGCTTAAAGGCTTATAAAATAATATGTTTTCCAGTATTATACTTTGTTTTGGCGGTTGAAGATAGAGGGGAAGTTAAGTAAAATGTAGAAACTTGGAACTTTTTTATGGAAAAACGATAAAAAGAGCGCGGCGATTGCCGAAGGGAGGCGCGAATGGGACAAAACGGGCTTTTAATGAAACCAGTCGTTCCGATTTTGCGAATTTTTGATGAAGCACATGCTAAAGCGTTTTATATGGATTTTCTCGGCTTTCGGCTGGATTGGGAGCATCGTTACGAGGCGAATTTTCCATTGTATATGCAAGTATCTAATGGCTGCTGTGTGCTGCACTTATCCGAGCATCATGGCGACAGCTGCCCCGGCGCAGCTATTCGTATTGAAACGAGCCAAATTGAAGCCTATCATACCCGTCTGCTGGAAAAAGAGTACCGTTACGCCAAGCCTGGACTGGAACGAACGCCATGGCACACACTCGAATGCGTCGTGACGGATCCGTTCGGCAATCGGCTGCTTTTTTATGAAAACCAAATGAAATAAGCCATACAAGCGGGCCTGAATCATTCCGCCGTATGGCTTTTTCTATTTAGAATATAACGGCGACAGCCAGTCAGCGATAATGTTCATCCAGCTTTTGCCGCTGCAGCAGCACGCGTGCCTCATCAGCTGGAATCGGGCGCGAGAACAAGTAGCCTTGCAGACGCTCGCATTTGAGCTCGGCCAGCATTTCCAGTTGGGACACGACCTCGACCCCTTCGGCCAAAACATCAAGCTGGAGGCTGTGGGCAAGCCTGATGATGGAATGGACAATCGATATATCAGGCGTGACGTTGATCATATCGCGAATAAAGGACTTGTCGATTTTCAGTGTATCAATCGGGAGCTTTTGCAAATAATGCAGCGAGCTGTAGCCTGTTCCAAAATCATCAATGGCGATGCTCACGCCGAGCGTCTTGAGCCGGTTCAGCTTGTTGATGACCTGGTCGGCACCTTGCAGGCCGATGCTCTCGGTAATTTCCAGCTCCAGCAAATGAGGAGGCAGCTTCGTTTCGAATAAAATATGCCGGATCGTCTCGAATAGGCTGTCATCCTCAAATTGCTTCATTGATATATTAACCGCAATTGTTACCGGCATCAGTCCTTCATCTATCCAGCGCTTCTGCTGCTCACAGGCTCGGCGCAGCACCCATTCGCCGAGCTGGATAATCATTCCTGTTTCCTCAGCCAGCGGAATAAACTCCAACGGGGAAATGAGTCCCCGCTCCGGCATGTTCCAGCGGACAAGCGCCTCAAAGCCAGAGATTTTCCCTGTGCTCGCTTCAACCTGCGGCTGATAAAACAGAGTCAGCTGCTCCTGCTCCAAAGCGATCGCGAGCTGCTTCTCCATCGTAGTGCGGCGAACGATAGATTCATTCATTTCCGAGGTGAAGAAGAGATAGTTGTTTTTCCCCTGCTCCTTCACTCGGTACATGGCGATATCAGCAAACTGAATCAGCTGCTCGGACGATGTGCCATGGTCGGGATATAGGCTGATGCCGATACTTGCTGTGGATAGCAGTCGATTGTTGTCGTAGATGATGGGTACGGCGATTTCGTCAAGTATTCTTCCTGCCAGCTGCTCGGCCTCTTGGGCCCCTGCATGATTCAGCAAAATAATAAACTCATCTCCACTGAGCCGGGCAATCGTGCCGCTGTCTCCCACGCACTTGCCCATACGCAGCGCGGTTTGCTCCAGCAAAAAATCGCCAGCCCGGTGGCCAAGCGTATCATTAATGAGCTTAAAGCGATCCAAATCGACGAAAAGCACGGCGAATTGCCTGTCGATGCATGTGCTGCATTGCGCCAAAGTTGCGGTCAGCGTCTCGAAAAACGAATGGCGATTCGGCAAGCCCGTCAAGGAATCGAAATAAGCGATGCGGGAAATCGTCTCCATCGATTGTTTTTGCGCGGTCACATTTTGGGCCACGATGTAGAAGCCGGCGAGCTGCTCCTCGACAATAATGGGGATAACCGTTGCGTGCAAATAAACAAGCTCGCCCGTTTTATTGGTAATCGACGTTTCCTGATGAATGGTCCGTCCTTCATGGACTTTCTCGAGCAGCTGCTGAAGCTGCCAAGCCTCCACATCGTTGATCAATTCGCCAACCGAATGGCCGATAAGCTCAGATGCGCAGTGGCCAGTGACCGTCTCAAAGGCCGAATTGACGCTCAGCAGCGTCCCTTTCAAATCAAACCACAGAACCATATCCGGATTATGCTCAAAAAGCGATTTAAAGCGCTGCTCGCTTACTTCCAGGCGCTTCTCATGCCATTTGCTGAGCGTAATATCGTGGACGACGAGCATAAAGCCGAGCGGCATCCCTCGAAAGGAGCGAAGCGCCTTGCCGACGATTCGCACGATGCTTCCGGCTTTTCCTTCGCCTGGCTTCAGCCACAGCTCTTGGACAATATCCTGCTCCCCTTGCAGCAAGCGGTTCAGGGGCTGCTGATCAGAAGGGAGCGGTATAGCCCCGTTTATTTTAAAATAAAGCGGGTAAATGCTGTCCTTAGCTGCCGCTGTAGCGAGAAAACCGTATTTTTCCGCTACGTGGTTGCTCATAACGAGTTGTCCATCTGTATGATAAATGACGATGCCTTCATTCATATGATTAAAAAGCAGCCTGCTTATCGGTCGTATAAGCTTGCCGATACCAGGCCGATAAATGGTTTTTGCAATATGTTGGGTGATAGACAAGGGCTGCTGACACTTCCTCATGAGGTTAATTTAAGTTTATGTTATGTTCGTTGAGAATAATTGTCAACGATTTCCCTCCTGCTGGTCGCTTGCTTAGAAAAGCGGAAAAGCTAAGTGCCATCATTGCCATAAAAATATAATTGACAATGATTCTCAATAGGAATATACTTCGCAATAGAATAAATTCACACGACGTGGATCATTAAAAGGGGATATTTCGAATGAACTGGAAGTTAATCGCAATTTCATTATCTTGTGCAAGTTTATTAATTCTTTCGGCTTGCGGATCTGATACTGCTACCAATACAAAAACAGACAATGGGGCAGCAGCAGCAACGAATACAGCTGCAGAATCGCCGGCAGCGTCGGAATCTCCAGCTGCTACAGTAGCGCCTGCCACGGAAGAGGAATGGCGGCCTGTTCTTGATGAATATCGCGCCTTTACGATTAAAGAGGCGGATTCGCTCGTTATTGAAACTGAAAAATTCGTCAATGCCGTTAAAGCGGGCGATATCAGGGCGGCGAAGCAGCTGTATGCGCCATCGAGAATGTATTATGAAAGAATCGAGCCAATTGCTGAAGCTCTGGGCGATTTTGACCCGCATATTGATGCCCGTGAAAATGATGTCGACGAGAAGGAATGGAGAGGCTTCCACCGCATCGAGAAAATTTTATGGGAAGAAAATACGACAAAAGGCGCTGAAGGTTATGCCGACACGCTGCTTGAGGATATCAAGCTGCTTCGCGCTTTGATGGAGACGGTTGAAATCGAGCCGAGCCTGCTCGTTACGGGAGCTGTTGAGCTGCTGAACGAAGTATCCTCCTCTAAAGTAACCGGCGAGGAAGAGCGTTATTCGCATACGGACTTGTATGATTTTGTTGCGAACGTGGAAGGGGCAGAGAAAATTTATGAGCTGCTTCAGCCGCAGCTGAACAAGCATGACGCCGCGCTGGAAACGTTGATTGGCACAAGCTTCAAAAATCTTGATGATGCGCTTGCTGTTTATAAAGATGGCGATGGCTATAAATCTTATCTGGATTTGAAAGAAGAAGATACGAAGAAGCTGAGCCAGCTGCTCGACGCTTTGGCAGAACCGCTTTCACAAATGGGCAAAATTTTGGGGGCTTAATGTTATGAGTTCTACTACTAACAACGATGACCAACAGAAGCATAATCAGAAGCAGGCTGGCGACAGCGTGCTGGAAAAACCGATGAGCCGCAGGGATTTACTGCGGCTCATGGGCGTTGGTGGGGCTGGTTTGCTGGTCGGTGCGACTGGCGTAGGCGGCATCATGCAGGCAGCGAGCAAAAGCCTGTCCGTCGCAACGACGACAGGGGCCGAAGCGGGAGCAAGTGGAGATTTGCTGCCGTTTTATGGCGCTCATCAGGCAGGCATTGCGACGCCGTCACAGGATTTTATATTATTTGCCGCTTTTGATCTGACGGCAGCTTCAATAGATGATGTGCGTACATTGTTTCAAGCATGGACAGCCGCATCGGCTGCGATGACGCAAGGAACGATGATTGGCACGGACAATAACAATCTGAATCTGCCGCCATCTGATACGGGCGAAGCCGCAGGCCTGTCGCCTTCCAAAACAACGATTACGTTCGGTGTTGGGCCGAGCTTTTTTGATGGACGCTTCGGGCTGTCAGGCAAGAAGCCATCGTCGCTTGAGGACCTTCCGGCATTTGGCGGCGATGAGCTGCAGCCTGAATGGTGCGGTGGCGATATTGGCGTGCAGGTGTGCGCGAATGATATGCAGGTCGCTTTCCATGCCATTCGCAATTTGACGCGTATCGCACGGGGCAAGGCGGTGCTGCGCTGGACGGCAGAAGGGTTTCAACGCACCTCTGGCGCCGATAAGCAGGGCGCGACACCACGCAATTTAATGGGCTTCAAGGATGGTACCGCGAACCCGGATACGAGCGATGAGGCACAGATGAAGCAAGTCGTCTGGGCTTCGGCTGATGACGGCGTGCCGTGGATGGCGGGCGGAAGCTATATGGTCGTCAGACGAATCCGCATGCGGGTAGAGGTGTGGGATCGCTCAACGCTGTCTGACCAAGAGGCAACCTTCGGACGACACCGGGAGAGCGGTGCTCCAATTGGCAGCCTGAAGGAGTTTGACACCGTTGATGTTAACAAAAAGGATGAGAGCGGCAAGCCGGTCATTCCAGCTAACTCGCATCTGGCACTTGCTAGAGGGGACGGCTCTTTGAAAATATTGCGCCGCTCCTACTCCTACTCCAGCGGTCTGGACAATCGGACCGGACAGCTGGATGCGGGGCTGCTGTTCATTTGCTATAACCGCGATACGAGCAAGCAGTTTATCCCGATGCAGACGAAGCTCAGCCGCATGGACAAGCTGAATGAATATATCGTGCATACGGGCAGCGCCGTGTTTGCTTGTTTCCCTGGCGTTAGCGAGGGCGGCTATATTGGAGAGACGTTATTGTAGCGGGAGAGAGGGGAAGCGGCATATGGTTTTAGGTAGAAGCCGTTACAGCATAGGCTGGAAGTGGCTGGGCATTATCGTCATTTTGGCGGCGATAGCTTTAGGAGCGATCGGCGTAAGGCCAGCTTTTGCAGAAACGTCCAGCGATTTGGATAAGCTGCTTCCGCTCGTTGGCGGAGCGCTTGCGGCGGCAAGCCAGAGCGACTGGGAGCAGGCATCCGGTCATATAAAAGAAGCAAATGAACGTTGGAAGCAGCTAAACGTGAAAAAATCAGATTTATCAGCCGATGTCGATTCCGCGCTGGCTCATGCGATCGTGCTGTTGGATGAGGCAGACAACAAGCCGGATGAAGCCAAAGCTTCCTTATCCGAGCTGGCGAAAGCGATTAATAAATATGTGAAAAGCGTCCAGAAGGACGATCAAGCTAAGCTGACCGGCAAGGAAGCCGCGAAGCAGCTTCTGCCTATGGCAACGAAGCTGCTGATCGAAATTCAAGGGGAGCAATGGGTGAAGGCGAGCGCGAATTATAAGACGATTAACGATAATTGGCTGACGATTGAACCTGCGATTCGCTCGGAAAACTTCACCGTTTACGGCAAGCTGGAGACGGCCATGAGCATGATCCGAATTGCGCTTCAGGCCGAGCCGCCGCGTGCGGAGCAAGCCGAGACGGAAACGAATGCGATGATTCAACTGATTAATGACTACATTGCTGGCAAAATCGATGCAGCCTCTGCACCTGCGGAAAAGCTGGGTATTGCTGACCTGATTGCGATCGTTGATAAAGCGGCAAAAGACATAGCCGCAGGCAATTTGAATGAGGCCGATGGCCAAATGCAAGCCTTCATTTCAAAATGGCCTTCGGTCGAGGGGCAGGTGCAAATTCGCTCTGCTGATGCTTATACGAAAATCGAAATTAAAATGACGGCGGTATCGGGCTATTTGCTCTCCAATCCGCCAGTACCAGATAAAGCCCAAGCGGTAATTGCCGAAATCAGAGAAATACTCGCTCCGATGGTGGAGGAAACGCGTTATACCGCTTGGGACGCTGGAATGATTTTGCTCCGCGAGGGGCTTGAGGCGATTCTCGTGCTTGCGGCCCTGCTGGCTTATTTGAAAAAATCGGGCAATGAGTCGAAGCGCGTCTGGGTATGGTCCGGCGTCTGGGTCGGCCTGCTGCTGAGCGCTGTTATGGCTGTGCTGCTCACCTATGCGATTGCTCAGGCGGCGGCTGGCAGCGCGCGAGAAGCGATTGAGGGCATCGCCGGTCTTGTTTCCGTTATCTTGATGATCACGGTCGGTAATTGGCTGCACAGCAAAGCGAATTTGCGCAGCTGGAACAGCTATATTGACAACAAGATGGGCAGTGCCATTGCGCGCGGCAGTCTGTGGTCCCTGTTCGCTGTATCGGCGCTTGCCATTATGCGGGAAGGGGCGGAGACGACGATTTTTTATGTCGGCATGGCACCTTCCATTGATCCATTACAAATGATTTTAGGGATCGGCGTAACGTTTCTGCTGCTCGTGGCGATTGCTTTCGTCATTATTCGCTTCAGCACGAAGCTGCCCATTCGCCCGTTTTTCATTGTGGCATCGGTGCTCATTTATTATTTGGTGTTCCGTTTTATGGGAGAAAGCATTCACTCGCTGCAGGTCGCTGCCTGGCTGCCTACACATGCGGTAAGCGAGCTGCCTGCTATAGGTTTCCTTGGTTTTTATCCGACGCTGGAGACGGCGCTTACGCAGCTTGCGGTATTGCTGGTCATTATCGTGATGTTCGTGTGGCAGCAGGTGAGAAGAAAAGCTTAGTTAGCCATTATAACTATTTTGCGAACAATCTAAAGCGGATGCTTGCCTTTGTGGCGGGCATCCGCTTGCTGTTTGGCGTCATGACTATTGGTTTAATAGGTAATATGATAAACTAATAACAACCCAGATAAAGGTGGAGAAAACGATGAAGGCTCAAACGATGCTTATATCCGCACTGCTGTTTGCATTCGTTATTGCGTTGTTTGCCGTAATAAATGTCAATTCGGTGCAAGTTAATTTTATGTTTGCGCAGACTCAAATTCCGCTCATCCTCGTCATTCTCGCTTCGACGCTCCTTGGCGGATTAGTGATTGGATTATTTGGAATGGTGCGTGTATTCCGTTTGCAGCGCCAGGTTAAGCTGCTGAATAAACAGGTGAATGAATTAACAGCTGAGGTGGAAAAAAAGGCAAAGCCGGAGCTCAAGCCATTCAGCATCGATGAGATTGCTGCTCCTCAGGCGCGGACGTCCGTAGATCATTAATGGCTCGTTATTTATACAGCTACAGCTGTCATGAAGAGGAATTGGAGCTATGCCGTCTGGAGCTTAGCCGCTTGCTGGATGCTCCGCTAAGCGATGGCTTTGTCGTGAGCGAGCATCGCGTTCATCCAAGCCGCAGTCCGTTTCTGAAGCGACGCGTTGAGCTTGCCCTTTCAGGAGCAAGTTTGCCGGTGCTTCTAGAGCAGCTGCCGCTTGTCGATTTGAATGGAGCGACATTCAAGGTGCTTTGCACAGTGGCGGATGCTCCATACAGCTATGAAGAGCAGCGCGGACTAGAGCGTTCCGTCGGTGCATCACTAATTGGCGTCGCGGACATGCGGCGGCCAGAGCGTCTGCTGGGCATTACCTTTTGGAAGCAGCGTTATTGGTTTGGCGACTGTGAGGAAGCGAGCGCAGTCTGGCTCGCCCATCGGCAGAAGCCGCAAAATTATTCAACAGCACTTGGCACAAGAGTGGCTCGGGCGGTAGTTAACATTGCCGCAGGGCCGAATGGCGAGGTGTTGAGTATGATCGATCCATGCTGCGGCATGGGCACCGTGCTGATTGAAGCGCTGTCGATGGGCATTGCGATTCGTGGCGTGGATCGCAATCCCCTTGCGGTGCGGGGGGCCCGGGTCAATCTTGCTCATTTTGGCTATAGTAAGGAGCTTGTTTCACTGGGCGATATGCGTGAGCTGGAGGGGCATTATGATGCGGCAATCGTAGATCTGCCATATAATTTATGTTCGGTCTTGCCGATTGGCGAGCAGCTTGATATGCTGGAAAGTGTAAGACGGCTTGCTGACCTTGCAGTCATTGTGACGACGGAGCCGATTGAAACGCAGCTTTCAGCCTCCGGCTTTAGCTCGGTAGATCGCTGCGAACTGCATAAGGGCGCTTTTACAAGATTTATTACGCTGGTTAAATAATAAAGCGAGGTGATAATATGTCGGACGTGGAGAACAAGGAAGTACAGGAGCAGCCTAAGAAGCTGACTCAAGCGGAGAAAGCCAAGCAATTGCTGGCTCAGAAGAAGCAAGGCAAAGCGGATGGCTTCGCACAAGGCGGCTTTTCAACAAACACGCAGCAAATGAAGAGCCAGAACACGAAGAAGGTCAACAATCAACGCAAAAAGATGGGCGTGTAGTCAGCTTTCAGCTGGGTGATGCCTCATCGTCTGAATAGCCTTTTGCTATGCTGGGAATGCAGCGTAGCGGGAGGCTTATTTTTAAATATAGGAAAGTATATGATTTTCCCATCCTTTCTCTATATTTCTACGCGAAACAGTAGCTTTGCCGCCAGAGGGCGGCTTCAGCCGTTTACGCTTGAAATACATCCATTTTTAAGTGGCCCGTGCAGGAATGAATCGCAGCTTCTTCCCGCATAATGTACCTATACCATATTTCTTTGCGATGGAGGGAGAAGCATGCTGGCAGCAGGTGGAGGAGCCGTTAACATATTTTTGCTGGCGGGTGTGGCTACGACGAAAAGTGCCTTTAACGCTTGTCGGGACAAGCTTGATCAATTATTTCGCGAATCGGGCGTTGAGCCGCGCATTCATATTTTGCATCCTTATGGCGACAATAGCCGCAGTCTGTTTCGTCAGGTGCTTGAGGTCGGCAGCGATTTGACCAGCTTTATTGCAGCTGGACGCATCGGTGGGCAAATTGCCTACCGTCAAGTGAAGGAGAAGCTGCTGAGCGCTGATGAGCCGTCCTTGTTCATCGGGCATAGCGGCGGTGGAGCGGCAGCTTATCAGGCGGCGAAAATGCTCATGGAGCGCAATCTCATGAGCAATTTCCGCGTCGTACAGGTCGGCTCGCCGCGCAATCATATTGCGCCGCAGCTGAAAGATAAAGTGTGTTATTTGTATGCCGTAAACGAGGCGGGCAAGCTTAATGATCCCGTAAGCCGCATCGGCAGTTGGGGCGGCTGGGAGCGAAGCGCTTCAGGAGTGCCGCAATGGCAGCGAATGAAGCATGCGCCTGGCAAGGTTGAGCCGATACACGTCATCGGCGGGCATGCTCATTATTTCCGCCATCAGGAGGCGTTCCGGGATCAAGATGCGATCTGCAACCTCGATAAAACGATCGACCGCTTGCGGCTATGGTTGAAAGACTGGCACTGATGTTCTACACTGTAAGTAGTAGGGCTTGCGATTTTCAGTGGTTGAAACGGAGGTGCCATAGCAATGGCAAACACGCATACGTATTCCAGACGCGAGGAAATAGCCAATGCCATCACACATGGCATTGGAGCTGCACTTAGCGTTGCTGCACTCGTTATTTTAATCGTATTTGCAGTGGAGAAGGGGACAGCTTCTCATGTAGTCAGCTTTACGATTTATGGAACAGCGATGCTGCTGCTTTATGCCGCATCGACCTTGGTGCACAGTTTTCCAGAGGGCAAGGCGAAGCGTGTTTTTGAATCGCTGGACCATTCCTTTATTTATGTATTTATTGCCGGGACGTATACGCCCATTTTGCTGCATATTGTCCAAGGGACGTTAGGATGGGTTCTATTCGGCATCGTTTGGGGCTTCGCCCTTGTTGGTGTCGTATTTAAAGCTTTTTTTGCCTCAAAGTTTTTATTTACCTCGACGATCGTGTATTTGGCCATGGGCTGGCTGATCGTTTTCGCCTGGAAGCCGCTTACGAGCCATTTGGCGCCTGGCGGCCTGCAGCTGCTCATTACAGGCGGGCTGCTCTATACGGTGGGAACCGTATTTTATATGTGGCGGGCGTTTCCTTATCATCATGCGGTATGGCATATGTTCGTGCTTGGTGGGTCCGTGCTGCATTTCTTTGCCATTCTGCTTTATATGCTGCCGTCCTAAACGTTCAAAGAAGCTTGGCAATAGACGGATGCGTTTGCATCTGCCTGCTGCCAAGCTTCTTTGTGCTCGATCTACTGCGTAAGCAGCGGGCACCAGCCGGGCGGCTCTGAACAGATGGCCAGTGCGAAAATAGGTTCCTCTACATACAGATCGTTAAAATAGCTCGGAAGCACATGGTTGGCGGCAACCGAGCCGAGCCTGAACGAGCGCTTGACCTCGCCCTTTACATGCAAGTAATAATACGTTTTTTTCGTTTGTGGCGATTGATACACAAGGGTTGGGAGATGGGGAACGATATCATATTCGTTTTGAAAACGCCAATGAGTGCCGACAAGATTGTTATAATTGCGCACAAATTTAGGATCGCCGACCCGCGGTGCCCCAAACGTATAAACGATCGGCGATTTTATTTCAGTATTCGCGGCTATATCGGCAGCTGCAAGCGTTGCCAAAGCGCCGCCTAAACTATGCCCCGTTATAAACAGAGGCTTATCTGCGGGCAACTGCTCGATAAGCGCCAATATTTGATCGCGCGCAGACATATAAATATCGGTGAAGCCTTTATGCGTATAACCGCCATTTTTCACTGGACGATAGGGCGTTTGCTGGGCGATAAAATCCGATACCCAATCGACGGCGGAGCCTGAGCCGCGGAATGCGAGCACGGAGGACTGCTCCGACATCAGCAGGAAGCCGAACGCTTCCTCCGTCTGGTCGTAGGCTCGGGCATTGAACGTCCCGACCAGCGTATAATTGCGCGGCACGAGAAACAGCCCGCTTGGATTCGTAAATTGCAAATACGTTTGACCGCATACCGCAGCCAAAAATAAAGCCGTCCGAGTGTCCAGCTGCTGCGACTCCCGGTTGTTGTTTTTTTTCAAAGTTGCCATTGCCCGACCTCCGCTCCATATTGCGTCTCAGCGCAAGAAGTTTCTGCCTAAATGCCGCCTGCAAGTGGGCAGCTGATGTTGTAGCATATGAAAGGCTGGGCGACTCCGCAACCGCTTGGGCCAAGCTCTGGCAAATAAATTTGGCAAAGTAACAATGGACGTAGGCGAGCTTGCACCGTTATAATAACAGGAAAAAGTTTTACGAGGGGAGCTTGCACATGACTTTGCAGATTGGTGTTATCGGTACAGGTTGGTTTGGAAAGATGCATGCTGAAAAACTGGCGCGTATGGAAGGGGTCAACGTAGCAGCATTAGTGGCTACAAGCAAGCAGAAGGCAGACGATGCGGCTAAGCCGTTTACAGATGCACGCGGTTATGAAAACGTTTCCGATATGCTCGATGACCGGAAGCTGGATGCGGTCTATATTTGTGTTCCGCCGTTTGCCCATGGCGAGATTGAAAACGAACTGGTAAAGCGCGAAATTCCGTTTCTTGTCGAAAAACCGCTTGGTGTTGATATCGAGACTCCGGCAGCTATCGGACAAGCTGTTCAGGCTAGCGGCCTGATTACATCAGTCGGCTATCATTTCCGCTATATGGATGGCACGGATAAAGCGAAAGAGCTGCTGGCGGACAGGCTGGCTGCTATGGCGATTGGGAACTGGATGGGCGGTATGCCGGGTGTCGGCTGGTGGAGAAAAATGGAAGGCTCTGGCGGACAGTTTGTCGAGCAGACGACGCATATTGTCGATTTGCTGCGTTATTTGCTCGGGGATGTGACGGAGGTTTATGCCGCATATGGCGACCGGATTATGGCAGGCAAGGAAGAAGGCGTTGAGGTTCCCGATATTGGAACGGCTACCTTCAAGCTGGCGAGCGGCGCAGTAGCTTCCATCAGCAATACCTGTGCCCTTAGCGCAGGGGATCGTGCCGGACTGCACATTTATACGGATAAAGGGGTATTGGAGCTTGGGCATCATGGGCTCATTGACATCGAAGCCAGCCGCAAAACGGAGTACGTTAACAAGCGCGATCCTTATCAGCTTGAAAATGAGGCTTTTCTGCATGCCGTTCGCACCGGCGACACTTCGCTCATTCGTTCGACCTATGCGGATGCGTTGCGGACGCAGGAAATTACAGTTGCGGCTAACCAATCGGCGAAATCGGGCCTTCCGGTTCGTTTGCCCTCGTACTTATAAGCCGCTTAGCTGAAGGATTGAAGTTATGCTCTAAAATATAATAAAGCCCCTCCATATTCGCTGAAATAGCGAGCAATGGAGGGGCTTGTTTCATAATAAATCATGTTCAGCTATAGTCGGCGTGAACGTGTCAATGGCTTCGCTGCTGACGGAGCCTGCTCCTGTGAGGCCGTCTTGGCAGACGATGGGCGCTCCGAAGAAGGGCGCCGCCCGCTGTCTTCATCCGCAAGCGTTTCCTTATACTTCTTGCGGCTGTGGCGGTCAGAACGAGTGGCAGCCAGCTTGCCAGAGCCGCCGCGGCCAATCAGCATATCGCCTGTCCAGCCTTTCTTCCACAGCCAGACGTAAATGAGTACGGTAATGCCGATTATGAAGGCGCAAAGAATCGTAAAGCCCCACCAGGTTTTGTCCCAAGGCAGCGGCTCCAAATTCACACCCCAAAGGGCAGAAATGACCGTTGCTGGAGTGAAAATCACGGTGAAAATCGTCAGCGTCTTCATAATATCATTGCCACGGAAGTTGGAGATCGCATCGTCCATTGAAATGAGTGTATCAATCTCCAGCGAATAATGCTTGAGCAGCGTATCGATTCGTTCCAGCTTATGAGTAATGCGCTTGTAGGCTTCGCTTTCCATAATTCCGTCGAGAAAAGCTTCCTTCACCGAGCCGTGAAGCTCGCGAACAGGCGTGAAGAGATGGCTCCAATGCAGCAAGTCATATCGCCTTTCAATGATGGTGTCCATCAGGCCGGTACGATTGGCGCTGCGCATATTATTTTCAAGATCGCCAAGCCGGTTCTCAAAGCCGTCCAGTCCTTCGTGGAAGGGGCCTAATATAACGCCGAGCATAACCAACAAGGCTTCGGGAGCAGTATCGCATGTTTCAAGCCTGCTCGTTACATCATCTGCCTGAAAGCGTATAGCTAGCCGCATATCCTCATGCATCGTCACAAGCCGCTTGCCTGATACCCAGAAGTGGAACGGCTGTATATCCGTATGCACATCCGAAATCTGGATCATCAGTGTGCCATGCACAAGCGGGCCGCGCTCTGTTGCTGGGGCAACCGTAATTTGATTCGTCGTCCGTCCGTCACATTCCTCAAGCCAGGAGGCGCATTCAGGAAGCAGCAGCTTCGCCTCCAGCTTTTGCGAATCGGCACCGCTGCCCACCTGAACAGGGTATGGCCGCGCAGCAAGGAAGCTTTCATTATTTTTTCTGTTGTCCTTGCGTTTGGGCAGTTTCTGCCCGATCTCCGCATGCTGCCTTTCGAGCTGCAGCATTTGCCAATCCCACTGCGCGGGATAGCGAAGCACTCGATGAATCATCGCCTTGCCCCCTGCTTGTCCGATTTCCATTTCACTTCCCTCCATCATACCTTGAAAGTGTTTGTTGTACAACAACCGGGCGGCGAATCTGCAACATTGCGATTGATTCATTGCCGCTGAGGGTATAACTATTCTAAGAGCGCTCGGATGAAGCCAGCTGAAAAATGGCGAACACATCATTTGCCGAAATCAGCAGGCTTTTGTAATCACAATCAGGTTTAGGAGGAGATTCTAATGGCTAAGAAGCTGGGGATTTTCAAGACGGAGCAAGAAGTGATTGATACGGTTGCCGCATTGGAGCAAGCCGGATTCGTGCCGGGAGAGCTTCAAATTATTGCTAAGGATAGCGAGCATTCCCGCCGAATTGAAGCGGAAACCGATATTCATGCCGATGAGGTCATGGAACTGGCGCGCACGAATGGAAGCCGAGGGATGAATGAGGGGACGACGATTGCTGCTGCCGCTGTGATGCCTACGACTGGCATGACCGGAGCTGGCGGTTGGAGTGCGGTGCCAATGACAACGGATGGTTTGCTGGCGACTAATTTTATTTCAGATGACGATGGCATTAATCACGCGCTCAGAGCGCTCGGACTGGATAAAGCCGAGGATGAAAGCCGGGAAGCGATTCGTGCCGGGAGCATCATCGTCGTCGTGGAGACGGATGAGAGCCATACGATGATGGACAAAGAGGGCGGACCGAAGCTGGCGCGGCTTTCAATAGCGGAATCTGTATTTCGCAGCCAAGGCGCTGTGCATATAGCTGATATTTAGTGGATATATCAAATAAAGTTTATGTCATATAGAAAAGAAGGGCTCCGCCGATCGGCGGAGCCCTTCTTTTCTATATAGTGGTGTATATAAGCACACTATATGGCCGTGATGCAAGCCTGCTTAAACCTTTAATAAGGAAGGACGGTCAAGGCGCACGATGCTGGCGAGCGGATGCGCCTCGCCATTAATCATGTCCCGCAGCATATAGGCAGCCATCATGCTGTAGACGGTGCCATTGCCGCCATAGCCTAGGCAATAATAGACGCCGGGCATTTTTGGGTCTGCTCCGATAAAGGGCAAATTATCACGGGATTCGCCGAATGTGGCGCTCCATTCAAATTCCAGCGGCTGATCCAGCATCGGAAACAATGCCGTTATTTTTTCCAGCAGCTTATCGGTTCGCTTGCGCCTTAGCTTCTCGCTCTCAATCGGCGCTTCTGTCATTTCGTCCAGTCCGCCAACGACGATACGGCCATCCACCGTCGTGCGCAAGTATAAAAAGGGGCGCGCCGTTTCCCAAATGAGGCATTGGCCCGGCCAATTGGCCCGCAGCTTCGCGTCGTCCTGAACGACGGTAACGGCGGCAAAGGAACGGTTAATGTTGGCTTTAACGAGCTGGCCGCGCAGCTCCTCAGGCTCATAGCCAATAGCGAAAATCACATGCTCCGCCTCGATTTCCCAGCCGTCTGCAGTACGCAGCAGCTGTCTGCCTTCAGCGGACTGCTCATGCTTTACGATGTCGGTATGCTCATAAATTTGCAGCCCGGCTTCCACTGCAGCGGCAGAGACGCCCTGCACGAACTGGAAAGGATTAACCTCGGCATCCCCCTGCGCCACAATGGCGCCCGGTTTGCGGAAAGGAAACTGCCGGGAAATATCGTCCGCTTCCAAGAAGCTGACATCAAAGCCATGCTTGAGCAGCATCTCATACTCCTTCCGCAGCATTGGCAACTCCTGCTCAGAGGTCGCATAGTATAGGCTGCTTCTTGGAATGAAGCCGACATCTACGGGGAGCTGCGCCGCAACTTCTCCCAGCTGCCGCACGGCATCCAGACAGCCGCGATAGAACCGAACGGCATCGTATTCGCCGATTTGGTCAGCGAGCTCCCACAGCATAATATCATTGGAAAACTGGAGCAAGCCCGTGTTGGCCGACGTACTGCCGCCAGCTACGCTTTCCCGTTCGAGCATCGCTGCTTCAATGCCGCTTTTCGCCAAAATATAGCCACAAATGGTACCCGACATACCGCCGCCGACAATGGCAACTTTCACTTTTTTGTTCGAGGTAATACTCGGATATTCTGCCGGGGAATTTAAGGTAGTAGGCCAAAACAGACTGCCTGTATGCAGCTCCTTCATCTGAGGCACAGCTCCTGTTCATGTGGATTTAAAAGGTGTTTCTTAGTAACCATTACACATCTAATCAATTGTTGTACCACTAATATGTCCCATATCGGCCTACCCGTATTACAAGCCATGCGGCTTGCTCGCTACTCCTTCTGGCTGCGCATCGCTTCGCGGTACGCGGTTGGGGATTGATTATAAAAACGCCGAAATTGCTTGGAAAAATAAAGCGCATCCTGCAGTCCGACAGAAGCGGAAATTTGCTCAATCGTCAGCTCTCCACGCTCTCGAAGCATCTGTCTAGCCTTGTCTATTCTCAGCTTGAGCAGGAAGGTGACGGGCGTCGTTCCCGTCTTGCGTTTGAAAAATCGCGATAAATAAGCGCGATTGTAGCCAAGCGCCTCCGCCATCTGCTCAATAGAAACGGGATGGGCATATTGCGTCGATAAATAATGGATCATTTTTTGGAGCAATTGCTCTCCCTCTTCATCGGCCATCAGTGCTTTGCCGCGAGCGGCATCGCTCATAACGGCGCTGTATTCAGCGAGCAGCAGCTGCAAATAGCCGCTTGCCTTCAAATGCGCAGCCGCCTCATTCGAGCGGAAAATATGGAAGATATGATGGAAAAGCACGGCGGGCCGCTTGCTGCTGCCCGTATCGACGACCGGCTGTGCAGCGGATAAGCCTGCTGTCTCCAGCAGCCCGCCTGCCAGTGTGCCCCTAAAAGCGACCCAGCGGTAGCGCCAAGGATTTTGAACATCGGATTCATAGCTGACCAGTTGCTCCGGTTCAATGAGAAAGGTATGCCCTGCCCGCAGCTCGTAGCGGTTGTCGCCGCAAATGAAGATGCCGCTGCCTTCAAGGACGACATGCATCAAATAAAAATCATATACTTTCGGTCCGAGGCGATGGGCTGGCTTCGTCTGGCTTTCCCCTGCGAACAATACGTGCAGCAGATCGTTTTCGATGATCATAGGGCTTGAGGCGACTTTATAGTTCTCTGGTCTGTTCATTCATTACACCTGCCTGCAATTGGGAATAAAGACTGCTTTATTTGCGGATTTTAATAATCATAGCATGTCTTAAGATCGATATGAAAGTCACATATATCCATGTAAATAGCACTTTGCGCCATTTTAATTGCCGCTTGCCTTGCGCTATACTGAAGGGGAAGACATCGCCTTACATCAAATTACTAAAGACGATAAAAAGGGACGTGATTGCAAGTGGTAAATGTTCAAGAGCTTACACAGAAATTTATCCAACAATATGGTGGAGAAGCCTCTTCCATTCAAGTATTTCATGCTCCAGGCCGGGTGAATCTGATCGGCGAGCATACCGATTATAACGGCGGTTACGTTTTTCCGGCTGCTTTAACGTTCGGCACTACGCTGCTCATTCGTGCGCGCGGAGACCGCAAGCTTGGGCTGGCAACGACGAATTTTCCAATGAGCCGGGAATTTGATCTTGAAAATATCGTTTATGACGAAGCGGATGACTGGATGAACTATCCGAAAGGGATTTTCCATGAATTGAAGCAGCGCGGCGTGAGCTACACATCCGGCTATGATCTGCTGTACCATGGCGAAATCCCGAACGGAGCGGGCCTGTCCTCCTCGGCTTCCATCGAAGTGGTTACGGCATATGCCTTGCTGACGCTTGAAAAACAGCCGATCGACAAGGTTCAAATTGCTCTGCTCTCGCAAAAATCGGAAAATGAATTCAATGGCGTGCAATGCGGCATTATGGACCAATTTGCTGTGGCGAACGGCAAGAAGGACCACGCGATTTTGCTCATGTGCGACACGCTGGAATATGATCTCGTTCCGTTCCAATCGGGCAGCTACAAGCTCGTTATCGGCAACACGAACAAGCGCCGCGGATTGGTGGATTCCGCTTATAATGAGCGCCGCAGCCAATGCGAGCAAGCGGTTCAGGACTTGACGCAGGCATTCCCTGAGCTGACGCTGCTTGGCCAAATTAACTTGGAGCAGTTCAATGCAAACAAGCATCTGATCAAAGAAGATATCGTCCGCAATCGCGCGCAGCATGTAGTCGAGGAAATCGACCGGGTGTTGCAATCGATGGAGGCTCTTAAAAAAGACGATCTCGCATTGTTCGGCCAGCTGATGAACGGCTCGCATGACTCGCTGCGCGATTTGTATGAAGTAACAGGTGCGGAGCTGGACGCGATGGTAGCTGCGGCTCGCAAAGTAGATGGCGTGCTTGGCTCGCGCATGACAGGCGCAGGCTTCGGCGGCTGCACCGTATCGCTCGTTCATGAAGACAGCATTGAGAGCTTCAAGCAGCAAGTGGGCGAGGAATACACGGCGGCAACCGGACTTGTAGCGGATTTCTACGTATGCAGCATCGGCAATGGCGTTGAGCAGCTGGTTTAAGCAACAGACGGCTTAAGCAGGCCTATCGAATGAAGCGTGTTGAACGGATTTAGCCGTTTACACTTACATGCAAGCAAATATGGGAGGGATAATACAATGGCAGTATTGGTAACAGGTGGAGCAGGATATATTGGTTCGCATGCTGTAGCGTCACTTAAAGAGCGCGGCGAAGAAATCGTCGTCGTTGACAATTTGGAGCAGGGGCATCGCGAGGCAGTAACAGGCGGAAAGCTGTACGTTGGCGATTTGCGCGATAAGGATTTTCTGGAAACGGTATTTAAGGAAAACAGCATTGATGCCGTTATTCATTTTGCAGCTAATTCGCTCGTAGGGGAAAGCATGCAAAACCCAGGGAAATACTATCATAACAACGTTTATGGCACATTATGCCTGCTTGAAAAAATGATCGAGCACAATGTGCTTAAAATTGTGTTCTCATCCACAGCAGCTACCTATGGCGAGCCGGAAAACGTGCCAATCGACGAATATGACCGCACGCTGCCGACTAATGCCTATGGCGAAACGAAGCTGGCTATGGAAAAAATGATGAAATGGTTCGATGTCGCGCATGGCTTGAAATTCGTATCCTTGCGCTATTTCAACGCAGCTGGCGCGCATGAGAGCGGCCTGATCGGCGAAGACCATAATCCGGAATCGCATCTTATTCCTATCGTGCTGCAGGCAGCGCTTGGACAACGCCCGCATATTTCGGTGTTTGGCGAAGATTATGAGACAGAGGATGGCACTTGCATCCGCGATTATATCCATGTCAGCGATTTGGCCGATGCGCACGTGCTTGCTGTAGAACGTTTGCGTACGGGTGCGGACAGCTCGATTTACAACCTAGGCAACGGACAAGGCTTCTCCGTTAAGCAAGTGATTGATATTGCGCGCTCCGTAACCGAACGCGAGATCAAGGCTGTCATTGAGCCTCGCCGGACTGGCGACCCAGCCGTACTGGTAGCGGCATCGGATCGTGCCCGCAATGAACTGGGCTGGAATCCGAAGCGCGACAAGCTGGAGGACATTATTCGCAGCGCCTGGAACTGGCATGTGGCGAATCCGCAAGGCTACAAAGGTAAAGCACAGGAGTAGGAGCAAGAGGAAGGAGCGTTTTTCGCATGACAGACAGCCAGACAGCCGCAGCAAATGCGGCGAAGGCGCTTGTAAATATTGAAAGACTGATTGGTTTTGCTTACCGCCAAGGCTTGCTTCACAAGCTGGACATTCATGCTGCCCGCAATGCGCTGCTTGATTTATTCGGCTTTACGGAGCCGCATGAGGGGGAAGTAGCTGAGGAGCAGCTGGATAGCGCGGTTTCGATCTTGGAGGAAATGCTCGATTATGGCTACAGCATCGGCCTGATTGAGGAAAATATTACGACTTATCGAGATTTGCTGGATGCGCGCATTATGGGCTTGCTCATGCCGCGCCCCTCGGAAACGGTAGCTGCTTTCGATCGGACAGCAGAAGCAGAGGGCATTTCCAAGGCGACGGATGCCTTCTATAAGCTGAATATTGATTCCAACTACATTCGCATGGACCGCATTCGCAAAAATAAATATTGGCTATATGATACGGATTACGGCAATTTGGAGATTACAATCAATCTGTCCAAGCCGGAAAAGGATCCAAAGGAAATTGCGCTGCTTAAGACGCTGCCGCAAGCTAAATATCCATTGTGCCTGTTATGTGCTGAAAATGTAGGCTACGCCGGACGCGCCGATCATCCTGCGCGGCAAAATCTGCGCGTCCTGCCGCTGACCTTGCAGGCAGAGCAATGGTATTTTCAATATTCGCCTTATGTTTATTACAACGAGCACAGCATTGTATTCAAGGGCGCGCATGAGCCGATGGCGATTTCGCACTCCTCGTTTGCGAGGCTGCTCGATTTCGTCGAGCTGTATCCGCATTATTTTATCGGCTCCAATGCCGATTTGCCGATTGTTGGCGGCTCGATTCTGAGCCACGACCACTTCCAGGCAGGACGTCATACGTTCCCGATGGAAGCGGCTGGGGTGGAAGCAAGCTTCGTTAATCCGGAGCTGCCAGGCGTCAAATACGGTATCGTAAGCTGGCCAATGTCCGTTGTGCGGATAAATGGCGCTTCGAAAGCTGATGTGCTGAAGGCGGCCTGCAGCCTGCTTGATGCTTGGCGCGGCTACAGCGACGCGGATGCGGACGTTCTCGCATTTACCGCAGGTGCTTTGGATGCAGCACAGACGCCGCATAATACGATCACGCCGATTGCCAGGCTGCGCGACAACGGCGAGTACGAGGTCGATCTTGTGCTTCGCAACAATCGGACGAGCGACGAGCATCCGGACGGAATTTTTCATCCCCATCAGAACCTGCATCATGTCAAAAAAGAAAATATCGGCCTGATCGAAGTGATGGGTCTTGCTGTTCTGCCAGGCAGACTGGCAACGGAGCTCGGTCAAATTGCCGCTTACTTGACGGGAGAGGCGACTATCGATGCTGCCCTTCAGGAAAGCGCTCATCCGCTTCACAAGCATGCAGAGTGGATTAGAGAGCTTGTAGCGTCTTATGGAACGTCCTGCTCAGAGAGCGAAGCTCAGGCGCATGTGGAGACTCAGACGGGTGCAAAGTTCCTCGATGTGCTGAAGGACGCAGGGGTATACAAACGCAACGATGCTGGAAAAGCAAGTTTTCAAAAGTTCCTGTTTTCCCTAGGGTTGCAAAGTGAATAATATAGGCTGAAACGTGAAGCTGGCTTTTAATCCTGAGGGGATTGAGAGCCAGCTTTTAATCTGTGAAATAATTAATTTGAAAAGTGTAAAAAATTATGGTATTTTTTATATGATTAAAAATAGTATTTACGTTACTAATGTTTTATTGTGATCGCCAACACTACAAGTTAGATGGAGGAGTTAATATGCCGGAAACTATTATGCCGTTAGATGATTTTTTGCAGTTGAATTCGGATGAGCAAGTGGAAAAGCTGAAAAGATGGAAAATGGATTATACGCTTAAAGATATTCGTGAAGCTTGGGATTTCAAACATTCCGCTCAGTATTACATGCTCCTTAAGAAACTCCGCATCTACGAGCGGGTTGTAAATAAGTCGGACAAGTTCTATCCGGTTCCAGATCATTTGTCTTCACAATCGGGTGGTGGATTTGAACGTGGATGGAGAGGACAGCCTTCTTACGCTCAGCAGGAGCTTAAGCTTCCAGCAGATCAGTTCAACTACAACTTGAACACAACGCTCAGCGGTGCTGAACTTGCTGAGAAACTCGAGCGCCTTGCTTTCTTCCTGAAGGGCGAGCAGAAACAAGTAGCCATTTCGCTGTCCCTTGAAGCAGCAGCAGCTGTAGCAGTGAAGGAATCCGAAACGACAGAAGAATAACACAAAGAAACCGGGGCAGCTCTTGCGAGTGCGCCGGTTTTCTTGTGTTGTCGAAGGGTGTAATATAATGTATTTTAATGGTATTACTTGAAGAGCTGTATTACTTGTTCCTTAGCTTGCCTAGCTCTGATACAAGGGCTTCAACTTCACTGATACTGAATTTTTCTTTGCTTGCAACGACCTCATACAGTTCCTTAATGTCTTCGTATTGCGTAATATTGAAATGGGAAGCCTGCATAGCGGCAGCCGAAGCCATCTTTAATTTTGTTTTGATGGTATCAATCATAAATTCAATATTTTGCGGCGTTTGCTGTTCAAGATCAAGCATGGGTAAATCCTCCTTCATCATTCAGGGCATGGATGCATGCGCCTGCTGTTTCATACTAATGCCGTCATTGTAACATAATTTTAGGACGGGCATCAGACAAATTGAATAGAACCGATAAATCCGATACAATTAATAGCAGGATGGGTAATTATAAAGTAGAGCATGAAGGAACGCAGATAAATTGAATGAAGCAGGTTAGCTTAAAGGAGCAGGAAGATGGAGCAGTCAGATCGTTTCAATCTCGAAATTGCTGAATTTCTGGCTCCGATTGCCAGGCAGTACCCGAATAGAAGCGATATTTCCTTCGTATGTATTGGTACAGACCGTTCGACAGGAGATTGCTTTGGGCCTCTCGTCGGCACGCTGCTGCGGGAGCAGGGCTGGGAGCATGTCATCGGCACAATGGAGCAGCCGTGTGACGCCTATGCAGTGGAACAGGCGGTTCTCAAGGCTGAAAATCATGCAGTCGTCATTGCGATTGATGCTTGTCTCGGCAAGCCGCAGTCGGTTGGAGCCTTTCTGGCGAAAGCGGGTCCGCTCCAGCCAGGAGCAGCAACGGGCCGGAGATTGCCGCCCGTCGGACATTACAGCATTGCAGGCGTTGTGAATGCGTTAAGCCACAAGCCATATATAACGATTCAGACGACATCGCTGTATCATGTCATGCAAATGGCAGAGCAGTTGGCAGCAGCGATTGCAAGAGCATGGCCGGGCAGTAAGCGCTTATTAAAATGGACAGAAGAGGAGCGTGTTTATTTTGGCTAATTGGATAACCTTGGCGAATCAAAAGCTGATGCTTGAGGAAGGCACAGAGCTTAGCTTTTACGACTCAGAAGCGTTAAAATGGCAGGCTGGAGCAACGGACTCAGATCCAGAGGCAGGCCACCCCTCTCCTGTGGTTGTGCTGCTGCATGGCTACTGCGGCAGCTCAGCCTATTGGGAAGAGGTTGCGCCAATGCTTGCACGGCAGTCGCGCCTGATCATTCCTGATCTGCGCGGTCATGGCTTATCTTCGGCCTCCGCCGATCTTGAAGCTACTATGGAATTGTATGCAGATGATCTTTACGCTATTCTTGAGCATCTTCGCATAGATAAAGTATGCCTCATCGGCCATTCGCTTGGCGGCTACATTGCATTGGCTTTTGCAGAGCGGCATGCGGACCGGTTGGCGGCATTCGGGCTTGTGCATTCTACAGCTCTAGCTGACAGCGAGGCCGCGAAGGACAATCGGGACAATACGATAAATTTAATCAAGCAGGGCCAGCTGGAGCAGGTGATTGACGGCATGTCGCAAAAGCTATTTGCTCCAGATAATTTGGACAAGCTGCCTAGCAAGGTGGCGCGTGTGAAGGCGATTGGCTATCAGACGGGCGGAACAGGAGCGATCGCTGCGGCATCCGGAATGAAGGCAAGGCCTGATCGGACGAGCCTATTGCGTGAAGCCAAGCTGCCTGTGCTGCTGCTTGCCGGGGAAGGCGATCAAATCGTTCCACCGGAGCGGACGCTGTTATTTGTTGGCCCCTCCATCACGCAGGTGCTGCTTCCAGATGCCGGCCACATGAGCATGCTGGAGCAGCCGGAAGCATGCGCAGAGGCGATCAGCAGCTTTATTGCTCGGATATAGGCTGGACGCACCTTTCTCGCAGTGGTGATCATCGTTCAAGCTAAATCATGGCAAGGCAGATAGAGGCTAGTGAAAGGGGCACGGAGCGATGTTTCAACGGGATTATTTTATGCGCATGATTGAGCAGATGACGGAAGCGGTCGGACAAGTGATGCAGCTGAGAAGAGAGCTGAAGCAAGAGGAGGCGCTTGTCGTCATTGACGAGCTGCTGGACCGCAGGTTTGGGCTAAGCGGGAAGCTGATTCGCACGTTGTCAGACGAGGATCTGCTCGCGGTTATGACGAAAAACGGCGTCGTAGAAACGGACAATATCCAGGCAATCGCGATTTTGTTCAAGCAGGAGGCAGAGCTGTATGAAGATTTGGGCAAAGAAGCGGAAAGCTTTGCGCACAGCTTAAAGGCTTTGCACTTGTTTATGCGGCTTTCACTCATCGATGCGCCGCCGACGCTTACAGACTCGAGCGAAGAAGCAGTGAACTTGCTCGGCAAGCTGTCGCCATACGAGCTGCCCAATCGAACGAAGCATCTGGTTGCTGAGTGGCATGAAGCAGAGGGCGCTTTTGCGCTCGCTGAAAATATTTGGTACGAGCTGCTTGATGACGGCGCAGCCGGCAAAGGCGAGGTCGCCGCGTTTTATATGCGGCTGCTTCCTTTTGAGGAGGACAAGCTTGCGGCTGGCGGCTTGCCGATAGAGGAAATCAGAACAGGGCTGAACAGCCTGGAGATGGAGCAATAGCAATGACAGAACAGTGGCAGCAGGACATATGCCGCCTGACAAAAACGGGCGGGCTTTTGCAGGGAACGCTGAGCCAGCTTCGCCGCAAGGACGGAGACGCAGCGCCCAAAATCATCATTCGTCCCGTACAATTGAAAAATGGCCTTCATTATCAATTTGAAGCTCATTATGCGAATAAGGTTATACATAACAATTGGCTTCCGGAAGATGCGGGGCCGAGGCTGGTCGAACTGCTCGGTGAGCAATATCGCCAGGCGCTTCTCAAAACGCAGGAAGCAGATATACAGCTGCTTCTGAGCAAGAAAGGCAAGCCGACTTTGCTTAAAAAGCCGCCAACCGCTAGTGCAGCAAGCACCGAGCAGCAGCACAACCGCCAGAAGCAGCGCGTCATTGCGGAAGGACAGGCGGCACCGTTTATGGTGGAACTGGGCATAATGACGCCGGAAGGCAAAGTCCATGCGAAAAAGCAGGATAAGTTCCGGCAGATCAATCGCTTCCTGGAAATGGTTACTGATGTATTGCCTCAGCTTCCGCAGGGCAAGCCGCTGACCATTATCGATTTTGGCTGCGGCAAGTCGTATTTGACGTTTGCCCTGTATCATCTGCTGGCGTTAGAGCAGAAACGGGATATTCGCATCGTTGGTCTTGATTTGAAGGCGGATGTCATCACTTTTTGTTCGGAGCTTGCACATACGCTTGGTTATGATAAACTGACATTTATGGTGGGTGATATTGCCGATTATGAAGGTGTAAGCGAAGCGGATATGGTTGTAACGCTTCATGCATGCGACACGGCTACCGATGCTGCGCTTGCTAAGGCAGTCGGCTGGGGAGCCTCGGTCATTATGTCCGTGCCTTGCTGCCAGCACGAGTTGTTCAAGCAGGTGAGCAGCGACGTTTTGGCCCCTATTTTATCGCAAGGCCTATTGAAAGAACGTTTTGCGGCTATTGCAACCGATGCGGCCCGTGGCACGCTGCTTGAGGTGCTGGGTTATAAAGTTCAAATGCTGGAGTTTGTTGATCCGGAGCATACGCCCAAAAATCTGCTCATTCGAGCGGTTCGCGGCGAGTCGGGCATACAGACGAAAAAATGGGAGCAATATGAGCAGTTCCGTAATTTTCTGCAGATAGCACCTAGTCTTGAGAAACTGCTTGCCGAACGTTTGCCCGCAAACTAGCAAGTATATAACTTATTGGAAATTGCTTTAGGAATGCATGGATGATAGCGACCAAATGAAAGATGCCGATTACTAGCGTTATCATGGTTAAAGGCGGGAAACAAGGAAATGAGAAAAGTTCAGATTGGCATGGTGCAGCCGGGGGACAGGCTTGCCAAAACTATTTTTCAGGATAACGGCAGCGTGCTGCTCGGCGCAGGCGTGGAGATGAATGACCGTTTTATTAATAGGCTTGAAAATATGGGCTACGATTTTGTGTTTATTGAAGATAAGGCCACAGAAGATATTATGCCCGAGGACAGCATTCGCGACGAGACGCGCAAAAAAGCGGCGGAAGCTGTTTCTGCGACGATGAATGCGTTCAAAGAGCCCGCCCTAAAGGGGCGGACGATTGCCCCGGACATTGGACGGACATTCCGTTCGGTATTTGGGTCCATCATGCAGGACCTCGCGAGCAGGCCAAACATGGCGGTCAATTTGACCAGCATTCATTCGGCGGATGCCTATTTGTTTCAGCATTCGGTCAATGTTGCGATGCTTGCCGGCGTTATTGGAATCGCCAAGGGCTTCAATCGCAACCAGCTGGAGGATTTGGGCATTGGCGCGCTGCTGTTTGATATCGGCATGACGAAGCTGCCTCAGCCGCTGCTGGCGACGAAAGGGCCGCTATCCGATGCAGACCGCAAAATCATGCAGAGCCACACGATGGAGGGCTTCGATATTTTACGGAAGTATCATGATATTTCCCTCTTATCGGCCCACTGCGCATTGCAGCATCATGAGCGTTATGACGGCTCGGGTTATCCGCGCGGGCTTAAGCATGATGATATTCATATGTTCGCCCAAATTGTCGGGCTTGCCGATGTTTATGACGCACTGACTTCCCCGCGGCCTTATCGCAAAAGATATACGCCAACGGAAGCCATCGAATTTCTGTTTGCGGCCGGCAATACATACTTTGATTTTGAGCTGATCAAGCTCTTTTGCCGCCATATTTCCATTTATCCGGTGGCGACGACGCTGCTGCTCAGCTCTGGACAGACCGCCGTCGTGACAGCGAACAATGAGCTGGCCCTGCATCGTCCACGCGTACGCATTATTCGTGAAGCCGATGGCTCGCATACGGCAGCTCCTTTTGAAATTGAGCTCAAGGACGACATGTATTTGACGATTGTCAAAGAGCTATAGGGTCAAGCACGAGGCTTTCTTACACATTAAGGCAGCTTTTTCCCGCAGAGCTGTTAAGAAAAGAAAGAATATAAATGGGTTCGCTAGGTTAGGGGCTTGACTATACAAGCATTCCTTATGCTGCATAAGCTGTTAAGGCGAAAGTGCAAAAAGGAGTGGTGGTATAATGTCTAAAAAAATGAAACCCCCGTATTTAGGCCCTAAGGGTACAGGAAAAGTGATCAGCAAGGTAACCGGGACAAAGAGGCTTCAAAGCGGAGGCCCGACCTTTAACCGTCTGACGGTTGTATGGGTTACGACCAGTGGCGTGCCGTTTAATACGACCGGTTTTTTTGCCCGTCTGTTTAGAGGCAATACTGTGGTTGCGATTGCGGCGTTTGACCGTTTCGGTGTCGTCAGGTTTAACCAGATTGAGACGCTGACAAACGTATCTTACACGATTCGTTTATTCAATTCGAATGGCGTACTGTTCCGTACGGCGTTCATTCCGGCAGGAGTACAAACATTCGCGGTTATTGGCTAACTTCAAATCCTCTTGCATTTTCCGCTCATAACAGGCGGAGAGGGCAGGAGGATTTTGCTTTCTCTTTGAATCTTCTCTATCTTCATGTAATATGGGGATAGATGTATAAAGGGGGAGCTTTGATACATATGGGTGTGCAGCATCATACTTTATCCAAGCTGGATATTATTCGCAGAATTCTATTTATTACAATTGGGGCTGCGCTGGTATCTGTAGCTTTAGAGATTTTTCTGGTGCCGAACCATATTATCGACGGCGGAATTGTAGGCATTTCTATTATCGTATCCCATTTTACGGGGCTGCCGCTCGGCTTGTTTTTGTTCTTATTAAATCTTCCTTTCCTGCTGCTAGGGTATAAGCAAATCGGCAAAACCTTTGCTTTATCGACGTTATACGGCGTTAGCGTCATGTCGCTGGGCACATTTTTGCTGCATCCGGTGAAGGCGATTACGAGCGAATACGTGCTGGCCGCTATTTTCGGCGGTGTCATATTGGGCGCTGGGGTTGGACTCGTTATCCGTTTTGGCGGATCGCTGGACGGGACGGAAATTGTTGCGATCTTGAGCAATAAGCGCCTGCCGTTTTCAGTAGGCGAGGTCGTGATGTTTTTTAATCTTTTTATATTGTGCAGCGCCGGATTTGTATTCGGTTGGGATCGGGCGATGTACTCGCTATTTTCTTATTTCATAGCATTCAAGATGATTGACATTACGATTGAAGGCTTTCAGGAATCGAAGGCCGTCTGGATTATCAGCGAAAGCTGGCAGGAGATTGGCGCAGCTATTATGAGCCGTCTCGGCCGCGGCGTCACTTATTTGCACGGCGAGGGCGGCTTTACCGGCGGGCAGAAACGGATTATTTTTTGCGTCATTACCCGGCTGGAAGAAGCCAAGATGAAATCGATTGTACAGGAGCTTGATCCGGCTGCTTTTCTGGCCGTCGGCAACATCCATGATGTGAAGGGCGGCCGCTTCAAGAAGCGTGATATTCATTAGCAAAGGGGTTTAAGCTTTGGATGAGTTTGCAAGCATCAGCCATTGGACGGCGGGCAGACAGTCCGCTGAATGGCAGCAGCAAAGAGGCGTGACGCTCGGCATTGGCGATGATACAGCCATCATTGCTCCTGCGGGGATGGCGGATGAGCTGGATGGACCGCTGGAGCTGCTGATGGCCGTCGACACGATGGTGGATACGGTGCACTTTAATGCGTATACGATGACCGATGAGGATGTCGGATATAAGGCGCTTGCCGCGAACGTGAGCGATATCGCGGCAATGGGCGGTGTGCCGCGGCATGCACTCGTGTCCGTGAGCGTGCCGGCGGCATATGGGCCGGAGCGGATAGCTCGGCTCTATGATGGGCTTTATGCGTGCGCCGCGGATTACGGCGTCGCGATTGTTGGCGGCGATACGACGTCTTCGCCGCAGCACTTGGTTGTTGCGGTGACGGTGACGGGAGCCGTCGAAGCTGGGCGGGCTTTGCGCCGCTCCGGGGCGAAGCCCGGAGACGCGGTTGTGCTGACCGGAGCCGTCGGACTGTCGGCGGCAGGTCTGCATTTGCTGCTCGCGCGCAAGCAGGAGCGTCAAGAGCAGGCGGCGCGCGAGGCAGTAGAATCGGGCGAAACGGGCAGAGCTAGTGATGCTAGTGATGCCAGTGGGACACAGCCTGCTGGGGATTCGCAAGCGGCAAGCTCAGCGGGCGTTTCAAATCAAGCGCAGCACGAAGAGGTGCGCGGAGCGGCAGCGCTCATAGGGGCGCATTGCCGCCCTGTACCTTCCGTGCGTGCGGGACGTTTGCTGCTTGAGCGTGGCAGCTGTAATTCCCTTAATGATGTGAGCGATGGGCTTGCCAGCGAAGCATGGGAGATTGCCGAAGCCTCACAGTGCTGCCTTGTGCTCAAGGAAGATATGCTTCCACGCAGCGGCAGTATGGCTGCTTATGCGGCGGATGTTGGAATCGATCCGCTGGAGTGGATGCTTTATGGCGGCGAGGATTATGTGCTGCTAGGCACAATGGAAGCCGCTGATGTGCAGGCAGCACGCGAAGCTTTCCATGCCGAAGGCTTGCCATTTTATATCGTTGGCGAGGTGAGGCAGGGGGCGCCTTCAGTGGTGCTGGAGCCGGCGTTGTCAGCCAAAGCGGACGGAGCTGCTGCCAAGGGCAAGTGTATGCCCCTTGCCAAGCGAGGCTATAATCATTTTAAGAAATGAAATTGGGTGAATAGGATGCAAACAGCGATTGGAGAAGCACAGTGGAAGGCGAGCAGCACGAAGGATACGGAAGCACTTGCGACGCTTATTGCTTCATGGGCAAAACCAGGCACGCTGCTGGCGCTTGACGGTGATCTTGGTGCGGGAAAAACGACGTTTTCACAGTTTTTTGCGAAAGCCATTGGCGTGCAGGGCATAGTAAACAGTCCGACCTTTACGATTATCAAAGAATATGAAGGCGCTGAGATGCCCTTTTATCATATGGATGTTTATCGCGTATCCCTTGAGGAAGCGGACGAGCTGGGACTTGACGAATATTTTTACGGCAGCGGCGTGACGATTGTGGAATGGGCAAGCTTGATCGAAGAGCTTTTGCCCGAGGAGCGCTTAGAGCTGTATTTGGAGCATACGGGCGGCGAAGAGCGGGTAATTCGGCTGAAAGGCATCGGGGAAGCCTACGCGGGCTGGTGCCAGTCTTTGAATGACAGGGAAGTAGGGAAGCAACATGGTTGAGCAGGCGGAGCAGCCCATATTAGCATTTGATACCTCGACGGCTGCCCTCGCGGCGGCTGTTATTCAAGGTGATCGGATTTTAGGTGAAATTCAATCTTTTGCGGAGCGCAATCACTCCGTTTATATTATTACGCATTTAAAGCAGCTGCTTGAGGATTGCGGTGTAAGCAAGAAGGAGCTTGGCGGCATCGCTGTAGGCGGCGGCCCGGGCTCTTACACGGGCATGCGAATTGCGGTAACAGCGGCTAAGACGCTTGCTTGGACTTGGGATAAGCCGTTAGTAGCGCTGTCCAGCCTTGAAGCGATTGCTTACGGGGCGTGTGAGCGATTAAAACAAACCGATGCGATAATTTCAACTATGCAGCAACAAATTCAGGCGGATCACCCTAATATGAACAAAATGGCTGTATGGTTCATTCCTATCATGGATGCAAGGCGGGGCCAGGTATATACGGCAAGCTTCTCCTATGCATATGGCGATCAATGGGAACGCCGTGCGGCTGATGGAATCAGGCTGATGCGGGATTGGGTCGACCAGTTATTGGAGCAAGTTCAAGAGCAGGTTCAAGAACAGGAACAAAAGCAGGAGCAAGAGCAGGCTGAGCTTAAGCCAACTCAGGTTCCAGCTGGATATGTTACTAAAATTTACATCACTGGCGATCTTAAGCTCCACGAGGCGGAGGCGCAGCGGCTCGTAGAAGGCTGTGCAGAAGCGGGTGTAGAGGTTAGTCTGTTTCCTTATGAGCTCGAAGGCAGGGCGATAGCTGAGCTGGGGCGGAAGCGCCTGCTTGCGGGGGATATAGATGACCCCCATACGCTTGCGCCAAACTATACACAGCTGCATGAGGCGGAAGTTAAGCTGCAGGAAAAGGAAGCTGCTCTAAAGGCTGAACAGGAAGCTGAAAGGGCAGCCGCCCAATCGGCTTCACTAAAGGCTGCAATTAATGCCGATGTGGATGCGGCTCGAGTAAAGGATGCGGAGCCATGATGAGAGAAATCAATCGGGATGAAATGATTTATCGGTCCATGACGTTGCAAGACATACCGTTTATTGTGGCGATCGAGCAGGAGGCCTTCACAGGTCCGTGGACAGCAGAGGCTTTTACCAATGAATTGACGAATAATATGTTTGCCAAATATATGGTGATGGAATACGAGAGGGAAGTTATCGGCTATGCGGGCATGTGGGTAATCGTGGACGAGGCGCATGTAACGAATGTAGCGGTACGTTCCGATCATCGCGGACAAGGGCTTGGCAAGCTGCTGCTGGGCGAGCTTCAGCGGACGGCAGTGTTTTTCGGTGCAAATAAAATGACGCTGGAGGTCCGGGTATCCAACGAGGTGGCGCAGCGGCTTTACCGCAGCCTTGGTTTTGAAGCGTCGGGCATCCGTCCCGGCTATTATTCGGATAATCAGGAGGATGCGCTCATTATGTGGGCGGAGCTTGATACGAGCAGCTTAGGCGTCCGGGAAGAGGGGCAGGAGTATTGAGCATGCAACAACAGGAAACGGCGAAGGCGGCAGCGGAAAATGAAAGCAAGTCAGGCCTTATTCTTGCCATTGAGACGAGCTGTGATGAAACATCCGTTGCCGTCATTCAGGACGGTAAACATATATTATCGAATGTCATTTCGAGCCAAATCGAGGTGCATCAGCGCTTTGGCGGCGTTGTGCCGGAAATTGCCTCACGCAAGCATGTTGAGGTCATTACGCTGATGATTGAACAGGCGATTGCTGAATCGGGCATAAAGCTAAAGGATTTGTCCGCGATTGCGGTGACGCAGGGGCCGGGACTGGTAGGCGCACTGCTTGTCGGCATCGTAGCGGCCAAAACACTGGCAATGGCGCTAGATTTGCCCTTGATCGGCACCCATCATATTGCGGGGCATATTTACGCCAACCAGCTCGTGCATGAGCTGGAATATCCGTGTATGGCGCTCGTCGTTTCTGGCGGGCACACGGAGCTGGTGCTGCTCGAAAATGAAGGCTCCTTCCGCATGATCGGGCGTACGCGCGACGATGCGGTTGGGGAAGCATACGACAAAGTAGCTCGTTCGCTCAAGCTGCCTTATCCGGGCGGGCCGCATATCGACCGTCTGGCTTCAGAAGCAACGGAAGCGCTGGCACTGCCAAGGGCATGGCTGGAGGCGGACTCCTATGATTTCAGCTTCAGCGGCTTGAAGTCGGCGGTGCTGGCGGTTATTAATCAGACGCAGATGCGCGGGGATACGCTCAATGAAGCGGCGCTGGCACGGGGCTTTCAGGAGTCGGTCATTGAGGTGCTTGTTGAAAAAGCGCTTCGCGCCGTTCGCGCCTATGGCGCCAAGCAGCTGCTGCTGTGCGGAGGCGTCGCGGCAAATCGCGGCCTGCGGGCAGCTCTGACTTCCCGCTGCGAAGCGGAAGGCGTGCCGCTGCTCATTCCGCCGCTGACGCTGTGCACGGATAACGCGGCGATGATCGGAGCTGCCGCATTCCTGAAATGGCAGTGCGGCGAATATTCGTCGCTCGATCTTAAAGCCGAGCCAAGCTTCAGTCTGGAAGGCTGGATGGCACCGCAGGTGCAGAGCTAGACTAACGGCTGCTGGAAATTTTTTTGGTGTTGTGATTGACATCTAATTTTTGAAGGCCTATAATAGGCAACAATACTTTGAACTTCATATTCTGCAAACGCAAGGAACAGGAATAGTAGGGCCATTCCCGGAATGAACAGAGAGCTGCGGGCTAGTGCAACGCAGTCGACGGAAGCCTGAAGCTCGCCTGGGAGCGGAACAGTGGAACAGCTGGCTAACCATGGATAGCCGGATTTACTACACTGTCACGGCTAACCCCCGTAATCGGGTGCGCATCAATCAACATCCGGAGTTGATGATGTGCCTAAGGTGGGCATTCTAATTTGCTGCAATAGCAAAGCGGAAGGTCAACAAGGGTGGTACCGCGCAGGATTATAATAAGCCTGTCGTCTCTTGATTTATTCAAGAGACGACAGGCTTTTCTTGTTGTTTGGAAGTTCAAAGTTGGAAGCGAGCTATGAAATGAGCAAGCAGGCAAGTTATACATGAACCAGCACAATAAGCTGAAATCACATACAGAAAACGCATTGAACAGGAGTAGTAGAGCGGTAAAGCGGGACAACAGCGGAAACCTTGAGCGAGGCGCGGCAGGCGGATAACAAAGCTGCTGCATGGTCGACAAGGAACGCTTCAGAGAGCTGCGGGATGGTGCGACGCAGTCGAAGCTTACGTTCGAACTCGCCTGGGAGCGGAATGATGGAACCATCGGTGCAGGCAGCTGCGGTTAGCTGCAAGCCTAATGCGTACATCGTTACGGAATCAGCCCCCGTCATCGGGCATCAAGCGGGTGTGGACCCGCGCGAATGTTGCAGGCATGGGATTATCCATCCAGCAGCAGCGTGAAAAGAGAAGCCAATCCGGTTTTTCTGCTCAAGCGCATACAGGGTCCGGCCAATTAGAGTGGTACCACGGTGGGTGAAAAAGCCTGTCGTCTCTTTCAATTAGAGACGGCAGGCTTTTTTTAATATAAGCATTTATAAGTTTCACCCTTATAAACAGCTTATATTTCTCGGAATGAAACGCGCCGCGCTGCCAAAGGATGGCGACAGCCGTTTCACCTTGGTTGCAGCAACAGCTGTATTTAACTAAAATTTCAGGAGGTCATAACGATGACAACGGCAAATGAGACGAATAACGGAATGAGAAAAATTCAAATTTTTGATACGACGCTGCGTGATGGCGAGCAGTCTCCGGGCGCTTCCATTGATCCTGAGCGTAAAATTATTATCGCCCGCCAGCTGGGCAAGCTGGGCATTGACGTTATCGAGCCGGGCTTTGCGATTTCCAGTCCCGGCGAATTTGCAGCGATTCAGCAAATTTCCCGCGAGCTGCAGCATGTTGAAATTGCCGGCTTTGCCCGCATGATGAAGGTCGATATTGATGCGGCGGTCAAGGCGACGCAGGATGCGGCAAAAAGAAGGCTGCATCTGTTTATTTCCTCGTCCGACATTCATCTGCAGCACCAGCTGAACAAAACGCGCCAGGAAGTGGTGCAAATCGCCCGTGAGATGATTGCTTACGGCAAGCAGTTCGTAGATGAAATTGAATTTTCAGCGATGGATGCAACGCGCTCGGATCGCAATTTTGTCATAGAGCTGGTCGAAGCGGCCATAGCCGAAGGGGCGACAATCATCAATCTGCCAGATACGCTGGGCTATGCGATGCCGGACGAAATCGAAGATATGTTCCGCTCTGTCCGTCGTCTGGCTAGAGGCGGAGAAACGGTTCGCTACAGCACTCATTGCCATAATGATCTGGGGATGGCAGCTGCGAACAGTCTGGCGGCCATTCGTGCAGGTGCGACGCAGGTAGAGGTTACCGTCAATGGCGTTGGAGAGCGCGCCGGCAACTGTTCGCTTGAGGAAATTGCGATGATTATTGAGACTCGGGGGTCGGTTCTGCAAATGGAGACGCGGATTGATCAAAGCGAAATTTATGAAACGTCGCGGATGGTCAGCCGGGCGATGCATTATCCGATTGCGTATAATAAGCCGATTGTGGGCCGCAATGCGTTCCAGCATGAGTCTGGCATTCATCAGGACGGCCTGCTGAAAAACCGCAATACGTATGAAATTATGGACCCGGAAGCGATGGGCATTCCGCGCAGCATGATCGTGCTGGGCAGACACTCCGGCCGCCACGCGATCAAGCATCGCCTGTCCGAATACGGAATTGCCGTAGAAGGCGAGGAGCTGGTTAATGTATACAATCGCTTCAAGCAAGTAGCCGATGAGAAAAAGCTGGTGACGGATAATGAGCTGATTCGCATCGCTGGCGAAATGACAGCTACTCAGCCTGACCCTTACATGCTGACCGATCTGCAGGTGCTGTCGGGCAGTCATCAATCCCGTATTGCGACCGTGACGATTCGTGAAAATGATGCGGGCACCGAGCGTTCCTATACAGGTTCCGGCGAAGGTCCTCTAGAAGCGGTCATTCACTGTATTCAGCAAGCGATCCCCGTTGCAGCAGAGTTTGAGGATCTGGAAATCCATTCGTTGTCCACAGGCGAGGATGCACATGGCGAGGCAGTCGTGACGATTGTCCACGCTGGCGAGCGCTATCGTGGAACTTCGATTCATAGCGACATTGTATATGCAGCCGCGCAGGCGTATGTGGGAGCCTGCAATCAAGCGATGCTGACCATTAATAAACGAGCGAATGAACAAAATGTAATTTAATAGCAAGCTCAAGAAAGGGACTTATTCACAGGGCATTAAGCTTTGTGGATAAGTCCTTTTTTATGCGTAAAATCAAGGGTTTGACTGGGGATGGGCTGTTCGTGGAAAGTGGATAGTTTTTTCACTTTATCGATACTGGAATTGTGGATAATGTGAATAATTTTTTGAGAAATTCGACGGCATTAAAAATTTATTACGTTAACGTTTACAAATCCTTTATTTCCGTCGGAAAATGTCGACAGAATTTACTAACAATTTGCGTCGGATTGTGGACAACTTTGTGGATAACCGTTTTTGATGTAAAAAATGAAAATTTCCTATAGGTTTCCTTTTAATTTGCTTAATAACCTAAATTTATGCAGTTTTCCATCCGATATTAGAAAAATAGGATAAGAAATGGTTGGATTTTTATCCATACAAGGGCGCGCACGGTCGCAATTTCTGTGTACGGGAGCTCAGAAAATGAACGGGAGTGTGACATGTGATGAAGTATGCGGATGAGAAGATCATTGCCATGATTTTCGGAGGAGTCAAGGAGGAGCAAGAGAAGGACCGCAAGGAGGAGGACTCGCCATCGCCGTCGCTAGAAGGGATGACGCTGCACGTTCAGGGAGAGCGTCACCAGTTTGCACGCCGCTTCATCCCCGGAGGGGAAGCATCGATTGTGCTGTCGCAGGCGTTTACAGTGATGGATGAGGGGACGGCAAGGCTGAAATATCCGGCGGAGCGGCGGCCTAAGCTGATTTTCACAAATGAGCAAACTTCGATTAACGTCGCTTTTCAGCAGACGGGCTTTGAGATTGAAGCAGATGATGTGGAGGAATTCAGCGGAACGATGCTGGCCGTACTCAAGCGGTCGCAGCCTGCAGCGCGCTGGTTCCAAGAAGGCATGCGGGAGGTTGGCGGGAAGCAGGTTGCTTTTTTCGCTTATTTGACGCCTGCGCTGGATTGCAATCTGTACAATTTGATGCTGATTGCCGAGCTGAACGGACGAGCCATCGCCTGCACCTTCAACTGCATGGAAGAGGAAATGGATGATTGGAAAAAGCTTGGGGAAGCGATGCTGACCTCGATAAAATGGCATCTGCCCGAGAAGGAAGGTGACCGATAATGAGCACGAATATCATTGCCCCGCATAATGTGCAGATTGCCCCATTTGAGCTTGTCCACATGCTGTCTTTATCCGTCGAGAAAAAAATCAATGAGCATGCGAAGCTGGTGTTTACCGGCATTGTGTCGGAGGAGCTGAAGGACAGCTACGTGGAAATGACCGACTCCGAGACGGAGGTTGAGGTGAGCCAGAAGGATGAAGAGGGCGGATTGTCCCCGTTATTTTATGGCTTGGTGCAGCGCATTGAGGTTAAGGCGGTACGCGACGTTTATGTGCTGAAGGTGGAGGCGCTGTCCCATACTTGCCAGCTTGATCTGGAGAAGCATACCCGTTCCTATCAGGATACGGGCATGACGTACAAGGCGCTCATTGATCAAATGGCTGCGAGCTATCCCGGCATGGATGTGCTGGATACGGCAACGCAAGGGGCGAGTCTTGGAAAGTTCACCTTGCAATATCAGGAGACGGATTGGGCATTTCTCAAACGAATGGCCTCCCGGTTTCAGGCGGGCTTGATGCCGTCGGCGATGTTTAATTCCCCTAAAGTATTTCTTGGAACGCCGGATGGCGATGCTGCCGGAAAGCTGGAGGATATGCCCTACAGCGTGCGCAAGGATGTGCTGCATTACCGGCGGATGTGCAAAATCGGCATGCAGGGCGTGACGGAGCAGGACTTTATTTTTTATGAAATTGAAACGACGCAGTGGCTGCTGGACTTAGGGCAATGCATCACCTTCAAAAAGCAGCAGCTTTATGTAGGCGAAATGCACAGCCAGTGGAAGGAAGGCATGCTGTCGCATCGTTATTTGCTCTGTTCGGGCAAGGGGCTAAGCCAGCCTCCGCTCTATGCCGCGGCCCTCACCGGAGCGTCGCTGCAAGGCAAGGTGCTGGCGATAGCCAAGGACACGGTGCAAATTCATCTCGACATTGACGAGAAGCAGGACGCCGGCAAAGCTTATTGGTTCCCTTATTCCTCCGTGTATACGGCGGAAGGGGGGACGGGCTGGTACTGCATGCCGGAGAAGGGCGACCAGGTCAGGGTGTATTTTCCGAGCGGCAAGGAGGAGAACGGCATTGCATCAAGCTCCGTCCGGCAAAATGTCGAGGAGGGCGAGCATAACAAGCTGGGCAATCCCGATCATAAGTTTTTTCGCACGCCAGCGGGCAAAGAACTGAAAATGACACCTGAGGAAATTATTATTACCGGCAAGGACGGCGAGGTGTTCATCCGGCTCAGCGACGAAGGCGGCATTGAAATTATAAGCAAGAAGAAAATTACAATCAAAGCCGAGGAAGACATCGCCATTGATTCTCAGCAGAAGGTGCTCATTTCCGCCAAGGATGAAATCAGCCTGACCTGCAAGGAAAGCCTGATCAAGATGGACGGCAATACGACGATTAAGGGCAAGGAGCTCAAGACGAATTAAAGGCCAATTAGAGCGGAAAATGCAAACCAAGCAGAAAACCAACCTACACAAGCAAGGGGAGAGCTTACGAGAAAAGTCATAAGAAACAGGGCATTCAATAGACGAAAGGGGAGCGGTTCATGCAGGAAAATCGGCTCGAGCTATTTGAGGAGCAGGTGGCTGATGAGCTAAGCCAGCGGGCGCTGCTGGCGTTGGAGCGGTATTTTGCAGCACACAAGGAACGGCTTGCGGAGCTGTTCGTGCAATCGTTTGAGCAGCTATGCCTTTATATCGGAGGAAGGCAGCAGCAGGGGCTGCAGGGAAAGCTGGGGCATATCACCTATTCACTGCTGCGGACGGAGCTGCTTGCGGGCAGCCCGCTTTATATGGCCGAGGCAACGGATCGAACATGGTATATGGATGAAAACAGCTGCTATGGCAGCTATGATGCAAGCTGGGCTTTTAGTGATCTGGCTGGGCTGGAGCAGCAGCTTCTGGCCGAGGCCAGGGGCTACTTCTCCGATTCAGAGGCTGCGCTGCAGGCAGAGGCAGTTCGGCTGAGGACTGCGGTGCAGGCGCATCGCTACGTCATCAGCTTAATCCGCTATGCGATGCCGGAGGCGGCGAAGCTGAAAGCCTACAGGGAGCTGGAGAAGGAAGTGGAATGCGAGGTTCGCGTGGGCGAGTACATGGACCAGAGCGAGACGGTGTACAAGGAGGATTTTTGCCAAAAAGAGGCTGCCGAGGTTCGCGCTTATTTGGAGCAAAAGCAGGAGCTGACCTACACCTATGAGGTGTTTGCAGAGCTGGATTTGGCCCAGGGCGATTATGCGGGCATTCAAGCGCTCTATAGCGATTTTCGTGGCAGCGACCTTTCTCACAGCTCGTTTGAAGGGGCAGCGCTGGTCGGAGCTAAGCTTAGCTTAAGCAAGCTCACGCAGGCCAGCTTTCGCTACACGCTGCTGTGCGAAGCGGATTTTCGCGGCAGCGAGCTGCAGGGAGCGGATTTCAGCTATTGCAGCGGGCCTAGCGGAATGCGAGATCCTTTCGTATGGGAGCATCCGGGTTTTGTGCCGCTGCGATTTAATGGCGCGGATTTGAGCGGAGCGGATTTTACGCTCGCTAATGTGAAAGGAGCAAGCTTCATCGGGGCGAATTTGGCTGGCGCCGTATTCGAGCAAGCGAATATAGAGCAGGCGCTGTTTAGTGCTAGTGCCCGCAGCCAGGCTGCATTCAGCGAGGAGCAGCTGGCACAGGCCATATGGATAGAGGAGGACGGCGGAGCATGAGGAAGGGCTTATTCATTATGACGCAGGATCAGCGAGTGGCTGATGCCATTCGTCCGATGGACAGCGAAGGGGTGCTGGCGGAGGCGCTGGCCGGCCCTAAGGGAGGAGCGTTGTTTTTCAAACCGGATGGCTCCCAAAGTATAGCACCGCTGCGGCTGATGCAGCAGAAGCGGGTTGTTGCGGTCGATTTTATCCAAAAGCCTGCCCCGCTCGTCTCGGACCTCGTGAAGGAGGTGTTGGCAAAGTATGCGCCGCGCGCGTTGTTTCGTTCGGTCGTGCTTGTCGATCCGGGGAGCGGCATACAAGCCTCGTATTGGCTGCTGGAGCGTCCGCTCGTCCATTGCCTAGCTGCGCAAACTGAATTTTTTCCCGATGGGACCTGCAAACGGCTGGTAGTTGATTCCGCTAAAGCAGGCAAGCATCCGTTTCTGAAAATTGGCGGCTTGCGTGAGGATGTGACGCTCGTGCAGCTTGGGGTGGCAGAAAGTCTGCTGCGCAGGGAAGTGGCGGGCATTCGATTTACGAAGGTGCAGCTTCAATTATCCGAAGAGGAGCGATGGGGATGAGCGGTGGTGGAAACGAGTCGGCAACGATTATAGCGGGCCAAGGGGCGTCAGAAAGCTACGTCGTAGCGGGCGCAATCATCTCCTGCAATTGGGGGACGAAGCGGATGCGTCTTAAAACGCCTCTCAGCCATGGGGTTTATATCCAAAAGCAAGCGCAGCTCAATATTGGCGATTATATGCTGGGGACGAACATTATGCCTTTTGAACGGTGCATGAGCCAGTCGAATCCGGCTGTCGTCGCGGCTGGCGGCATTGCGCCGTGCACGCCGATCATCGCGCTGCCATGGACGAATGGCAAAACAGAAACAAAGGTTGGCGGGCTCCCTGCGCTGCTCAGCTGCTCCAAAAATTCATGCTTGTACTGCGGCACGATCTCAATTGAAGATGACGGGCAGGGCGTATAGGCATGCGGTTGTCAGAGGAAGGGGGGCTATGGAATGTCCACGGAAAAAAAGGCCATCGGCTACGAGCAGCTGCGCCTGCAATGGCCGTATGCCGTGCAGCAAATTCAAGGGCTGCGCATCGAGAAACGCGTCAATGAGCATGCCCTTTTATGGGTAAGCGGCATCCTGCCGGAGGAGCGGGAGGATCAGGATTTGCAGCTCGTCAGCGAGCAGGACCAGGTCGAGCTGCATCAGGTGGATGAGCAAGGCGGCATGGTGCGGATATTGTTCAGTGGCACCGTCGCGAGCTTTCTGGTGCGGGCGATCCGCAGCGTATATACGTTCGAGCTCACGGTGCTGTCGCATACGAGCAGCATGGATTTGGAGCGCAATACGCGCTCCTTCCAGAATGGGGAAATGATGTATGATGAGCTGCTGAAGACGGTGCTGGCGGCATATCCGAGGGCCGATACGATAAATGAGGCGGCGCACAAGGAAAAGCTGGGCGAGCTGACGCTGCAGTATGAGGAGACGGACTGGACTTTCCTCAAGCGTATGGCCTCGCGCTTTGGCGCCGTTCTCGTGCCGGAGGCTGCCGCGGCATCGCCTAAGTTCTGGTTCGGTTTAGGCGAAGGGCGGCTCGTGGAGCTTCCGCTGCATAGTTATACGATTGCCAAAACATTGTCGCCCTATCGGGAGGCGGCTGCTCTGGGCGAGGGAGAGTCGTTAAGCGAGCAGGACTTTCTCGGCTATGAAGTCGTCAGCGAGCAGGTGCTGCAAATCGGTGATCGCGTAGTGGTAAAAGGGCGCGAGCTGGCTGTTGCCGAGGTGGAGGCGGAGCTGCGGCAGGCGCTGCTCGTCTTTACCTATAAGCTGCTGCCCCCATCCGGCATTCGCCAAAGCGAGCTGTTTAATGAGCAGGTCGTAGGCGCAGCGCTCGAAGGGCGAATTCTTGAGGTGAAAAACGCGGCCGTGCGCGTGCAGCTGGATGTGGATGCGGAGCAAAAGCAGGAGGAAGCCAGCTGGCTTCCGTACGCATCGGTATACGCATCGGAGGATGGGACCGGCATGCACTGCATGCCGGAGCAGGGCGATGCGGTGCAGGTGTATTTTCCAAGCCGCCAGGAAGGGGAGGCGATGGCGCTCAGTTCGGTGCGCAAGAGTGGGCAGGATTCCCCGAAAATGGCCGATTCCAGCGTCAAGTCATGGACGACCCCATATGGCAAGGAAATGAAGCTCGCCGGGCAGGAGCTGTCGCTCATTGCGCAGGAAGGCGTGCTGTTCATTCAGCTGCATGAGGAGAACGGCATTGAAATTCGCAGCGATACGGCGATTGCGATTAAATCGGAGCAGCCGATTGAGCTTTCCTCGGAGACGAAGCTGGCGATTACGGCGCAGGAAGGGCTGTATCTCGTCTGCGGCAACAGCAGCATTGTGATGGATGGCGACACGGATGTGCTTGCCGATGAGCTGCTGCTGGTCGGCACGTATTTTGCTCCCGTCGTCGTAGAGGATCTCGAAGAGGAGGAAGTGCTGCCGGTACCGCTGCCCGAGCCGCCGCCTCCAGAGCCGGAGGAGCCGAAGAAAAAAGGCGGCTGGCTCGGCACGCTGCTTGATGTCGTGCAGGTCGGGCTGGATATTGCCGGCTGTGTGCCGGGGCTTGGCGTAGTTGCGAACGTGGCGAATGCGGCGATTTCAGTTGGACGCGGCGACTATCTGGGCGCGGCGATGTCTATGGCATCCTGCATTGTGCCAGGAGCAGGGCCGGCGCTCAAGGGAGCGAGAATGGCGAAAAATGCCGCCAAAGCCGGCAAAGCGATGATGAAAGCCGCTAATGCGGCTAAAGCTACCGGCAAGACGCTGAGTGCGGCGCAAAAGGCGTTTAAGTCAACCTCGGCTTTCACGAAGCAGATGGTGAGCGGCATTAAGGCGGTAGACGGCAAGGTGCTGACGGCAGCGCGCAAGGTCGGCAGCAATTTGGACAAGCTGGAGCAGGTACAGAAGCTCAAAAAGGTAATGAAGCTGCCGGGCGTCGAGCAAGCGCTGGATTTTGCCGGAGATATGGCGATGGATTATGTTTTGGAGAAGACGGGCCTTGAAAATCTGGCGTATTTGTCCTATCTCGGCGGAGGCAAGAAAAGGAAAGGAAAACGCGGGAAAGGCAAAGGGAAAAGCTCAGGGAAGGCGAAGAGCCATAGCAAGGGCAAAGGGAAAGGCAGCAATAACAGCCCAAGCAAACCATCGAAGAAGCTGAATCAGGAGAAGCAGAAAAAGGCGAAAAAGGAATCTGCCAAGAAAGATCCGAGCAAGGCGGATAAGCGCAGCTGTAAAAATGACCCGATCCATGCGGGCTCAGGCGGGCAATTTATTATTCATCCCGCTCTCAAGCTGTATGGCGCGGATACTTGGACGTTCGAGATGCATTACCATTCGCTGCTGGAAACGGGCGGAGCGATGGGCGCGGTATGGACGCATAACTTTGAGCTGGCTCTTACGTTTGAGGAAGATGAAGCGGATGTGGCAGTGGCAGCCGATCGTGTGGTAACAGATTATGTGGCAAGCAATGAGGGGGAAGCAGCGTTTGATAAGGTGCTGCTTGCGAAGCAGCCTATTGCCGATGCTAATCCGCCAGGTGTTACGGTCTGGCGGACGAAAAGCCGCCGCAACCGTTTTGTAAGACAGGCAGACGGGGTTTATCGCAGTGCGGATAGCGATGTGCTGGGCGAGGAGCTGCGGCAGGAGCCGGAAGGCTATGTGCTGTGGCAGCGTGAAACGCAGGAGCAGATTTATTTTAACCTGGCAGGCCAGGCATTGAAATGGGTGAATGCTCATGGACAGGCACTGGAAATGCGTTATGATGCGCAGGGACGGCTTGCCAGCTTAACGGATGCGATTACACGGCAAGCGCTGAAGCTGACTTACGATACGCAGGGGCTGCTCAGCCGCGTGAGCGAGGGCAAGCGAATCATTCGAATGCAATATAATGCCTCGCATCAAATGACGCGTTATATCGATGCGAATGGCAATGAGACGGACATCGGCTACCACTGGAATGGCAAGCTTGCGCGGATGAGTGTAGGCGGAGCGGTACAATACGAGAATACATTCGATGAATTTGGCCGCATTACGAGCCAGTCGGATGCATCTGGCGCTATCGCGTATTTGGACTACGATGTGGAAAGCCGCTTTGGCTACACGATTACGACGGCAACAGATCGGCTGGGCGCGGTTGAAGTGCTGGTGCATGATGATCAGCTTCAATTGGTGGAGATCATTCAGAAGGACGGCAGCCTCGTGCAGCTGGCGTACAACGAGCAGGGCAAGCTGATATCGGAAACGCAGGCGGATGGCAGCGCAGTTGCGATGGCTTATGATGACTATGGGCAGCTGGTCAGCATGACGGATGCGCTAGGCCATGAGACGAGCTACGTTTACGACGAGCAGGGACTGCTCGTGAGTGAAACGGATGAGGAAGGGCGGACGACCGCTTATGCCTATGATAGCGGGGGAAGATTAGCTGAAATCCTCCGCGCGGATGGCGCAGTAGCCAAAATGACGTACAATGCGAACGGACAGCGGGAAAGCTACGTCGATTTTAACGGTGTAACGACCTCGTATGCTTACGGCCCGGATGGACGCGTCCTGCAAATAAAAGACGGCGAAGAGCGTATGATGGTCGTGGAATATGACCTGTCGGGAAGGGTTGCGAGCTTAGGCTATCCAACAGGCGGAACCATTTTACGCGAGTATGATGCGAATGATAATTTAGTCAAAGTTATCGATCCGTTGAAACGGGTATATGCTTTTGGCTATGATGCGTTTGATCGAAAGACGCTGGAGACGCTGCCTTCGGGTGCGGCAACCGCCTATGTATACAATGCGAATGGCTTGCTGGAGCGTGAAAAGGATGCGCTCGGACAGGTGACCGCCTATCGTTATGATGCCGAGGAACGGCTGGTGGCGCGGATGGATGCGCGCGGTGGGCAGACGCAGTATGAGTGGGATGCAGCGGACAATTTGGTCGCTGTTACGGATGCGCTCGGAAGGACGGAGCGTTATGGCTATGATGGGCTGGGCCGAGTAAACGCTATGTGGGATGCCAGTGGAGTGCAAATCGCGCAGCTCGATTATGACGCGGCAGGCAATCGGGTGTCGGAAATCAATGCGCTTGGTCAAGCGACGCGTTACCGTTTTAACAAAGCGGGACAGATTGCGGCGAAGGAAAACGCGAAAGGGCAACAGACGACGTTTGCTTACGATGCGGCGGCCCGAATCACGGAGGTCGTGGAGCATGACGAAGCGACGTATCGCCAGAGCTATGACGGCGAAGGGCAAATTACGAGCTATACCGATGCGCATGGCAATGAAACGAAGCTGTCGTATGACCGCAGCGGCCTGCTGGAGCAGGAGGAGAATGGAACAGGCGAGGTCCTGCGCTTCTCGTATGACAATCGCGGCTGGCTGAAGGGAAGGGCGAATGCGCGAGGCCAGCAGGCAGCGTATGGCTATGATGCCGCAGGCCAATTAAAATCCATAAAGGATGAGGCGGGGCAAATTGGCCTCAGCTATAATATCGACGGGAATGTTATTCGGGTAGAAGAAGAAGGGCGCGTCAAGCGACGCACATTCGACATTTTGGGGCGCCTCACCTCCTGCCAGGACAGCAATGGCCAGACGATTCGCTACGCCTATGATGAAGCCGGAAATTTGCGCGTCATGACTTATCCCGACGGGAAACAAGTAACGTATTCGTATGATCTTGCAGGCCAGATGACGCAGGTGAAGGACTGGCGTGGACGGGTGACCCGTTACAGCTATGATATGAACGGCAGGCTGATTCGCACCGAACGTCCGAATGGAAGTATAGAGCAGCGAAGCTATGATGCACAGGGCCAGTTGGTGCGGCTGTGGGATATTAACCGTCAGGGCGTCATGTTACAGCAGTATCGGATGACATACAATGAGCTGGGCCAACTGGTAGAAGAGGAAGAAAAGCAGTACACCTACGATAATTTGCGCCGCCTTGTGAGCGGAGCGATGCCGGGACGCAAGCTGTGGTATAGCTACGACCTAGGCGGCAACCTGACAGAAGCGGGCGAAACGCCGCTCGCTGCGACAGCGATGAGCTATGCGCAGGACAATCGTCTTGCCACAGTGAACGGCAAGGATGTTGTATATGATGCGGACGGGAATTTACTCGTTTTGCCCATGGTGCTGGAGAAGGATGTTCAAGCAGAGACAGCGACATATCGGTACGATGCGCGGAATCGTCTGACGCAGGCTGGACGAACCAGCTACACCTACGATGCGGAGCAAGTGCGCATGTCGGTGACATGGCGCGGACAGACGACACATTATGTGACGGATCAGGTAGAAGAGTTAAGCCGAGTGCTGTTAGAACAAGATGGACGCGGCGAGACGAAGGCTTATTTTGTGTATGGAGCGGAAGGGCTAATCGGGCGGGAAGACAGCATGGGCCGCTACCAGAGCTATCACTATGATCTGCGCGGCAGTACGACGCTTCTGACGGATGAGAACGGGCGTGTGACAGACCGATACACGTACGGATTGTATGGGGAGCGGGAGCATCACGAAGGGACAACGCGGCAGCCGTTTTGCTATAATGGACGAGACGGCGTCATGACCGATCCGAACGGTCTTTACTACATGCGGGCGCGGTATTACCATACCGGCATCAAGCGGTTTTTGAACCGGGATGTGCTGCGTGGAAGCATTTTAGAAGGGCAGACCTTTAACCGGTTTGGGTATGTGAATGGCGATCCGGTGAGTTTGATTGATCCGTTTGGGTTGAGTGCAATTAGTAGTTGTACTGATAATGTTATAAATACGAGGGCGAATGACGCAGGACTTGATTTATCTCCTAAGCCAAGCCCATATAAGCAACTAGGACATAAAACCAAGAAGAAACTAGAAGCTAAGGTCGATAATAGAACGATTACAAAAGAGGAATATAAGCGGCTCGAATGGAACAAACGTCTTGCTGCTAGGAGAGATGTTGGAGTTAAAGAGTTTTGGCAACAAGAGAAACTAAGAATTAAAAAGGGGGAACCAACAACTAGAAATTGGTCACAACAGCAGAGAGATGATATACTCAGCAACAAAGTTCCTACACATAATGGAAAAACTATTACAGGACATCATGCATATAGTGTTTCAAAGTATCCTCATTTAGCAAATCAAGGGGAAATCATTTATCCTGCAACAGTAAAAGAACATTTCAACCGTTGGCATGGAGGTTCTTATAGGAAAGGCTTGCCTGGAAAACCTTATAATCCTTCCTTCCCAGAAGAGTTCTAGGGTTTGTAAATTAAATTAGGGGGAACGGGAATATGACTTTAATCACTGTAATATTACAATCTGAAGCAAGCAGTAGTTTAATGATTTTGATTAAGAAACATACAGGTTTAGGATTTTCAGAAATAAAATCATGTATTAATAATAAGCTGCCTTTGATGACAGCTAACTATGTGAATAATGATGAAATGCAAAAAATGAAAAATTTAGTAGAGGAGTTAGTCGTCCATAACAAAGAGTTTGAAATTTTTGAGCAGAATGGAAGCTATACTGAGATACTACCCTTAAAACACTTTATGAATAGTTTTGGAATGTCTAAACAAATTGCAGAAGATAGAGAACGAATAGATGATTTATTAATTCCTGAAGATGATGAGAGTTAATTATTAACGCAAATGAAATAGTGTGAAAAGAAGATTGCCCTATGACATTAACTTGTTTGCATAGGGCAGTCTTTTTTGTAATGGTAAGTTCTATTACAAAATTTCGGATGGTAACACCATAAGTGCGCATATCGGTGACATGACGCGGCGAGACGAAGGCTTATTTTGTGTATGGAGCGGAAGGGCTAATCGGGCGGGAAGACAGCATGGGCCGCTACCAGAGCTATCACTATGATCTGCGTGGAAGCACGACGCTGCTGACTGATGAGAACGTACGCGTGACAGACCATTATACGTACGGATTGTACGGAGAGCGGGAGCATCACGAAGGGACAACGCGGCAGCCGTTTTGCTATAATGGACGAGACGGCGTCATGACCAATCCGAACGGCCTTTACTACATGCGGGCGCGGTATTATCATACCGGCATCAAGCGGTTTTTGAACCGGGATGTGCTGCGTGGAAGCATTTTAGAAGGGCAGACCTTTAACCGGTTTGGGTATGTGAATGGCGATCCGGTGAGTTTGATTGATCCGTTTGGGTTAGAGGCAATGAGTGAGTGCTCCAAGGGGAAGGCTAAAGATAAAGCTGTAGTAATTACTCTTAAGTTTGATAAAAAATGCCTAAAAACTATTTTGAAAGAAAGGCAAAAAAATTAAAAGAACTAGGGGATCAAGGTTTATTATACAAAGCTCAAAATCCAGTATCTAGAGACCCTAATATAACAAAACAATATCGACAAGACATGATAAAGAGAATATGGAAACAATACGGCAAGGGAAATCCTGTTTTTGCTAAAAAATTAATTAAAAGAATAACTAGTGATATGCAGCCGGATCATGTTTGGGAATTACAATTAGGTGGGCCTGATACTGTTAAGAATTTAAAATTTTTAGATACATTTACGAACTGGCATATAGGTGTTAAGCAAATTAGACCGCAGATTCGAGACTTGCCTACAGGTACAAAAATTAAAATTAAAATTGATATGGGAGGGTAAGAAAAATGGACGAAAAATTACTATCTATTATTAGAAAGTTGAGAGGAAATTTGCTGGATGAACCCGAAAGTATAATCTATGCTGAAATAAATGAAGGTAATACAAAAATTATTACAGATAACGATTATCTTAAAGATTATTATGATTTTTTAAGGGAAGCTGATGGTGCACGATGTGGAATGTTCGACCTGTGGTCATTTGGAGAGTTATCAAAGCATCAATTTCGTATATCTGATTTCTCTGGAGCAGAAGAAAAATGGATTGAAATTGGACAGGTTTTATATGAACCGGTAGTAATTAATAAAGAATCTGGACAAGTATACCTCTTCAATCAAGAAGAACCTGATACTGAAGGGAGAGACCTAGGATCTGTAAGTGATTTTCTGGCCAATTATGTATTCGGTCCCCAATACGGTGAGTTAGTACCGAATGCTGATTCTGAAGAATGGTATCTATTCCTTAAGAAGAATTTACCGTTGTAGTTGTAAAGCGGATAATTCTTTTCAGCCAAAAATTTAATGACAATGATCTTGGACTGTCAAGCACTAACTTTTAGATTGAGCCCGATTAAAAACTGTTTTGAGAAATTGAAATAATAATTTATAAGTCCATTCCGACTGGCAATTTGAGAAGGAATAGGCTTTTTTCTTAAATCTTACTTTTAACCGCTCTGGTCACGTGAATGGCGATCCGGTTATTTTAATTGACGCATTTGGTACCTTAGTAATAGATAGAGTCTTCTATAAAGCATGTGATTAGTACGTTGAAGAAAAATCCATTTGATAAAATAAATCTATTTAAATAAAAACATGGAGGTGCACAAATGTTTATTAAGGGACTTCATTTTGATAATTGGGTTAATGGCAGAGACAAAGGGGAATTTATACAGGATCAAAATCAAGATTTGAATTGGGGAATGATAGAGAAAATACTAACGGAGCTTAATGGGGATAACAAAACGCAGGTCGTGCTAAGCAAGGATGAAGATATTCATATGGGGATAGGTGGCGGCAATTCGGGTTTATACAATGTATATGCGAATTTCGACAATGTATCTTTTTTTAATCTATTAGATTCATCAAAATCCGAAGATAAAATCATTCAACTTGTAACAGGAGGACAGAAAGGAGATTTTTCTGCAAATAATTGCGTTGATTTGGAAACTATGCTTAAAGCTGCTAAACTATTTGCGCTAGAAGGGGAAATTAATGATCGTTTAAATTGGCAGCATGTATAATAGCTTTGAGGTGATCTAACTTTGCCATCCAAAGATACGTATTCTATTGGTGAAGCGGCTAAAATAGTCGGCTCCACCGTTAAAACGATTCGGTATTACGATGAAATCGGGCTGATTAAGCCATCCCTTCATACAGAAGGAGGCCATCGCCTTTATATAGCAAAGGACTTATGGAGGCTGGAGCTAATCTCTACGCTTCGTTTCCTGAATTTCGGAATACCGGATATCCGTAAGCTGATGAGTGGGGAATTGGGTATGGATCAGGCGCTCGACTTGCAGATTGAAGCGTTGGAAACCCAGGTATATACGCTGAATGCCATGCTTTCGATTTTGCATCAGGCGAAGCAGCACGAAACCGAAACCAAAGCTTCCGGTGATACTAGGCAATCTCTTGGTTACGTATCAAGCCTAGTTGAGTCGCTTACGGCAAATGCTGAAAGGCGGAAACAATTCGTTTCCGCCAAAATGGATGAATCCCGTCTGCTGGAAGGCATTCCACAGGAGTGGAGAGACCGCTGGCATGGAACGAGCTTCAGAAAATGATAGGTGATCCTGAGTATTTAGCCGATCTGGCTCGCTGCGAGCTCCCCTTTTTCACAATGGTCCACCATCCGCAGGTGCAGGCGGAAATCTGGGTCAAGAAAATGGAACAAATCCACGTCCGGGCTTCCGAAGCTTTGAAAAAACAGTGGCCAGCGCAGCCCTTCAGTGAAACCGATGCGAGTAGTTTTTCGTTAGCTGAAAAAGTAACTTCCTCTGTCATGCTTCGTTATACTTTGTCTGGCTGTTTATAAAGAAGAAAGGCATCAGCGATCGTCCATTCTGAAAATGAATCGTTAAAACCTTACATGTCAAGTCACATTGTTGAGCTTTACTCCAATAAATCTGTTAAAATCCCAGCAAAAGTTGCGGAACCGCAATAAACTTGCGGTCGTAATTGCGTTTTTTTACGGTGAAATTACCGTTCATATGGGGTAAGGTTATAAGACAAGCAGTGGTTGCCGGCAGAAGATCAGAGAAACGGGGTTATGCCATAACGTCTTATCAATCAGGGAGGCGACAATTAGGTGAGAAGGACAATGATTAAGGTAGACTCGGTATGTAAAGCTTATGGCTCAAATCAGGCAGTCGATAATATTTCCTTGCGGATAAAAGAAGGAGAGTTATTTGGCATTATTGGTACGAACGGCGCTGGAAAGACGACGCTGCTCGAAATGCTGATGGGACTGCGTCAGCCCGACAAGGGACAAATCGAGGTGCTTGGCATTAATCCGGCTGTAGAAGCAACTGAGCTTCAGGAGCATATTGGCCTTCATTTGCAAAGTATATCGCTGGTGGATAAGCTGAGTGTGAGGGAGGCGCTGGAAATGTTCCGTTCCTTCTATAAATGTTCAACTGAAATGGAAGAGATTATTGACCGCTTTGGTTTGGAAAGCTACTTGGATCGTCCAGTTAGGCGTCTATCTGGTGGCTGGCGGCAGCGTGTGGCACTGGCGATTTCTGTCGTCAACAACCCAAAGATTATTTTTCTGGACGAACCGACTACCGGGCTGGACATGCAGGCGAGAGAAGAATATTGGTCCATCATATTGGAGCTCAAGCGCCAAGGGAAAACGATTGTTTTGTCCTGCCATGATATGGGGGAAATGCAGCATCATTGTGATCGCATTGCCGTGCTGCGCCAAGGAAATTTAGTGAAATGCGATACCCCAAAGCGATTAATTTCGCAAATTCCAGCCGGTGGTTTAACGATGGAAGCCGTATATGTCCATTTTGCTTACGCGGGAGCCGTGTAACAGCAGCAGTTGGAAGGAGGGCTTAACATTCATGAACCGGGATCGTGACACCACAGGCCCATTTGTCAATCGTGCCGACATGCTCAGGAAACGAATGGAAATGATCGCTGTGCTGGTGAACCGAATAAACGAGGAGGAGATGGAACAGGAGCGGCTAAATTCAAAGAGGAAGGCGGGTATTATTTCTAATATATTGAAAAATGTTGGTACGTTTTTACTCCATCGTGTAAAATAGAAAAATCTTGAAACGATGGGGGTCTAAAGTTGGAGGACTGTGTACCTAAAATCGAATTTGAAATGCGAGAGATGGTCAAACGCCATTTTACAGTTGATTCTTTAATTCAGTACGCCTATTTATTTTTAATGGACCGGCTGAATGAGCAGCTTCCTTTTGGACGTTTGACCGTGCTTCACTACCGGATGTTCGGCGGTGAAGGGGCGGCAGTATATCGTGCGGCGGCAGCCGTTGAATTTCTTATTTTAGCGACCGATATATTCGATGATTTACAGGATCAGGATGCGCCAAAGCAGGCCTGGTCTGAAGCTCCTCTGCCTATAGCGCTGCATCTTGCAGCCGCTTTTTTGACCCTTTCGCAGCAAGCGATGATGGATTCTGAATTCGATAGCTCCCATGTGCAAACAACAATGAAAATGATGAACCTTCAACTCCTGCAAGCGGCCAATGGGCAAATGATGGATTTGATGAACGCTGTATCAGATGAACACTCTTATTTTCAATCCATTAAGCAAAAGTCGGCAGCCTTGATCGTTCATGCGTGCATGACAGGCGTTATGCTGACCGGTCGAGGCTGGCATCCGATTGTTGCGGAGTATGCCGTTGAGGTAGGAATGGCGGCTCAAATTAAAAATGACATTCGTGATCTGCTTCGCTGGGATGAGAAAAATGACTTTTTGCAGCGGAAGAAGACGCTTCTTACTTTGTACATGCTTGAGGATGCTGTAGATCAGCATAATTGGATCAGGGATTATTTTGAAGGTCGCTTGAATGAGGCTGATGTAGCTGATAAGCGCGGACTGTTTGAGGAAGCGTATGAAAAATCCGGCGCCATGCTGTACGGCTTAGTTGTGATGCGTACACATTATAACCGTTTTATGGAGCTCATGGAATCGGTTCCTGAAGTGGCCGTGCACAAGGAAATGCTGTTAAGCATATTGGCTAAAGAATAGCTTCGCCATAACACCGCAATGGTAGTTGCGGTAAATACGAACTAGATTTGCGTTTGCTTACCTATCATTTCCTGCTATAGTTATCTACAGAAAGACCTTTACACATTCCAAGGAGGAGTTCCAGTGTTGAAAGAATATATTCGTTCTTTAGCCAAAGACTCGCAATTGATGGATTTAGCAATAAGCGGGAACTTGCAAATGGCTGGAGTAACTCCAGCGGAGAAAAAAGCGATTTTTGAAACCCTGAGCATTCAAGCAGATAAGAAAGATAATTACCAAATGGTCTACTGGACATAAGGTAATGCGCTGCATGAATTTAGGGGGAGAAAGATGAAGCTGTTGCGCTCAAGGAATCTATTGCTTTTTCTCTTCCTGAGTGGATTATTCGCTTTACTTGGTTACCTTACAGTCGTTATCATTAGCGATCCGTTTATTGGTATAGTGACTGTGAAAAATTCGCAAGGTGAATACTTGGTAGAGTCGCTTGAGCCAGCAGGACAAGCTGTTTTGAAGGGTATTCAACTTGGGGATGTTATTGATGAAGTTAATGGAAAGCCAGCTGGACAAAATGTTAATATCATCAAGTTTTCTTCCGTAGAGAGAGTTGAGAGCATTGTCGTTAGTGAAAAAGCTGGCGAACAAAGGCTAGTGACTTTCAATCGAGGTTGGAACGGTGATCATACAGGTTTGGAGCTGCTCATTCAGCTTTATATTCCATGGGCTTCCCTGTTGTTGTTTCTGGGGCTATCCACCTTCCTGTATAGGAAAAGGAAAAATGATAATGCTGCCATTATGCTCATATTGTTTTTCTTGGCGATTGGGCTGAGTTACTTTTCTTCAGCCGCAGCCTATCGTAATGATTTGGTAGGCGTTACCGTCATGTATGCAGTCATTCCATTTGTAGCTATTTTGTTCCTGCTATTTATGAATATGTACCTGCGAAGATATGGCATGATTTTTATTAGCCCTAAGCTAATATGGTATCTGTCGGTAGCTTTCAGTATTGTTTCCTTGTTTTGCCTCGTCTATATTTGGACGAATTTTATTCCGGAGAAAGTATTTCTAAACGCTAGAATGGTATATCATGCCACACTGATAGTCGGGAATTTCATTTGTGTCTATCAGTTGTTTAGGAAGTACTTTTATTATCGGAGTAGCAGGTTCAACTCTTTATTCAAAATAACGCTAACCTCGCATTTGGTTGCTTTTACTCCATTTACGACGATGAATTTATTGCCGTTGTTGGGAGGAAACATTCAAATTTTGCCGGCGGCGTTCACAGCACCGTTTTTGTTCGTGCTGCCGATCGTTTACTTTTATTTATTAACATCCAACCAATTGTTTGATGTTGATTTTATATTGACCCGCTTTAAGTATTATACATTGCTGTCCTTGTTGCCAGCACTTATCGTTACATTGGCGTTTGCTGCGATTGTAAGTGGGGACGTTGTATTCTCTTGGGTCAGATGGCTTCAAATCTTTATCGTTAGTTACGTTGTTATGACCCTGTTTCTTTATTCCAAGGAGCAGATTGATCATAAATTTCGTCCCAAGCTTTTTAAAGCCATGTACAGCTACCAAGACAGCCTCGATCGTTTCTCACGCAAAATTGCACGAGTCATGAAACGGGATGATCTGGAGATGGTGCTGAAAGAAGAAATTGGGGCATTGCTTCCGGCTAGCCGAATTGATTTTCTCATTGTAGACCAGATCGAAGCAGTGGTTAACCCGGTAGGAGAGAAGGAAGACGAGCAGAGTACAGCTATTTTTCTGCTGCAAGTGTCTGATTCGCTTCAAGTCGGGGAAGTCGTTGAGTTGCCTCATGGTCTGGGACTAGTTATTGGCTGCCAGAAGTCAAAGCAGTACATCGTATGGATTGGCTCCAAAACCAACCATACCCGCTTCAATTCAGATGAGCTTCGTTGGCTCAAGACGCTTGCGAATTATGCAAGTATCGTGTTTGAAAACTTATATCTGATTGAAAGCTTAATCGAGGATTTGGAATCTGAGGTTAAGAAAGAGCAGGCGACAACACCTTGGATTTTAAGATTGTTGTTTTGCCTCTCGGAAAATGAACGGCGGAAGCTTGCAGCAGATCTTCATGACTCTGCGCTTCAAGACCAGTTATTGTGGTACCGTAGGCTGGAAGCACTCATGCTGGACCATCCGATTACGGAAAAGCTTGAAGTCGAGCTTGACGAAATCAAAGAAGGGCTGCTTGATGTCATCCATCAAATTCGGGAAACCTGCAATGAGTTAAGACCGCCGCTGCTTAAGGAAATGGGCATTGTTGAAGCATTGGAGTCGATTATTGAGCATACGCAAATGAGAAACAATTTTGCGGTGGATTTTCGGGCCAAGCCTTTCGACAACCTGCTTAACGAAGAGCAGATTACAGCGATTTATCGCATTGTCCAAGAGTTGCTTCGCAATGCTGATAAGCATGCGCGTGCCAATCTGGTCACGCTAGAATTAGAGCAGCGAACAAACATGGTTTATTTTCACTATAAGGACGATGGGGTCGGCATGGATGTCGATTATATGGAGGCTTCTTTCGAGCATATGGGTTTATCCGGTATTAAAGAAAGAGTCGCTAGCCTTGAAGGTGAAATAACATTCCGGTCGAAACGTGGAAAAGGTCTTGAGGTCATTATAATATTGCCGCAAAATATGACGACTGGCCGATCGGAAAGGGGTTTGCTGCGTGATTCGTATCTTATTAGTTGATGATCATCCATCTGTTGGAGAAGGCACCAAAACGATGATTGAACAAGATCCTGAAATGAAGGTGACGGTTGTATTATCGGCCATGGAAGCACTGGATGCGATTAGCAACGAAGGCTTTGACATTATTTTATGTGACTTGAACATGCCAGGCATTAGCGGTCTTGAGCTTGCAAAACGTTTGATTCAGCAGGATCCAGATCGCAAAGTGCTTATATATACTGGGTATGAAATTAGTACGCACTATAATTTATTGATTGAATGCGGCGTTTCCGGCTTTATCTCTAAGACGGTCTCGCGAGAACAGCTGCATAACGCCATTCGATGCGCTATGCGAGGGGAAGCGGTTATTCCGATTTCACTACTCAAGCAGCTGCGACGCAACGAAGTCAAAATTACGCGTGCTGAGAAGGTAATTGAAGAAGTATCGATCAAAGAACGCGATCAGGATATTTTGCAGCAGGTCGCGTACGGCAATAGCAACAAAGATATTGCCATTAAGCTGCATATGAGTCAGCGTACTGTAGAGTACCATCTAACCCGGATATTTGAAAAGCTTAACGTTAGGTCCCGATCGGAAGCGATCGCTGAGGCAAAACGGCTTGGTATTATCCGACTTGAGCAATTTGTCCCTTGAGTTTTACCGTCGCTGCCTATATATTCGATAGGCAATGACATTTCTATATTGGGATAGCTGCGGCAATATTTGCAAGCTGCAGTCACTTGATCCCCTCAGTAATACCCTAAAATTGGTTTCCCTCTCAATGCTTGCGCTTTTATAGCGCAAGCATCTTTTTATATTTTTTAATGACCGCGTTTACCAGCACTATTTTTATATAAAAAAGAACATTAACCAATTCATCTAGCTTGTGAATGGTTAATGCTCTGCTAAGTTATTCTAAAGAGGAAGTGATGTAGCGGATATTATTCACTAAGCGTTTCCCATTGCTCATAGGCTTCGCTTAATGCGATGCGCTTCTGGTCGATTTGCGACTGGATTTCCTGGATCCGCATGTAATCGTTGAAAATAGCAGGGTCTGTCAGCTGAAGCTCCAAATCCGCAATGGCTTGCTCCAAGTCGGCAATATCAGCTTCTACCTGCTCCAGCTTGCGCTGACGGCTGCGTTCTTCTCGCTTTGCCTGCTTGTCCAGCGCGTAATCGCTAACGTTGTCAGAAGACGCAGCTGCTTTATTGCTTGATGCAGCCCGCTTAGCCGCTTCCTCCAGCCGCGCTTCTTCGAGTTCATGCTTTTTCTCTATCATTTCGTCATAATTTCCTAGGAAATGTTCGGTGCCCGCCGGTGTCAGTTCGACAATACGCTCCGCCATTTTATTAAGGAAATATCGGTCATGAGAAATAAAGAGCAGCGTGCCTTCGTAATCGAGCAAAGCGGATTCCAGCACTTCCTTGCTGTATAAATCCAAATGGTTGGTAGGCTCGTCCAAAATGAGCACATTGGCTTGAGCCAGCATGAGCTTTGCTAGTGATACGCGAGCCTTCTCGCCGCCACTGAGCGCCGAAATGCGTTTGAGCACATCTTCGCCGCTGAATAGAAAGCTGCCAAGAACAGTCCGAATACGGGACTCCTCCATATGGGGGTATAGCCCCCAAACCTCTTCCAGTACGGTATTGATCTGATTAAGTCCGGTATGCTCCTGATCGTAATATCCGAGCTTGACGTTCGAGCCCCAGGCGATGCTGCCGCTCGAAGGCTGGCGCTGGCCGACAATCGTCTTGAGCAATGTCGATTTGCCAATGCCGTTAGGCCCGATAAGAGCTACCGTCTCGCCACGCTGCAAGCGGAAGGAGACATGCTGAAACAAGGGCTTGTTTTTCTCGTCGAACAGCACGGATAAATCGGACACCTGCAGCACATCTTTGCCGGTTTGGCGCTCAATTTGGAACGTGAAATTAGCTTTCTTTAAATCGCCCAGCGGTTTGTCGAGCACGTCCATTTTGTCGAGCGCTTTACGGCGGCTCTGAGCGCGTTTCGTAGTCGAGGCACGGACAATGTTGCGCTGAATGAACTGCTCCATCTTGGCGATTTCGTCCTGCTGCTTCTCAAACTGCTTTAAATCGCTTTCGTATTCTGCAGCCTTCAGGTCAATATAGCGGCTGTAGTTGCCAGTATACCGTTTAGCGGAATGCCGTTCGATTTCGACAATCGTCTGCACAAGCGCATCAAGGAAATAGCGGTCATGAGAAACGACAAGGATGGCGCCAGAATAGCTGCGTAAGTAACCTTCGAGCCAAGTGAGCGTCGGAATATCCAAATAGTTGGTCGGCTCATCGAGCATGAGTAAATCAGGCGCTTGAAGCAAAATACGGGCGAGTGCCAGCCTCGTCTTCTGACCGCCGCTCAGCGTATGGATAGGTGTATCCGGCGGAAAAGTACCGAAGCCCATGCCGTGGAGAACGCTGTTGATGCGCGTATTGATTTCAAAGCCGCCTTGCTCGCGGAACCAGTCGGAGCGGCGGGAATAGCGGTCGAGCACCTCTTCATATCGCTTCGGCTGTTCATGCAGCGCAGGATCAGCAATTTGCTGCTCCAGATCGCGCAGCTCCTGCTCGGCCTCCAGCAAATGAGCGAACACGGCGCGCATTTCGGCTTCAATGGTGCGGTCGGATTGCAGGCCGCTGTTTTGAGCCAAATAGCCGAGCCGCGTTTCCTTGGCCTTGTGGATGGCGCCGGAGTCGAAAGACAGCTCTCCGGCAATGATTTTTAACAGTGTGGACTTGCCGGCGCCATTGACGCCAACGAGCCCGATGCGTTCGCGTTCAAGCACCTGCATCGTAATGTTTGATAATATGGGATCTACACCGTAGCTTTTACTTATATTAGAAACTTGAAGCAGCATGAAAAATACCTCCAACGAATAATTGCTTAGCTTTCGCTTGCTTGCTGTTTCATTATATATTACCACAAATGCAAGCCGCCATTGGCGAAAGTTGCATAACAATGGTAAACTGAACATAATCGAAATTGAGGAATTGGAAAGGCAGAATAGCGGTTATGGCGGACAATGAAAAATCGCAAATTAAAGCGGAAAAACAGCGTATTCGAGCGGATGCTGCTAAAGTCCGTGATCGCCTGTCGAAGCAGGATCGGGCATTATGGTCCGGGCTTGCTTGCGGCGCGTTAAGCCAGTGGCTGGAAGCGCACCCACAGCAGCGCGAAATCATGTGTTATGTTCCGTTTCGCTCCGAGCTGGATATGTGGCCGCTAATGGACTGGTTGTGGTCAACAGGACGTGAAGTAATCGTGCCTCGTTGCCATCCGCTTGATCGCTCGATGACACTGTACCGATTGCAATCGCCAGCAGATTTGATGGAGGGCGCATACGGAATCCGTGAGCCTGATCCGGCAAAATGCGAGGAGCTTCCGCAGGGGCATGTGCCAGACAGCATCATCGTCCCCGGCATTCGGTTTGACCGCATGGGCGGACGAATGGGTTATGGCGGAGGCTATTATGATCGCTTCGCCGAGCGGGCAGGCGAAGCAGGGAAGCACGCGATATGGATTGGCGCAGCTTTTGAGGCGCAGGTTGCAGAGCAGGTTCCGATGCAGGAGCACGATTTGAAGATGAACGGAATCGTAACGGAATCCGGGATTCATTTCATATAAAAGCCGTGAGGGGGAGAGTGTGCTGTGGGGTTGACGCATTTTAACGAGCAGGGCAGAGCCAAAATGGTGGATGTAAGCGATAAGGACGTTACGTCTCGCAGCGCTACAGCACAGACGACCGTTACGATGCACAGCGAGACGCTGGAACGGATTAAAGCGGGAACGATAGGCAAAGGCGATGTGCTGGCCGTCTCTCAGGTTGCAGCTATTATGGCCGCAAAAAAAACATCGGACGTCATTCCAATGTGTCATCCGCTTCCATTGACTGGCGTGGATGTGCGCTTTGACGACAATGGCGCAGATGAGCTCTACATACAGGCATCCGTGAAAACAACAGGTAAAACTGGGGTCGAGATGGAGGCGCTGACGGCGGTTTCGATCGCCGCGCTTACCGTTTACGATATGTGCAAAGCAATCCAGAAGGATATGGTGATTGGCCCAACACATCTTGTTTCAAAAACCGGTGGCAAAAACGGCGATTACCAGTTTCAAGCGGAAGCAGACTCGAGAGAAAAATAAAGCAGGGCGGCTGTTTCCAGCGATGGAATCACCCATGATCGGACAAGGGATGGGAGGAACGGTATATGCAGTGGAAAGTGGCTATTTTGACGGCTAGTGATAAAGGCTCGCGCGGTGAACGTGAAGATACGAGCGCTCAAGTTATCAGGGAACTGGTAGAGGAGGAGCTTGGCGGCGTTATTGTCGATTATCGCATCGTTCCGGATGAGCAGGATGAAATTATGGCAGCCATCATTGAGATGACCGAATATTATCAGGCGGATTTACTGCTGACAACGGGAGGGACAGGCCTTGCGATCCGTGATGTGACGCCTGATGCTACATTGCGCGTGGTTGATCGGGTCATTCCAGGGCTGGCAGAAGCGATGAGGTTTGGCGCTATTCAAAAGACGAGAAGCGCGATGCTGTCCAGAGGCGTATGCGGCATCCGTGGCAAGTCGCTGATTGTGAATTTGCCGGGCAGCCCGAAAGGCGTCCATGAAAGCTTAATGGCCATTATGGATCAGCTGCCTCAGGCGCTTGAGATTATTTCCGGTACACAGGGCGAGGACGTGCTATGAGCAGCTCCGGACAGCAAGAGCAGCAGCAAGAGCAGCAAAAGCAAGCAGTCACAGCGGCTGAGCTGAGTTTGGAAAGCAAGACGGTGCTAAAGGAAGTATCCATCTACGATGCTATTGGTTTGCGGCTGGCTCATGACCTGACCCGTATTGTGCCGGGCGAGTTTAAAGGCCGAATTTTTAAAAAAGGCCATATTATAACCGAAGCCGATATTCCCAATCTGCTCGATATTGGCAAGGAGCATATTTACATTATGGAGCTTGCCGATGGCGAGCTTCATGAGGATGATGCTGCAAGCAGGATGGCAAAGGCGCTTAGCGGAGACGGCATTTGGCTTAGCGAGCCGCATGAAGGCAAAGTAAGCATGAAATCAGAGCTGCTGGGGCTCGTCGAGGTTGACGAAGCATTGGTGCATGCGATTAATTCGCTGGGTGAAATTGCGCTTGCGACGGTAAAGACGAATAGCGTAGTGAAGAAGGACGGGCAGCTCGCGGCTACTCGCGCCATACCGCTTGTCGTGCCGGAGTCCAAGGTAGAGGAAGTGGAGCGGCTGGCGGCTGAATATCGCTCGGCACATAAGGGCGCTGCTCCACTTCGGGTAAAGCCGTTTCGCAAGCTGCGAGTTGGTCTGCTTACGACGGGTGGAGAAGTATACGGCGGAAGGATCGAGGATAAATTCGGTCCCGCTGTCCGCAGCAAGCTGGAAGCCTTCGGCTCAGAGGTCATCGAGCAGCGTTTTGCACCCGACGACAAGCAGGTGATCGTTAATGAAATTAACTATTTGCTTAGGCAAGATTATGATATGATATTGGTAACAGGCGGAATGTCTGTCGATCCTGACGACCGCACACCAGGCGCAATTAAGGCGTCGGGTGCACACATTGTTAGTTATGGAACGCCGATGCTGCCTGGCTCCATGCTGTTAATGGGTTATTTGAACGAAGTGCCAATTCTTGGCTTACCGGGATGCGTCATGCATGACCCGTTTACTTCATTCGATGTCCTGCTGGCACGCATACTTGCTGGGCATCAAATTGTGAAGGAAGATATTACACAGCTCGGTTATGGCGGTTTGTACGGATGCTGAGTTTGGACAGACAACCAAGAGTGAGAAGGAGGTAGACGATTATGCCATCTATTGGTGCAACGGGAATTATTTTGCTGGTGCTAGTGGCCCTGCTGTTGTTTGGTCCGAACAAGCTTCCTGAATTGGGTAGAGCTTTCGGTCGGACGCTTAAGGAATTTAAAGCGGGTGCAAGAGATGTATTGGATGACGAGCCTAAGGAAAAAGAGGAGAAACGGATCGACGTTTCCAAATCAGAAAATACTGAGTCGAATAACAAGCGGCTGCCGGATTAATCGGGCCCGCTTTTTTTCTGGAAGGAGATTGTGACAGATGGGAATCAGGCAAGACAAAGCTACCGAACAACCCTTTAATCGCGAACGGCTGCGTGAGGAAGGCCTGATGCCGCTGCTGGAGCATATCGGAGAGCTTCGCAAACGGATTTTTTATATGCTGCTTGTTATTTTGGTCGGTCTTATTGCCGGATTGTTTGTGGCCAAGCCTGCATACGATTTCATTATGAGCCTTGAGCCAGCGCGCTCTCTGCCGATGCATACGTTTTCCTTGTGGGATGGCGTCGGCGTCTATATGAAATTTGCGCTCGTCATTGCGCTTATTATTACGATTCCGTTTACGGCATATCAGCTATGGGCATTCGTTAAGCCGGCTTTGCATGTGAAGGAACAGCGGGCAACGCTTAAATATATTCCATTCGCTTTATTGATGTTTTTGGTGGGATTGTCGTTTTCTTATTTTGTCGTTTTTCCACTCGCGTTCCATTTTACCAGAAATGTATCGGACAGTTTGAATTTGGTGGAGACGTTCGGAATTATTCAATATTTCACCTTTATGTTTAATATTTTGATTCCGATTTCGCTCTTATTTGAGCTTCCGCTGGTCATTATGTTTTTGACCGCAATCCGGATTTTGAATCCGATTCGTTTGCGCAAAATGCGCCGTATCTCTTATTTTATTATGATTTTTATTGGGGTTGTAGTGACGCCGCCCGATTTTGTATCGGATGCGCTCGTTGCTATCCCATTAATCGGCTTATATGAAATGAGCGTCTTCCTGTCCGCTGCAATATACCGCAAGCAGCTTGCGGCAGACAAACTGCGGGAAGAGGAAATGAATGAAGAAGCGTCATAGCTTCATGCGATCGGCATGATAAAAATCCCTGTATCCGTTGCTTTTATGGCAGCGGGCACAGGGATTTTTATCATTTATTTGGCTGAAGCTCGACTTAATAAGCTAGCTGGAAATCATAATTTTCATGTTGACAATTTTTGAAGCAAAATATATTATTAAAACAGTTGTTTAAATCGATTGTTTAAAACATTTGTTTAAACCGGATAAATAGACACAGACAGGATGGGATTGGCGATGAAAAACACGATTCAAGCTTTTATGAAGCGTCCAACAACAATTGTTGGTATTATTACGGCGCTTATGTTTCAAATTGTATTTTCAGTTATATGGATGACAGGTTATAATGGAGTGACCGATCGTATTGATAAATTGCATATTGCAGTAGTCAATGAGGATCAACAGTTCGGCACGCAAATTGCAGGCTCCTTGGTTAGCAGCTTGCCTTTCCAAATGTCGCAGCCATCCAGTCTTGAGGATGCGAAGCAGCAGCTTAACGCACGCGAGCTGCAAATGATCATTTATTTCCCTGCTGATTTTACGCAAAAGGCGATGGCAGCAGATGGCAAAGCGGATATTGGCTATATTATTAATGAATCCAATCCTGCATTAATTAAATCTATTATGAGCGGCGTTGCCGCAGAAGTAACGAAAGAAGCTAATGCACAGGCGATAGAGCAAGGTATTGCCGGTACGCTTGGCAAGGCGGGTATTCCGACGGAGCAGGCGGCAATTGCCGGTCAAAGCTTAGCGGAACGTATTACGGCGAACATTGAATCGACCAACCAAGTCAAAGGCATGAACAATCAGATGGTTCCGATGATGATGGTACTAGCTTCTTATGTTGGCGCGATGATTATGGGGATGAACCTGGAGCAATCGTCGATGATGGTTAGTGCTGGGGCAGGCCGCTGGAAGCGTTTTGCAGCTCGCAGCATCATTACGGCAGGATCGGCAATTTTCGTTTCTCTGATTGGTTCTTCTTTGCTTGCTGCATTCAATGGACAAATGGAGCAGGGCTTCTTGAAGCTGTGGCTGTTCCAGCTCATGTTCGTGCTTGCTTTTATGTTTGTTTCTCAAATGTTCCTGTACGTGTTCGGCATGGCTGGCATGCTGTTTAATATTATTGCGCTGTCTGCGCAGCTCGTTTCTTCCGGCGCAATTGTGCCGCGTGAGCTGCTCCCAGATTTCTATGTAAAGCTTGGAGAAGCGCTTCCTGCAACTTATGCAGTTGAGGGGCTAATGAATGTGCTGTTCGGTGGCACGGGCATCGGAAGCGAGGTCGCAGCACTGGCTATTATTGCGATCGTCGGATTTGTGATCAGCATGGCAGCGGTTGGCTTGAAGAAGCAAGCTGTGATGAAGCCAGGGCAGATGGCAATGAAGTCTAATTAATTCGTTTCCGCGCTTTCTGGTCAGCCCCGAGTGCTTGCGTCAAATAAAGTGGTTGCCGTTAGGAGGCTGAGATGAAAGCTGCGGATATCGATGTGAAAATGAGAATTTTGCTGGCAGCGAAAAAGCTGTTTGCCGCTCAAGGCTTTGACAGGACATCCGTCCGGCAAATTTGTGAGGAAGCGGGCGCGAATGTGGCGCTGATCTCTTATTATTTTGGCGGAAAAGATAATTTGTTTTTCGCCCTGTTTGAAGCTTTTTTTCCTAGCAGAGGCATTGCTTCTATCGCTCAGGATATGGAACCGCTTGAAGGCATAAAGCTCGTTATTCGGGAGCTGCTCACCTTTCGTTACGAGGATGCTGAGCTCTCTTACATTATTCAATGCGAGTTTGCGCTGAACACTCCACGTATTGAAATGATTGAAGAGCGTGTCCTGCCGTTATGGCAGCTGGTGCATCAATGGCTGTTGAAGGGGCATGAACAGGGAGTGTTTGAATTTAACTCCATTCATACGGCTTTCACAGCGGTTAGCTCAACCCTGCTTTTTCCTAAAGGTAATACTCGTATGCTGGTGCTTATGGGAGAGGATACGACCACGCTGGAAGAGCGGATTGCAGATACGACGGCCTTTATTCTAAAAGCGTTAAAACCGTCGGAATAAGCCGAATAGCATTATCCATAAATACGAGAAAACCAACTTTAACTCCGTTTTAACAAGCGGGGAGTGAAGTTGGTTTTTTTCACCTAAGATGAGCAAATTCCAGCTTAGTGCCTAAATATGAATGCTTACATTTTTCTTCATCATCAGGGAAGCAGCTTCCGCATCACGGGCTTCCAGCGCGTCAATGATCGCCTGATGCTCTCTAACTCCTACCTGGGCAATGAAAGCAGGCTGTTTAATAAATAAATACTTATAGCGGCGCAGGTGCATTTGCAGCGAGGAGGTGAAGGATTGAATATAGGCATTATCCGCCAGCTCCAAAATGACATTATGGAATTCCTCATCATATTCGATCGCTTCATAAGGCTTATTCTCCTGAATGCATTTCGCAAACTGGGCGTTCAGCTCGTTAAGGCGGGTTATATGCTCCGGCTGAATATGCGGCACTGCAAGCTCTGCCGCGAGAGCATTCAGAGCAACAAGCGGCGCATAAAGCTTAGGCATATCCTCTTCTTCAATCATCGTCACTCTTGTTTCCTTGCTGGGCAGCATTTGTACAAGCCCTTGTACTTCAAGCAATTGCAGCGCTTCGCGAATCGGCGTCCGGCTGACGCCAAGTGCATCTGCAAGCTCGGCATCGATCAGCTTCTCTCCGGGCTGAAGCGTGCCTTCTATAATCCATTTCTGGAGCTGGGCTAAAGCCCGGTCCTTCGCAGATATGCGCAGCGGCGAGGAATAATTAGTCGGTATCGGCATTGCATCACCTTCTTCAAAAAAAATTCGAGCCGCAGCTCTTAAACGGCGTTATTGGCTACTTCCTATCATATATCGAAGCAGCAAGAGGGCGCAAATGGATTAAAGTAAGCTCGATATAAACAAAAAGCAATCGTGAAAATAAATCTTGCTATATCATACATAATCAGAATATAATATGCAATATATCGCATATCAAACGTCGATTTTTACTTCGAAAAAGGAGAACCTAATGTCAACCAATCAAGCTGCTATTCGGCCAGCTCCGGCCAATGTCGCGGCCACCACTTTTTTTCCGATTTTGTTTGCTGCAAGCTCCGTGCATTTGCTCAATGATACGATTCAATCGATTGTGCCTGCGCTGTATCCGGTGCTTAAAGATTCTTTTTCGTTAACCTTCTCGCAAATTGGTTTTATTTCTTTAATTATTAATTTGACAGCAGCGATTTTACAGCCGCTTATTGGTATTTTTACTGATAAACGGCCGATTCCAAGGCTGCTGCCGATTGGCATTCTTTTCACCCTGGCGGGTGTGCTGGTGCTGTCCTTCTCAGCGTATTATTGGATGATACTCGCTGCGGTTATGCTAATTGGGGTCGGGTCAGCAATATTCCATCCGGAGTCGGCGCGGGTAGCTTATGTGGCAGGCGGGGCGCGCAAAGGACTGGCGCAATCGATTTTTCAATTTGGCGGAAATATTGGACAAGCGCTTGCTCCGATTATGACAGCGATGCTGTTCGTACATACGGGGCAAAAGGGTGTCGTCTGGTTTTCCCTGCTGCTTGTTGTCGGGTTCATGCTGCAAAGCTACGTCGCCCGTTGGTATACGAAGCACTTAAAGGCTGAGAAGGAGCGCAAGGGGACGGTGCAAAATCATCCGTTCGCGAGAAGCGGTCTCTCTAAGGGAAGAGTTGCAGTTGCGGTTACGATTATTATGATTTTGGTATTTTCTAAATACGTTTATATTTCAGCGATAACGAGCTATTATTCTTTTTACGCAATAGAAAAATTCGGGGTATCGACGAGCCAGGCACAATTGATCTTATTCGTGTTTCTGGTTGCAAACGTTATTGGGCTGCTGTTCGGCGGCATGCTAGCGGATAAATTCAGCCGCAGGGCGCTGATTTGGTTTTCGATTTTGGGCACGGCACCCTTTTCACTTGCCCTGCCGTATGCGAATTTGACGCTTTCGGTTATTTTGATCTTTTTTGCGGGGCTGATTTTGGCTTCGGCGTTCTCGATCATTATGGTGTATACGAACGAGCTGCTGCCAGGCAAGGTCGGGCTTGTATCCGGCATATTCTTCGGCCTTGCCTTCGGGCTTGGCGGTGCGGGATCGGCGATTCTCGGCAATCTTGCTGATGCGACAAGCATTGTGTTCGTAATTCAATGCTGCTCGTATTTGCCGCTGCTGGGGCTATTCACTGTATTTCTCCCCTCTGACAAAAAGAATAAGCCGCTGCAAGCATAAGCGAAAAAAGGTAAGAGCGATGATTGGCGCCATAAGGTGCTGGTCATCGCTTTTTTTTGCCAGATGCTCAAGCTTGCCTGCGATAAAGTCAAAATAATGATATAGGTTGGCAAAATACCGTCACAGCGCGAGCGCCATTTTTTCTATGATAAAGGTATCCATTATAGATCGAGGTGAAGGCTCATGAATCCGCTACAAGAAACAACGACCAAGCAGAAGCATTCAGGCAAACAGCAGCTGGCGGCGAGGCGGTCAAGCGGCGCGATCCAGCGAAAAGAAACGCTCGCAGGTTTTCTGTTCGTAGGCCCGATGCTCATAGGAGTGACGGTGCTGACGCTGCTGCCGATACTCGCTACCTTCGGGCTGTCGCTGGCGGACTGGAATTTTATCGCTGGCTTTGATGGCCTGAAATGGGTCGGCTTCGATAATTTTGAGCGGCTGGCGAAAGATGCGGCATTCCTAAAATCGCTGAAAAATAATGCTTATTTTCTACTGACCGTTCCCGCTTATTTGGCGGTTTCGATGTTTCTCGCGATTATGATCGACAAGCATGTGTATTTGAAAGGCTATTTCAAGGTTGCGTATTTCATGCCGTACATTTCCAGCATAGTAGCGGTAGCTATCGTCTGGCAGGTGCTTTTCCACCCGTCAGCGGGACCGGTTAATCAACTGCTCATGGCGCTCGGTGTCGAAAATCCGCCGAAATGGATTGCTGATCCCAAATATGCGCTTCCATCGCTCATGATGATTACCGTCTGGACGGCTATCGGTTTTAATATGATCGTGTACATTGCAGGACTGCAATCGATTCCGCGGGATTTGTATGAGGCGGCCGATATTGATGGAGCAAACGCCTGGGTAAAATTCAAAAGCATTACGTTCCCGCAGCTGTCGTCAACCTCCTTTTTCCTGCTTGTAACAGGCATTATTTCGACGTTCAAGGTGTTTGATTTAATTGCGATTTTGACCAAAGGCGGGCCGCTTTCCTCGACCAGCATGATCGTCTGGTATTTATACGATACGGCATTCGTCAATTTGAAAATCGGCTATGCCTCCTCGATGGCGGTCGTCCTGTTCGCTTGTGTGCTGCTCATTACCCTTCTGCAATGGGTCGGACAGAAGAAGTGGGTGAATTATTAATAGCATTTCTATAAGGGAGGCAAGAAGAGAATGAACCAAAAAACGATAAATACGGTTCGCAAATCGATTTTCACGGTGCTTATGATGGGCATGAGCATTTTGTTCCTGCTGCCCTTCGTCTGGATGCTGTCCACTTCCTTCAAAATTGAGGCGGATGTGTTCACCTATCCAATTCAGTGGATACCGAAAACGTGGCATATCATCGAAAATTACAAGGAAGTGTGGAATGGGCAATTTCCATTCTATAAATACTATTTGAATTCCATTAAAATTACAGTAGTCACGACGATACTATCGTGCATCGTATCCGCGCTTGCTGCTTATGGCTTCTCCAAAATCCAGTTTGCAGCAGGAAAATATTTGTTTCTTATCGTACTCGCCACTTATATGATCCCGCAGCAGGCGATTTTGGTGCCGCAGTTTATTTTGTATCGCTCGATTGGTTTTTTCGACAGTCATGTGGGACTTATTTTGCTCGGCAGCTTCAGCGTGCTTGGCACCTTCATGCTGCGCCAGTTTTTTATGGGCGTTCATAATGAATATATTGAATCGGCGAAAATCGACGGGGCGGGACATGCCCGGATATTTATGCAAATTGCGTTTCCGCTCGTGCGTCCAGCCGTTGCGACGTATGCGATTTTGCGCTTCATTTGGACATGGAACGACTACCAGAATCCGCTGATCTTCCTGCGGACGGACAGCTTGTACACGATTCAATTGGCGATGCAAAAGTTTACGACCATTAACGGCGAATTTTATTCGCTCATTATGGCGGCCGCCGTATCGTCGATCGTGCCGCTGCTGATTATTTTTGTCATTGGGCAAAAAAGCGTCATCGAAGGTATTGCACTGGGCGGAGTAAAGGGGTAGTCTAATCTGTTGCAAGATGTACAGCGGCAGACACTGCCCCAAGCGGGCTGCTAGGGGAAGTCAAAATAGTCGTAAATGTAGTCAATATTGTAGTATAGGAGCGGGCAGCCGCATTGCTACAATAACGATAGATAGAAAGCGCATACACACATATTTCACACAGCTATCGTTATTTTTTTATTTTCATGAGGAGGGTTTGCATGTTTAGAAAAATGAAATGGTTATCGCTTATGCTGATGTCGATCATGATGGTGGCGGCGGGCTGCTCATCAGGCGGAAACGCAGAGAGCGGCGGAGCAGCGGCTTCGCCAGCAGCGAGCAGCAGCACGGAAAGCCCGATGCAGGGGGCGCCTGATGAAGAGGTTACGATTAAGCTGCATACGTTCGGCAACGAAGCGAGCTATAATTGGAAGCAGACGATTGCGGCATTTGAGGAGAAAAATCCAAACATCAAGGTTGATGTTGTCGTATTGAGCGAGAAGGGCGATACGCAGGAGGCGATTCAGAAGCTGGATCTTGCCGCTTCCTCCAATGAGCAGATGGACGTCATTATGTTCAGTGACCCGGCTGGCTATGCGCAGCGCGTTGGTCTTGGCATGGTTGCTCCGATTGACGATTTTATTGCTAAAGAGGGCTTTAAGGTTAATGAGGAGTACAAGGTTGATACGATGCTGGACGGCAAATATTATGCGCTGCCAGGCAAGTTCAACCCTTGGTATGTTCTGCTGAACAAGACGCAGCTGACCGCTGCCGGACTAGATGTGCCAACCGAATGGACATGGGATGACTTTATGAGCTATGCGAAGACGCTCACGACAGGCGATGGCGCATCGAAGCATTACGGCACGTATTTTCATGGTCCGCAAAATGGCGGCTGGATGGAATTTCTGAAGCTGGCGCTGGCGAATCAACCGGATAATACCGAGTTTTTGAAGGCGGATGGCACGTCCAATCTGGACAATCCGCTCATGCGCAAAACGCTGGAGCTGCGCGTGCAAATGGAGAAGCAGGACAAATCGGCATCCCCTTACACCGATATGATTTCGCAGAAGCTGCATTACCGCAATCAGTTTTTCAACCAAGCAGTCAGCATGATCATGATTGGCAGCTGGATGAACACGGAGCTTGGCGGAACCGAGCAATTCCCGCTTAACTTTGAAGTGGCAGTCGCTCCTATTCCGAAAAATGCAGCCACAGACGAAGGCGGCTACACGATGGTGACGACGGATTATGTATCGGTTGCAGCTGCTTCCAAGCATAAGGATGCTGCGTACCAGTTTGTTCGCTGGTATACGACTGAAGGACAGATCGCTCAAGGTAAAAATGTTCCGTCCTGGAATGGCATTGACGATTCCCAGCTGGAATCGATTATTGATACGATTTTGAGTGGTACGGCAAATCCGGAGAAGGTCGACAAGCAGTCGCTGCTGTCGGTGCTGAAAAACGCCAAATCGTCCAAAATCATTCCGCCCGTTACGTATCAAGCGGAAATTTATAAAGTGATCAATGAGGAGTACGAGAAGCTGATTTTTGATCAGCAGGACGTTGATCAAACGATTGCCGCCTTGCAGGAGCGTGTGCAGCAGGTGATTGATTCGAACAAAAAGTAGAAGAGGGTATGTGGTGGAAGAAAGTCTGCTGCGCAAACTTTTTCAAAATATAAGCATTTATAAGTTTCACCCTTATACTCAGCTTATATTTCACCGCGAAACGTTAGCTTTACCGCCAGAGGATGGCGACAGCCGTTTCACCTTGCCACACGGGTAAAGCATAGGAAGAAGTGCAGAGCTGTTGCTGCACTTCTTTTTGCCTGAAACCGCAGAAAATCAATGATTTTGCTGTATAGGTTGAGCTAAAGATTCCTGCCACCCTACTCCTTCCTTGCCCAAGTTGCTGCAACTGGGGCGGATCTTTACTGCTGGCGGAAATTCACTTGGCTCATATAGCTTTATACCGTGGCGTTCTTTATGCAATTGCGCTCTTTGCGTTGCTCGCGGACTGTAAAGTCCTTATTGCCCCATTTTCGTCCTTTTTCACATCGCTGCGGACTGTGAGGCGGTTATATTCCTCAAACTAGGCTCATTTCATGTTATGCAGCACATATAGCGGCTTCTGAGTCCGCGAGCACGGCCAAAGCTTGTTTTGCTCACAAATAACGGCGTCACAGTCCGACAAAAGGTATTTTCCATTTAAACAGCTTCATCTTAGGGGCAAAGCTGATCGACTGAAGCTTCCCGATCTTATATGCTCTAGTCCAATCGATATAGAAAAAATCTTAAGGGAAAACGACGCGGAAATGGTGCGTTTCAGTTACACTTGAAAGAACGACGAAAAAAAGGGGTGGGGTTATGTCTAGTCAATGGCTGTCGCTGCTGCGGCTGAGGTCGTTTCGCTATCGGTTGATGGTAGCGGCCGTCGTCTGTCTGCTCCTCCCCACTTTAATTACGCTCGCCGTCTACAATATGCTGACGAAGGATGCGATGAAGCAGGAGGCGGTCACGCAATCGCAGCAAAAGCTGGAGCTGGTGGATGGCTATGTGTCGAATTTGTTTAATTATATGTTTTATATCGCCAATAACGTACAGCTGGACTCGGAAATGAACCGGATTATGAAAGCGATTGCTTCAGGCAAAACCTACGAGGGCGCAAGCGCGGAATATGACCGCTACCTCGATCGCATGAAGATTATGAATAAAATTGAAAATATGACCGTCGTCGGCGATAAGGCGTATGTGACGATTTTGCTGAAGGACGGGACGAATTTTGCCAATTATTCGTTTGATGAATACGACCCCGGCTTATTTCGCGAGGAGCCTTGGTTCGCGCAGTTAAATGGGTTGTCCGGACTGCAATCGTTTTGGCCGGGAGCTACGCCGACGGTGTTTGACAGTGATAAAGGCCGCAGTCCCTACCAGCTGTCCATTGCCCGGGCATTGCGCGGCGACAGCGTAAATCCCTACGGCTACGTCATCGTGACGATATTGGAAACCAAGGTGAGCGATATTTTTCGGAAAATCGAGCTGGAGCAGGAGACGATGCTGCTTGGCAGCGAGGACCACATTTTATCGCATCCCGACGCCAAGCGTGTGGGCGAGATTTTTCCTTATGCAACGCTTGCAAGCGAGCAGTCGGACCCGCATATTTTGCAAATTGAAAACGAGGATTATTTAATGGCCTGGCATACGAATTCGCTTACGGGCTGGAAACTGGTGTCGCTTACTCCGTATGACCGCGCTGTATTTAAGCTGAATGTTATTTTCAAACGCGTCTTTACGTTCCAGCTCGTATCTTTCTGCTTATTTATGGTGCTGCTGCTTTATTTGCTGGGTAAATTTACACGGCCGCTCGTTCGTCTAGGGCGGGTAGCGGAGACGGTGCAGCGCGGCAATTTGGAGGTGCGCTCGGGCATTCGCGGGGAGGATGAGATCGGCTATTTGGGCCAGTCCTTCGATTTAATGCTCGATAAGGTGAAGGAGACGATTGGCGAAATTACGAAGACGCAGGTGCGAAAGCGCAAGGCGGAGCTTGCGATGCTCCAGGCGCAGATCAACCCGCATTTTCTGTTTAATGTGCTGAATTCGATTCGGATGAAGGTGCTGCGCAAAGGAGATTCGGAAAGCGCAGAAATGATCAGCTCGCTGTCGAAGCTGCTGCGGATGACCATTAGCCAGGATAAAGGCGTCATTCCACTTCATGAGGAAGTCGATCTCGCCATTGATTATGTAAGGCTGATGAATATGCGGCAAAAGGAGAAGGTGGAGCTGACGCTCGACCTGTCGCCTCTGAGCTTAACGGCACTCGTCCCGCGCTTCTGCCTGCAGCCGATTATTGAAAATGCGCTCATTCATGGCTTCAGCCAGCAGGCCGGCTTAATGACGATTAGTGCGAGCGAAGCGGAAGGCGGCTATCAAATAACGGTAAGCGACAGCGGTCAAGGCATTGAGAAGGGAAAGCTTGAACGGCTGCGATATAAGCTGGGCGCAGGAGCTTTAGAAAAGCTGGACCAGGGAGCCGCGGGCGAGGAAGAGGGAGAAATAAGCGCCTTGCCGGGCAAGTTTTCGGGCATTGGACTTGTTAATGTGTATGAGCGGATGGGCATAACCTACGGCGAGCGCTTCCAGATGACGATAGACAGCGATATCGGGCAAGGCACAGTCATTACGCTGTACATTCCGAAGCAGGTGGTGGATTCTGATGGTTAAGGTGATGCTGGTTGATGATGATTATCCTGTGCTGGATCTGCTGGCTTTTGCCATTGAGTGGGAGGAGCTGGGCTTTCGGCTGTTAGGCATGCATGAGAACGGTGAGGTCGCGCTGGCAGCGGCGCTGGAGGAAATGCCGGATATTCTGATTACAGATATCGGGATGCCGCGCATGGACGGACTGGAGCTCATACGCCGGCTGAAGGAGCACAAACCAGAGCTGCGCGTAGCGGTGCTGTCCTGCCACGATGAGTTTCGTTATGCCCAGCAGGCGCTCAAGCTGCAAGTGCAGGATTATTTGCTCAAGGATACGCTTGATCCTTCGGATATACGCAAGCTGCTGCTGCAATTTCAGGCGGAGCTGAATGAGACGAAAGATTTGCATATGGAGCAGCTCCGCAAGGAGCATATGGTCGATCGCAACAAGGCGCTGCTGAAGGAGCAGTTTATTAGGGCGACGCTTCATCAGCCGATGCTGGATCCCGAAAAATGGCAGCAGGAGCTGGGAGCATTCGGCCTGCCGTTCGGAGCCTCCGAGCGGGTCATTCCCGTGCTCGGCATCATCGACGATTACCCTCGGGCGCTGCAGCGTTTTCGCTCGGAGGAGGTGCTGCGTTTTGTAGTGGACAATGTTACCCGCGAGGTGATGGCGAGCAGGGAGACGGGCAGCCCCGCTGCCCATTTTGTGTACAGTCCACAGGAATCCTTCTTCATGCAGGTATGCCCGCATGGATTGAAAATAAACGGCTTTGACGAGGTAAAGCTGCTGCTCGCGGAAGTGCAGCGGATGCTCAAAAGCTCGCTGAAGCTGACGATGTCTTTTCTGATCGGTGATAGCGCGAGCGACCCTTTGCGCTTGCGGGAATCGCTGGCGGAGCTGCTTTCCGGGGCGGAGGCGCGCTTTTACCGCGCGCCTGGCTCTATTGTGAAGGCAGGCGCCGTGCAGGCGGCGCAGCCTGCAAAGCCAGGCAGCGACAATCCGCTGCTTGAAAGGTTTGGTGAGGCGGCCGAGCTGCTGCGGGAGGCGCTGCTGGGCCATAAGCGCGAGGCGGCAGAGGAGCTGGTGCGCCAGTGGCTGTTGCTCGCGGAGCAGCGGAGGCTGCCGCCCGAGCAGGTGAAGGATTGGGTGTTTAAGCTGCTGCTGGACGTAAAGCTCAAGCTTCAATTGATGCAGCATACCCGCTCAGCAAGCTCGATTGACGTCAGCCACCATGAGGTGTGGGAGCTGGGCAGCCTCTCCGAGCTGCAAGCGTGGCTGATTGCCCACTGCCTGTCAGCGATAACCGCCTCCGAAAATGGCGTCAGCGGCAGCAAGCGAGCCGAGGTCATCGACGCATGCGAATACGTTTCGCTGCATTTGGACAAAAAGATCAGTCTCGACGAGGTCGCCGACCAGCTGTTTATGAACCCCAGCTACTTCAGCCGCCTGTTCAAGAAGGAAATGGGCGAGACCTTTATCGAATATGTAATACGGATGAAAATGCATCGGGCCAAAGAGCTGCTTGATCAAACCGGCTCGCCCGTAGGCAAAATATGCGAGACGCTCGGCTACGATAACCAGAGCTATTTTATAAAGCTATTTAAGTCATGTACGGGTGTGACGCCTGTGGAATATCGGAGAGGGCAAAAGCGATTGTAAGAAGGACAAAGCGATTGTAAGAGATGCTAAGGTAGCTGGAAGCCTGTTATTTTAAGGTGAGATGGATAGTTGCTGAAGGTGTCGGGATCGGCTTGGAAATGGATAGAGTGGAGATAGGTAACAGATAGAGAGGAGATCGAGAGCAGATAGAAATGGATTGAGAATAGATCAAGAGCAGATCAAGAGCAGATAGAGAACAGATCAAGAGCAGATCGAGAACAGATCGAGGGCAGATAGAGAGCAGATCAAGAGCAGATCGAGGTCAGATAGAGGGCAGAACGAAAGCAGATAGTAACGGATAGGGAACGGAGAACAAACGAAAGGCTGTAGAAGTTTGGGGAGAGGAGCGGGATATATGGAGCAGAAGAAGCAACAGCAACAGCAACAGCAACAGCAACAGCAACAGCAACAGCAACAGCAACAGCAACAGCAACAGCAACAGCAACAGCAACAGCAACAGCAACAGCAACAGCAACAGCAAGAACAACTACCGCTGGAAAGGCGCTTTGCGGAGCGTTTCTCAGGGCAGCTTTATTTGCCGACAGAGCGCCGGAGTGGACTGGCGCTGTTGGTGAATGGAGAGCTGCTGTCTGAAGGACAGCTAGGCGAGGCATGGCATGACAAGCTGCGCCAATCTGAGGTGCAGCGTCCGTTAGTCGAGGAGATTCGCGCCGAGGCACAGCGCCAATTGGTAAGCGAAGAGCCGGAGCTGAGCGAATCCTTGTTTCGGATGTACGGGGAGACGGGGGAGCGGCTGCCGTACGAACGGGTTTATTTTCAAAAAAGGCGGCGGCTGAATTCATTCGCACTAATGTCCTTGATTGAGCCGGAGGAAGCGCCATATTTGGAGGCCCTTCAGGCTGCGCTTTGGTCGATCTGCGAGGAGCGGACGTGGTGCCTGCCTGCGCATCTGGGCGGGGCGGAGCAGCAGACGCCGATTGATTTATTCGCTGCGGAGACGGGCTTCGCGCTCAGCGAAATAAGCGTGCTGCTCGGCCCCCGGCTGCCAGAGGAGCTGCACTTGCGTATTCGTGAAGAAGTGGAAAAGCGGCTGTTTCAGCCATTTTTGACCGAGGGGCCTTATTTTTGGGAGAATGCGGAGCATAATTGGGCGGCGGTATGTGCCGGGTCGATTGGCGCAGCGGCGCTGCATTTGATGGATGATTGCGAACGGCTGGAAGCGGTGCTTTCGCGCGTATTAGCTGCGATGGATTGCTTTTTGGACGGCTATGGCGAAGATGGAGCTTGTGCGGAAGGGTATTCGTATTGGCAATATGGTTTTGGCTTTTATGTTTATTTTGCTCAGCTGCTTAAGGCGGCAACGGATGAAGCCATTGATTTATTCCGCAGCGCAAAAGTACAAGAGATCGCAATGTTTCAGCAGAAATGCTTTACGGGTGGACGCAGCATTGTGAATTTTTCCGATGCCCCTTCTGAAAGCGGTATCTTCATGGGGCTGAGCTCATATTTGCATCAGGAGTTTCCAGCTGTGGCTCTGCCGCATGCCAGCCTGCGCGACAGCTACACAGGGGATCACTGCGCAAGGTGGGCGCCTGCGGTGCGGAATTTGCTTTGGTGGGCGGAGTCGGCAAACGCAACGGCAACGGCAACGACAACGGCAACGAGAACGACAGCGGCAACTAATAGTGAAAGTGCCGAGGGGCGAAGCGACTCGGAAAGCGCTGCAGCTCTATGGCCGACAGAATCGTTTTATTTGGAAAATGTACAGTGGCTGCTGTCCCGTTATGTCGCAACGGATGGCGCTACTTATAGCTTTGCCGCCAAAGGCGGACATAACGCTGAGCCGCATAATCATAATGATGTCGGGCAGTTCGTAATGCATGCGGACGGAGAAGCCTATTTGGCGGATTTGGGCAGCGGGGAGTATACGGCGGACTATTTTGGCCCGCAGCGGTATACGATTTGGTGCAACGGCTCGCACGGACATTCCGTGCCGATTATTGGCAGCGCGCGCCAGCGCGAGGGCGCGGACGCGCGCGCCGTGGTTGTGCAGGCGGCGACCAGCGCGGAGCTTGACGTGCTGGAGCTGGAAATGCAGGCCGCGTACGGCGAGGAAGCGGGCCTTGCGGTGCTGGGGCGGCGCTTCGAGTGGAACAAGAAGGGCGCGCTGCCTGTGCTGACGATCCGAAATCGGTATCGGTTTCGGGAGGAAGTAGTCGGCGGGCGCGAGATTATCGAGCGCTTCGTTGCATGGCAGATGCCGGAGGCCGGGGAGGCCGGCGGTGTCGTGGTCCTGCAGGGACGCAAGAGGCTGACGATTGCGTTCGATGCGAAGCAGTGGAAGCCAGTGGTGACGCAGCGGAGCGACATGGATCATTTTGGGCATGAACGTCAATGGTACACGCTGGATTTTCATCATTTGGAGGCGGGAACTGCGACCGTGGATTCCGAGTTTGTTTTTCGCTTTGAGCCATAGGGTGGAATAGCTAAAAGCACGAGATTAAAGCGCCAAAGAAAAGGAGAGCGAAGCAATGACCGTACAGGAGAAGGTGCAGGAGCAGGAGCAGCAAAATTGGGTGAATGAAGCTTGGGACAAGGTGAATCAGAAGATCGGACGGACTAGCGGCCGAATAGGCTCGCAATTTCCCCATGCAAGCGTGAACGGGGTTTATGTGCTGGAGGCGGCGCATTGGTGGACGGCGGGTTTTTGGCCGGGGCTGCTATGGCTGCTCTATCAAGATGAGAATTCGCGTACGGAGCGCTACAAAGAGCTTGCCGAAGCCTGCGAGCTTAAGCTCGACGAAGTCATCATGGGCTATGACCGGCTCGACCATGATATCGGCTTCATGTGGACGCTGACTAGTGTGGCACGTTATAAGCTGCTTGGGGAGGAAGATTCCCGGCGGCGGGCGCTGCTTGCAGCAAACCTGCTATGCGGCCGCTTCAATATTCAAGGGCGCTATATTCGGGCATGGAACCCTTGGCGGGAAGGCGAGCGCAATGACGGGCTGGCTATTATCGACTGCATGATGAATTTGCCGCTGCTCTATTGGGCTTCGCGCACGACGGAGGACCCGCGCTACAAGCATTTGGCGATGGCGCATGCCGATACGGTGCTGGAGCATTTTATTCGGCCGGATGGCTCGGTTTATCATATCGTAGAGTTTGATCCGCAAAGTGGCGAAGTAGCTGCAAAGCATGGCGGGCAAGGATTTGCGGCCGAATCGGCATGGTCGCGCGGCGCGTCCTGGGCGATTTACGGCATGGCACTCAGTTACGCCCATAGCGGCGAGCAGCGGTATTTGGATGCGGCGAAGCGCACGGCTCATTTTTTCCTGGCGAATTTGCCAGAGGATTCCGTACCGCATTGGGATTTCCGGTTACCGGATGGCGTGGAGACATACCGCGATTCATCGGCGGGCGCTTGCGCGGCCTGCGGTTTGCTGGCAATTGCGGATGTAGTGCCAGAGGTCGAGCGTGAGTTGTATCGCCGAGCGGGCGAGCGGATTTTGAAATCGCTGTACGAGAACTATGGCGCATGGGCGGACGATGCACAGGAGGAAGGGCTGGTTTTGCATGGCACGAGCCACTACCCGGAACGCAAAAATCTCGACGTCCCGCTCATCTACGGCGATTATTTCTTTACGGAGGGCTTGTCCAAGCTGCGAGGCTACGATAGCTTCTGGTCGTAAGGCGAACATCAAGTGTCATCTGATCGTTATCCAATTTGCATAGATAGGGAACAGAAAGGGGCGAACGGCCATTGATTGGGGAAAAAGGTACAGATTCAGGCGAGAGAGTACGGTTACTGGAGGAACGCGAGTATTGGGTGAGCGAGCTATGCCGGGTTGCTGAGCCTGTGCTGCGCCTGCTTGCGGCTCGTGAGTTGAAAAAAACGATGCCCGTGCAATCTGCTGCGGGACAGGATCGCTCTGATGTGACCCATCTGGAGGCGCTAGGCCGCCTATTATGTGGAATAGCGCCCTGGCTTGAAAGCAGAGGCGGGGCAGACGAAGCGGAAGAGCGGCTGCGCCAGCAATATGCGGAGCTGTCACGGGCTGCGATTGCTGCTGGCTGTGATCCGCAGTCACCGGATTATATGAATTTTGCAGAAGGCTTTCAGCCGATCGTTGATACGGCGTTTCTGGCGCAGGCGATTTTGCGTGCGCCGACGGAGCTTTGGGACAAGCTGGATGCCAAGGTGCAGAAGCACGTTGTCCAAGCTTTCAAACTAACCCGTTCGCGCAAGCCATTCGCCATGAACTGGCTGCTTTTCTCCGCGATTATTGAAGCGGCCTTGTACCGCATGGGAGAAAGCGACTGGGACCCGATGCGCATTGATTATGCCCTTAAGCAGCATGAGCAATGGTATGTCGGAGACGGAGCGTACGGAGATGGCCCGTCGTTCCACTTCGACTATTACAACAGCTTTGTAATCCAGCCTATGCTCGTTGACATCGTAGCAGCCGTTCAAGGCTGCTATGAAGATTGGGATGCAATGCAGGCGAGCATCACGGAGAGAGCGAAGCGCTGGGCGGAGGTGCAGGAGCGGCTCATTTCGCCGGAGGGCACATTTCCGCCGCTGGGCCGCTCGCTTGCTTACCGCTGCGGCGCCATGCAAAGCTTGGCGCAAAGTGCGCTGCTTGGCGAGCTGCCAAGCAGCGTAACTCCGGCGCAGGCGCGCTGCGCATTAACAGCGGTTATCCGCCGCAGCTTGTCTGTTCCCGGCACATTTACAGAGGACGGCTGGCTGACCATCGGCTTTTGTGGAAGCCAGCCAGACATTGGCGAGCATTATATTTCCACAGGAAGCCTGTATTTATGCGCGGCTGTGTTTCTCCCGCTTGGCCTTGCCGCGGAGCATCCCTTTTGGAGCGGCGAGCCTGAGGATTGGACAGCGCGCAAAGCATGGTCAGGGTCCTTTTTTTCAATTGATCATGCACTGAAGGGGTAGCAGTCATAATAGGCAGCGAGATTATGAACAAGATTATGAGCAAGAGTATGATTACCAGCTACCAGCAGCGAGAGTAAGTGAAGAGGCGCAGCCATTTTCGTACAGGTGCGCTTTCTCTTATTTTTGCAGCTATCTGTGGCCTGCGCACTTTATAAATGCGAAGCTTCAGCCGCGCCTCAAACTTTTACAGAAGATCGTTTACCTTGGCATAAGCTCGGTAACAATGGATGAGGGGCTTTGCTAGCGCTGCATGAGTTAAAGCAGACGGTCTCATAAAGCGGTCTTTTTCCAGTGGTATGTAAATTTCCTGCAAAAATCGTCCTCAAGCACTTGAAATTAATAACGAAAAAAAGTATGATAAACATGATTGTTAGCACTTCATGCTCATGAGTGCTAACAAAAATAAGCGACAAATTTTTAAAGGAGGCTATTTTCAATGATCAGACCTTTGGGTGAACGTGTATTAGTAGAAGCGATCGCGAAAGAAGAAACGACTGCAAGCGGTATCGTTTTGCCAGATTCGGCTAAGGAAAAACCGCAAGAAGGTAAAGTGGTGGCTGTTGGCAGCGGCGCGCTGAAAGACGGAGTTCGCGTAGCGCTTGAAGTTAAAGAAGGCGATCGCGTCCTTTTCTCCAAATATGCGGGAACAGAAGTTAAATACGACGGCAAAGAGTATTTGATTATGAAAGAAAGCGACATTCACGCGATCTTTGAATAGGCTGCTCACATACAGCTTGACTGGACTTAAACGAAACGGCGCAGGCCGTTAAGCATACTTATATGAATATATTTTCGGGAGGTAAATGATAATGGCAAAGGATATTAAATTTAGCGAAGACGCTCGCCGCGCAATGCTGCGTGGTGTTGATGCACTTGCAAATGCTGTAAAAGTTACACTCGGACCTAAAGGCCGCAACGTCGTGCTGGAGAAGAAATTCGGCAGCCCGTTGATCACGAACGATGGTGTATCCATCGCGAAAGAAATCGAGCTGGAAGATGCATTCGAGAACATGGGTGCACAGCTTGTTAAAGAAGTAGCAACAAAAACAAATGATGTTGCCGGTGACGGTACAACTACAGCTACTGTTTTGGCTCAAGCGATGATTCGCGAAGGTCTGAAAAACGTAACAGCTGGCGCTAACCCAATGGTTATCCGCAAAGGTATTGAAAAAGCGGTTAAAGCTGCAGTTGAAGAGCTGCAAAACATCGCTAAACCAATCGAAGGCAAACAATCCATCGCCCAAGTTGCGGCTATTTCTTCCGCTGACGATGAAGTTGGCCAACTGATTGCAGAAGCTATGGAAAAAGTGGGCAACGACGGCGTTATTACCGTTGAAGAGTCGAAAGGCTTTGTAACGGAGCTTGAAGTGGTTGAAGGTATGCAATTCGACCGTGGATACATCTCCCACTACATGGTTACTGACACGGACAAAATGGAAGCTGTTCTGGATAACCCGTATATCCTGATCACTGACAAAAAAATTACAAACATTCAGGAAATTCTTCCTGTGCTTGAGAAAGTCGTTCAATCCGGCAAACAGCTTCTGATCATTGCAGAAGATGTTGAAGGCGAAGCGAACGCAACTCTGGTTGTGAACAAACTGCGCGGCACATTCACTTGCGTAGCTGTTAAAGCACCAGGCTTCGGCGACCGTCGTAAAGCGATGCTGCAAGATATCGCTGCTCTGACTGGTGGTCAAGTGATCACTGAGGAACTGGGCCTTGAGCTGAAATCGACTACGGTTGAGCAACTGGGTTCCGCTCGTCAAGTACGCGTAACAAAAGAAAACACAATCGTGGTTGACGGCAGCGGCGACGCTTCTGACATCGCGGCTCGTGTAAGCCAAATCCGTACGCAGCTGGAAGAAACAACTTCCGACTTCGACCGTGAGAAGCTGCAAGAGCGTCTGGCTAAATTGTCCGGCGGCGTAGCAGTCATCAAAGTCGGCGCTGCTACTGAAACAGAATTGAAAGAGCGCAAGCTCCGCATCGAAGATGCCCTGAACTCGACTCGCGCAGCGGTTGAAGAAGGTATCGTATCCGGTGGTGGTACTGCTCTAATTAACGTATATAAAGCTGTTGCTGCTGTTAATGCAGAAGGCGACGAGCAAACAGGCGTTAACATCGTTCTTCGTTCCCTTGAAGAGCCGCTTCGCACAATTGCTGCGAACGCTGGTCAAGAAGGTTCGGTTATCGTTGAGCGCTTGAAAAATGAAGAAATCGGCGTAGGCTACAACGCTGCTACTGGAACATGGGTTAACATGTTCGAAGCAGGTATCGTTGACCCTGCTAAAGTTACACGCTCCGCGCTGCAAAACGCAGCTTCCGTTGCAGCTATGTTCCTGACAACTGAAGCGGTTGTTGCTGACAAGCCAGAACCAAAAGGTGCTGGCGGCGGCATGCCTGACATGGGCGGCATGGGTGGAATGGGCGGCATGATGTGATGAAATCATTATCGAAGTAATTCGATGATGAGCGACCGCGCTTAAGCGGTAGATTTCATCGCCGATGGAGCAGAAAAGCGCTCCATGCGGTAATCAGGCTGAGAAGTCTGCAGCATCAAAAGTTTCCTTAAACGGAAACACCGTTTGACCACATCATGCAAAAATGAGAGACCTTTCAAGAGTTCATTGAACTCTTGAAAGGTCTCTTTGATTTCGCAAAATCAATCTAATTCTTGCTCTAAAACCGCTTTTACTAAATGACGTACTTCATCTGTTGACGTTGTATCCATTAACTGGTTTCTTAGTTCGCCTGCGCCTCTAAATCCGCGAACATAGATTTTGAAAAAGCGAAGAAGCGGTTTAAATGAACGTGGCAGAATTTCTTTCGAATATTTATCGTGAAGATCCAACTGTAAAAGAAGCAAATGGAGAAAATCCTTTGCGCTATGTTCTTTAGGCTCTTTTTCAAAAGCGAATGGATTGGTGAAAATGCCGCGTCCAATCATGACGCCATCAACGCCGTATTGTTCTACTAATTTTAATCCTGTTGCGCGGTCAGGAATATCTCCATTAATCGTTAACAACGTATGTGGAGCAATTTCATCGCGTAATTTTTTTATTTCAGGGATTAGCTCCCAGTGTGCAGCTACTTTACTCATCTCTTTTTTTGTACGAAGGTGAATGGAAAGATTCGCAATATCTTGTTTCAAAATATGTCCTAACCAATCGCGCCACTCGTCAATGTTATGGTAACCTAATCTTGTTTTAACGCTAACCGGCAATCCACCTGCTTTTGCGGCTTGAATAATTTCTGCTGCAACTTCAGGATGTTGTATTAATCCAGCACCTTTTCCATTGGAAGCAACGTTTTGTACAGGGCATCCCATGTTTAAATCGATACCACGAAAACCGAGTTTTTTCATATCCATACTCATCTGTTCAAAAAATTCTGGTTTATTGCCCCAAATATGAGCGACAATCGGTTGTTCATCTTCTGTGAACGTTAACCGGCCACGTACACTGTCTTTTCCTAGAGGGTGACAATAACTTTCTGTATTTGTGAATTCCGTGAAAAATACGTCGGGCTTTGCAGCTTCACTAACGACGTGACGAAATACAACATCTGTGACATCTTCCATTGGTGCTAATATGAAAAATGGCTTCGGTAAGTCAAGCCAAAAATTATGTTCGTTACTCATAGTATCTCCTCTTGTTGCAATATATAAAAAAAGCTATGGCAAATTCCTTTATCCATCATACATCATACATAATATCATTTTTTTTCGTTTGATGCACTGAATCGATTGTGTGAGCGTAAACACATGATATTGACTTGGAAATATAGGGCTGATTTTTAAGGGGATTCGGATAGAAAACCTATGATAAGACCTAAAATACACAAAAAACTCACATCGTTTTGTTAGTATACCTTAGAGTTCACTGGAATATTTCAGTAGACTCTAAGGTGCTTTTTATATAGTTTGAGGTAATCGTACATGGTGGAATAAAAAGTAAAGTGGATAATTTACTTATCCACTCGACAGTGTTATATTATAAGCAACAGAAGCATATAATGCAGAAAGGAGCCGTGCGCTAACACGACTCCCCATGCAACAGCTGCTTTTAAGGGCAGTAGGCTTTAATCAGGTGTTACGATCGAAATAGACCGCATTCCTTGACCAGGGGGCGGTCTATTTTCGTTTCTCGGACAGTAGCGCTACGATAAGCAAACCAAAAGTAAGCATGATCATGAGTGCTTCAAATACTGTCACAAGGCATCACCTCCCATAAACAGTCGCTTTATGGTCGGTCACGTCTGAGCCGTTTTGTGAACCAGTCATTCAGCCTACTTCCTATTCCAAGGAGGTGGGCTTTTTTATTTAATTGGTCAGCTTTTAACGATAAAAACTAAAGTATTTGTAAATCCTCATTTCTCTTGCGATCTTGCATTGATTAATCAACAAACAATAGGTATGATAAATGAGGCAACAAAAAAGCAATTAAAACAACACGAAAGCTACGTCGTTTTAATCGAAACGAAGTGAAAAACATGCAAGATATCGTACAATTTGAATGTGGATGAGGGATAGGCTTGGGGAAGCGTACGATCGGAAAGTCTGAATTTACTCGCGAGATGAAAGGATTAGTCGTTCCATCTGTGCTGCAAATGCTAGTTGCTAATTCATTCTCGCTCGTTAATATGCTAATGGTAACCAGCTTGGGAGATGGAGCAGTCGCGATTACTGCCGCAGCAGGCAGAATCAGCTTCATTTTATCAATGATTCTTACCGCCGTTTATGGAATGACCGCTTATATGACCCAGTACTATGGAAAACAGCAGTATATGCTTTTGCGTGCGACATTCGGTTTTATGCTGCTGACGGGTATCGGCATCAGTCTTCTGGCATTTGCTGCTGTGTCGATTTGGAAGGGGCCGATCCTCTCTTTATTTATTAAGGACGCTGAACTCATGCCGCTTGGCATTCAATACGTGACGATTATGGCGTGTGTTTTCCTAATCAGTGCGATTAGAGATGCTTATGCCCAGGCGCTTGGTTCTATAGGGAAGGTTAAGATCACTTTGTATGTCGGTCTATGTGCGATGGCCGTCAATATTACACTGGACTATGGGCTGATTTACGGCAGGCTGGGCTTGCCCGAGCTTGGTGTTGCAGGAGCTGCATGGGGAACGTTAATCGCTTCGGGTGCGAGCCTGCTGGTTTTGCTCGTCTTCATTTATAGTAAATCCTATTATGTAAACATTCGCGTCCGCGAGCTATTTAGCTTGCCTCTGCTGCTGCGCAAACAGGTATTGAAAACGATCACGCCGCTCGTGTTCCACGAAGGAATGTGGTCGATTGGCAATATGCTGTATGCCGTAGCTTTTGGAGCATTGGGCATCGCGGCATTGACTACCTTTCAGCTGGGGAATACGCTGCAGGGCTATTTTATGATGGGGATTCACGGATTTGCTTATGCAGCAAAGGTCATGATTGGACAAAAGCTGGGACAGGATGAGCCGGAGCAGGCGATGGATTATGCGCGCAGATTTACTCGCATTTCGGTCATTGCTGGTATAATCATAAGTGTTGTCATTATTATGGTTTCGCCGTTTGCAGCCTTGATTTTTCCTCACTTAAGCGCGGAGGTTCATGCATCATTAGGGAATGTGCTTCTGCTGCAAGCACTGGCAATGACAGCATTTTTCTTGAATAATGTTTGGATTGTCGGTATGTTTAGAGCAGGCGGAGATAATTTGTTTACGATGAACATGATTTTAATTACAACATGGGCCATTGCCTTGCCAGCAGTATTTGTTGGCGTGTACGTGCTCCATCTGCCGCTTGAATGGGTGTATGCTTTATTTTTATGTGAAGAGATTAGCAAAGCTTTGATCGGGTATAAACGTTATCGTTCCCAGAAATGGATGCGGAATTTAGCTGGGCCTAGCCCGGAAGCGCCAGCAGCGGCGGCATCTTTGTAGGGTTCTGGGTGCGTGAGAATAGTAACGAAGTAGAATGGAGGGTTTGTGATGTCTCTCGCAGGCGAAGAAAGAAAGCTAAGCATTATGAACTTGCTGAATGAGCATGGAAAGGTCATTGCGGGCGACCTGGCGCGTATGTTTGAGGTTACAACAGAAACGATTCGCAGAGATCTCGATGAGCTGGAGAAGGAAAATAAGCTTAAGAAGGTGTATGGAGGCGCAATCAAGCTGAAGGTAGAAATAGAGCCTACATTGTTTGAAAGAGCCTGCATTAATCAAGAGGCGAAGGAGAAAATTGGCTATCTTGCTTTTTCACTAATCGACGATTATGACGTGATCTTTATAGATGAAGGCACAACACCGCTGCAGATTATCCCGTTTCTATCCCAAAAGCAGCAGGTTACCGTACTAACGAGCTCGATATCTGCCATGATGGCCTTGATTGAGCTCAAAAAAAGAGAGCAATTCGATGGCCGGATTATTATGCTTGGCGGCGAGGTGAATGTGAAGCATTCCCGTGTCACGGGCGCTATTACGGAAGCTAATATGTCGGATATTTTTGTGAATAAAGCATTTGTAACCGTAGATGCCTTATCGATCGAGCACGGATTTACGAGCTATGATTATGAGAAGGCAACGTTGACCCGCAAATGGATTCAGCAGTCGGAAACATCGATCATTTTGGCGGATTCATCGAAATGGAACAAGCGGTCCATGGTGAAAATATGCGATTTTGAAAATGTCGATATCGTGATTTCGGAACTGGAGCCCCCGACCGAGTGGAAGACGCAGCTGGAAGAGAAGAATACGAGATGGATGATGCCAACTGAATAGCAAAGCAGAAGAAAAGCATGAGTAAAGGATGAGTAAAGTATAAGGTTTGCATCAAACGATCGAATGAAATGATCGAATTAGATGGTCCAACCAGATGGTCCAATCCGTCGTAAAAGCCAGCAGAGAAGCGCAACTTCTCTGCTGGCTTTTTTTGATGTTGTTTGTTGTTGTGTCAAAATTGTAATCCCTATGTTAAATCTTTCGAATCGCATTGTATTGGTCATTTTTTCGCAGTAGAATGTTTAAAACAACATAAATAAAAATAAAAGCAATAAAAAGCAATTATTTGCTAAGCGAATGGATAACTAGGAAAACAGGAGTGATGACGATGAAGGACGCCGTGTATTTAGACAAAAGCAAAAGAAAGTACAAGGGGAATTTGCATACGCATACGACATGGTCAGATGGATCGCAGGAGGCGGCGGATGTTGTGGCTGCTTTCAAGGCTAAAGGCTATGACTTCATCAGCATAACCGATCATGATGTCTACGCTCGAACGGCTGATTATGACACTGAATCCTTCATCGTGCTGCCAGGCATGGAAAGAGGCGGCTTGAATTTAGTGCCGGACGAAGACCCAGGTTACCACTTTGGCGTGCTGGATGATCCGACGATGCGACCGGAGAAAGAGAGATTTCATCATTTGCAAGCATTCGAGGTTCCCATTCCTTGGGAGGGGCCGCAATCCCCACAGAAGCTGATTGATGAAATGAAGGCGCATGGCAATCTCGTTATTTTCAATCACCCCGAATGGCATTTGACACGCTTCGAGGATATGGTGCAGTACGACGGTTTTTTTGCAGTCGAAATCTATAATCATGCAACAGAATGGACACCAAGCTCTTCTTATGGGGCGGCCTACTGGGATCATGCGCTTCAAAATGGCAAGCGCGTGTTTGGTATCGCTGCTGATGACTCGCATGAGCATGACCAGGGCAGCAAAATTTCTGAGTATGGCGGAGGCTGGGTATGTGTCGAGGCGGAGGAGCTTACGCAGCAAGGGATTATTACAGCCCTGAAGAACGGACAGTTTTATTCCAGTTCGGGTCCCGAAATTTTTGATTATCGTGTGGAGGATGGGTTTGTCCATGTGGAGTGCTCGCCCTGCCAGTATATGATGTTTAAAGCATTTCCGCTGCGCGGACCCTTTCTCGTGGAACGCGGGACGGGCGAGCTGATGTCCTCTGGAAGCATGAAGATTAAGCAGGGCATGCAATATATTCGGGTTGAGTGTGTGGACGAGAAGGGCAGAATAGCGTGGTCTAATCCGATCTTTGTGGCAGATTTGGCGGAGGGGGAATAGCGATGAGAGATGCTGTTATTTTAGATGCTGAGCGGCAAAAGTATAAAGGTAACATTCATGCGCACTCCGTTCGCAGTGACGGGGAATATACGATAGAGCAAATGAGAGAGGCTTATCGTTCAAAAGGCTATCATTTTATGTGCTTAAGCGACCATGAAATATATTTTCACAGCGATGCGTATGACACCGGTGATTTTATTATGCTGGACGGCTATGAAATGGCATGCGAGATGGATCGTGAAACGACTGGCCAGCAGTATCATCTGCATGGACTATTGGACCGTTCGCTGCTGGCGGAGAAGCCCTTTCAGCATGATGAGGTGCATGAGAAGCCCGATTACGAGAGCCTGAATACGATTCAGCAATTGATTGACGACATGAGAAGCAAAGGCAATCTCGTCATTATGAACCATCCAGAATGGTCGAAAAATCGAGAAGAGGATTTGCTTCAGCTGGAGGGTTATGCAGCGATTGAAATCTATAATCACCAGTCGGAAATTCAAGAGGCGGTCGGTTATGGCGTATCCTACTGGGATTATGTCCTAAAACGTGGCAAGCAGGTAAATGCCATTGCAGCAGACGATGCCCATGGTGGTCCGACGGAGATGGCAGTATCCGAATTTTATGGCGGCTGGATTGTCGTAGAGACCGAGCGATTAGAGCAGCAGGCGATTATTGAGGCGATGAAAGCAGGTCGTTATTACAGCTCCAATGGTCCGACCATTTATGATCTTCGCATGGAGAACGATAGGCTTAAGGTCAAATGCTCTCCTGTGCAGAGTATTCGCTTTATTACCTTTCCCCACAATGGCTTGGCTGAAATGGACCCAACTGGCGAATACATCACCGAAGCGGAATATTTCATTCAAAATGATGAGCAATATGTGCGAGTGGAATGTGTAGATGCATGGGGAAAAGTCGCATGGAGCAATCCTATCTATCCCAAATCCGAGTGGCAAGTATAGGAGGAGCTATGAGCAATCCATATGTATTATTGACGCCGGGTCCCTTATCCACAACATTAACGGTCAAAGAGGCGATGTTAAAGGATTGGTGCACGTGGGATCATGACTATAAAGCCATTGTCCAGCAGATTCGTCGGCAGCTGCTAGAGATTGGCCGCGCATCTCAGGAGCACTATACAGCTCTGTTCATGCAGGGCAGCGGCACCTTTGGGGTTGAAGCGACGCTTGGCTCGGTCATCCCGAATGATGGCAAGCTGCTTATTTTGCAAAATGGCGCCTACGGGAAGCGCATGGAGGATATAGCAAAGGTGCTCCATATTCCACATGAATCCCTTGAGTTTGAGGCGAATGTGCAGATAGATCCTCAAGTCGTTGAGAGGAAGCTAATTGAGGATACATCGATTACGCATGTCGCTATGGTCCATTGCGAGACGACGACCGGCATTTTGAATCCGCTGGAGGCGGTAATGGAGGTCATTAAGCGATATAAACGAATCGCAATCATCGATGCCATGAGCAGCTTTGGCGGCATTCCGATTGGGGTAGAGGAGCTGCAAATCGACTTTATCATTAGCAGCGCAAATAAATGTATTCAAGGTGTTCCAGGCTTCAGCTTTATGCTTTGCAAAAGGGAGGAGCTTATGAAATGCAAAGGGAGAGCGCGCTCGTTATCGCTCGATTTATATGACCAGTGGGAGACGATGGAGAACGACTCCGGCAAATGGCGCTTTACTTCACCAACGCATGTCGTACACGCATTTGCACAGGCACTAGAGGAGCTGGCTGAAGAAGGCGGTGTGGAAGCACGCCATGCAAGATATTGTACCAACCAGCAAATCGTCGTGGAAGGGCTGACGTTAGCTGGCTTTACAGCTTACTTGCCGAGAGAGCTGCAATCTCCCATTATTACAACCTTCTTGTATCCGACGCATATCCCTTTTGAATTTGAACATTTTTATAGCTTTTTGAAGCTGGCTGGCCTTGTTATCTACCCTGGCAAACTGACAGACGCCCAGGTATTTCGAATCGGAAATATCGGGGACGTGCATGCAAAGGATATGGAGCATTTAAGTGAGCAAATATTACGTTATGTTGGAGAGGGCAACTATGAAAATTGAAGGCGTTATTTTAGATTGGGCCGGGACGACCATTGATTACGGCTGTTTTGCACCCGTGCAGGTGCTTATGGATGTTTTTGAGGAGCTAGGCATTCCAGTTACGGTGGAAGAGGTTCGTGTTCCTATGGGGCAGCTGAAGCGGGATCATATTCAATCGCTGCTGCAAATGCCGAGAATAGAAGCTGCTTTTCAAGCAAAATTTGGCCGCAGCTATACGGAGGCGGATATTGATGAGCTTCATGACCGATTCGAACCTAGATTGCTGGCTATTCTATCGAAATACGGAAAACCAAACCCATATGTAGTAGAGACGATACAGCAGTTGAGACAGCAAGGTTTAAAAATTGGAGCGACTACAGGCTATACGTCCACCATGCTGTCCATCGTGGCGAAAGCAGCTAAGGAATGCGGCTACGAACCTGATCATTGGGTAACGCCCGATCTTGTTATGGACAAAGGCAGACCTTATCCCTATATGATCTATGAAAATATGAAGCAGCTTGGCCTGCGCCATCATGCGCAAGTTGTAAAGGTTGGCGATACGATTTCTGATATACAAGAAGCGAATAGTGCTGGCGTATGGGCGATTGGCATTGTGAAGGGCAGCTCCATGCTTGGCTTTACGGAGGCAGAGGCGCAGCAGCTCTCGCCAGAGGAAGAACGCCATATTATCGCTGCTGTGAGCAAGAGCTATATGGAAGCAGGAGCCCATGCCGTTATTGAGGACATGTCCCAGCTGCCAGCAATGATCGAGCAAATCAATGAACGTTTGATGAAGGAGGAGCTGCCTTATGCCAAACCGCATCAATAGCCGCATAGAAGGAGATATCAATGGAACGGATGCCCGTCAAGCTTGGCAGGATGAGCATCTAAGCGAAGAGACGCTTGCTGTACTCGAACAGGACAGCAAGCTTTTTCTTCATCAGTCTATGTCTACGCCATGCTTAAATGTCATCGTAAATGCAGAGGGCATTTACATTGAGGATCAGGATGGACGCAAGGTGATCGATTTTCATGGAAACAGCGTTCATCAGGTCGGCTACAAAAATGAGTATGTGATGAATGCCATCATGAAGCAGATGCAGCAGCTGCCTTTCCTGCCGCGCCGATATACGAGCCAGGTAGCTATTCAGCTGGCACAGAAGCTGGCCCAGCTCGCGCCGGGAGATTTGAACAAGGTGTTGTTTACGCCAGGCGGCACTAGCGCAATTGGAATAGCGCTAAAGCTAGCCCGCAGGGCAACTGGCAAGCACAAAACGATATCGACCTGGGATTCCTTTCATGGCGCAAGCTTGGATGCGATATCGATTGGCGGCGAAGCTGTATTCAGAAGCGGGATCGGACCATTAATGTCTGGAACGGAGCATATGATGCCCTATAACAGCTATCGTTCGATCTTTGGAGAAGGAGAAGCTGCAGCTGCCAAAAATCTCGATTACTTAAGCTATATGCTGGAGCGGGAAGATGACGTGTGTGCGGTCATTTTAGAGCCGATTCGCAGCACGGATGTACAGATTCCTACCATTGCATATATGCAGCGGCTGCGTCAAATTTGCGATGATTATGGGGTGCTGCTCATCCTGGATGAAATACCGACGGCATTAGGCCGTACGGGCAAAATGTTCGTTCACGAGCATTATGATATTGTCCCGGATATCGTTGTTATTGGCAAAGGCTTAGGCGGCGGCATTTTTCCAATGGCAGGCATTATTGCGAGAAAGCATCTAGATATTGCCGGCGATATTTCACTCGGACATTATACGCATGAGAAAAGCGCTGTAGGCTGTGCGGCAGCTTTGGCTACCATTGAATACATCGAACAGGAAAACCTGCTTGAGCACGCGCAAAAGATGGAGCAGTGGCTGACGCTGCAGCTTCAGGAGCTGCAAAGGAAATATGCCGTAATCGGCGATGTGCGGGTGAAGGGCATGCTGGCGGCAATTGAGCTTGTATCTGATCGCGAGACGAAAGAGAAGGAAGTTGCAGGTGCTGAAAAGGTTCTCTATGAATGCTTGTCCCGTGGACTAAGCTTCAAGGTGTCTGGAGGAAATGTCATTACGCTTGTTCCACCATTAATTACAACCGATCAACAGATGGAAGAAGCAATCACGATTTTGGATCAAGCACTTGAGCAAGTGTTCACCAAATAAAACAGATCAATCATTTTGAAAACAACATCATTGCAATTAAAAGGATAAAAAAACAATTTATTAATGTGTAATTGACACAGGTTTTACAATTCTCCTTTATAGTTTAGTTAAGCCAGTGATAACTGGATAACGAGGAGGGTTTAAAAGCATGAAGAGGCTTGCACTTGGATTGGTTAGTGTAATGGCTAGTACCGCATTGTTAGCTGGATGTGGGACAGGCTCAAACTCTGGCACTGCTGCAAATAGCGGTACAGAGACTTCCAGCAATGGGGCGAAAATGAAAGAGGTCGTGATTTCCGTACGCGAGAACACATGGGGAGCACGGAAGGACAATTTTGTAGAAGCAGAAAAGCGTTTGAATGAACAATTGAAGCCGGAAAACGTGCAGGTGAAAATAGATTGGTGGCCTGGTATTGGCGATGATGAGCTGATTTTGCAGGCACAAGCGAATAAGGTAGCAGATGTATTTATTAACTCCAGCGTAGATATTGGCTGGCAGCTGAACGCCGGACTCATCCGTGATGTGGACTGGGTTGGAACTTCAGACGTGTTCAAAAATATGCCGGAGTCCTACAACAACATGATGAAATACGAGGACCATTACTATGGCGTCATTCAAGATATGGATGCTTCTCCCGTATTCATTAGCCGCAAAGCGCTGGAAGGCTTAGGCTGGACAACGACGCAAATCGATGAGCTGAAGGCTCGCGTTGATGCTGGAACCTTCACATTCAGTGAGCTTGTGGATCTTGCAGATGCGGCTGTTAAGCAAAAGCTGGTTAAAGTAGGCTTTGGCGTTGAGGATACAAGGTTTGAAGGCTGGAATTATACATTCGGCAACTTCAATTATAGTGCGGAACAGAACAAGATGGTACTGTCGAAAAATACGCAGAAGGTTTATGAGTTTTGGCAGGATGCGAAGCAGCGCGGCGTAGTTACGGAGGGCATTGCTGAGATTGATACGGACAAGGCTGCCGAGCTGTTCATTAAAGGCGAATTGTTTGCTGAATTTGCCCGTACTGAATTTTATCAAGTGATGCGTACACAACTTGGCATGGAAGAGGACTTGGCTGGCTATGAAGCATGGTTTAAGGAAAATGCAATCTGGATTCCGGTTCCGTCGGTCGAGCAGGGAGGAAAACCTGTATCCTACAGCAACCCCGCGATGATCTATGTGGGACCTACTGTGGATGATGAGAAGATGCCTTATGTTCAAAAATTGATTGAGCATGTGCTGGATCCGGACCTGCAGGTTAATCATACGCTTAAGAGCGGCAAGCTGCCTGTAACAGCAGCAGCGCAGGAGGATGCCCGCTTCCAGCAAATGAGCTTCTACAAAGATCATGCTTATTTAATCGAATTTACGAAAACGCGCCCAGCCCAAATGGATTATGCGGTCTACATGAAATCCTTTACGCTTGGCATTGATGCCATTCTGACGAAAGGGCAAACCGCCGCACAGGCCTTTGAGTTATTCCAAAAGGATGTCAAGCAAAACGTGCCAGCGGACAGTCTCATTGTAGAATAACGATGATACAAGGAAAGGTGCTCTGATGACAGGAGCACCTTTCCATCTATTTTGCTTATAGGAAGCAGGTGCAGATCTCATTATGGAGATCCCGGTAACTTCAGCCAAGACAGCTTACAAGAAACCTTTTGACAAGAAAGTGTACCCCTATTTATTCATTATGCCCTTTGCTCTTCTGGTGCTGGTCTTTTTTATTCTTCCGGCTATTGCGACCATTATTATGTCCTTCACTGATTTAAATGCATCCATGAAAATCAACTTTGTTGGTTTCGATAACTTCAAGCGCATATTTTCCGATTACAGCATGCCGCAAATTTTATGGAATACCGTTATATTTGCCGTGATTACGCTCGTGTTCTCTTTGTTTTTTGGTTTGTTTATATCGATCGCAACCCAGTACTTCTTAAAGGGCAAATTGACGGCAGTCATTTATCGTGTCCTATGGTTAATTCCGAGCATCATTCCTGCAGTTGTATATGTAACCTTCTGGAAATATTTATTTGATCCCACGGAGGGTGGGCTGATCAATAAATTTCTGCTCTTATTCCAGCCAGACAGCGATCCCGTCTCATGGTTTACGAAAATCGCTATGGCTATTGTGATCATTGCTACGATTGTATCTACAACTTCAGGAGGCATGATTTTATTATCTGCTGCAATCAGCTCGATACCTGAAGATTTGTATAAGGCTGCGAAAGTAGATGGAGCAAGTGAAAAATCGGTCATCACTAAAATCATCCTTCCATCCTTAAAATGGCCGTTAATGTATATTACGATATCCGATCTTATTGGCTTTGTGTCCTCCTATTTCTTCATCCTGCTGCTGACGAATGGCGGACCTATGCGAGACACGACGACGTTATCTCTATATGCGTACCAGCAGGCCTTTCATTTAAAATATTATGGCTACGGCGCTGCTCTTTCGCTTTTGGTTGTGCTGATCTCGCTTATTTTGACCTTATGGCTGCTGAGGCTGTTCGATTTTGATGAAATGATAAAGCCATCACGGATTGAAGATTAGGAGGCAAATATGTCGACAACGATTGTAAAAAAGCTGCTCGTGCACACGTATCTGCTGCTCTTCACGATGCCTATTATCGGTATGATTGTATGGTATTTTCTTGCAGCCACCTTTAATGGGACGACGGGCCAATTTTCGCTTGAAAACTTCAATTTTGTTAAGGAGCCTGTCGAGTATGCGGGCGTCCGTCTGCCAGCGATTTGGCCCATTGTTCTAAATACATTAGTTTATTCGTTTCTTATTGTATTGATTGAAATCGGCATTGCTGTACCTGCTGCGTATGCGTTCTCTCGGCTCGATTTCAAAGGAAAGCTTGCCGCCATGAAGTTTCTGTTTCTTATGCGCTCCTTTCCGGGCATCACGCTCATTATCGCTACGTTTTTCATATTGGTTCAAATGGATCTAGTAAATACGTACTTAGGCGTTATCCTCGTTGCTATAACGGGCTCCTTGCCAGGCAGGGTGTATATTATGAAAGGTTTCTTCGATGAGGTGCCGTGGGATTTGGAATGGGCGGCGATGGTAGATGGATGCTCAAGATTTCGAGCGCTCATGAAGGTACTCGTTCCCTACGTATTGCCAGGCATCGGGGCAATTGCTGTTTTTGCCTTTTTAGGAGCCTACGGCGAATGGTTTCTGTTCAAGCTGTTTATATTCGATGACAATATGCTGACGCTTGCTGGCTATCTGTCGCGGCTCGTAACGAAGGAAAATGTCATTATGAACTATGGATTGATTACTGCGATTGGTTTGTTTTATACGATTCCGCTAATCGTGTTTTATATTTTTACCCAGAAAATATTCCTGAAGGTGAATTTGGGAGGAGCAAAGCAGGTATGATCTCTCTTGTAAATATTGTGAAAAACTATGATGGCAAGCAAAACGGAGGCCGTGCGGTTGACGGATTGAATCTCGAAATCGCAAAGGGCGAATTTGTCGCGCTGCTGGGCCCTTCAGGCTGCGGAAAAACGACTACGCTAATGATGCTGGCGGGGCTGCTCAAGCCAACCTCCGGCGAAATTTATTTTAAGGATAAGCTAGTCAATCATGTGGAGCCGAAGGATCGAAATATTGGAATGGTGTTCCAATCCTATGCGCTGTATCCTCATTTGACGGTTCGAGACAATATTGCGTTTCCGCTTCGCGAGCGAAAAATGGCCAAGAAGGACGCCTACGAGCGTGCTTTGCAGACGAGTAAAATATTGCAAATCGATCATCTGCTTGATCGCAAGCCGTCGCAGCTGTCAGGCGGACAGCAGCAGCGAGTCGCCATGGCGCGCGCGTTATCCAAGGACCCGGAAATTTTGCTGCTGGATGAGCCAATGTCCAACTTGGATGCGCGATTGAAATTGGATGTACGGGATGAAATCCGAAAAATCCAACGTAAATTAGGAGTAACGACTATTATTGTCACGCATGACCAAGAGGAAGCTTTGGCCATCTCTGATCGGGTAGCGATTCTTAACGGCGGGAAAATTCAGCAATATGCCCCTCCAAGCGAGCTGTTCAATCATCCGTATAACCTGTTCGTCGCAAGCTTTCTAGGCAATCCGCCTATGAATTTGATTGAGGGCATAGTGGAGCAAAGAGAGGACCGACAGTGGGTTAAGACGAAGCTGTTCGAGCTGGAAATCCCTCAGTCGCGCAGGCTGGAGGCGCAGCACATAGGAAAGGCGGTCAAGCTGGGCATACGTCCGCATGATCTGTACATTCCCGAGCAGCCAAGTGAGACATCAATTAAACTCGAAATTGATCTGATTGAGCATTTAGGCAGCGGGCAGCTCGTTAAAATGACGGATAGGGCTGGACAGTCCGATATGATGATTCGTCTGCTGACCGATAACGAGAAGCGGTTAAAGGAGCGCGAGACGGTCTCGATTGATATAAGGCCGGATAAAATCCATTTGTTCGATATGACAGATGAAGGGCGCAATTTATTGCAGTTTCAGTAGAATGAGAAGGAGAAAAGGATGACAATACCTAATCTTTTAATCGATCAGCATGTGCATTCCTCCTATTCGCCAGACTCCAGCTCCACGCTGGAGGAGCTAGTGCGATATGCGCTTGCGCTGGGAAAGCCGGCTGTCGTAACGACAGACCATTTAGAGTATGATTGCAAATATTTCAAACAGAATGTTCTCATTGATTGGAAGAGCTACAAGCAAGAAGCGGAAGAGCTGACACAGCGTTATAAGATGGAAATTCGCAAAGGCATTGAGGTCGGCTATCGGAGCGATTATAAAGACGTCATAAACGACTATTTGGCTCAGCAACAGTTTGACGTCATTCTGCTTTCGGCGCATAACGACGGCACCCTCGATTTTTCCGAAAAAGCCTATCATGATCTGCCGATTCAGCAAAGGCTTAAGCATTATTTTACGAATGTAAGAGAGGCTGTCGACCAGATGGACAATTTCGATATCGTGGCCCATTTGGATTATGTAGCGAGGTATACGACCTATCCGGTTGAGGAGCAAGATATAGCGGCTTGCAAGCCTATTTTGTACGATATTTTAAAGCTGATCATTGAAAAGCAAAAGGTGCTGGAGCTGAACACAACCGGACTTTATCGCCAAGGCTGGATTCATCCGCATCCGTATATTCTGGACATGTATGTGGATTTAGGAGGCAGAGCGGTGTCCATTGGCTCAGATGCCCATCAGGTGGGGCATTTAGAGCAAGGCTTCGCAGAAGCGATCGAGCTGCTGCAAAGCCATGACATTCGAGAGGTTGTGCAATTTAAGGGCAGAGTGCCTTATTCGGTGTCTATTTAGCTTCTGAAAGTGAACAAGCTAACTACAGCACATTTACCGCATGGCCGGTAGCAATCGACTCATCAATAGCCAGGGATAGACGAACATCGATTAAAGCCTCGGATAGTGAATAAAAGCTTTCTCCGCTTGCTATATATGCCGTCATGCGAGTCAAAACTTCGGCAATCGCAATTTCCTCATCGGATAGCTGGGCAGGGTAGTACGGATTGCGAAAAACGCACTCTGATCCTGCCCGCAATTCCCGAAGCGAAAGCGGAGCAAGGCTGCCCTCCAAGCCGTCTTGCATTCTTCTAATCGTTACGTCTTCATAGCTATTGGCACCTAATCCTCGGGTTACCTCATTATCCCGGATTTCCCCTTTAGAGCCGCGTATTAGTATGCGATTGTGTCGTATTGGCGAAAAATATTGAGAGCGTGCGAAATCAAGAACGGCACTTTTCCCATCTCCGAAAGTAATAATGGAAATATCCTGAATCTCGGTCTCCAGCCGGTCTTGCGCGGCTCGTCCTCGATGGGGCACTTCTTGAATGGGGAGTTCAAAACGTCGCGAAACGATTTGGCAGCTGGAATCCGTGACGGAAAGCCACTGTCTAATTAAACTGATGCCGTGATAGCCATGTGCCGTCGATACTTGTACGTGGCGTACTTCTCCCAGGCTTCCCGATTGAATCAGAGCGGTTCTGGCTTGATGATGCGGCTGCAAAAGGTATTGCTCGGCGATTTGGATACGGGCGCCGGATTGGATGAGCGAGGAAACGAGCTGATAGCCTTCGTCGTTGAAAGCCGGAGGCGTTTCGGCCAGCAGTGGAATGTCCAGTAACGCCGCTTCCTTCAGGACGTGGGGCATGGAAGTTTTCGAGACGGCTGCCACAAGAAATTCACAATGCTTGGCCAGCTCCTGCGGCGTCGAATAAAGGGTAACGCCCCATTGATCAGCAGCATGCTCATATTTTGCAGAATCTCTAACCACAATACCAATTATTTTAAATAAATGCGGCAATTGCTTGGCAATTCGCAAATAAGCTTCCGCTCTCCAGCCGAATCCGATGATGCCGAAAGGTGCAGGTTTTAGCATGATTTATCTCCTTTAAAACAATCCCTATAAGTCTAATGAGAATAGTAACATACAAATATAACACAGTATGTAATTAGAAATCAACTATAAAAGCTTGTTATTTTGTGGGAGTTGGTTTATGATTAGGGAGGAAAATAAATGATGAATTTGAAAGTGGAGGTGAAAATAATGACGACAAACATGATGATGATGATGTGTATGGAAGAAATGATGTGCAAGATGAAATGTATGAAAATGATGATGGATTCCATGGACAGCAAAGAAATGATGGACAGCGACATGATGATGTCCAAGATGCAAGAGTGCGACGAAATGATGACTGGTATGATGGCTATGATGCGCGACAAAAAGGAAATGATGGCCTAAGCCTCGCTGGTCGGTCCTTATAAAAGTTAGCGGCATAGCAGACAACTGCTTGCCTTTTTTATTTTCAGCCCAAATAACCGTTTAATCGCTAGGCTTGCTTGATTTGTTTTGCTAGATTAACTCTTCTAAGCTTTAGGCTCCACAGCTGTTTCTCTATATTTAAATCATCTTTAAATGCGCTATTGCGCAGCTGTTCATAAATGGCCAGCATTTGTCGAAGCACCTCATCATACTGGCGCCACAATTGCTCCTTAACAACCTCTTCCGAAGGATAGCTCGGCACATTCATTTCCTGCAAAGCAGCTACAAGCTCAGCTTGCCATTCCTGATCCCCGATTTGCATAGCATAATTGATTAAATCCAAATGGTCATTGATCCAAATCTGAGTGTACGCTTCTACTGTCATGTCCGTTATCTCCCCGCTCAAGTTATATACCAAGTATTATACTCGGTTTTGTTGGTTAATCAACCTTTTTTTGAAAAGAAGGTGATAGCATTGGGTTTCATAGGAACGATAAAAGTCTTATCGGGCACTGCATGGATTGTGGGGTGAAAAAGTAAAAGCCCCGCTCTTATAATAAATTGTAAGCGCTTTATTTATAGCGGTATCTGAAATGTATCTGCCATTTTTTCAGTTATTTTTTTGCATAATAAAGGAATCCGAAGCAACATCTGCGAATTATAGAGTTTCACTAGGAACAAGGGAGGAAGCCGAATGTATAAGGTGCTGCTGGTGGATGATGAAATGTTTGTCCGTAGAGGGCTGATGAATTTAATGGACTGGGAAGCCTTGGGCTATAAAATTTGCGGCGAGGCTGAAAATGGCATGGATGCGCTGGAGCAGATGAAGCGGCTTAATCCGGATGTCGTGATGGCGGACATTCGCATGCCGATGCTGGATGGCCTAGAATTGATTCGTGCAGCTTCGGAAAAGGAACAGGAATGTCCGGCCTTCATTATTGTAAGCGGCGTTCACGATTTTCATTACGCCCAGCAGGCGCTGCGCTATGGGGTTCATGACTATATATTAAAGCCTATTGATGAGGGCGAGCTTACGGCGACGCTGAAGAAGCTGACCGGAACGCTCGCCCTTAAGCGTATTGCGAGCTTGACGGGCGATAAGCTGGCTGCCGACTCGATTTTTGAAACGTTGATTAAGGGGAGCTTTAAAGAAGAGGATATGAAGACGCTATGTTCAGCCCTTGAGCTAGAGGAGGTTGGCACGTATGTTTATGTGCTGGCTGAACTGCATACAGGTACGGCGCCCAAGGCAACAGAAGCAGCATCAGAAACGGCAATAGAATCGAGAGTCCACATGGCGGGCACCACTGATACGACGCCGAAAGCCTTCACAGCCGCTTGCCAGGCGGCTATTCGCCATATCCAATTTAGCCAATCCAACCAATCAACGGACAAAAAGCACGAATCACCAGCCATATTCACCTATGAGCAGCAAACGGGGCTGTATGGCTGCCTGCTGCATATGAACAGCTTGCTGGCGGACGATTCCGATGGGCATTATATTTTTCGCCTCTTGCACAGCACCTTGGAAAATCAGTTAGGGCATCCGGTCACTTTGTATGTAGGCAATCCAGTTGAGCGGCTGCAGCATATTAAAGAGTCCTACCGCGGAGCGAATGAAGCGATGGCCTATAAATTTGCTGAAGCGGACCAAGTTATTGTGCATGCGAGCCGTGTACAGGGAACGCCGCTGTATTATTTTGATATGGAGGCAGCATTGTACAGCAGAGTGATTGAGAAGGTGGAGGAAAATAAACCGGAGCAATATGAAGCTGACATCGACCTGCTGTTTCAGGCGTTTCGCGAGAAACGTTTTGCTCCCGATGCCGTATCGAATGCGATGGTCCGCTTCCTCATCGGAATCATTAATATTATTCGCAAAATGAATGGGGATGAAAAGCAGCTGAAGCAGCTTCCCGCTATGATGAATTGGCAGCAGCAGGGCACACGCTTATGCGATTTGAAGCAGCTGTTTCTCTCTTTTACGAACGAGGCAGCTGCCTACATCGCTTTGCTTCGCAGCGACCAATCCAAAGGCGGCATCGAGAAGGTTAAGAAATACATTGAGGCTCATTACAACGAAAATATTAGCCTAAAGGGGCTGGCAGGCAAGTTTTATATGAATTCCGTTTATTTGGGGCAGCTGTTCCGCAAAACCTATGGCGTCTATTTCAACGAATATTTGCTCAGCATTCGGGTCAGGGAAGCGAAGAAGCTGCTGCGGCAAACCGATATGCGCATGTATGAGGTGGCAGAGATGGTTGGCTTCCAGAATTCGGACTATTTTGTCACCCAGTTTGAAAAGCTGGAGAAGGTTACTCCAACCGACTATCGCAACGGCCTGTTTGACAAAACCTAAACGGATGGAGGCGGCAGGTGGATGCATCTATTAAATCAATTGAAATTGCGGGATAAGCTGCTTGTTATGTACATATGCTCGGTGTTTATTCCGATCGTACTGACGAACGTCATCTTCTACAACGTGACCACAAACAACATCAAAAACCAGAAGACGCGCGATGCGGACATGGTTTTGGAGCAATTACAGCGGGAGGTGCGATCCGTCATTGATGAGGCGGCGGGCATCTCCTATTTATATTATATCGACCCGCTGCTGAATGGGCATTTGGATCACACGTACACGTCAAAGCTGGAATATGTAGAAGCGTTTACGGATATGAAAAGCGTGTTTATGAAGTCGGAGCAAGCCTATTCTACGATTAGCTCGACAGTCATTTATACAGACAATCCGACGGTGCTTGCCTCGGGGCAGATTTTGCCGCTCGACGATACAGCTCTCGATGCCGACTGGTATAACCAGTTCAAGCAAACGAGCGCTTCGTATCCCGTCCTCATTCATAGCGGAGATACGATCAGCCTTATTCAGCGTTTGAATAATAGCGGAGACGGGAGATACAACAGCCTGATCAAAAGCGATTTGAATATGGCGACCTTCAGGCAGCTGTTTGCCGGCATCGGTTTTGAAGGGAGCATGTATTTCGTCAATGCAGATGGGATCATTCATTATACGAATGAGGCGGGGGCAGACTGGGAGGCTGGGACGCTGCGGCTTGAGCAGATGGCGATGCCGGAAAAGTCGATTGCATTCAATAAGCCGTATGCGAACAACAATTATTTAAACGGCTGGCGGCTGTATGGCGTCATGGACGAGAAGGTTATTTTGCAGGAGGTACGCAAGTCGGGCACCTTTGTTTTATTGTTGGCGAGCATTAACATTGTCGTTCCGTCTTTGATTATTGCCGCCATTTCTCGATCTATCCACGTAAGACTGGTCCGCATTTTAAGGCATATGAAGAAGGTGAAAAACCAGCATTTCGAGACGATTCCATTCGAAGAGTCGCGCGATGAGATCGGGCAATTGACGGGCGAATTCAACCGAATGACGATGCGGATTGACAATTTAATCAACGACGTCTACATGGCGGATATTCAGAAAAAGGATTTGGAAATCCGCCAGCGGCAAGCGCAGCTTCATGCCCTTCACAGCCAGATCAATCCGCATTTTCTTTTTAACGCGCTGGAGACGATCCGCATGCGCAGCTTAATGAAGGGGGAAACGGAGACGGCGCGGACGATCCATTCGATGGCCAAAATATTCCGCAAGTCGATTATATGGAAGCGCAGCTGGGTATCGGTTCGCGAGGAGCTGGAGCTGATTGAATGTTTTCTGGATATTCAGAAATACCGTTTCGGCGACAAGCTGCAATATCAATTGACGGTCGAGGACGCGGTCTACGAGCATACGATTCCTAAAATGACCTTTCTTCCCTTTGTCGAAAATGCCAGCATTCATGGCGTTGAGAGCTCGCCGGGCATCGGTCTCATTGGACTGCATATTGGTTACGAGGATGGCCGGATTTTGTTCCGTCTAACGGACAATGGTATGGGCATGCCGGAGGACAAGCTGAGCGAGCTGATGCAATATTTGCAGGAGGACGGGGCGATGGGCGACAACGTAGGGATGAAAAATGTATACACCCGGCTCAAGCTCTGCTATAAAGACGCCTTCGATTTCACCCTCCGCAGCGAATTCGGCTCCGGCACCACCATAGAGCTTCGCCTCCCGGTAATGGATAAGGGCGCGTAGCAGGGACGCCCCGCCCTCTTGTCCATCCGACTAGGGGAGGGTGAACAAGGGGTGAAGCGGATGTGAAAGGTTTGGGTGGAGAAGCGATAGCGTTCGCTTTTGCGCCTGAAATTTAACCGCTTGAGCGGTCCCAATTGAAAAATTTCAGGCGGAATGGCGATCGGAACCCAAACCTTTCGCGCAGCGCAGCCCCAATGTTCCCCCGACCTATAGTTTTCACAGTAAAAGCTAAAGTTTTTAGGGTAACGCAGCCTCTTTCCACGTTTTACAATGAAAGTGCTTACAAAAAAACAAACCAATAGATTGAAAGGGGTCATACCAATATGGTCAAAAAGAAGCTTTGGACAATGGGACTGGCAGCGACGCTATCTGTCGCATTGATCGGATGCAGCAGCAGCAACAGCGGCAATTCAGGCAATGCTGGAAATGCTGGCAATGCGTCAAGCAGTCCGGCATCCTCCTCAGAAGCAGTGGGCGAGCAGGAGCCCGTCACCTTCACGTATTACGGCTTTGCCGCTAACAAGGATACACTCGCAAGCGATACGGTCATCGGCAAGGAGCTGCAAAAGCAGACTGGCGTTGATTTCAAAATGGAGTTTATCGTCGGTGACGTAAAAACGAAATCCGGCGTTATGATCGCCAGCGGCGACTATCCTGATGTGATCGTGCCAGATGGCGAAATTGATAAGCTGATGGACGCCGGCGCCTTCATTCCGCTGGATGATCTAATCGAGAAATACGGCCCTAATATTAAGCGCGTATATGGACCTTATATGGATAAATTCAAGCAGGCTGACGGCAAAATCTATCATCTTCCTTTTTCCGCGGACCAAGGCTACATTGGCGACCCGGGCATTAGCCAAGGCGCATTTTGGATGCAGCGCTCGGTCTTGAAGGAATTCGGCTATCCGAAAATTAAGACGCTGGATGAATATTTTGACCTGATCAAGCAGTATCAGGAGAAGCATCCGCAAGTGGATGGCAAGGATACGGTGGGCTTCGTTATTTTTGCAGGTGTAGCTGACAACTTCTTTACCCTTACTAACCCTTCGATGCATCTGGCCGGTTATCCGAACGACGGCGGCGTGCTCGTTGATATGAATACGCATGAAGCGAAAACCTATCAAGCAAGCGAATACGAGAAACGCTGGATTCAGAAGCTGAATGAGGTGAATGCCGAGGGGCTGTTCGACCCTGAATCGTTCACTGCAAACAAGGATCAATATTTGGCGAAGCTGACCTCCGGCCGTGTGCTTGGTTATTTCAACTACGGCTGGCAGGTTGGAGATGCAACGAACAATTTGAAAAAAGCGGGCATTGACGAGAAACGCTATACGCCGCTTCCAATCGTATTCGATCAAAATACGAAGGATCAATATGTCGATCCGCCTGCCTTCGTTAACAACCGCGGTATCGGCATTTCGGTCAATGCGAAGGACCCGGTCCGCATTATCCAATACTTTGACAATATGCTCAAGGAAGAAAATCAAATTCTCGTGCAATGGGGCATCAAAGACCAAAATTACAGCGTCGATGCAAACGGGCGTTTTATTATGAACGAACAGCAAATCAGCGAGCGCAATGACACGGAGTTCACTCGCGAGTTCGGTTGGTCCTACTTCCAATACAATTGGCCGCGTTACGGCAATAACTCCCTGCTGGCGGATGGCAACTCCTATGCGGTAGGCAATCAGCCGGAGGTCGCTTATGCAGGCTATACGGACGGGGATAAGGCGATCTTGGATGCCTACGGCGTCAAGACGTTTGCTGAAATGTTTGCGAAGCCGGATGAACGGCCGTGGTACCCCGCTTGGAGCATTAATAAAGGCCAAGGCACGCCGGAGCAGATTTTTGAACAGAAGAGCAGCGATATCGCGAAAAAATATTTGCCTAAGCTCGTGCTCGCTGATCCGGCGCAATTCGATTCCATCTGGAGCGAATATACGGCTGAATTCGGCAAGCTGGATTCCGCAAGCTATGAGTCCTTTATAACGAATATCGTCAAGGAGCGCGTAGCAGGCAATTGGTAGACGGTTAGAGAGAGGAGAATTTTCAGGTGGAGAAGCAGACACAGCCAGCTATTTCAACCGATGAGGGGCGAGCGCTTAGGCGCTCGCGCCTGCCCTTTTTTTTCAAAAAGCTGCTGCAGCAAAAGGTTCTAGTGGCGATGTCCGTCCCTTTTTTGCTATGGCTGGTGTTATTTAAATATGTGCCGCTATGGGGCTGGACGATCGCATTCCAGAAATTCCGCCCGGCTAAGGGGCTGTTTGACCAGGAATGGGTAGGCTGGAAAAACTTTAAGTTTTTATTTCAGGACGATACGTTTTATCAGGTGCTGCGCAATACAATCGTCATGAGTACGATTAATTTGGTTTTCGGCTTTCTAACGGCGATAACGCTGGCGATATTGCTCAATGAGCTGCGCCATATTTTGTTCAAACGGGTCGTGCAGACGATCAGCTATTTGCCTCATTTTATATCGTGGGTCGTTGCGGCCAGCATTGTATCCTCGGCGCTTTCGCCGGAGGGCATTATTAATATTTTGCTCGTCAAATTGCATATTATCGATCAGCCAATACTATGGCTTGGCAAGGGCGAGTATTTCTGGGGCATTATCGGATCGGCGGAAGTGTGGAAAAATGTCGGGTGGAACACGATTATTTATCTTGCGGCCATTACAACGATTGATCCCGCGCAATATGAAGCGGCTGAAATTGATGGTGCAAACCGCTTCCAGCGCATCGGATATATTACGCTGCCGGGCCTGAAATCGGTCATCGTCATTTTGCTCATTATGAATTTAGGGCATATTTTGGAGTCGGGCTTCGAGCCGCAATATTTGCTGGGCAATGGGATGACGGTCGAATACTCGGACAACCTTGATATATTCGTATTGAAATACGGGATGGATATGGGCAACTATTCGCTGGCGACCGCCGCGGGCATATTCAAAACCGCCGTCAGCTTTATTTTCCTCTTGTCTGCTAACGGAATTGCGAAACGGCTTGGCGAGAGCAGACTATTTTAAAAAAGCAGGGAGGAATCGCTATGAAGGAAGGGCGTTTGGCGCGGAGCAAATTTTATAATTGGCCGGATAAGCTGTTCGATTTATGCAATATTGTGTTTATGATCGGCTTAATGATCGTTACGCTGTATCCCTTTATCAATATGTTCGCGCTGTCGTTTAACGATGCGAATGATTCGATTCGCGGCAATATTTATTTATGGCCGAGGCTGTGGACGCTGGACAACTATAAATACATTTTTAATGAGGCCTCCATTTATTATGCGACGACGATTTCGGCACTGCGGACGATCGTGGGCACTATAGTGTCGGTGTTCTGCACCGCCATGCTGGCGTATACGGTCAGCCGCCAAAGCTTTGTGCTGCGCAAATTTGTCACGGTCGCCTTTATCTTCACCATGTATTTCAGCGGTGGCCTCATCCCCGGCTATCTATTAATTAAGGAGCTGCACCTGATCAATTCGTTCTGGGTCTATATTATTCCCGGCATCATCGGCGTATTTAATATGATCGTTATACGTTCGTTTATTGAAGGGCTGCCGGACGGCATACTGGAATCGGCGAAAATCGATGGAGCGGGCGAGTTTACGACGTTTATGCGCGTCGTTTTGCCCCTTACTGTACCAGCGCTTGCAACGGTATCGCTGTTCGTGGCGGTTGGACAGTGGAATTCCTGGTTTGACGTATTTTTGTACAATTCCTCGCGAATTGAGCTGAGTACGCTGCAGTATGAGCTGATGAAAATATTGCAGACGTCGAATACGGCGGCCACCTCATCGACCGCAGCCGACCAGTTCGCTTCCGGCCAGAGCGGGGTGACGTCTGTCACGCCTACCTCGATTAGAGCTACGATGACGATTATAGCGAGCGTACCGATCATTATGGTATATCCGTTTTTGCAAAAATATTTTGTGAAGGGCATGACGGTCGGCGGTGTGAAGGGCTAGTGGAGGAGGATGGGATATGAGCGATAGAAAAGAGGAAAATGCAATTCCGGGGCTTGCTGCACAATACGGCGATTATTTTGATATTGGCGCTGCCGTCAATCGAAGAACGATTAAGACGCAGCAGCAGGTGCTGGCCGCCCATTTCAACAGTGTGACGGCAGAAAATGAAATGAAATTTGAGCTGCTGCATCCGCAGGAGCATCTCTATACCTTCGAGGCGGCGGATGAAATCGCCAGCTTCGCAAAGGAGCATGGCATGAAGCTGCGCGGGCATACGCTCGTCTGGCATAATCAGACGCCGGATTGGCTGTTTGCCGGGGCGAATGGCGAGCCTTCTGCCAACCGTGAAACGCTGCTTGCGCGGATGAAGGCGCATATTGCCGCAGTCGTAGGCCGCTACAAGGGGCAAATTTACGCCTGGGATGTGGTGAATGAAGCCATTGAGGATAAAAGCGGCGTGTGGCTGCGGGATTCGAGCTATTTGCGAATCATCGGCGAGGGTTATATCGCTAAAGCATTTGAGTTTGCCCATGAGGCTGACCCATCCGCGCTGCTTTTTTACAATGATTATAACGAATGCTTCCCCGAAAAACGCGACAAAATCATTCGGCTCGTACGGTCGCTGCTGGATCAGGGCGTACCGATTCACGGCATCGGGCTTCAGGGGCATTGGAATGTGCATGATCCAAGCCTGGACGATATTCGCTCGGCGATTGAGCGTTATGCGGAGCTTGGATTGAAGCTGCAAATGACGGAGCTGGATATGTCCGTATTTGCTTTCGAGGACCATCGCACCGACTTGCGCGAGCCGACTGCGGAGATGCTGGAGCGGCAGGCAGAGCGATATGAGGAGGTTTTTCGTTTATTCAGGCAATATAAAGAGGTACTGACATCGGTAACATTTTGGGGAGCGGCGGACGATTATACGTGGCTGGATAACTTTCCGGTGAGAGGCAGGAAAAATTGGCCATTTGTGCTCGATGAGCAGCATCAGCCAAAGCCCGCCTTTTGGAAAATAGCAAGCTGGTAACAGGAAAAACGGCCTGACGATTCACGGAGCTCAGACTTGCGCCCCGCGAATTGGTCAGGCCGTTTTATTAGAATCGGCTAAATAGGCTGAATAGGGTTTAAGCAGGCGGACAGGCTGCTAGATTAGCTCTTTGCGCGCCGCTAAATAACGGTAGAGGAAAACGCCGGTTATTGCGCATAAGAGCAGGCAGAGGCCGATGAAGCCGTAGCCGGCTTGAAGTCCGCGCAGCAAGCCGATTTGCGTCTCGGCGCCGTAACTATTTTTCACCAGCTGGGTAACTGCGCCTATCAAATAGTTGAAAATAACGCTGCCGATACCCATGATCGTGACTGTAAAGGTAATGGCGGATTCGCTGCCGCGCGGATAGCGCTTGGCGATGAAGGCCATAACGGTCGGATAAATCGGGGCGATGCCAATGCCGGCAGCGGCGAATAGAAACGCCAGCGATTCGCCGCCCCAGACTGCGATAAACGTACAGATCGACGAGACGCCGGCGAAGAGCAGCAGCGACAAGTTAAAGCCGATTTTGTCCGTAAGCGGGCCAAGCAGCAGCCGTGCGCCAGCGAAGCAGAGGAAGAAGGCGGACAGCATGCCGGCTGCGGAAACATTTTTCCAAGCGTAAGCCTTCTCCAGAAAATTGACCAGCCAGCCGCCTACCGCAAGCTCTGCGACGACGCCGAAGGTGAGAATGAGCGCCAGCAGCCACAATGCCGGATCACGCATCAGCTCCCGAAAGCCGGAGCGCGGACCATCTGCGGGATCATCGCCGGGAAATTTGCTCAGCAGCGTCGGTATCATCGGAATGAGACAGAGCGACAGCATAATAAGATACATGCCGCGCCAATCGAGAACATGGCCGTAGACGCTCACTGTAATGAGACCCGAGGCGATCATCGGGGCAACGGTTGAGCTGAGCCCATAGAAAAAATGGGATAAATTCATCATCGTTCCGACATTGCGCACGAAGATGCGCGCCCCGATGACCGCTAGCGCAATTTCCAGCATGCCGTTGCCAATATACATGAGGAAATAGGACGCTCCGAAGAAAGAATAGCTTTTGGAAAAGAAAATAAGTACGCCTGAGAGAACCATCGAGCCGAATGCAACCAGCGTGACCAGCTTGACGCCGAACTTGCGTGTCAGAAAAGCGGTGAAAGAGCAGGCGAGCATATAGCCGAGCGCGTTTAGCGACAGCAAGGAGCCAAGCTGCTGCTCATCAAGGGCGAAATCGTATTGGATCCGGGGAATCGCGGGTCCTTTTACATTTTCAGAAATGCCGAACACAATAAAGCCGATGAAAATAGCTGCGAGCTGCAGCGCATAATTTTTGTTAACGGTACGAAGTCGGTTGAACATTTGCAATAGCCACCTTAAGGGAAGTAAATTTGGTACCTGCTCATTGTATAGACTCACCCGCTTGTTTTCAATATAAGCTTTTTCATCGGCCAATATGAAAGTATAAGGATATGAATGTACAGGAGGCTTGAATCTGGTACGCTAGAAGGGATTTCGCTTCAATGGCCCGAATTATGGTTATAAATAGTTACATAGGGCTAGTTAAACAGGTATGTTTTTGGGAGAGGAAGGACGAGCTGCAATGAAGCAAAACTTATATGTAAATGGTCAGGAAGCAGCTGCACAGCAGTACGATTCATTACGCTCGCCTTATTCAGGCGAGGTAATTGCTGAGGTTGCGAGCGCAACAATCGAGCAGGCCGATCAAGCGATTGAGGCGGCGCTGGAAGCGGCAGCGGTTATGCGGAAGCTGCCCGCCTACCGCCGGGCGGAAATTTTGGCCAAGGTGGCGTCGCTCTTGCAGGAACGCAAGGAAGAAGCAGCGCGCATAGTAGCTATGGAGGCGGCAAAGCCGATCAGGACAGCTCGCGTCGAGGTGGATCGGACCGTGCAAACGTATCAATTTGCGGCGGAAGAAGCGAAGCGGATTCATGGCGAGATGGTGCCCCTTGATGCTGCTCCAGGTGGCGAGGGACGGCTTGCCTATACGCTGCGCGAGCCGCTCGGTGTTATTGGCGCGATTACGCCGTTTAATTTTCCGCTGAATCTGGTTGCCCATAAAGTGGGACCTGCGCTTGCGGCAGGCAACACCGTCGTGCTGAAGCCTGCTCCGCAGACGCCGCTGTCTGCTTATTTCATTGCCAAGCTGTTCGAGGAGGCCGGCCTGCCGCCAGGAGCGCTCAATGTTATTAGTGGAGACGGCAAGCTGCTTGGCGAGAAGCTGGTGCAGGATGCCTGCGTGAAGATGATTACATTCACCGGCAGCCCAGAGGTCGGTATAGGCATTCGCAAGCAGGCGGGACTGAAGCGGGTGACGCTGGAGCTGGGCTCGAATTCCGCTGTCATAATTGACAAGGACAGTGACGTCGATGCTGTCGCGGCACGGTGCGTAACCGGAGCCTACTCGTATCAAGGGCAAATTTGCATATCCTTGCAGCGGATTTTTGTAGTGGACGAGCTGTATGAAGCCTTTGTCAGCAAGTTTATCGCATTAGCTGTAGCGCTGCGGACAGGTGATCCGCTGAGCGAGCATACGGATGTATCCTCGCTTATCTCGGAAACCGCGACGAAGCGGGCGATAGATTGGGTGGAGGAAGCGGTTCAGCTAGGCGCCGAGCTAGCTATTGGCGGCCGAGTCGACGAGCAAGGCGTTATGCAGCCGACCGTGCTGCTTCATGTGCCAGCGGAAGCGAAGGTTTCCTGCAAGGAGGTGTTTGCGCCAATCGTGCTGATCAATAAAATCAGCAGCATCGAGGAAGGCATTCAGCAGGTGAACGCCTCCGATTACGGCCTGCAAGCAGGCATTTTCACGCAAAATATTGGCAAAGCGCTTGATGCGGCGGATGCGCTGCATGTGGGCGGCGTGCTGATCAACGATATTCCTACGTTTCGCGTCGATCAAATGCCTTATGGCGGCGTGAAGCTCAGCGGCACAGGACGCGAGGGCATTAAATATGCGGTGGAAGAAATGCTGGAGATGAAGCTCGTTATTGTGAATCGGAACAAGTAGCCCGGAACAAGTAGCGGAGCGATTCGTCGCTCCGCGCCTAAGCCCTATTTTTATTAGCCAGTTTGTAACTTATAGGGTGGTATATGCGTCTACAATGATAATGAATTCACGGAGAGGAAGATGAATGATGAATATGAATCCTTTTAAAAATATGACCTACAAACGTACCCTGGCTTCGATTTTGGCTGCGAGTCTTATAGTAGGCGCATCTCCTGCCGCATTTGGTTTTCCCGGCATAGAGAAGGCAGCAGCGGCAACGGCTGTGCAAACTTATCGCGTTGTCCCGCAACCGTTTATCATTGACGACTACAAATATTCCATCCCGACGATTAACATTGGCGGCAGCACCTATATTGGCATTCGCTCGCTCAATGAGAAGCTGGGCCTGGATATTACGTGGAATGTGAATAGCCGCACGATTACACTCGATGGAAGAGGCCGCAAGCTAACGGCGAATCCGGAGGATGGCAGCTATGTAATTAATGGTCAGAAGACGTACGGCGATTCGGCCCTTATTTATAAAGGCTCGGCTTATGTGCCGCTGCGCTTCTTGCTGGAGCGGATGGGCTATGGCATTTCCTATGAGAAAGGCAGCAAGACCGTAGTTATTAACACGATTGAGGAAAATGAGCTAACGGTTGCTCTGGGCACGATTCAGGAGAATAACGATAAGCAAACGCTGCTCGTCAATTATCCGGTCATCGAAGACCTTAAGGATAAAGCGGTTGAGGGGAAAATTAATACCTTCCTGAAGCAGGAAGCGGAGTCCTATGCGGCAGCGGGTCAGAAGGATCTTACGAAAGCAACGGCCACAAATGCAGCGTACATTAAGAAAAATCCGGGCACAACGTTTCCCAAGGCGACCTTCGAGGGCATTTTTAATGTGACCTATAATGAACAGGGGCGCCTCAGCCTGTATGTGGATTATTACTCCTACCTGGGCGGAGCGCATGGGATGACCTTCCGCGTGCCTTATACATTTGATCTCAATAACGGCGAGCTGCTGACGTTGAAGGAAGCTGCCGATTACAATTCGAAATACTTATCCATTATTAATGCTTCGATCAACAAGCAAATTAAAGAACGCAAGCTGCCGCTAATTGCACCGTTCGATGGCATTAAATCGAATCGTTCCTTCTACTTAAAGCATGAGGGAATCGCCATCGCTTTCGAGCAGTACGAGTATACGTCTTATGCCGAGGGCATGCCGGAGTTTGTGACGCCATTTGAGGCGTTTGAGTAAGAGTAGAATTTGGATTGCTTAATCTGTATTCCGCCAGTTCTGTCAAGGACTGGCGGAATATTTTTTTGTATGAAAGCTTGTCTCCCTACTGTATAATTTTGCATAGATCTGCTATAATCGTTTTTAATTCCTACTTTAATGGTAGGATTAGTGATGACGCAGGGTGTTATATTCGTAAGCTTGGAAAAACTAACGTTCTGGGAGGTTTTTTATAATGGCTAAGCAAGAAAGACAATATTCACCTGAAACTTTAGCGGTACACGCAGGTCAGCAAATTGATCCCGCTACACAATCGCGTGCGGTACCGATTTATCAGACGACTTCCTATGGCTTTAAAGATACAGATCATGCGGCAAGATTGTTTGGACTTGAGGAATTTGGCAATATCTATACACGTATTATGAACCCAACGACTGATGTGTTCGAGAAGCGGATTACTGAGCTTGAAGGCGGAGTTGGCGCACTTGGCGTGGCATCCGGTTCAGCGGCGATCACTTACTCCATTCTGAACATTGCATCCGCAGGCGATGAAATTGTTTCCTCGTCCAGCCTGTACGGCGGTACGTACAACCTGTTCGCTCATACCCTGCCGAAGCTCGGCATTAAAGTGCATTTCGTCGATTCCTCTGATCCGGAAAATTTCCGCAAAGCGATCAATAGCAATACGAAGGCGGTATTCGCGGAAACGATCGGCAATCCACGTGGCGATGTGCTCGATATTGAAGCTGTTGCTGCGGTTGCCCATGAGAATGGCATTCCGCTCATCGTGGACAATACGTTCCCAAGCCCGTATTTGCTTCGTCCAATTGAACATGGAGCAGACATCGTTGTACACTCGGCGACGAAGTTTATTGGCGGTCATGGAACATCCATTGGCGGCGTTATTGTAGACGGAGGCAAATTCGACTGGGCGCAAAATGACAAATTCCCAGGTCTGACTGAGCCGGACCCAAGCTACCATGGTCTTGTATATACGCAAGCTGTTGGTGCGATTGCTTATATTATTAAAGCTCGCGTACAACTGCTTCGCGATATGGGAGCTTCGCTGTCGCCATTCAACTCGTTCCTTCTGCTGCAAGGTCTTGAAACGCTGCATTTGCGTATGGAACGCCACAGCTCTAATGCGCTTGCCGTTGCCAATTATTTGGAACAGCACGAATCAGTGGAATGGGTAAGCTATCCAGGTCTCGCAAGCCACGCATCGCATGCGCTGGCGCAAAAATATTTGCCGAAGGGCCAAGGCGCGATTATCAGCTTCGGCATTAAAGGCGGCGTAGAAGCAGGCAAAAAGCTGATTCATGGCGTGGAACTATTTTCACATCTTGCTAACGTCGGCGATTCGAAGTCGCTCATTATCCATCCGGCAAGTACGACGCACCAGCAGCTGGATGAGCAAAGCCAGCTTGCATCCGGCGTTACGCCAGGACTCATTCGTTTATCTGTCGGCACCGAAGGCATTGACGATATTATTTATGATTTGGAGCAAGCGATCAAAATCAGTCAGGAGTAAGCGATGTTTGCAGAACAACTTTATACAGGAACGAAGGAAGAGAACGAACGCCTGCTGCTGAAGCAATTGGAGGGGCTTATCGAAGATGAGCCCAGCCAGCTCGCTAATTTGGCCAATGCTTCGGCGCTGCTCCAGCAATTTTTGAGCGATATTAATTGGGTCGGCTTTTATTTGCTGGATGGGGAGGAGCTTGTGCTCGGACCCTTCCAAGGCAAGCCGGCATGTACGCGCATCAAAGTGGGCAGAGGCGTCTGTGGAACGGCGGTTAGCCGCGGCGAGGCGGTATTGGTAGCGGATGTGCATCAATTTCCCGGCCATATTGCCTGCGACAGCGCATCGAATTCCGAGCTTGTCATTCCGTTGAAGCGGGATGGAGTGGTTATTGGTGTTCTCGACATTGACAGTCCGCAGTTCTCGCGGTTTGATGAGACGGATTTGGCGACGTTAACGGCTTTCGTGAAGATTTTGGAGAAGTATTTATAAAATGATTGCAGCATAAAGAGCTCCAGGCCGCCGATTGGCGTTCTGGAGCTCTTTGTTGTTCCACCTCTGATGGGCAGGGCCGCAGCTAAAAATAAAACTTATCCATTTCCTTCGGCACGCCGTTACGCTGCAGCAGCTCGCCAATGGATTCCGAGCGGCCAATCGTGTCGCCGGAGGTCAGCAGGCGGACGGCGAATTTATTCGCTTGGCGCTCATATTTTCCAACATTGATAAAGGACTGCTCGTCCAACCAAAAACGGCTGAAGCCGGGATGCAGGCGGTCATGTCCCAGCTCATGCGCGCAAACAAAACGCTGCCAGTCATCCGGCAGACGCTCGTGTATGACGATAAACCGGCGGCGCAGCTTCTTATAATAAAAGCCTCGCGTTTCTTGCCCCAGATCGGCGTAACGAATATGGATACCCAAACCGTTTGCAATCACAAAAGGATCTCTTGTCTGGAATTTTCGTACAAGGCGCAGTATTAGTTTGTCCATGGCAGCACCTACCCTTCGGCATGATCTGTTGTTTTGTCCGTGATATCTGGTTTGGGGGTACGTTTGTTCATTTGCTTAGCTTCCCAGAATAGTCCGGTCAGCACATCCATGACACGCTGGCGGTCGCCTTGGCTCATCGGAACGCCGTCAAACATGACTTCTCCGTCCTCCTCCAGCATTTTTTTGAAATCGCGTTTGTCTTTAGCGGTTGCCCAGTCTGGCACATGCTCCGCAAACGCATCGCGGCGTCCGAGCAAATAGTCGGCAGTCGTATGCAAAATGTCTGCAATTTTCTGCAAATCCTCACTGGTCGGGACGACACGATCATTCTCGATATGCCCAAAATTAGAGCGTCCCATGCCAAGCTGTTCGGCAATTTCCTGCTGTGTTAACCCTCGTTGTGTGCGCAATTGCTTGATCCTTGCTCCCATCGCCATGGTAATACCCTCCGTCTCTTGAAAAGGTATTTATAATACTTGACGGTATTATAAATATCAATTATAATAAGATTCACAGTCGTTACAGCGGCTATGAAATGATTCCGCAAATGCTACTGAAAATAGCAAGTTAATCGTTTGAAAGCGAGTATATAAGCCAATTAAGTGGCTAAAACGTATTTTTAATACTATATTTATATTTTACCTTTTAACGATGGTATTGTCAATATCGCAGGTTCGCTATTATTTTTTTGAAATATAGGGTAATAAAAATACTTAATTAAATAGAAAGAGGGTATTTTAATGGACGTAGAAAAAATGACAATTGAGCAATTAAAGTCGTACAAGCGTCTCGTCGCCAGGAAAAAACTGATTGAGAAGCAAAAGGTAGGCAGCGGTTTAACGGTTAGCACCGTATATGAGGATGACAAGCTTCAGGAGCTTCATCGCCAGCTGCGCGGACTTCCTTCCTATATGTATTTGGACAAGCAGGAGCAGCAATTAGAGAAGCTGGCACATACGCATTTGACGAGGTACCCCGCTGGAACGAAAGCGCAGCTTAGGGAAGTAAAGCAAATCCAGCCGGGCAATGCCGATGAAGAGCAGCTCGTACAGGAGCTCAGCCGCAAAATCGCTAAAGTTATTGAAGCAAGGGCAGGTGCAGCGCCGGAAGGTTATGAGGGTGTCATTGAACGTTTGAGCGAGCTGCAGGATTTGGAGCGCCAGCTGCAAACGATCGATGAGTCGCTGGAAGCGCTGGAGGCTTGCTTCCCTGAATATGCGACGCTGCTGAGGCTCCGTTATATTGAAGGAAAACCAGCAGACTTCGTCGCATCGGAGCTTGGAATCGTTGATCGTACCTTCCGCAGATGGCGTCAAAAAGCGGTTTCTGAGATTGTCCGGTTTATGTCCGTATAGTGTCCGCTGAGTGTCCGAAACGGCCTCCAAAATCGTGTTATTATGATATTGTCACCAAATGAGCAACGGCAACAAACGACGCTTGTTAGGTATTTTAAATCCTCTTTTCATAAATCGAAGTAATTTAAATATCTCAATATGAAAGGGGGTGAGGACATGTAGCTCCAGACGAAGGAAGCTTTACAGCAGCAGCGTCAAGGCCGGTAATCGCCGATTGAGGCGGGGACAGCGCCGCAAGGCTAGCTTGGAGGAAACAGGAGGGAAGCAGCGGTGAACGATCAGGAAAATCGGCAAAGCACGATGGAAGCAAAGCACAGCAAGCAGAAGCTGCTGGCAGCAGCGCGGTATTCCGCAGGTGAGAAGGATGTGCTGAATGTCATTTTGGACGAGCACAGCACTTACTCCCATGAGCAGGTCAAACAGCAATTACAAGCATATTCACAAAAGGAGGTCATGTAGATCATGGCAGGAGGAACTTGGACAACGCAAACGAAGGCAAGACCAGGGGTATACATTAATTTCGCGGCTGAGCCGCAATCGGCAGCAAACGTAGGGGAACGGGGCATCGTATCAACGGCGCTGACGCTAAACTGGGGTGCGCCGCAAACGATGATTTCCATTAAAGCGGGTGACGATCTGCGCAGCGTGCTCGGTTATGATGTAACCGCACCGGAAATGCTGCTCGTTCGTGAGGCTTTGAAACGGGCACAAACTTTGCTGCTCTACCGCTTGAACGCAGGGACGAAAGCGACTGCAACAATTGGCGGTTTGGTTGCAACGGCTAAATTTGGCGGTACACGCGGCAATGCGATTACCGTATCGGTTCAAAGCAATGTGGATGATGAAGATCAATTCGACGTTGTCACTTATTTGGCAGGTGAAGAAGTGGATTCGCAGACGGTTGCTGCGATTGCTGGCCTTGAATCCAATCGCTTCGTTGATTTCAGCGGCACTGGCGCGCTTGTAGCGACAGCTGGTACGGTACTTGCTGGCGGTGCGAATGGCACGGTGACGAATCAAAATCATCTGGATTATTTGGCAGCTGTTGAGCTGCAGGAATTTAATGCGGTGGCGCTTGTTTCTGGCGACAGCTCGCTGAAGTCGGTTTACGCCGCTTTTGCCCGCAGACTGCGCGAAAATGATGGCAAGAAAATTCAGGTCGTGCTGGCGAATGCTCCACTATCGGATTACGAAGGTATCATTAGCGTGAAAAATGGCGTCAAGCTGGAAGACGGCACAGAAGTGAATGCCGAGCAAGCAACCGTATGGGTGGCAGCTGCTACTTCCGGCGCAAGTATGAGCCAATCGCTTACTTACAGTGTGTACGAAGGTGCAGTGGATGTCGACGTTCGTTATTCGAATTCGCAAATCGAGCAGGCTTTGCGTGCGGGCGAATTTTTGTTCACGCCGAACGGCGGCCGTGTCATCGTTGAGCAGGATATTAACTCTCTGGTCACCTATGTCCCAGGCAAAAATCCTTCTTTTGCGAAAAACCGTGTTATCCGCGTGCTGGACGGCATTGCGACCGACATGAAAAAACTGTTCGAGACGCAATACATTGGCAAAATCGACAATAATCCGGATGGTCGCAGCCTATTCCGCAGCGAATGCGTGAAATATTTGACGCTGCTCCAGGATGGCAATGCGATTCAAAACTTTAATTCCCAAACGGACCTGACGGTTGAAGCGGGCGAGGCTTCCGACAGCATCGTCATCAACGTTTACATCCAGCCGGTTGACAGCATTGAAAAAGTATATATGAAAGTGACGGTGAAGTAATATGGCATTTTTGCATGCAGGAGATACGATTTCGGGGCAAGAGGGACGCGCTTATGCGAAAATCAACGGCCAAAACGAGGAAATGTTCTATATTAAAACGCTTGAAGCAAGCGTGGAGAAGACGAAAGCGGAAATTAAGACGCTGGGTCATCGCGCATTGCAGCATAAAGCGACGGGCTGGTCGGGTACCGGCAGCATGACGGTGTATTATGTGACGTCGAAATTTCGCCAAATGATGCTCGATTACGTGAAAACGGGTATTGATACGAACTTTGATGTCCACATCATCAACGAAGATCCGACTTCGACGATCGGCCGCCAAGAGGTTGTGCTGTACAACGTCAACCTGAATAAGGTCATCATCGGCAAGCTCGACACGGAGAGCGAAGCGCTTGAGGAAGAGCTTGAGTTCACTTTCGACGGCGTCGATATTGCCGAAAGCTTCAAAGCGCCAGCACGCGTATAAAATAGCTTTATTATAAAATAAACCCAATCCATGGAGGTAGCAAATGAGTGACTTAAGCTTGTTTTTTGCGCAAAATACAGCTGCGGAGGCGACGGAGAAATTCGTCGTGTCCGAGCGATTCAAGGATGCAGACGGCAATCCGGTAGCCTGGGAGCTGCGCAGCATGACGGAGGCGGAAAATGAAGAATGCCGCAAATCCGCAACCCGCAAAGTGAAAGGCAAAAATGGCACCTTCGTGCCTGAGACGAATACGGATGAATATTTGGCCAAGCTGGTCGTAAGCAGCATTCAATATCCGAGCTTGAAGGATGCCGAGCTGCAAAAATCGTACGGCACGATGGGTGCCGAGCATCTGCTCCGCAAAATGCTGCGTCCGGGCGAATATGCATCGCTCGTGCAGCGCGTGCAGGAAATCAACGGCTTCAATCAAAGTCTGAATGAGCTGGCCGATGAAGTAAAAAACTAATTAAAGAGGGCGACGGTGAAGCGAATTACGCTTACTACGCCCTCCACGAGCTTCGCATTTTGCCCCATGAGCTGATGAGCATGTCGCGCCGCGAGCGGGCGGCGATCTACGCCATGATCGATGTCCGCATCGACAGCGAGAAAAAACAGCGGGCCAAGATGAAGAAGAAATAATGAAAGTTAGCGGGACGGCGCTTCTCTATTAGAGGGCGCTTTTGTTCTGTAAGGAGGTGGAAGGATGGCGAGTACGATAAATTTTAATACCAGTGCTGCTGCCAGTGCCGTTAAAATGATGGATCAGCTGAAAAGCACCCTGATGTTCATGGCACAGTCAAGCGCTGCATCTACTAATCAAATGGCGGCTGCAGCCGCAGAGTTTTCTAAGCTGAATAAGACGATGAATGAGATGAAGCGTTTGGTTTCTACGCTTAATGAGATGCTCATAAATTTTAATGCGACGGCAGCTACTAGCAGCAGTTCGGGTGTTTCGGGGTTAAGTAAATTGTTTTCTGCTTTTGGTGAGCAGGGGAAAAAAGCTATAGAGAATTTAAAAGGAGTAAAGACAGAAAATCGCCCGATTGAAGATATTATGTTGAGCGCTGCTAGTGCTGTCGGAAGAGAATTTCTAAAAGTAGCCGCTGAAGTTGCTGCATTATCTATCAATGGGGCCTTGAAGGAACAACAACAAAAAGACATGCTAATTGCACGGACTGGTAGTACAGAAAAGGGTACAGCTATTTTTGATCAGGTTAGGCAGCAATCCATTCAAGCAGGTGTTGATCCTAGCGAGGTCATAAAAAGCACTCTAACTCTATTGCCAATGGCAGAGAATATTGAACAATTTACAAAGATGACTTCCATGGCTATTCAACTTGCCGCACTTGATCCTACTGGTGGGGGGACTGCTAAGTCGAGTGAAGCCATAAAATCAGCCATGAATGGTGATACAACAATGCTTACTAGGCAATATGGTATTGCTCCTGAGGCTGCACAAGGTTTTGATCCTCAACAATTTATAAACAATAGCGATATGGATGGTTTTTTAACAGAGTTGAATCAAGTCTTTGAAAATGCCCATCTTGGACAAGCTGCGCTTGATGTTGTATACAGTAGTCCTCAAAGTCAACTGGACACAATTGCAAACAGCATGAAAACCTCATTGGCTGGTGCGGGTATGGATGCAATTTCGATTCTCTCTCCATTGTTTGCAAAGATTATTGAAGCCTTCGATAGTGGAAAGCTTCAAGGCTTCTTCGATATGTTGAATGTTGGCTTGAATTTTGCAGCTAGCATACTTACTGTTATGGGTGAGGCTGCATTATGGGTTGCAACAATTTTCTCGCAATTTTGGCCTGTTATTGCTGCGACATTATTAATTATAGGCTTGACACTAATACCTGCTATGTTAACAGGTTTATGGGCGATGTTAGGGGCATTATGGGCAATGCTAACTCCTCTTTTGGCTCAGGTTATAGGATGGTTGATGATAAATATACCAATGCTTATTATTATTGCATTGATGGGAATATTAATAGCTGCTTTCATTTTAAGTGGTACAACTATGGAGGAGGTTGTGGGCTCTATAGTAGGTGCATTTTATTGGTTATGGGCAGTAATAGAAAACTTTATAGCTATGTTGTGGAATGCATTTGTCGATGTAGGTCAATTCATCTATAACATTTTTTCAAAGGTAGCTTTCACTATTCAAAATATCTTTTATAATGTTGTAAATTTCATTGTTAATAAATTTGGTAGCGGAATTGATTTTATGAGGGAAAAGATAAATTCTCTCATAAGTAAACTGAATAATATACCCGGAGTATCTATACCGCTTATACCGGTAATTAATTCAAAAACCATAAGTTCGTTGAAGCCTACTGCACCAAGTGGGAATGTGAGTTTCGGTGGTTTTAAAATGGCTACTTCGAGTCCTGGTGACGCATATGATAAAGGATATTCACAAGGTGCAGGTTGGGCTAATAAACTGACAAATACTGTGGACAATTTTAGTACCGATTTAGGTGGAGGATTTACAGCACCTAAAACAGTAGAAACCCCAACAACGCTAGAGACTCCGGCTAGTACAGCGATGGCAGCTGGTAACACTGGTGCCGGAGCAGGCGCAGCAGGTCTTGGAGCAGGAACTGCAGGCATGGGAGCCGGCAATGCAGGCAACATCGCCAACGTCAACAAAGTCGATGAAGTCGGTAAAGTTAACGACACCGTCGACATCGCCAGCGAGGATCTCAAGACGATGCGGGAGCTTGCGGAGATGAAAAACATTCAAAACTTCGTATCGCTCCAGCCGACCGTGAGCGTGCAGACCGGCGATATCAACAATGGCACGGATATTGACACCATTATTAGCCGAATTGAGCGTTCCTTGAACGAGCAAATCGCTTCGTCGGCGGAAGGGGTGTATGCTTAATGATTACGAACAAGCATCATGAGTACGGTATTTGGCTCAGCTACAACAATCAGGAAATTGGCTTCCAGCTTCCGGTTAATCCAGCTGAGCTGCAAATTAGCGACGCAACTAGCGGCAAGTCTTACGACGTGTCCGGTCTTGGCGAAATTAATGTGATTCAAAGCCCGAAGCTGACGGAGATTTCCTTCGACAGCTTTTTTCCTGCGCCTGGAGCGAATTATTCGTTTATCGCTAGCGAGACGCTGCTCGAGCCTTATGTTTATTTGACCTTGATTCAGGACTGGATGAAAAAGAAACGTCCGATCCGCTTTATTTTCACAGGTGCCTCCTTCGATCTGAATCTTGCCGTCAGCATTGAGAAGTTTGAATGGCGGGAAGCAGCTGGTTCGGGCGATATTGAGTATAGTCTGGGGCTGAAAAAGTACGTATTTTACAAGGCAAGGCCCGTCAAAGTTAATAAAAAACATGAGAAGAGCGGCGGTAAAGAACGCGATACAAAAGGGCGCCTGACCAAGGAAACTCCAAAAACCTACACGCTCGTAAGCGGCGATACGCTCATTGGGGTAGCCAAAAAGCAGCTCGGAAATGAGTCGCGTTGGAAGGAAATACAGAAGCTGAATGGCATCGCCGATTCTGAGCTGCGCAAGCTGCAAATCGGTAGGGTGCTGAAGCTGCCGGGGTGATGAGATGCTGGAAATTTTGATCGATAACCGGAATGGGAAAGTGTGGAATGTGACAAATCTCGTGCCTTCCCTGACGTATAAAACGAAGCGGATAGGCTCCGCATCGAGCTTGGATTTTACCCTTATTAAGGGCGCTCCGTACCAGCACCAAGCGTTTGAGATTAACAATGGCGACGTCGTGCGGCTGTCGAAGGATGGGAAGGTCGTATTTTACGGCTATGTGTTTGAATACAATTTCGGCAGGGACGAGAGTGTCACGATCAAGGCGTATGACCAGCTGCGTTATTTGCTGATGAGCGATACGTATGTGTTCAGCAACAAAACCGCCACCCAAATGATTAAGCAAATTGCGGAGGATACGGGCTTGAAAATAGGAACGCTGGCGGAGACGGAGTATGTCATTCCTTCGATGGTGGAGGACAACAAAAAGCTGCTGGATATTATGTGCAAGGCGCTCGACTATACGCTAATTAATGATAAGGGCAATTTTGTATTATTCGATGAAGCGGGTGCTTTGTCTCTACGCAATATTGAGGACATGAAGACGGAATCTATCATTGGCGATTGGAGCTTGATGACGGATTTTGGCTATAAAAGCTCGATAGACAGTGAATCGTACAATAAAATCAAAATCGTGCAAAACAATAAAGAAACCGGGAAGCGCGACGTCTACATTGGACAGGACAGCGCGAATATCGCCAAATGGGGCCTGCTGCAATTTTATCAGGTAGCCGACGAGCAAATGAACAGCGCGCAAATCAATGAATTGCTGGACCAGCTGCTGAAGCTGAAAAATCGGGAGCAGCGCAGCCTCAGCATTGAAGCGATTGGCGATTTACGCGTGCGTGCAGGCTCCTATGTTCCGATTGTCATTGAGGAACTGGATATTGGACAGTATTTTCTGGTCGATGAATGCTCCCACAAGCTTGAAGCGGACGCGCATACGATGACATTAGAATTGAAGGTGATATGATGGCACTGCTTGATGCGATTAAAAAAGCGGGCGCTGCCGCCCATGCGTCGGGCAATCCCGTCGCTGTGTTAATCGGCCGGGTCACCGGCACGAATCCTCTGGAAGTGAACGTTGACCAACGTTTCACTCTTTCGGAGGATTTTTTAATTGTTCCGGAAAGTATGACACAGTTGGAGACAGGTCTCATGCTTACCTATGATGCAGGAACGGACGAGGCAGAGGGAACGAGTACGAACCAGGGAGTTATTGAGACAGCTGTCGCTGGCTCAGGATCAATGCTGCGCATTCGGCGTGCGTTGGATATTGACGATAAGGTGCTGCTGCTTCGGGTTCAAGGCGGTCAGCAGTTCGTCGTGCTGGATCGGGTGAGCGTATGATCCCACAAGGTGCAATTATCGACGAATTGGATATCGAAGCGGCCATTGAGCCCAGCCGGACGTATTATATTGATTTTGCCAATAAGCGTATGTCCGGCATGACGGATGGCCTCAGTGCGATTAAGCAGGCTGTGTTCAAAATTTTGCAAACGGAGCGTTATCGCTATTTTATCTATAGCTTTGATTATGGCTCCGAGCTGGATTTATTGAATGAATCCTCCCATCTCTATGTACGCTCTGAGCTCAAGCGCCGCGTAACCGAAGCGCTGCTGGCGGATGATCGAATAGCAGATGTAACTGATTTTGAACTGACGGTTGAGGGGGACAAGGCAGCGGTGAGTTTTACAGTGGTTACCGATGAAGGAAGCTTTAAAGAGGAGGTGATGGCCCGTGTATGAGGCATTTACGTACAGCTTTATTTTACAGCGTATGCTGGACCGGGTTTCAGATGATGTAGATAAGCGAGAGGGCAGCGTTATTTATGATGCCCTGGCGCCGGCAGCTGCCGAGCTGTCTGAGATGTATGCGCAGCTTGATGTGAATCAGGCGCTCTTATTCGCGGATACGGCTTCGGGCGAGTGGCTGGAGCGGCGGACGGCCGAGTTTGGTGTGGAAAGGCAGCCAGCGACCTTCGCCCAGCGGCAAGGGGAGTTTTTTGGCAGCAATGGGCAGCTTGTAGATGTTCCTTTGCAGAGCAGGTTTGCCCTCGATGATTTGAGGTATACGGTGACAGGGAAAATCGGAACGGGACTTTTCACGTTGACCTGTGAGACAGCGGGTATCGTTGGCAATCAGAAATATGGGGCGCTGCTGCCGCTTGCTTATATTGATGGGCTTGCGCGCGCAGAGCTTGCGCAAATTATAGTGCCTGGCGAAGAAGCTGAAACGGATGAGGCTTTGCGGGCAAGGTATTATAGCGTCGTGAATGAGCCAGCGTTTGGCGGCAATATTGCCGATTACAAGCAAATGATTAGCTCGATTGATGGTGTAGGCGGGGCGAAAATTTTTCCGGTGTGGAATGGTGGTGGCACTGTCAAATGCACGGTGATTGCTGCGGATTGGACAAAGCCAGCGGAACCGCTCATTGAGCTTGTTCAGACCGCTGTCGATCCAACCCTCAATAGTGGACTCGGTCTTGGCATGGCTCCTATTGGGCATGAGGTAACGGTAACAGGTGTCGACGTGGTGCAGGTGGCTGTAGAAACGACGGTTGTACTTTCGGAAGGGCGAACGGCAGGACAGGTTCAAAGCGATATTGAGGATAAAATTTCTGCCTATTTGCTAGAGCTGCGCCAAGAGTGGATGAATCAACAGGAGCTTACCATCCGCATTGCTCAAATTGAGGCACGGATTTTGACCGTTTCAGGAGTGGTGGATGTACTTGGCACAACGCTAAACGGTACCACTGCCAATTTAGCTTTGGCTGAGGATGAAATCCCGTTATTGGGGACGGTGGTTGTGCATGACTAAGCCTGTTTCATCCTATTGGCCGGAGCTGTATGCGGACATTAAGGAATTCATCAAGCTCGCGGCTGCGGAAGATGTAGAGCTGGCTCTGCTGGAGCAGGCACAACTGCAGCAACTGGATGATGGATTTGTAATGACGGCGAGCCTGCCCGCTATTAAGCGAAGGGAGAGAATGCTAGGCATTCAAGCCGACCCGAATGCGGAAACCTTTGATTTTCGCAGGAGACGGATCGTCAATCGTTATTCGACCAAGCCTCCTTTTACGATGAGATATTTGCAGGAGCGGCTGGACTTTCTTGTCGGTACAGGCCGCGGAGTCGCTACTGTTGATGTGCAGAACTTCATATTGACGGTAACGGCGGCAATTGACGACGCTAATATTTTTCAAGAGGTGGAGCGCACGGTTTCTGCGATTAAGCCGGCCAATATCGTGTATCGCCAGCAGACGGCTATTATGGATGGCGTTGTTTTGGAAGAACGGATTGTTGGAGTTCCGCTAGTACGGAACACTAGGCTCGGCAACTGGAAGCTTGGCGTTACACCATTTACAGATAGGGAAGCGGAGGTGATTGTGAAGTGATTACTTCAACGTTTAAGCAGGAGGTCGCGGAGTTTATTGATTCAAAAATTACGAAGGTTGTGCTGAATAGCGGAGCTTACGAGATTACGGATTTTATAGTGAAATCGGTCAGCGAAGGCGTGCTTAGCCTGAATTATTTGATTCCGGTGGGCGCGGTCGCTACCGTCACTCGCATTGAACTGAAAAATGCAGCCGGAGCCGTCAGCGACAACAGTGTAAACCTGCCGGTTGCATCAGACACGCTTATGATACAAACGATTTTTGTGAAGGAGGAGTAACATAAATATGGCTAAAACAGATTGGAAATATAATGATATTGTGACCGAGACGGATATGAATGAGTTGGGTCAGGAAGTGAATGACGCGAAGGCCGATTTTGGAGATATGGCTAGTGTGCCGACGGAAGCTAAAGATGTGGCTGGAGCGATTGGGGAGCTGCACGCTAAGAAATTGGACCAAGCTGGCGGCAAAATGACGGGAGCTTTGTTCGTCGAGACAGCTGCACGAGAAATCAGTGCAGGGTCTTGGGCAGATATGAGTGCGAATAGTACGGGATACGCTCTTTTCGCGCAAAACTGCTATACAGCTAATGTCAACGAGTACCGTTATAGCAATACGCATGCAACTTTAGGGGCGAGGGGTATTCGTTTTAATCAAACGACTGCTTCGGTGGAGTATTTTGATACTGGGGCAGTAGCTACAACGGCCGATCAGGTATTTACGCCAAGCTGGGTTAGCATGCGGCCCGATGCTGCTGCTACAGCAAATCGTACGATTTTGCGTGATGCCAGTGGTCGAGGGAAAGTAGCAGCACCAATGGCGCCGGATGATATTGCAAGGTTGGATACGGTGACAACTGCACTTGCAACAAAACTAGGAACTGGAGCGGATGCTAATACATTTTTGGAAAACGGAAACTATTATTCCGTTAACTCGACCAACGCTCCTATAACTGGAGGCGTGTTATATATGGTTGCGAGACACCCCACAAATGCAGCAATTATTGTACAGACTGCGTATTCTGATGCATCTAATCGTATATTTTCGCGCCGTCTTAATGGTACATGGATAGCATGGGAAGAATTGACAGGTAAGATATCAAAAGATAATTCAGGGTTAGCAAAAGGTTTATTGATAGATGTAGGGAATAATGGTGGATATTTGAAATTTGTTTCGAATGGATCAACTGGTGGAGATGGAGCTTATATACAGTATGTTCCTCCGTACACTGGAAATACCGCGAAAGCTCTCCGTATTACTATGGATGGAGGTGGTATATTTGATGTCATATCGTTAAATGCTATGACTACTTTGTTATCTAATAATGAAGCTTTCATAGGTACGAACAGGATATTGCATGAAGGGAATATACATCAACTAGGTAAGGCTTATGTAGTAGGTTATTACACAGGGGATGACGCAGAATCTCGTGATATTACATTGCCTTTTAGTCCTAGCGCAGTCCTACTAGTTTCTGCTTATAGGGGATTTGCGTACGGAAACAATGGTGGCGGACTGGTGTCCAACATATCTCCAGTTGTCGAGGGTACCTTGAACTTAATGGAAGTTGGGATTAACAAATTCACAATAAAAAAGATGATTAACGCTAATTATTTGCAACATCCAAATCTCTCGGGTGTTAGATACAACTACATGGCATTCAGATAAGGAGGCTACAAAATGATTTTATGGAAAAATGGTAGTTACGAAATGGCCTCATGGCTGACGGCGGAGTCGTATGAAGGTTCAGATCATTATTTCATTGATGAAGCAACGGAGAGGGGGCAAGCATTAGCTGTCAAAGTGCAGCAGTTGTATCCTTATTTCAAGCTAATTGTTGAAAATAGTGAGCTGATAGATGTAGTACCGAGGGAGAAAACAGCTCAAGAATTAGTAGCTGAAAATGCCCAACTCCCAAAAACACCTGAACAAGAGCGCATTGAACAACTGGAGGCTAGCAATCTTGCACTAATGGAAGTTGTTGCTGAGCTTTATGAGAAAGTAATTGATGGGAGGTAAGCGAAAATGGCAATTGTAAATGTATATGTATCCCTAATTATTGCAGGGCGACGAACGTTTGATCAGGTTCCGGAAAGTTTAAAGGCAGCTGTTGAAACCGAGTTGGCAGTTAAAAGGATTTAAGAGTAATAACCCAGGCTCCGCTCCGGCGGAGCCTTATTTTTTGTCTCTAGCGCTACAACCGCGCGGGGACTAATACGAAAGGAGGCAACACTAAAATGTTCAAACCAATTTTCAACGTCGATATTACGCCGGGGACGACGATTGCGGGAGCGGTGGGCGCTTTTTTGGCGCCGTGGATTGGACTGATTTATGGGGAGGGGAGGCTGATTCCGATTTTGCTGCTGATGGTGGTCATTGGGCTGGACTGGATCACAGGCATTGCCGCTTCGCATAAAGATACGACGTATTCCTCGGAATACGGCATGCAGGGCGTGCTGCGGACGCTGTTTCTTCTGGCTCTGCCGGTGCTGGCGAATTTGCTGGATATGATGCTGGCGATGCCGGGGCTGTTTTTCTACGCAATTACGATTGGGCTGATTTATCACACTTGGCAGTCCTTAACGGCCAACGCCTACCGCGCCGGCTGGGGTAAATGGATTCCCGAGGCCGTCGTCAAGCTAATCGAGAGTGAGCTGAAAGCGAAGATGGAGCGGGCGACAAAACGCGGTGCGGAACCAAAAGAGCCAACTGAATCTACAGACCAAACAGAACCAACAGAACCAACAGAACCAACAGAAAGGAACGATTCCTAATGCTGACCTTATTGCAGGTGAAAAATAAATCCGTACCCAAGCTCGAAGGGCTGCTAGCCCCTGTTCGCGCCGCCGCAGAGCGACTTATTGAACGCTGCTATGCGCGTGATATTCCCATCGTCATTACGCAAGGCTTGCGTACAATTGCTGAGCAAGACAAGCTCTACGCGCAAGGCCGAACGTCGGCGGGCAGTATCGTCACTAACGCAAAAGGCGGCTACAGCTACCATAATTTTGGCGTAGCAATAGATTTTGCGCTGCTATCCCCGGATGGGAAGCAGGTTTACTGGGATACGAAGCGCGACGGCAATGCCAATAAAGTCGCGGATTGGGCCGAGGTAGTAGATGAAGCGAAGCGGCTTGGTTTTGCATGGGGAGGAGACTGGACCTCATTTAAGGATTATCCCCATTTCGAAATGACGTTTGGCCTGACGACGGCGCAGCTCCGGGCTGGCATTCGGCCAACAGCGGCACAGATTGCGGCTGCGATGGCCCATATAACGAAGGAGGACTCGTATATCATGAAAGCCGAGGATGCTAATGATCTTATTAAACGTTACTTGCAGCCCGCCTGGACAGCATGCAAGCAAAAAGGCGATGCAGCAGGCATGCAAGAAGCGCATCGGCTTGCAAATGAGCTTCGCAAAGCAAGCGGACAAAAAGAACAATAAACCGCCTGCGGCCATCTATTTTGCCGACTTGCAAATAGAATCTGAACAAAGAAATGGAGAGAAATTACGATTTCGACGCACTTTTGCGTTACTCACCAGACGCTCTCCATTTCGGCGCTTGCCGCAAGCTTACTTTTTGACCACGATGTACTGCTGCTTCCTCCATTCGAACTCCTCTGCTAGGAGCAACTCAGATATTTCTAGCGTCAGATCAGGTTCCAGCTTGGCCGCTTCCCTAAAGCGCTCCATTCCATCCGCCCAGCAGGAAAATAGCTCGATTTCCTCACCGATTTCCAGATTGCGGTCGAAGTAATGGAACAGCTCCGTCAAGCATTTTTTGCTGCATGGATAGGCAGTGGGATACAAGCGCTTTATTTCCTCATTCATTTGAAAGGAGCCGCCATCCGGGTGTACTTCGTATACATAGGGGAGGCGGAAAATATGAGAGGCATCTTGATCTTCCATAGGCCCGCGCACATATAACCCCGCAGCATCCTCTTCGGTTTCATAAATTTCTATCAGTTTGTCCCCTTTCGGATATTTCTCCAATAAAGTTTTCATATGTCCATGATTTTTAGCCTCTGGATTCACATAAGTGACGTAATCCATTAGTGTCATCGTCTTATTTTTCATCCCGAACGAGCCCGTTGGAAGCTCATGGCTAGCGGCCATATAATAAAAAAGAGACATGGGCAGGGTCACCTTCCTTTCATATGAATGTAATTTCACGATGTCCTCAGTTGAACTATATTCTTCAGCAAAGTCTATTTTCCTACCGCATCCTTGTGAAAAATAAATCGTAGTTTTTGTTAAATAGTCATACTTTCCCCTAAAGAAATAGAAGCGTTATTACGTTAAAATAAAACGGTAGCAAAGCAAACGAATAGGCGAAAAAGCACATGAACGTAAGTTTGTCTCTCACTCCAATGATTGCCTCTTCCATGTTAAACTAAAGCTTATAAGCTATTTTCGCAGGAGGAGGGCTAGCGGATGACTTTTTCGGCAGCAGCATTAAAAGATATTTCCCCATTCGTGCGTTTTGTTAAAATCATCAAATCCGCCGAGCTATCGGGCGAGTGGCTGGATTTTGACCATGTATTTACGTTTATTGAGCAGGGGCAAGCCGATTTTATATTAGATGGCGTTCGCTATCAGCTTGGAGAAGGCGATGCCATTGTGATGCCGCCGCTGATGACGCATTTTATTCGCTCTACGTCGAGCGAGCCGCTCATTCAGTATATTTTTCACTTTGATTTATTCCATGATGATAACCGCGAACGTTGGCAGTCCATTGGCATTGTAACGGGTGAACAGCTAGTCATTCCACAGCGTGAGCAATTGCTGCAAGGCTTGCATCCGGTTTCCGCCATCAGCGGGCCTGACCGCATGGAGCTGAAGAAGCTGTTTCTCATCATGCGAAAAAGATTTATAGAAGGCGGCGCTACTAGCGAGCTGGAGCTTAAGGCAATCGCACTGCAGCTGCTCGTGCTTTTTCTGCGCAATCAAAGCGGGCATGAGCGCCAGGAGGGCACACAGGCGAAAGCGTGGGCGCCAATCCAGCAATGCATTGACTACATTCAGCAGCATTACGCTGATCCTGAACTGGATAATGATCGCATAAGTGAGCAGTCCGGGCTGTCGCCGGGCTATTTATCCAACTTATTTAAAGAGCAGACGGGTGTCACGCTTCATAAGTATTTGACGTATGTGCGCATTGAGCATGCCAAAAAACGGATTATGGCAGGCAGGGAGACGTTGACAGCGATATCGGCGGGCAGCGGATTTTCGAGCATTCATCATTTTAGCCGAATATTCAAACGCGAGGCGGGCTTGACCCCCAGCCAATTCAAGGCCGAAGCATCCGGTCCTATCCGGAGTCTCATAAGCGGGTAGTCCAACCAATACATAACGGGAGAGTGCGTCTCATGAAAAACACGCAAATTGAATTTACAGCGCCATGGAAAGTAGAAGTGAAGCAGGAGGAGCTGCAAGCCCAGGTTCCAGAGCTTACAGGCAATCAGGTGCTGGTGAAAAAGCATTATACGCTCATTAGCCCTGGCACGGAGCTTGCTTGTCTTTCGGGAGGCGAAGGCTGGTTCCATATGCCATCTGTACCAGGGTATGCGGCAGCTAGTGAAATTGTAGCATTGGGGCCGGATGCGGCTGAAGGCTTCCAAATTGGCGATATGGTGTTTCACTACGGGAAGCATTCCCGCTATGAGCTGACGACGACAAGCGGGGTGTTTCTTAAAGTGCCGGACAGCTTGCCGCTGGCTTGGGCTCCTTTTACACGAATGGCTACGGTAGCGATGACAAGCACGCGAGTATCGTCAATTGAACTGGGCGATTATGTAGCGGTGACAGGCCTTGGCCTAATTGGCAATATGGCCGCGCAGCTTGCTGGACTTCAAGGCGCTTCGGTTATTGGCATTGATTTAGCTGCAAAACGCAGAGACCTCGCGAAAAATTGCGGCATCCAGCATGCCATTGAGGCAGGCGCGGATACGCATAAGCGGGTTATGGAGTTGACGGGCGGCAAAGGGGTATCTACACTTATCGAAGCGACCGGCGTCCCGCAAGTTATTTTGGACAATGTAGCGCTTGTCGGCCAATATGGGGAAGCGATTCTGCTCGGCAGCCCAAGGGGAGAGCTGCAAAGCAATGTAACCGACTTGCTGAACAGCATTCATTTGAATGGTCGCGGCTGTGTGACGTTCAAGGGAGCACATGAATGGCGTTATCCGCTAACGCCTGAAGCATTCGTCAAGCATTCCCTTGTGCGCAATTCAGAGGTCGTATTCCGCCTCATGCAATATGGCAAGCTGCAGGTCGAGCCGCTCATTAGCCACATCATGAGTCCTGCTGATGCACCTGCTGCCTATGAAGGATTACGCAGTAAAAAAGATGAATATTTAGGTGTGCTATTTAACTGGGAAGAGGTGTAGGGGAATGATTAGAGGATTAAGCAAGTCGGGATTAGGCTCCATTACAGATGAACAGCTGATTGCAAAAGCTTCAGAGTATGGATTTGGCGTCGTGGATATCGATGCTAAAGCGCTTGTAGAAAAGCATGGGGAGCAAGGAGCAGTGAGGCTGCTGTCTGACCATCATGTGACTTTAGGCTCCATAGGGCTGAATGTTGAATGGCGCGGCACGGATGAGCAGTTTCGGGAGGGCCTGAAGCAGCTTCCGCTGCATGCAGCGGCTGCGGCACAATTGGGATGTACAGCCTGCTGTACATACATTTTGCCCTCGACGGACTATAAATCGGCCCTGTTCACAGCGCTTGCGATATCCCGTTTGCGCCTAATTGCCGACATTTTGGACGCGTATGGCATTCGTTTTGCGCTGGAGTTTGTGGGACCGCATCATTTGCGGACAGCATGGGCGAACCCTTTTATATGGACGGTTGAGGAGACGCTAGCACTTATTTCGGCAATAAATCGGCCAAATGTCGGCTTGCTGGTGGACGCTTATCATTGCCATACGACGGGTTTTACGCCGGAGCATTTGCGGAGCCTTAGAGCTGATCAGGTCGTTCACGTTCATATTAATGATGCCCGCGATCTTCCTGTTGCTGAGCTGCTGGACAATGACCGCCTTTACCCTGGTGAAGGGATTATTGACCTGAAAGGCTTTCTTGCTGCGCTCGCCGACATCGGCTACAAGGGGCCAGTTGTACAGGAAATATTGACCCAGACTGCTCCTGAAGGAACTGCTGATGAACTGCTAAGCCGCTCCAAAGCCGGATTCGACAAGGTTTTTGCATAAAAGGCTCCTTAAGCCAGCAAGCCCGTAGTTAAGGAGCTGCGAGGAAATTAGTACTCGCTTTTGTCAACAAATTAGCGGTACTTCATTTCGTCGCAGTCTCTAACGGGGCAAACGCACATTTCTTGCAAGCGCCTATACCGTTTCGCCATTTCGTCCATAGGATACTGTGTACTTCAACCAAAGGAGATGGACAAATGAGCTACAATGTGGCAAACGCTGGAATTGGCTGTGCCCCTTGCGGTGTAGGCGGAGCTTTCACAAGCGTAGGATCGATTCTTGTACTTTTCATCCTGCTTGTAATTATTACTCGCGCTTGCTGGCTATAGTCCAGTTATAGGATCTGGCGGTTCGGCACCGAACTAGGCGCTGGGCTGCAGAAACGTATATCTGAACAAAAAGGAGTTGAACAAATGAGCTACAATTTAGCAGGTGCAGGCTACGGCCACGGCCACGGCTGCAGCCCCTTTACTAACGTAGGAGCGATCCTTGTCCTTTTCATTCTACTTGTTATCATCACTCGCGCTTTCATCTAATGAATAAATGTTGATGTCTGCCGACATGGCTCATAACTTTATTAGGTTTTGCATAACCGCTGCAAGCTATTTCGTTCAGACTGCCAGCTTTCCTGAGCGTGCAAAATCATGAAATAGGCTTAATCGTCCCGGAGCTTCCCGCGCTCCGGGCTTTTACATAGCTTGGGCCGTATTTAAGGTGCGAAAACGTAACTATTACGATATAATAAAGCTTATGTAGAAGGACAATAATGGGATACGGGAGTTTTGGAGATGGAAAATAGCAAACCGCCAGTACCAGTCTATTTGCTGACCGGGTTTCTTGGAAGCGGCAAGACGACGTTGTTGAAACGCATGCTCGATTATTGGCAGGCTGAAGGTAAGAAAGCAGCTGTCATTATGAATGAGCTGGGCGATATTAATTTGGATGGACAAGAAGTCGGAGATGAAGTGCCGATGGCCGAGCTGCTGGGCGGCTGTATTTGCTGTACGATTCGCGGCGATTTGAGCTTGGAGATGAAGCTGCTGATGGATGAGCATCAGCCTGATATTATCGTCATTGAATCAACGGGTGCTGCGAATCCAATGGAGATTTTGGACGGCGTAACCGAAGCGGCCATGTATATGCGCATTGATCTGCGAGCGGTTATTACAGTTGTAGATGGCCCTGAGCTGTTAAAGCGTACCCGTGCCGGCAAAGGACGGACGCTTAAGCTGATGCAGGACCAAATTCGCTGCGCGAGCTTTTTGCTGCTTAATAAGGTGGACAAGCTGGAGCCGGAGCAGCTGGTTGAAGCGCAGCAGGCGCTGCGGGAGCTGAACGCCCACGCCCAAATCGTTGCAACGATGCGCTGCATTATAGACGAGTGGTCCTGGCTGGACGCTCAGCAACCGGTGATTGCAAGCTCCGCGGCCTTGCCGCCGACTGCGAACCAGGAAAACGCTGAAGCTGTCCATGCCTGTGGCCCGGGCTGCTCCCATGAGCATGATGAGGATCATCACCAGCATTCTCCCGAGCATAAAGAGCAGCATGCGCACCACCACCATTCGCATGACCATGTCATGGCGCTGACCCATTATTTGCAGGGACCCGTAGACAGTGTTCAGTTTGAAGCGCTGCTAAGAAATTTGCCTGAGCATGTTTATCGGGCGAAGGGCATCGTGACCTTTACGGATACGGCGAGCCGCTTCTTGTTTCAATATGCCTATGGGGAAAGCGATTTTATGAAAATAACACCGCAAGGCAAAGTTAATGATGTAGCCGTGTTTATTGGCGAGCATTTTTCCCGGGAAGAGCTGATTGCACAGCTTCAGCAGTTGGAGTACGGCGCTTCTTCTGAAGCATAAAGCGAGCCAGCAGTAAGAACGGGGCAAATGGGCTGTCTCCATACACATAAAGCTGTATTTGCAGCGCCAGACGTCAGAGCAGAAGCTCTGGCGTTTTTTATGATTCTTCCGCTTTTCTCATGATTATGTTAAATCGTTGATGGACAAAATAACCAAGTAAAGGGGCTGAAGCGATTCGCCCTCTTGCATCAAGAATTCAGGCATGGCGCTGAAAGGATTTTAAAAATAGCCCTTTCTTTCTTCGCTTGTGCTCAGCAGAAAGGTTGTGTCCAAGGATGAATAAGTCAAAAATAGTGAGGTCAGCAGCGGCATGCCTGCTCGCAGCAGCCATAGCGTTACCCGCCTATGCCGCCGAGCCTGTCCAGCCGCCACAGACGGAGGAACAGCCTGGCAAGCTGCCAGCTGCCAAGGGCCATTTTCACGAGGAGCATAAAAAGCAGCATCGCGAGCACGTGCTGGGCCACGAGCAGTATCGTCTCGCCAAGCTTCGTTATATGGCTGAATATTTCGGCATTGCGGTAGAAGGCAAGACAGCCGAGCAATTAAAGAGCGAGCTGAAGGCAGCGAAGGAAAAAGATCCGGCGAAGTGGGAAGCTTTTAAAGCGGAGCATCGGGCCAAGCGTTTGGAAATGCTGCGCAATGCAGCGAAAGAGTATGGTCTTGAGACTGAAGGAAAAACGGCCGAGCAGCTGCGCGAGGATATTCGCAAGTTTCAACGCTCCAAGGACACGGCAGACGACAGCAGGCGTTAAATTCGCCGTTATTTCCCTTGAAACGGTAGCTGTGCCGCCAAAGGATGGCAAAACAAAAGCAGAGCCGGAAAGCGCGAAAGCTCCCATCACATGTAGGGGAGCTTTCGGCTATAACAGGCAATGATTCGGAGGAAATACAGTTTTTTGAACGTCAGCAGCCAGGTGGAAATGGCGGAAAAACAGCTTTTTTTCAGCAGATAGGGCAGTTAAATCGAGATTCGACAATAATTGTCGCAATTTGTCGTGGTAATTTAAAATATTAAATTAATTTGGCGTTGTGTTTGGATTAATGCGTCAAGTATACTAGAACTATATCATAATTTGGCAAAATTCGTCGATTCAATAAGCAGCTTCATTTGGAGGAGGATAGGCACTTGAAAACAATGAGGGTTGGTATTGCACATAAATTAATTTTTACTTTGGGAGCCCTCATGATCCTGTCTTTCACTTTGCTTGCTTCCATTCAATTAATGAAGCTTTACGACGTCAGCTTGCGTCAAGGGGAACTGGTTGCGCAAAATCAGTCCAATGCCTACACAACCAAGATGTCCATTGAAACGAACGATGCCTTGATTAGACTTGAAGGACTGCAGCAATCGTTGCAGCAAATGAAGGAATATAACATGACTGACCGCTCGGAGGCAGTTAGACTCATTGAAAATTTTGTGCGGGAACAGCCTTATATACTCGGTGTTTTTACGGTTTGGGAGCCTAATGCGTTCGATAATCAGGATGGGAATTTTCGCAACAAAAGCAGCTACGATGATGACACGGGACGTTTTGTCCCCTATATTGTGCGTCAAGGCGACAAGATAGTAGCCTATCCTAATAAAAACTATGAGAATATTGGCGACGGGGACTATTACCAAATCCCCAAGCGGACGAAGAAATTCGCTCTAATGGAGCCTTATTATTATGATATAAATGGCGAGCGGATTTTGATTTCGTCATTTGTTTATCCGATTTTGGATGAGCAGGGCAAGTTTCTAGGTGTCGTTGGAGCGGATATTTCCCTCGACATGGTGCAGCAGGAAGTGGAGAAAATCCGTCCTATGGGCGGCTACGCGACGATGATTACGGCTGGTGACAGCTACCTTGCTAATGGATTTGATCGCGCGCTGGTATCCAAGCCTTATTTGCCTTTGCCTAAGGGCGAATCGTTAGAGGAGCTGAAGGAGCAGGCTCTAACCATTATGTATACTTCCGACCCCATGTTGGGCGGAACGGTAATGAGGCTGCTTAACCCGATACATATAAAGGATCAAACATGGTATTTTGAAACGATCATTCCGAAGGGCAATATGCTCAAGGACTACTATAAAGGCTTAAGCAATACCATCATCATTTCCCTGGTTGCTTTTGTTTTCACAACGATGCTGATGATTTTGCTCATTCGCAAAATTGTGCTCCAAAACATCCGCAAAGTGGTCCACGTGTCCTCGGCGCTGGTGGAGGGAGATACCGACCAGAAGCTGGACATTGATACGAAGGACGAGTTTGAATTTATGGCGCAGCAGTTCAATCGCATGATTGATCACCGCAAGGCGAGCGAGGAATTAATCGAATTTCAAGCGACTCATGATTTGTTGACAGGCTTGCCTAATCGTTACGGCTATACGCGTCATATTGAGCAAATACATACTGTTCCTTACAGCAATAAGCAGGCAGCACTGCTGTATATCGATTTGGATCGCTTTAAAGTCATTAACGATACGCTTGATTATGCGATGGGCGACCAACTGCTCAAGCAGTTCGCGGACCGTCTCAAACAGACCGTTGGTTCTAATGGGCGGGTGTTCCGTTTTGGCGGAGATGAATTTGTTGTGCTGCTGAATGACGTCAATCATATGAATCCGCTGCTGCTGGTAGCTGATGATATTTTGCTTACGATTGCCGAACCTATACAATTGAATGACCGGCTATTTTACATTACCGCTAGTATTGGCATTAGTTTGCAGCATGAACTGACAGAGGAAACCGGCGACCGTATGGTCAAGGAGGCGGACACCGCGCTTTTTGTCGCCAAGAAGCAGCGCAATACAAGCAGGCTGTATTCCCCATCGATGAAGGATGTTTCAAAGCGGGAGCAGGAGCTTGAAAATGGGCTGTTCCCTGCGCTTGAGGGCGAGCAGTTCGTGTTGTATTACCAGCCAAAGGTGGATTTGAAATCCGGACAAATATACGGAGCCGAAGCTTTGATCCGCTGGCGCCATCCTGAGTTTGGCATGATCTCGCCGCTTGATTTCATTCCGCTTGCCGAGAAGACGGGCTTCATTATCCCGCTGGGGGAATGGGTGCTTCGAACGGCATGCAAACAAATCAAGATGTGGGAGCAGCAAGGCGTCACAGCGCTGACGGTCAGCGTCAATATGTCGATGCTGCAATTTCAGCAAAAGCATATCGTGGAGACGATCCAGTCCATTATTACAGAAGCTTCTGTCAGACCCGAGCAAATTGAGCTTGAGCTGACGGAGACGATTTTTATGGACAATCCCGATCACACGCTGAAAATATTGCGCGAGCTGCAGCAGCTTGGCATTCGGCTTTCTCTAGATGATTTTGGTACGGGGTATTCGTCCCTTAGCTATTTGCAAAACATTCCGCTGCATTATCTGAAGCTGGATAAATCATTTATCCATGATATTGTCTCGGATTTTAAGAAGCAAATGATTTTTAAATCGCTCGTCGTTATCGCCCATAACCTGAATATGAAGGTTGTGACGGAAGGCGTCGAAACCGACGAGGAGCTGCAAATTATTCGCCAGCATAAATGCGATCTGGTGCAAGGCTATATTTATAGTCCGCCGGTTACGGCTGAGTGTTTCATCGAGCTTTACCACAAGCATGTGTCTTAAGGCTTGTATGTCTTAGAGTTTGAATGCCTTAGAGTAGGTTAAAGAGTAGGTTAAGCCAGTCATGTGTAAAATAAGGAAAGACTAGCAGGAGCTTCCCGTCCGAGGGTAGGCTCTTTTTTTCGTTCTTTAAGACAAGGCTTGTTGTGCACCAAGAAATTTGCTAAAATAAAGCGGAAGTTATTTAGTAAATTTATTAACTAAACGAATGTGGTGGATGAAATGGCGACGATTAAAGAAATTGCGGCTATGGCGGAGGTGTCTGCCGCGACGGTGTCACGTGTGCTTAACAACGATATGACGCTCGCTGTCGGCGAAGAGACGCGTGCGCGCATATTCGCGATAGCGGAAAAGTTGCAGTATAAGCCATCGCGTCTAAAACGGCTCAAGCAAGAAAGCCAGCGTTCACAGCTGCAAGTTGGCTTATTGCTGAGCTTTACGCTTGAACATGAGGATATAGATCCTTATTTCCTGTCTATTCGCAGAGGGATCGAGCGCCGTTGTGAGGAGCTCGGCATCGCCATCGTTAAAGTATGGCGCATTGGCGGAGCTATGGAGCCTCATCCGCAGCTGGATGGCCTCATTGTCGTTGGCGGGGTGGCAGAGCGTGACGTTCGGATGCTGTACGAAGGCGACAAAGTCGTTATGATTGACCATCTGGGCAAGCTGCGGCATTATGACACGGTCAACTTGAATTTTGAGCAGGCGGTTGAGGATGTTATGGAGCATCTGCTGGAGCTTGGACATACCCGCATTGGCTACATTGGCGGTGGAGTAGATCAAGCCGCCGACGAGCCGCGGCGCAAGCATATGCAGCACCTGCTGGAGTCGCACGGTATTTTGCGTAAGGATTGGGTGCTTGCCGGGGAATGGACAACAGGCAGCGGTTATGAGCTGATGAATGGGCTGCTGGGCCTGGAAGAACGTCCTACCGCATGCTTTGTCGGCAGCGACCCGATGGCAATCGGTGCGCTTCGCGCGCTGCATGAACACGGTGTAGAGGTGCCGGAGCAAATGGCAATTGTCGGTTTCGACGACATTGAGGTATCGGCTTTCGTACAGCCGCCGCTAACGAGCGTCAAGGCATATACGGAGCAAATGGGCAAGACAGCAGTACAACTGCTTTTGGAACGGATTGAAGGCCGTGAAGTTCCGCTGCATGTCATGATGAATACGACGCTAATGGCGCGTGAAAGCAGCGGGACAGCCGGCCATAATAAGGAGGCTAATGAATAATGGCTATTATTTTTGACGAACAAAATCAGCTTTTTCATCTGCAATCGAAAGAAACCAGCTATGTGATCGCGTTGGTGAAAGGCGCTTACCCGGCACATGTGTATTGGGGTAAGCGGGTACGAGGCAGCCATCTCGGAAGACTGCTTGAGCTGAAGGAGCGCTGCTCGTTCAGTCCTTCAACAGAAGCGGATGATTTAAGAGTGTCGCTTGATACGCTTCCGCAGGAATATCCGGCATTCGGCAATTCGGATTTCCGCTATCCGGCATATCAAGTACAGCTTGCTGACGGAACGACGGTAACGGATCTGCGTTACGATTCTCACCGGATCGTACAGGGCAAGCCGTCACTTGAAGGATTGCCGTCTGTCTATGTAGAAGGCGAAGACGAGGCACAGACGCTTGAAATTACACTTGCTGACAGCTACTCAGGTCTGCGTGTCGTATTGCTCTATACCGTATTCGAATCGTATAACGCGATTACTCGCTCGGCTCGTGTCATAAATGGCAGCGAGAACACGCTGCAGCTGCTTCGGGCGCTTAGCATGAGCTTAGACCTCCCTAATGACCATTATGATATGCTTCAGCTGTCTGGTGCATGGGCGCGCGAGCGTTACATTCACCGCCGCCAGCTGGAGCCGGGACTGCAATCGGTGGAAAGCCGCCGCGGCGCAAGCAGCCATGCGCAAAATCCATTTATCGCCCTGTTATCTGTTGGGGCAACAGAGGATCATGGCGATGTATATGGGGTAAACCTCGTCTACAGCGGAAACTTTGTAGGAGGCGTTGAGGTCGACCAGTACCATGCGGCAAGATTGTTTATCGGAATTAATCCGTTTGATTTCAATTGGAGACTGGAGCCAGGCGAGCAATTCCAGACGCCAGAGGCGGTACTCGTGCATTCCTCCGAAGGGCTGGGCGGCATGTCCCGCAGCTTCCATGATCTCTATCGTTCGCGTCTATGCCGCGGCAGCTTCCGTGACGAGAGCAGACCGATTTTGATCAACAACTGGGAAGCGACTTACTTCAACTTTACAGCGGATAAAATTGAGGATATTGCTAAGGTAGGCAAGGAACTGGGCATGGAGCTGTTCGTGCTCGACGATGGCTGGTTTGGGCAGCGCAATAGCGACAATTCATCGCTTGGAGACTGGTTCGTTGACAAAAACAAGCTGCCGGGCGGTCTTGAGGATCTAGTAGCGCGCATTCGCAATCTGGATATGCAGTTCGGCCTTTGGTTTGAACCGGAGATGGTATCGCCTAACAGCGAGCTGTATCGTGCTCATCCCGAGTGGTGTCTGCATGTCGAAGGAAGGCGTCGTACAGAGGCTCGCAATCAGCTGATTTTGGATCTGTCCCGTGCTGACGTTCGCGAATATATCGTTAAAACGATTTCTGATGTTCTCGCTAGCGCACCGATTACGTACGTAAAATGGGACATGAACCGCAATATGTCCGAGATTGGCTCTGCACTGCTTCCAGCCGAGCGCCAGCGTGAGACGGCTCATCGTTACATGCTTGGCCTTTATGAAGTGCTGGAGCGCATTACGTCTGCTTTCCCGCATATTTTGTTTGAAAGCTGCTCCGGCGGCGGCGGACGCTTTGATCCGGGCATGCTGTATTACATGCCGCAAACTTGGACGAGCGATAATACCGATGCCGTATCGAGGCTGAAAATCCAATATGGCACGAGCCTCGTTTATCCGATTAGCTCGATGGGCTCCCACGTATCGGCTGTTCCTAACCATCAGGTTGGCCGCAGTACGCCGCTTGAGACGCGCGGCAATGTGGCGCTGTCCGGCAACTTTGGTTATGAGCTGGATTTGACGAAGTTCACCGAGGATGAGAAGGAAACGGTGAAAGACCAGATTGCGCTCTATAAAGAAGTCCGCCATCTCGTGCAGTTTGGCGATTTCTATCGTCTGTCCAGCCCATTTGAAGGCAATATTGCCGCATGGATGTTCGTTTCGAAAGACAAGAGCGAGGCGTTTGCTGTCTACACATCCGTCTTGCAGGAGCCGAATCCGCCGCTCAGCCGTTTTGTGCTGAAAGGGCTTGATCCAAGCCGCGATTATGTATGGCAAGAAAATGGCGAGACGTATGGCGGCGATGAGCTGCTATATGCTGGACTTGCGACGCCGCAATTCCATAACGATTATGCAAGCAAGGTTTATCGTTTCCGCGCTGCTGGCGTTTAAGCTGTCGCGTAGTCGAGCATAGTCACGAATTGTCACGTCGTTGACGATCCAAGATAATAAGTTATGAATCAGAAAAAAGCTTCCGCTGCCACGAAAAGTGGTGCTGGAAGCTTTTTTCAAATACATATAAGTACCGTTGTTTTTATAATCCTTAAGGCAGCGCTTTGCCGCGCGAGCAGTTATACAGCCTGTACCATTCTTCGCGCGTTAAACGAAGCGTATTGGCATCTTTGCAGGCGAGGATACGCTTCGGATTGATTGAGCCGATAACAGGCTGAATGTAAGCCGGATGTCTCATCAGCCATGCGAGTACGATCGCTTCCGGCGTCGTATCTTTACGCTCGGCGAATTCAGCGACGAGCGCGGCTGTTGCAGCAACCGATTCAGGGCTGTCGCCGAGCGGCGCGCCGGAATAGATGCCTTGAGCGAGCGGGCCCCACGATTGCAGCTGAATATTTTCCATTCGGCAATACTCAAGCGTTCCTTCCGGGAACACATTATCGCGCGCTGCGAGCTGATTGACATGCAAACCTGTATCAATAAATCCATGCTTGAGCAAACTGAGCTCCAGTTGATTCACGATAAACGGCTCATCCGTATAAGCGCGAAGCAGCTTAATTTGCCCTTGGCTCATATTGGAAACGCCGAATGCGCGAACTTTGCCGGAAGCCTTGAGCTTCGAAATCGCACTGGCTACTTCCTCTGGCTCAACAAGCGCATCTGGGCGATGCAGCAGCAAAATGTCGAGATAATCGGTTTGCAGCCGCTCCAAAATACCATCGACACTGCTTAATATATGGCTTTCCGAAAAATCAAAGCGCTGCGGATCATCATCGCCGCCTTGCAGGCGAATTCCGCATTTGGATTGCAAAATCATTTGCTCACGCAGGCCCGGACGGTCCTTCAGCACTTGGCCGAATACTTGCTCGGCCTTGCCGAATGTATAAATGTCTGCATGATCGTACATGTTGATGCCGATTTCCAGCGCTGCGTCGACGGCTTCATGGCCTTCCTTAAAATGCTCGGCCTCAATCGGATTACGGTTCCAGCCGCCGCCAAAGCGCATACAGCCGAGAACAAGCTGGCTCGCTTCAATGCCGCGTTTATGCAAAGGGATCGAACTCATACGTTTATCAACCTCCATGTAAGTGATTACATCACTTCCTATTATAATGCTAAATGGACAGGCGTACAGTGCTTATTGTTGAAAAAAGGAAAAGCAAAACGTCATTCTCCATGAGTCGAAGCCCATTAAAAAACACGCCGTACCTCGTCCAGCAAGGACGATCGTACGGCGTGTTCAAAAGCCAGAGGCTTATTAAATGCTTATTTCACCATTGCTTTCAGCACATCGTCAATGATTTGCCCATTGGCGATTTTGCCTTTGTACAGCCAGCTGCTGGACGAATCCAGCTCAATGACATTGCCCGCTTTGACGGCCGGAAGGCCTTGCCAAATGGGACCATCAATGATGGAAGTATCGCCAGCTTGCTTGTCGCTATTGAGCAGGAAAATATAATCGGCATCCAGCTCGGCCAGCTTCTCCAGTGATACGGGGTTCCAGTTGCCGCGGCTTTCTACGGGCACTTCGGTAACCAGATTCGGAGTTTTGAGGCCCAGATCCTGATAAAGAACAGCTCCGCTTGATACGACTTCATCTACCATATAGAAGTTTTTTTGTGTCAGCCAAAAGACAGCTGCGGATTTCTCGCCGACTGCCGCTTGAATTTTAGTTTTGGCATCGGCTGCTTTTTGATCATATTCGGCAATCGCTTGCTCAGCGCCTGCTTTATTATTCAGCAAATCGCCGATTGTGAGCAGCGTTTTACGCCAGTCTTTAGCAGTCGCGCTTCCGAGCACGTAAGTTGGGGCGATTTTGGCATATTGCTCATAAAGGCCTTTTTGTACGGCACTTTCCTCGCCAATAATAATCAAATCAGGAGAGAAGCTTGCCACAGCTTCTACTGGAAGATCGTAGGCAATCGTAGGAACATCCTTCAGACTGCCTTGCAAGTATTGCTGAATGCTGTCGCTGCCAACGGTCCATTGTGCGACTGGAATTTTGCCAAGCGTGACGACTGGATCCTCCAAATAAGAAGCCAAAATACGCTGAGGGTTGCCAGGAATGGTTACTTCATGACCCATAGCATCCGTTACTACTTTATCTGCTGCAGGAGCCTCGGAGGCTTCAGCGCTTGCTTCCGGCGAGGCGGATGGTGCGGCTGAACCTGCGGTATTGTTATTTGTCGTTTCCTTCCCGCCGCAAGCTGCAAGAAGCAGCGTTAGAGCAAGCAGAGCAACGAGGGTAACCTGTGATTTGCCTTTCAGAAATCCAAAACGTGAGAGCATAATTTCCTCCTAGAAATCTCTAATTATCAAGCACGGCCTAAACCTATTCTTGACTCCAATTAGAATGATAATCATTATCGAAATCAATGTCAATGTTTCATTTATTGGGAGATTCAAGGTTGAGTTTTGGCGCGCTCTTTCATATAAAAGGTCGGCGTCCTTCCCGTAAAACGCTTGAACAGCCGCTGAAAATAAGAAACGTCGCGATAGCCGACAAATTCAGCAACCTCACCAACCGTCAGCATCGAATCGACGAGCATATAAATCGCTTTTTTCATCCGCGTATCATGAACGAAGGTGCTAATCGTTTGCCCAGTGACACGGCGGAACAGGGTAGCAGCATAATTGGGGCTTTTCTGAATGTAGCTGCCTAGCTCTTCCTTCGTAATTTTTTCACGATAATGGTTGAAAATATAATGCTTCATACGCTCTACTTGCTGATTCGTATCAGCCATTGCGGGACCTTTATTCCATTCGCGGTTCCAGACCGCCAGCCATTCCGTTACGACAGCTTGGGCGATGATAGGCGCATACTCGGCTTGCTCCAGCCATTCCGCATGAAGATGCTTCATTCGGGCCAGCAGCATGTCGTACATGCCAATGCGGGATTTCACCCACGTCTGGCGCTGAAGCAGCGGCAATACGGGAGCAGAAGACAAACTTAATGTAACAACAAACTTCTCATGAAAAACAGTAGGCACACATTTTCCATAATACGCTTGGTTCGGCGGTATATAGAGCAGGTCGCCTTTCTCGGCGATCACCTTCTCGTTCTCAATCCAATAGACGACCGTCCCATAGCTGACCAGAATCAACGCTGCTTCGTTCGTGTTTTTTGTGTTTTTTTCGTAAAACCATTCCATTCCTCGGTCCTGTCGAACCGCTGTTACTTGCAGCATTTGGGCCATCGGCCTCCTTATCAAAAATATAAGAAATTATAAGTTTCACTCTTATATTCAGCTTATATTTCACCCTCGAAACGGAAGCTTTGCGGCCAAAGGACGGCGAAAGCCGTTTACGCTTGAACAGTACTATATTACATTTAGAATACTATATTTCGTAGTCGATTGAAACGGCTAGGTTTATAATAGGGGTATAAATGTTCAGGAGGAATGAGACTTCATGCGTAAAACCAAAATTGTTTGTACGATGGGACCTGCTTGTGATTCGGTTGATACTTTAAGGGAAATGATTCGATCGGGGATGAATGTGGCGCGTCTGAATATGGCGCACGGGGAACTGGAGGATCATGCCCGGCGTATTGAGCGGATTCGCGAAGCGGCTGCTGCTGAAAATGCAATCGTGCCGATTTTGCTGGATATTAAAGGACCAGAGGTGCGGATTGGCAAGCTGGAGGAAGCTTCTTACATGCTGGTGGCTGGCGAGACGCTGACACTGACGACGGAAGAAGTGCTCGGCAATGGCCGCCGCATTCATGTTAACTATAGCGAGCTTCCGCTTGTCGTGAAGCCTGGCAATACGATTTTGCTTGATGATGGCCTGATTGATCTTGAGGTGGCATCGGTGGAAGCGACGGAAGTACACTGCACGATCGTAAACGGCGGTCTGATCAAGCCGCGCAAAGGCGTTAACCTGCCGGGCATCCGCACGACGCTGCCAGGCGTAACGGAGCGCGATATTCGCCATATTCACTTCGGCATTCAGCAAAACATCGATATTATTGCGCCTTCCTTCGTAAGAAGAGCGGAAGATATTTTGGAAATTCGCGAGCTGCTGCAAGCACACGGTGCTGGCCACGTTCAAATCATTTCGAAAATTGAAAATGAAGAGGGCGTCGTAAACCTGGATTCCATCATTGCAGCTTCGGATGGCATTATGGTTGCCCGCGGCGACTTGGGCGTTGAAATTCCTGTTCAGGATGTGCCTTCGATGCAGCGCGACATGATTAATAAGTGTAACGTAGCAGGCAAGCCGGTTATTGTTGCGACCCATATGCTGGATTCCATGCAAGTAAACCCGCGTCCTTCACGCGCAGAAGTGAGCGACGTTGCAGGTGCGGTTATGCAAGGAACAGATGCAATCATGCTGTCTGGCGAGACGGCTGCAGGCAAATATCCGGTTCAATCGGTTGCAACAATGGCTGCTATTGCGCTTAAGGCGGAGTCCCAACTGGACTACTATGCAGGCTTCCAGGAGCGCCGTCAGCTTGCTTCCACGACAATTACTGAAGTCATTAGCCAAGCGGTCGTCAGCTCATCTCTGGAGCTGAAGGCGAAAGCGATTCTTACTCGTACGGAAAGCGGCTTTACGGCGCGGATGGTATCCAAATATCGCCCGCAATCGCCAGTTATTGCGATTACTTCCGACGAGAAAATTTTGCCGCTATTGGCGCTGATTTGGGGCGTTATTCCGGTGAAGGGCACGAAGACTGGCACGACGGACGAGCTGCTGCATGCGGCAATGGCGGATGCGGAGCAAACCGGGCTGCTTGCTGAGGGAGATTTTGTCGTCATTACGGCTGGAGCGCCTGTTGGCTTATCCGGTACGACGAATTTGATTAAAATCGAGCAATACGGCGTATAGCCGCAAGCCTAGACACGATAAGCTGAACGCAAATTAAACGCAAGCTAAACGATAAGACATGGATGATAGACTGGCCTAGGCGGGGCAGGATTATCGATCCATGTCTTTTTTCTTAGGTTAGGCTTGCTTAGTAAAGTCGAATGCTGGAGAAATTAGCTTAAATCTGTGGAATATGGACCATAATTTTGTTGAAAAACAGGAAAATTGTTCTTATTATTAAATAATAGAGATAGAAGTTTTGATAGTGCAGTGAAAAAGGCGAAGCTTTTCTTGCAGAATAGCCTCTGTTTCGTCAAGCTGCTAGTGAGTGACAAAAAAGTCAACATGTTAGAGGTGAGAGGGAATGGCTATAGTAGAGGTGGTCAAATACGACGGTTCACCGGACGTATACGCTTGGAAATATCCGAATGCGGAGCTAGGTACTTGGACGCAGCTCATCGTTAATGATACGCAAGAGGCGCTGTTATTCAAGGGCGGTCAGGCGCTCGATTTATTCGGGCCCGGCAGGCATACGCTCAGTACGCTTAATATACCGATTTTAAACCAGTTGGTTAATATTCCTTTTGGCGGGAGATCGCCGTTTTCGGCCGAGGTGTGGTTTGTGAACAAGCAGGTATCTCTCGATGTGAAGTGGGGAACGGCGTCGCCGATTCAATTGCAGGACCCGAAATACAATATTGTCATTCCGGTTCGGGCTTTCGGCCAGTTCGGCATTGCAATTGAGGATTCACGCCGGTTTTTGTCCAAGCTGGTTGGAACGCTCCCGCTGTTCAATCAAGAAACGCTGTCCAAACATTTGCGCGGCATGATTATGATGAATATTAATGAGCTGCTTTCTTCCTATCTAGTGTTCAAAAAAGTGAGCCTGCTTGAAATCAACGCCTACATCGGCGAAATTTCCAAGCACGTCGAAGAACGAGTTGGGGCGCTGATGCACCCATTCGGCATTCGGCTCGTTAATTTCTTCATTGATTCCATCAGTACACCGGAGGATGATGCCTCGCTGAAACGGCTGCGCGAAGCGCTTGCACGCAAAGCAGAGATGGACATTATCGGCTACAACTACCAGCAGGAGCGTACCTTCGACACCTTGGAGGGCGCAGCGAAAAATGAAGGCAGCTCGCAAGCTGGCGTCATGGGCGCAGCCCTCGGACTTAGCATGGGAGCGGGAATTGGCGGCATATTCGGCAGCCAATTTGGACAGCTGGGCGAGCAGCTGTATGGAGCAGCCGGCGCAGCTCAGGTTTGTCCAAGCTGTCAAAGCCGCAACGATGCGCAGGCGAAGTTTTGCAACAGCTGCGGCAAAGGGCTTGCTGGCAGCTCCGCTGGCGGTCAGGCAGGAGCGCCGAGACCGATTCATAATTGCGATAAGTGCGGCATGCCGCATCGGGAAAATTCCAAGTTTTGCGCCAACTGCGGCGATGCTTATAATCCTTGTCCAAGCTGCGGCGCGGATTGTGCGGAGGATGCAGTCAATTGCAGCGCTTGCGGCGAGACGTTGCCGCGTCCGTGTAGAGGCTGCGGCGAGCAAGTAGCTGCAAGCGCTAAATTTTGTCCGCACTGCGGCACCAGCAACAACAGCGGAAGCCAGCAATGTCCAGGATGTCGTCATGAAGTGCAGCCGGGGCAGAAGTTTTGTCCGGAATGCGGGCATGGACTTGCTGGCAGAGCATAGCTCTTTTGCTGCTCGAGTGCAGTGCACAGGGGACGCAAATATTGGGCTGTGGCAGCTATCAAAAGCAGCACATTACTGCGCGTGAGACGTAATGGCGTTGCTGCTGGGAAAGAGGGAAAGCTTCATGAGTTTGCTGTTTCGCGTAATTGGAGTGGGATTATTGCTAATTGTAGGTTATATGCTAGGCGGTTTCGATAATAGGCCAAGTTCGCTTTTATTTACACAAAAAGTAGGAATATATTTATTAGGAGCGATTCTTCCTGCTTTGTTCTTTTTTATTATGGCGTATTTTTTTGCCAAGAGTGAGAAGAAGCGTGATGACGCATGGGTCGCAAACATCCGGGCGACCCATGCCACGATACAACAAAATACCTTCGAGGCTAAAAAAATGGCCGACGAAATGAGGCATGCCCGTTTGCAGAGAGAGCAGGCAAGGGAAGGCAGGGCTCCAGCGGGCAGCTCAGGACAAGGGAGAAAATCTGTTGCTTGCCCAAGCTGTGGCAACCATACGATGCTATGGCCTAAACAAACAATCCTCTGCGAATATTGCCATGCAAGTATTGAATACCGCTAGGTGTAAAGGCTCCTATGCCATGCAGAGCGAAAGACGGGGTGAATGAAAATGGCAGCTGGTTTTTGGCACAAGGCAATTGGCGTATTCTGGGCTGCTTTAGGTCTCATCTTATATCCGAATACATTGGACCCAAGTTATGGATTAGATGGACTCATAGCCTCTTGGGTTGTCTTCTCTTTATTTCCTGGCGCTTCCCTTTTTTGTGTTGGGGTAAGGAAGAACAGGCGTTTTAATTGGAAGCAAAAATATTTAAATGAACAGGAGCCATATCTAGTCCAGTTTCGAATAGAGCTACAGAAGCTGGAGCATGAGCAGGAGCTTGCAAGAGAAGAACGCGAACGAGCCGAGGAAGCGGAAGCAACGGCTAGGCTAGAGGCTGAGAAGGAAGCGACGCTGGCGGCTTTGCGCGCAGAAACAGAGGCAGCGGCAAGGCGCGAAGCCGCGAGCCGTACATCACCGCCTCCACCGTCGTCTCCGCCACCGCCACCCCTCATGCCTAAAAATATCAGTTGTCCGGGTTGTGGCGCGAGAAAGGTGCTGCAGCCTATGCAGAGCGTGGAATGCGACTATTGTGGAACGATGCTGGTGTATAGTTAATTTTAAGCCAGCCTATTTGAGGGTCTCCAAAGAGAAATAAGAGCAGCAAGCGTTTAGCCTATAGCGGGTTTAACGGATGCTGCTTTTTTTACTAGGGTAAGAGATTCAATATAATAGCAGCTTATGGTCTCAAATGATTGCAGCAACGAAAGGGAAAGGGGATAGCGGGATGGGTGGAGTACTTAAAATAATTGCAATCGGATGTCTTGTGAATGGCATGCTGTATATGCCCTTATATAGAGCAGGTGAGATGTCCTTCGCGGAGCAGGCTTTATTTTTCGGGAAATATTTCGGGATAACAGCGGCAGTCATATTTATATTGGCGGCAATGATCGAGAAGGTCGATAAAATAAAACAAAAAGAATACATGGAAAAAGCACAGAAGTATTCAGCCAGCTTGGAGCAGCGATTGCATGAGATGCAAAACGAAACAAGTGAGCTGAAGAGGGCAAGACTTGCACGAGTACAACATTTAAATTAAAGAGACTGGACGATGATACAGAGGCGGGATGAGCAATGCGGAAGGGATACGATTCATCTAAAATGATTTCGTATGTAAACGGAATTGTGTGGTTAGTTATTGGTGCTTTCTTTATTAAAAATGGAATATCGACTCCAAATCGGGAAGAATTAATGTTTTATATTCTTCTTTATTCCTTGATTTTCGTTTTCCCAGCATGGATTGGAGTGTACCTTGGTTTGCGCTATTCGAACCGTAAATCAGTCCAAAAGAAGCATAAGGAAACGATTGATTCTTTAGAGCTTGAATTGCATATCGCAAGACAAGAGCTATTGCATGAGAAAAGTCTTGCTGAAAATGAGGAGCAAGCGAGAAAATCTGCAAGAGAAGCGGAGGAGCAAGCGGCAGCAGCTGCCCGTTTAGTAGAGCAGACAGAACACGATAATGCAAGGCAGAGCTCTCCGCCCCCAGCATCATCTGAACCTAAAACAATCAGCTGCCCAGGCTGCGGGGCGAATAAGGTGCTTCTTCCCCAGCAAAGCGAGGAATGCGACTATTGCGGGAGGATGCTCGTGTATCGTTGATGGAATATGAACAGCAGGATTTGTTTGCGAAACCTTTTTTTAGGGTAAAGTAACATAGAGCCCAAACAAGAAGGAGCGTGTAAATGATGACGCAAATGAAGAAGGTGGCTTTTCTGCTGGCCGATGGCTTTGAAGATTCAGAAATGCAAAATCCGTATGATGAAATGGTGAAAAATGGCCATGAGGCGGTTATTATAAGCTTGCGCAGCAATGAGGAACTAAAAGGCAAGCAGGGCACAGTTGCCTATAAGTCGCATCTTGCGATTAATGAGGCGAAGGCGAGCGATTATGCGGCTATTATTATTCCTGGCGGCGCATCACCTTCCCACTTGAAGGAAGATGCGGCCGTGCAAGCTTTTGTCAAAGAGGCTGATGAAAAAGGCATTACCATTGCTGCCATTTGCCATGGCCCGCAAATTTTGGCGGAAGCTGGTTTGCTGCAAGGACGCACACTGACGGCTTATCCAGAGCTGGAGCAGGAAGTGCAGGCAGCCGGGGGGCATTTTCGCAATGAGGAAGTCGTAGTTGATCGTAATTTGATTACTTCCCGTACGCCAGAGGATGAGCCGGCTTTTATTCAAGCAACGATTGAACAACTGGGCGTCAACGCCTGGTAGACTGTCTAGCAGAACAACTGGATCGTGTATTCCATCTATTATCGCTGCGAGTTTTGCCTGTAGGCAAAACCAAAACCGCAAATCGCAAGAGCAGCAAGCGTTTGACCTGCCTTAGGTTTAACGCTTGCTGCTCTTTTGCTATATAAATTTTCCTGAATTTGTAACGACTATTCATGCCAAATGATTGCGGCAACTATTTAACTGCATTATAATTGTTGTCAGCATGGCAGAGTTTGTGAACGAGTGGTTATTTCGTATATTAAAGGAGTCAAGCATGAAGGTTATCCTTGTAGATGATGAAAGCCTCGCTTTGGATTACTTGGAGCGGCAACTCGTGAAACTAAATAACGTAGAGGTATTGGGGAAATATGAGGATCCAACGGTCGGGAAAGAGCGGATTTTGCTTGATCTGCCGGATGTTGTATTTTTGGATATTAATTTGCCCGAAGTCAGTGGCATTGCGCTTGCCGAGCAACTGCTGGAGGTAAGACCAGAGCTGAATATCGTATTTGTAACCGCTTATGATGAATATGCAGTGAAAGCTTTTGAGCTGAATGCGCTGGATTATGTCGTCAAGCCGATCCATCCTGAGCGGTTAATGAAAACGATGGAACGGATTCAGAAGCGGCTGGACTCCCATGTGAAGGATAAAGGGCAGGCCGTGCAGCAAGTGATAAAAACGAATGAGGAGCAGCACCTGATTTTGCAGCTGCTGGGGCAGTTCAGTGTCGAATTTTCTGGAAAAAAGGATGCAGCCATACGTTGGCGTACGACAAAGGCGCAGGAGCTGTTTCTGTATTTGCTCCAGCATCGCGAACAGCTGGTAAGGAAATCGCTATTAATCGATTTGCTATGGCCCGATAATGGGACGGAGAAAGTATATGCCCAGCTGTATACGACGGTGTACCATATTAGGAAAACGCTTGATCAGTTTGGAAAGTGTTTTCACATCGCCAATACAACAGAAGGATACATATTGACGCTTAATCAGGTTGTGCTGGATGTGGAGGAATGGGAGAGAGGAATTGCTGCTGCACCGCCGCTAGCGGCGGCAACCCTTGCGGAATACGAGGAGGCTATGAATCTTTATCGAGGCGATTATTTAAAGGATTATGATTATTGGTGGGCGGAGAGCGAACGCCAGCGCCTGAAGCGCCTGTGGCTGAATACTTCCTATCGCTTGGAAGCTTGGCATGTCGAGCATGGCCAGCTGGATAAAGCGATTGCCGGATATATTCGAATTATCGAGGAGCATGCGCAGGCGGAAGAGGCTTATTTTGCCTTAATGCAGCTGTATGCGTCTAAAGGGAATCATCTTATGGTTAATCAGCAGTACAATGCTTTAACCGCCGCGCTGATGGAGGAATTGAACGAGCAGCCAAGCGCATACATTACAGAATGGTACAAAGATTGGAAAAGCGGCGTTAATGGTTTGTAGACTGGTGAAGGAAACAAAATGGTAAATAATTGGAGGGGCAAGCGAGTGCTATTGACTTTTTAAACCATAGCCCTCATAAATAGCTCTCCAATCCAATGGCCGTGCCATTCTTCTTTCTACTTGCTCGAGAGGCTTAAAACCATACTTGGCATATAAAGTCTGAGCATCTTTTGTACCTAGATTAAAGCTTGTTCCTTTTAGTTTGGGGTGCTCCAATATGGTTTCTAATAGCCACTTGCTAAGTCCTATACCTCGAAACTCGGGTATAACAAATACATCCCCTAACCAGGAAAAGCGGACAAGGTCGGTGACAACTCGCGCAAAACCAACTAGCTTCGCTTGTTCCTTAAGCGGATTCCCCTGATAAATGCCGTAGCACAAAATGGAGTGTTCAATGGCTGCTTGTACAAGTTCTTTGTCAATTCCGTTTGCCCAATAAGATTCCTCGTTTAGAAATTTATAAATCGTTTCAATATCCAAATAAGCTTTATTTGTGCTAATTGTAAATCCGTCGCTTCTAGTCCAAAGTTTTTGTTCTTCCAAAGGGCTGCAGTCCTTTCTGAGTATTCCTTTGAATTATCATACTGTTGAAGGAATAAAAATTCAATATTCTATGCGGCCTATTATTTTGTAAGTTTTGCGAGATTAAACAGAGATTTTGTCGAGAAATTGTAGAGTTGCCCTATTTATAATGGAGGAGTAGGTGAAAATGGAGACGGACAAGCTTTACGAGCTTCATTTTCAAAAAAATAGCATGTCCAAAGGAATGGTTGAAGAAGATGATGATAACCGAGAAGCGGCAAATGAATGTCATTCGCCATTTTCGCTATCCTGAGCTGGCTTGCTGTATAAGCGAGGGAGCCCAGCACCTACGACAGCTGAATTTGAATCAAATGACCGATTACACCATCGTTCGTGGCTTTTATACCCATCATAGAGGTCATTTTATTGGCATTACAGCTACTTCTGAGGGGCCTTTGTTTTTTTATGACAAGCAGTATTTTCAGCTTTCGGAAGGGAAATTTATGATTACTCTGGAGCATGATGATAAGCGGAACACGTTTTCTTTTTGGTGGGACGGGGTGGAAATATGCCGCCTGAACTACCAGCGTCAGCTTTATCGGTACAATGAGGGAATCGTAGATGATGGTATTCGTGATTTTTTTGCGTGGCTTTATTTGTCGACAGGACCAAGGAAGTTTTGGAGATTCCAAAAGTTTTACACGGTCAAAAGCAGCTAAACGCTGTTTCGGGTATCGGAATTTTATCAACCGACATAGGATTGATAAAACGCATGATGGAGTTGAAGCGAGATGGGCGCAGAACATTTGAAAGAATTTCAAAGCTTGAAGCACGAAGATGAAATGCGGTATATGCTCCTGCTTAGAGACGTAAAGGGCATGCTTAAAGAGCGGAAGGAAGAGCCTTTTATGAAACGGTTAAAGCGGAGATGGATGAAGAAAAACCAGAAAATACAAGCCTCAGCCTGGAAATAAAAAAGATTTAACGTATTGTTTATTGCAAATAATGGGTATATACTAGAGATAATCATAGTTTAATATAAGGTAGTTTTTCTACCTAACACCACTTACAAAACTTTACACGATAACGGCAAACCTGTCGAAAGGCAGGGACGCAAAGCTAAAGGGCCTTCTCTATTATTAGATGGCAGCCTAGCCACCGAAGGGAGTTTTTTTTATGCGCAAAAGTTTAACGGTTATGATTTTGCTGGCGTTGATTCTGTCCGTGTTCCCTCAAGCAACTGCTCAAGTGGCAGCGGCAGCTGGGACAAGCTGGCTCGACGAATCCAATGTGGATAAAGGAAGCATCGGCATTCGTTATGAGGTCAAGTCAGGCGTAGATACAAGGCTGGTTGTAGCCAAAGACGGCAAAAATTATACGTATGCGCTCCGGACAAACCAGACAGAAGAATGGTTTGCGCTTCAACTGGGCAATGGAGATTATACGATTTCATTATTGGAAAACGTAAGTGGTACCAAAAAATATAGAGCAGTTCATACAGGCAAAGTTACCTTGAATTTGAGTGACAGCAGCCTCGTCTATTTGAACTCCATACAAAATATTGATTGGAGCAGCAACAGCAAAGCGGTTAAGAAAGCATTGGAACTGACTAAGGGAGCAAAGACGGATACCGAGAAGGTAACGGCGGTTTACAATTATATTGTAGCGAATATTTCTTACGATCATCAGCTTGCGGCTAAGGTGACCAACGATTATTTGCCTCAAATCGATCGTACCTTTAGTTCGCAGAAAGATATTTGCTACGGCTACGCTGCATTAATGGCAGGCATGCTTCGCAGCTTGGACATTCCGGCCAAGATGGTGACGGGCAAAGCGTCTGATGTATCAAATTATCACGCTTGGAATGAAGTATATTTGGACGGCAAATGGATCACGATCGATACGACGCTTGATGCTGGCCTGAAGAACAGCAAGAAAGCGGGCAAAATGATTAAAGACAGCTCGCGTTATACGGCTGCTAAAGTTTATTAAACGGAAATAAACACATATAACTCAATAGGTACACACAGAAGCTTCGTCTATCCTTCATCGGATGGACGAAGCTTTTTTGCAGTTATTTAGCTGACGGATAAAGGGGAGGCTTGTAAAGTTTTTGTACAGTTGGGCTGGATATAATTTTCTTATTTGAATACAAGGAGGAAGAGGATGGAAAATGACGTGGTATTCGTAAGGTAATGTTTTTGTACTAGGCATTATCGGTATTCACAACAAGAGAGAAACTAGAGGAGATAGAGAAAAAGAGAGGATTGATGAGATGCCCGCAAGTAGACAGAGAGCGATCAGGCACAAGATTTCCTGGATCATGCTGCTCGTTTTGCTGCTGCAAGCTGCATTACAGCCATTCGCAGCACCGGTACAGGCAGCAGGACCGATTACAGGGCTGACTTTTACAAAGACAGCCAGTGTGAGCACTGTTAATGTAGGAGATACCTTCAAGTATACGATCTTGTATCAGGCAGATGGAGCGACTCATGTCGGTAAGAATGTAACGATTGTTGATACAGTACCGGCACAATTTGAAATTGTAGATGGCTGGGAGGATGGAGGCTGGGATACGAAAAATGGCCAAACTCTAACCGTCAATGCACATCCATTGCCTTCCGGTACTTCGGTGAAGCTGGAAATTCCCGTGAAAGCGAAGCCGACTGGCTCAAGCTCGGTTGTGCCTACGACGAATACGGCGACGATTACACTCGTTGATTCAGCGGAAAGTACAACGGCATCGGCGAATGTAACGATTAACGCGGACCCGAATCCGGTAGCTACACCGACGCCTACAGCAACACCGACGGCGACGCCAACTGCTTCGACCTACGACAAGTGGTGGGCTTATAAAAGCCAAGCTACTGGATTTGGCAGCACAGTTCCGATTATTGGCGGAGCGGTTGAGTATACGGTAGGCATTAAAGGCGAAGCCGGCAATGATAACCCTGGCAGCTTGAAAAATGCGACGTTAGTCGATACACTGCCGCCAGATGCTGTATATGTGAGCTCAACAGAAGGCGGTGTCTATGATTCAACAGCTCGCACGATCACTTGGTCGAATATTGAGCTTGCTTCCGGACAATCTTTCGAAGCGAAAGTATCGGTCACCTTCCCTGACGATTTAGGGTATGGTCATCCGACCGGAACACCGCTGGAACGCAAAAATAATGTTGAAATTTTGAGCGGTTATACGCTCGAAGGTGGCGGCTCGGTCACTGATCCTGACGCTGATGTGACAACTAAATTCGGAGAGCCAGTATCTGGCGTTTCCGGACTAACCAAGTCGCGTGTTTACCAGTATCGCTGGCATGGCCAAACACAGAAGTTCAACATCGGCGGCATCAGCAATACGGGGACGAATGTAAATACCTCTTTGTCGAACCTGGTATTGACAGATGTGCTGCCTGCGGAAATGGACTACAGCAGCATTAAAATGCCAAATGTTTTCACTTCCCAGCTTCGTTATAAAACAAGCGATGGTACGACTGAAACTTGGCATGCGTATAGCGGCAGCCTTGCGCCTAACGGCACAATTACAGTGAGCACGACAGCTGGTACGAACCGCATTGTGCTAAATGCTGGCGAATTTTTGGTTGCCTTGGAGTGGTCGTTCAGCACCCTAGCTCCAGGAGGTACAATTGGCGGCATTGAAATTACAGGGACCGTTAGAGATTTTGCTAATGGCACGAACACCCCTGTCGTCCACGGTGATCAAGTAACGAATCAAGTCACGCTGGATTATCAAGCGCTGAATGTTACCATTCCGGGCCAATGGGATGACAAGCCTCAGAAAACGGCTCAGGCAGATTTCAACATCAACAATGAGAAGCCATGGCTTGTAGCTAATAAAGCGATTGGAGCGGGAAATTTCCGTCCACTCAGCACGGTGCCGTTCACACTTACGGTCCGCAACGATATTAAAGCAACGGGACCTTATATTAATCCAGTTGTCTATGATTTATTGCCAACAAGCTTTGATTATTACACGAATCCTAAAATAGCTGATCCTGCTGCGGCACTGGCAGCCTCGTTTACATTTACGGGCACGCCTGCTGGAGCAAGTGCTCCACAGCTGGAGCTTGTTGATAAAAACTGGAACGGTACGGGACGGACCCTTGTGAAATGGTCATGGTCCGACGGCACCTCTTTTGCTCCAGGTACAAGCTTTGAAATCAGCTATAAAGGCGAGGTCCGTGCAGGTACGCCTCAAGGTACTACCTACACGAACGATATGTATATTACAACAAGCGATCCAAATTCAGAGTTCTGGCATACAGGGGATTCCGCACAGGATAATCCGCAAAGTTTGCCAGCGTGGCAAACACGCAACAATACGATTAAAGATACAGTTATAGGCTTTGATCCAACGGCGGGAACGGATGAGTTTTTTGTTCATGCTTCAGCGAACGTAACGGTACGCAAAGCATCTCTCGTCCAGTCGACAAAATGGAATCAAGGCGATTTGGAGCCTATTTTCCGGGCATCAGATGATGCTACGTATGATGGAGAACCAGCTCTTCCTGTACAGCCATTTGATTATGATGGCGATATTGAATACACCGAGTACCCGCGCTACAGCGTAACGTACGAAGGCGGAACAGCGGATTACAGATTGGCAGTTCGCAATAGCGGCAATACGAGACTCGGCGTCATTGATGTGCTGGATATTTTGCCGCATGTAGGCGATAATGCACTGCGCGTCAACAGCGGTTCGCCTTATGAAGCAAGGGGCTCCCAATGGCAGCCTAACCTAGCGGAAGTACTCTCTTCCGGCAATAAAACCTTTACATCCTCAGCGGCAGCGGGAAGCAGAACGGTAAACTACACGCTGTCCGCGTATTACAGCAAGTCGGTTAATCAGGAGCAGGTTGTCAATTTCACGAATGTGAATGACAGCAAGCAGGGCTGGATCGAACAAGGGAATTACCAAAAGGATGATTTGACAGACATCAAATCGCTCTACTTCCAGCTGTCGAACATTGTAGGCAGTGATGGAGCATCTGGACTTGCGCCAGGCGACTATATCGTATTGGATTGGAAAATGGATGCCCCTGTAGGAGCACCGACAAATGAAGTAGCTTGGAACTCTTTTGCCATTCAAGCAACTGAAATCGGTGCAGGCAATGATGAAGGCAGCAAAATGCTTCCAACAGCGCCTAACAAAGTCGGCTTCCTGATTCACCCGAATGACGAGCATGTACCGCTTGGCGAAATCGGCAATTTTGTCTGGTTCGACAGCAACCGTGATGGCACGCAGGATGAAGAATATCCAGGCGACAGCGGCCAAGGTGCAGGTATTAACGGCATTACCGTAAATCTGTACAAAGCGGGTGAAACGACACCGTTCAAGTCAAGCAAGACAGGCTATCATTACAATGGAAGCCCAGGCTACTATTTGTTCCAGGGACTTGAGGCAGGAAATTATTTCGTAGAGTTTGTGCTGCCAGATCGCTACATGCCGACGACAGCCAATGTGCATGGCGCAGATCCAAGCCATACGAATGACAATGACTCCAACCTGGTAACGAAAGGCGCTGCAGTAGACGGTTATACGCCATATCGTACGGATACGATCAGCTTGGGTACTGCTGGTAAAATTCCGACAATCGATTTGGGCTTAATCGAAACAGCATCACCTACTGGCGAGTCTTACCCAACCATCACGTTTGAGAAAGAAATTACAAGTGTGACGCAAGGCTCCTCGACAATTGCTCCATCGCAGCAATATGTAGTGGTAGGGAACGATGTGCATTATAAGCTTTCTTTGAAAAATACATCTTCTGTTACTTTGCATAATTTTAAAATTTCAGATGCGCTTGACAGACTGCAAGCTGGCTTTGAATTTACTAAGCTGACGTATAATGGCGAGGAAGTTGCCTTGAATGGCGGCAGCCATGACAGACCAGACATTATTGGCCAGTTGGCTAATAGCGGAACGAATCCGTCTATTGTCATTAAAAATCTTGCAGCAGGAGCGGGATTGACGCTTGAAGGCGTATACCGTGTCACGAGTGCGGATTTGGATTTGACAGATTTGGATAATGTAGCAACCGTGTATTACAATGAATCCCCTGATCCGATTAAGGATGAGGCTAGCATTCCGACAGCAGGGCTTAAGATTGAGAAAAGAGGCAGTGCAGTCGCTGTATCCGATACAGCAGCAGGAAGCTGGATTAACTACACGGTTAAAGTAACGAATACAGGCAAACGCGATTTAACGAATGTTGTGATTACGGATACGAAAGTATCCGGCATACCGAGCATTCCATCGCTAAAATCTGGGGAATCGAAGGAATTTACGTATTCCTATCAAGTAACATCAGTAGATACAGCAGCGGCTTCCATTATCAATGTGGCTAAAGCTGTTTCCGATGAAACACCGCCGGTGACGACTGAGCATGAAATACCTGTCGTTTCGGATGAGCGGGGCTCCATCGGCAATTATGTATGGCTTGACCGTAATGAAGATGGGCTGCAAGATGCAGCGGAAACAGGCATTAATGGCATTATCGTTAAGCTTTATGACGATGCAAACCATGTATTGGCTGAGACCGTGACGCATGATGAAAATGGCAAGCCAGGATTTTATTTGTTTGCCGGATTGCCGCAAGGCGATTATCATGTCCAGTTTGTCATTCCGGCAGAATACGGCGTAACGAAGCCGGAAGCTGGAGCGGCAGATGTGGATTCCAACAAAACGGATGGCCAAGGAATAACCGAGGTCATTACGATTGGGCCGGCAGGCTGGAATGATCTGACGATTGATTTGGGTCTTGTTCCACGCGGAGAAATCGGGAATTATGTATGGCTCGACCGCAACCGTGATGGCTTGCAGAACGAAGATGAGAAAGACGGAATTAATGGCATTGTGGTGAAGCTGTATAAAGGCAGCAGCACAGGTACGCCTGTAGCTGAAACTACAACAGCGAATGATGCAAGTGGCAAGCCGGGTTATTATTTGTTCGATAATTTGCTTGCAGGCGAATATTATGTTCAATTCGTTTTGCCAAGCGATTATTTGAAAACAAGCGCGGAGCAAGGAGCGAACGCAGCCCTTGATTCCAACGCAACGGATGCAGACGGCATAACAGTCAAAATTGTTATTAACGAGACGGCTGGCTGGGTTGATCATACGATTGACCTTGGCGTAGTTGCCAAAGGGGTTATTGGCAATTATGTATGGTTTGACCGTAATGACAACGGCAAGCAGGATGAACTGGCTGCGGATGGCCGCAATGGCGTTACCGTACAGCTTTTTGATCAAAACAAACAGCAAATTGGAGAAACCATTACAGCAAATGATGCGAGTGGAAATCCTGGCTATTATTTGTTTGATCAATTGCCAAGCGGACAATATTTTGTGAAATTTATTGTGCCAACTGGCTACACCGTAACGAAAGCTGAGGCAGACGGCGTGTCTGCTGAGGAAGATTCAAACAAACAGGTAGATGGATACACAGAAGTTATTGTTATTGGTGAAGGAGCGCCGCGTGGCTGGGAAGATTTGACGATTGACCTTGGGCTTATTAATAAGCCAACTAGTCCAGGTGGAAATTCGGGCAACCCATCAGTACCGACGCCGACACCTACGCCAACAGCAACACCGTCTCCTACACCAACACCTGCTGTAACGGAGACGCCAACAGCGACGCCTAAGCCAACACCGGTGGCTCCAACTCCTGTTCAGCCAGGCACACCGACACCAGCACCAACGGCGACTCCTGTAGTAGAGAAAGATAAGACTAAGGAAAATACGCCAGTTGAAGGTAAAGTTGATGTTCCGAAAGGTGGAAATACAGACGTTGGCAAGCAACCGGAGCATGGACAAGTAACGGTTGACGATAATGGACAATGGGTGTATACGCCTGACCCAGGTTATACAGGCAAAGATGATTTCTCCATTATTGTAAAAGATGCTGACGGCAACGAAGAGGAAATTTTATTTGAAATTGATGTGGATGAAATCCCGCTCGGGGTAGTGGAGGATTCGGATGAAGATGGAGATGGAAATAAGCCAGCACCGAATAACCAAGGCACACTTCCGAAGACAGGTGAGTCCAGTCAATTGCCAATCCAGCTCGCAGGCGCTGCATTAATTGCCCTTGGAGCTATATTGCTTAGAAAAAAACGCTCACGTCCTTAAGCGTGATGCAGTAAGCTTCATAAGAGTAGAAAATTTTTGATTCTGTACGCATTCTACTCTGCACATACGGCCTCCAAAACGAAGATTTTTCATTCGTTTTGGAGGTTTTTTTATAGAAGCGTGTGGCCTGTAGAGAAACTGTAGAGCCAGGCTCTGCATAATAGAGAAGCCTATTCAGTTTAGTTAAGAGACATATAAGCAGAGGGAGCTGAGAATTTGCGTAAAATCGCAATTATATTGGTAGCGCTCGGAGCGCTGCTGCTCATTTATCCGCAGTGGAATGAATGGATGGCTGATCGGGAGCAGGACAAGCTGTTAAAAGAAGCGCTGCTGCTCATGGATACGCCCGAGCCTGTAAATATGGGGGCCGCACAAAGCTACGCACAGCTGAATGATATGTTAAATGCAGGAGAAGAAACCGAGGATGAAGCAGCTTCCCTATTAAACGATTTTCAAAATGGCAAGCCCATTGCAACGATTACGATAGATCGTATTGATGTCTTATTACCGATCCTAGAGGGCGCTACTAAGGCGAATATGAAGCATGCGGCTGTACATATGCGAGAGACCGCTATTTTTGGGGAGGAGGGCAATGCGGCTGTAGCAGCGCATCGTGCCCATACAACCGGAAGGTTATTTAATCGGCTGAATGAAGTAGAAATTGGCGATGAAATTGTCGTGCAGACGAGCACTGCCAAATTTATTTATAAAGTGTACGAGACGTTAATTGTGGAGCCAACCGAATTATCAGTTTTAGATAGTGTCCCGGGAGAAAATATACTTACACTTATTACCTGTGATCCGCTCATTAATCCGACGCACAGGCTAATTGTACACGCTCGTCAAATAGAGACACTATAGAGGTGCGTGATTGCTAAATAGGAAAGAAAAAGCAAGGAGCCACTCTCAATCCACGGAATAAATGGACGAAGTAGAACTCCTTGCCTTGTGGTTTTATGGCTTAGCTTGATTAACATTGCCGTATTTTTCTTTCGGGAGCTTGCTTCTGCCTTCCCGGAAGACAAAAAATCCATTTTTGCCTTGTTTCTTGGCCACATACATCGCAGCGTCCGCTTCTTTTACAAGCATATCATGCTCAGCGTTGCGGGCCGTGCACATCCGAATACCGATACTCACCGTAATTAACACGTGATAACCTTCGACTGCATAAGGCGTCGTCAGTTTATCCAAAATTTGCGTGGCAGCCCGTTTCGCCATAATAGGATCGCAGTTTTTGAGAATCATAACGAACTCATCACCGCCAAGCCGGAATAACTCACGGCTTTTTTTAGACTCCACCTGTTGTAAGCGAACGCTGACCTCCCGAAGCAGTGCGTCTCCAACATGATGACCGAAGCGATCATTTATTTCTTTAAAGTGATCCAGATCGAGATAGAGAATGGCCATACTTTTTTTGCTGCGATATGTTTTCCAGAATTGCTCAAGCCCATGACGATTATATAGACCAGTAATACCGTCCCTAAAAGCAAGCTTCTTCAATACTGCTCTCTCAACAAGCATGGCACGCATTATTATGATTAGTACGGTAATGATGATGACCATAAAGGTGTTGAAGAAGAAAGGAAGGTTCTGGTTAGAGTAGATTGGCTCGGGGAGTCTGAACAGTTGCGTGAAAAACAGCACCAACATTCCCGTTATTGCGGCAATCATAATGGAGGTCGGGAGAATCTTAACCCATTTTTTTAAGCGCATGTTTTATCACCATATTTATTTTTTTTGTTCCCCCAACATTATACACGCAACTTCTATACAATTTCTATACTTGCTCTATAACTTATTTGAATTACCTTCATTGGTTGATGATTTTGGGACAGTAAAGCTTACAACCGTGCCTTGTTTTTCTGTGCTTTCAATGCGTAATCCCTTACCGTATAACTGTTTCAAGCGACGGTCAGTATTGCGCAGGCCAATTCCTCCACGGTTCTGCTCGAGCACGCTCCTAACCTGTTCCTCCTCCATACCTACCCCATTATCTATAATCGCAATTTCAATATAATTGTCGTATTCTTTCAGGCGAATACGCACGCTGCCTCCACTTGAACGGGCGAGTACGCCGTGACGCACGGCATTTTCTACAAGCGGCTGAATGGAAAGCGGTGGAATGCGAAGCCACGGCAGTTCATCAAGCTCCCATTCAATTTGCAGGCGATTGCCGAAGCGTTCTTTCTCTATGAAAAGATAGGAATGAAGCAGGTCGAGCTCATGCTGAAGCAGAACTACGCGTTCTGAATTTTTCATATCAAAGCTCGCTCGCAAATATTTCCCGAATTCCTCCAGCAATTGCACCATTCGCGATTGGTCAATTACACTTAAGGAGGCAATGGAATTTAACGTATTAAATAGAAAATGTGGTTGAATCTGCGCTTGAAGCCAAGCAGCCTCAATTCGCAGCCGCTCATTTACCGTTTGTTTGAGGTCTGTTAAAGCTTGTACGCGAGACTTGAGCTCCATTGCATCGACAGGCTTAGTAACATAATCATTTGCCCCTGCCATAAAGCCTGTGTTGACATCCTCAGGACGGCTGCGAGCAGTTAGCAATAGAATAGGAAGCTCAGAAATGCTGAATCGTTTCCGAATCGTTTGGGTCAACTCATAGCCCGACATTTGCGGCATCATAACATCGGCGATAATGAGATCCCATTCCTTCGTTTCAAGCAGCTTGAGTGCTTCCTTGCCGCTCGTGACGGTAGCCACTTCATAAAACTCTGAATCCAGCAAGTTGAATAATATTTTCAAGTTAACAGGATCATCATCCACGGCGAGCACAGTAGCTTTATTTTGCTGTGTTTCTGAAGCCGCTTTTCTCTGATCAAGGCGCAGTAATTGCGAATCGGCGGCAATGACGGACTTTGCAGATACGGCTGCTTCAACTGCGCTTGGCAGTATAAATTCCGGTTCGTCAGCAGCTGAATGGGGGTCAAGGAGCATGGTGAAGGTGAAAGTAGAACCTTTACCAGGGACCGAATATACCGTTAGCTTGCCTCCATGAAGCTCGACTAACTGCCTGCAAATGCTGAGTCCGAGGCCAATTCCGCCGCTCATAGCCGTCATGCTAGAATCGCCCTGCTCGTAAGCTTGGAAAATAGTGCGCTGTACGTCCGCCTCTATGCCGACGCCTGAGTCCTGTATGTGGATATAGGCTTTATCGCCAATAGCTTCTGCATGGACACTAACAATCCCCTCATTCGTAAATTTAACCGCATTATGGATGAGATTAAATAAGATCTGAATCAGCCTGTTTTCATCCGCGATTATTTTAGGAAATGAACGGGGAATATTCATTTCAAGCCGGACAGGCTTGTCCTCAGTTAAATAACGCAGCATATCGAATACACCGGAAATGATGTTTTGCAGCCGGACGCTTTCCTTATTCAAATGAATATCTCGATCCTTTAGACGCGTCACATCAAGCAAATCATTAAGCAGCAGCGACATGCGGCGTCCTACGGTAATGAGCAGCATTAAATTGTTTTTGCTTGCTTCACTAATGGAATGGGTAGTACTAGCCAATACGGTCTGTGCCATATTAATCATGCCATGCAGCGGATTCCTCAGCTCGTGAGAAGTATTAGCGAGAAATTCATCTTTCGCTTTATCGGCTTTTTGCAGTTTGAAAGCAAGCTGCTCCAAATCGGTTCTTGTTTGCAGAAATTGTTTGAACCAGAAGGAGGCAAAGCAGATAAAAGCAAAAATTAAATCAAACGGATAATAAGGCAAATCCGAGGCTATTCTTAACTTGACCGAGCCCCAAAAAATGCTGGAAGCGACGCTCATAGCTGCGAATAAGAGAAAAATCATATGCTCTTCGCCCTTAAGGGCCAGGCGCAGAATCATTATAAGAATAAAGAGAGACGGTACGGTAACCGCAGCAGCCATATATGGTGAAAGAGTAATCGCATAATTGAATGGCAATATCGCAATGGCAAGCGTATAAAGGAAGCATAGAAATAAATAGACCCGTACCGCTTTGCCTTTCTGATAAACAGCGAAGAAGTTTGCAGAAAACGTTAATAGCAACGTGGATGCGCCAATCATAGCAATCATTAGCCCTTTTATAGTCCAATGTAAAGAGATTGGAAGCCACATCGTAAGCAAGCGGTTGTCATCAAGAAGCGTGCCTGTCATCATGCAGAAAACCACAATGGCAAAATAAAAAAGCTCTTTCTTCCGAACTCCAAGCAAAGGCAGCAGACCAACATAAATAAGATGAAGCAAATAGATGACTGCGACCATAAGCTGCATAGCAATTAAAAAATTATTTTCATATTGAACGGAAGCAAGCGTCCCGAACTTAATCGGTTTGGTAATGCCGCCCCCTTTAGGGAAATCATAATTGGACACATGCAGCACAATATTCATTTCATGTGTTCCTGTAATAGATGCGATAAGGGGATACATCTTTCCCACATGCTCTTGCTTATTTTCTGAAGGTTGACCGAGCTTGGATACAGAACGCCCGTTAACGAATAGCTCATAACTGCTGGATACAACCATCATTTCCATTCCATACTGGTCAACGTTATTGTCAGGCAGCAAAAGCCTGAGACGATAAGTGCCGAATCCAAAGCCAGAACGATTCGAATTTTTGTCCGAATAACTGCCCCATGCAGCAGGAACGGCAGCCCAGCTTTTGTCTGCAGGGATGGAATTAAATTGCTCAGGTGGGAGAAAAGCATCCGGATAAAACTCCCACTGTCCATTAAGCCGAATCGTTTCCCCATCTGTAAAATGCCAGTTACGCAAATCAAGTACACCTTGTTTAGCAACAGGATGGACAGGGGGCTTATGCGCTGCGTTCCAAGCGAAATGCAGTCCAGTTAGAATACTTGCGAATAGCAAGATATAAATGAAAAGTCTGATTTTTGGATAGTTTTTGAGTATCATATTAGTTATAATTCGACAGAAATAGACAAGTTCCTTTACAGGAAAAGTCTAGGGAAAACAGAAACCTGTTTTATGAAGTGATTACTTTTTCTTTGTGCTGAAAATGCGCCGGAATTCGTTCTAGCAGACTATCAGCATAGATGCTTCCAAGCTCCAGCTTTGGTATATGGATATAGCCGATATAGCATCCGCATTTCTTCATGCCACAAGGCCGCTCTGCGGATAAGCCTTCCAGTCCGTCTCGATAGAGCTGACCAATGATACGCCGATCTTTGTAGCAATGTTTGACAACACCGCTTCCTTGAACATAAAACACCGAGGAGCCAGCGGAGCAGCGTTGCCCGAAGCTATCATAATCTCTCGTATTCCATAGAAAATAAGGATCAACGGCTTCAAGCCGTACAATTTCCGCCTCTGTGTAATAATTGGGCTTATCTTTAAAAGCATTCACCCAAACGTATACATCCTCTGGCAGGCTGCTCCGAAGCTCTTCAATTTGCTCAAAGGCGCTCCGCAGCCCTACCGTTCCAACGCTAAAATTAAGCCCTTGTTGATACAATTGCATACACTGTGACAGCATCTGGCTAAGCGTCGTCTGACCAGGGTGGTAAGTAACCCAAAAAGCAGCTTTCTCCGGGTTTAGCCGGCTTGTCCAGTCCAGCTTCGTAGAGAGATTTGTCTGAACAGCTACTTTGGAAATATGGGACATATGCGACAGCTCAATCATAGCCTCGCGATACCAGCGATGGATCAGGGCTTCGCCATAGGGGTTGAAAAAAATAGACAATTCATGGCCGGCGCGACCTTGCTCCCGAACCCAATCCATGAACGTATGCAATTGCTCCTCGTCCTTGCGAAGCGTAGCGGCACTGTCTTTATTTTTGCTAAATGGGCAATAGGGACAGTCATAGTTGCAGGAAGAAAGCGATCCCCGATAATACAGCACGGCCTTCATGACAGCTCGTATCCTTCCATCAATTCTCTTATATCACCAGAAATAAATTCATCGCCGATTGCATCGGAATAAGCCATGCCAAGCTCCGTTAAACGAAGGGTTTGCCCGGCGTCCATTATTTGCGCAAAGCCGAGTTGAATCAGCTCAGCCAATTCGGAGTGATCGGCTAGTGCTTCACTGCCGAAACGTTCTGAATAGCTTGCAAGTAACAAGCCTTCGGCGTGAAGCAGCGCTTTTAAAACAAACCGCCGCTTCTGTTCAGCTACATTTAATATAAATCCGTAATTCGCGGATTGGAAATTTTCTGTGGAAACATAATCGGCAATGATGCTTCTTGTAGCCGCCGCACTTACGCCATAACGGGATGCATAATGCACTTCACGCGTATAAGAGCGCGCACCGCAGCCGAGTCCTGCCATGCCTTCCTCTTGACAGCTAAACGGTAAAATGTTTTTGTGCGTAAACGTTATTTCTTTAGCGAACCGCCGCATGGAAAATTGCTTATAGCCTGCCGCCTTAAGTCGTTCGCATGCAATATGATAGAGTTCCAGCCGTGCATCGGTGCCTTGGCGCTGAATTTGGTCTGGCTTTAGAATAGTATGCTCTCGCGTATACAGCGGGTAAATGAAAATTTCTCCTGGAGAGAAGCTAATTGCTTTCTCTAGCGAATAAATCCATGAATCGGTCGTTTGGCCCGGCAAACCATAAATCAGATCAATGTTCAGCAATGGAAAATCAAAAGCTTGCAGCATCGTAATAGCTTGTTCAGCAAGTTTAGGCTTCTGTGGGCGATAAATCGCCGAGGCCTCTTCATCGATAAAGCTTTGCACACCAATACTAACTCGGTCAGTTCGGCGGTCTTTTAAAATTTGCAGCCGCTCTTCACTTACTGTATCGGGAGAGGTCTCCACGGAAATAGAAGCCTGCGATGTATCCAGCCCCATAATATCTTCCGCAATTGTGAACAGCCGATTTAGCTGAGTAGCTTCAAGCAGCGTAGGCGTGCCGCCGCCAATGGCGAAGCGGGAAAAAGGCTTTCCTGTAATAATAGGAGCCCACTGCAAAGCTTGGCGTTCAAGTGCGTCTACATATTGCTCATGGACATGGGTACGGCGATCAGGCAGTGTAAACAAATTGCAGAATCCGCAGCGCACGCCACAAAAAGGGATATGCATATATAAAAAATAATAATCAGCCGGTTCGTGCTTCCAGAGCTCATCAAGGGGCAACGCCGGCGTTATTGGTCGATAAGCAGTCTTATGCGGATAAGAATAAAGATAGGAGCGGTAAGGGGAGGCGAACCAGCGCTTGCCCCATTCCGGCAAATCCGCTGGTCTCGTTAGTGATGTTGGCATAGACATCCGGCATCTCTCCTCTTTCATTATAAAATAAATTCACGGTACGGTACGTTCCATACAACCTCATGTGCCAGTCGATGTCCGTCATATCCGTCTTCGCCATAGGCAGTTCCATGATCGGAGAAGGCAAGGCAAAGGGTTTTGCCGCGGCTTCGCAGCGCATCGAACAATATGCCAAGCTGGCTGTCTACGTATCTCAGTGCTGCACGCTGTGACTCAATGGAGTCTTTTCGTGATCCGCCAGGGAGAAAATAATGATTCGGCCCATGAATAGCTGAGACGTTTAGGAACAGAAACAATCTTTCATGGGGATCAGCCTTTTCCAGCAGCTTTAGAGCATGATTAACTTGATGTTCAGTAGAACGAGGGTTGGTAACCCCAAAAGTCATACGCCAGTAGCTTTCTTGAAAATATCCGGGAAGTACTTTTGCCAGCTTGTTTTTCTTAGTGAAAAAGATGACGCCTCCAATACATATCGTTCGGTAACCTGCTTCGGCAAGGCCGCTTACAAGATCAGGTGCATCAAACTGCCACGTATGGGGATGTGTTTTTAAGCCTGTATTTTTGGTATGGAATAATCGCACATGCGATGCTTTATCTGTATTGGCGGGTGTAGGGAGAAAGCCGCCAAAAAAGGCGTGATGTGCAGCATATGTAAAGCTGCCAGGCGTATGCCGTTTCTCCCATGGTCCATCTGCACATAAGTTGCGGCAGTTGGCTTCTTCGAGCTTGGCTACATCATAACGCAGCGTATCGAGCGTAATCATTACAATATCATGGGAGCCCACGATCTGGTTCATATCAATCATCCTGAGCATCCTCTCTACGTAAGCTTTTACTACTTTAAACTAGACATTTGCCATTCGTAAGTATTCATTCCCTTATGCTCGGCATGATAAAGTAAATCGCCGAAGGGATTAACATCGCATATGTAGACCCGGCCCCGTTTTTTTTGTACAAGGACATCAATTCCCGCGACCGACGAACCAGTGAAAGCGGCAAGTGCGGATACTGCGGTAGCTTCAACCTGTTCTTTCAATTCAGTTGGCAGCGTGTCATCTGTTATTAAAAGCCGCTCATTGCGCAAATGCAAATTAGTAATTGGCGTGCGGCTTAGCCTTGCCAATGCATGGCAAGGGGAACCGTTAACGACAAGCTGCCTAATATCGTAGCTGCTGCCATTGATACTGTCTTTTTCAATCCAACGCTCAATTTGAGCACCTTCACGACATACCCAGTCAATAATTAAGCGGATCGTTGAATGATCGGTGTAACGCCGCAATTTACCAGAATTGTAGTAAAGCTGTTCGCCGTTATGTTGTTCTACACCAATCGTTGTAATTGCAATTTCTGAGCCGGTTGCAGGATGCCGCTGATAAGCGATAATGCCTGAGGCTGCAGAGCCATAAGCAAGCTTAATGAACAAGCGGTTCATACGGCTTGATTGAACAGCCGCCAGCAGCGATTCATAATCTTGAATAGAGCCAGCAGGAGCCGGCAGAGCAGGTGTGGGAACACCATTTTGTGAAAGCAGCTGCTGGCAGCGACGCTTGTCGAACATAACAGCAACATCCGCCGGATCGTTGACCCAGCGGATAGGAAAATCACTTTGCTGTGCAGCTTCACGGATCTCGGCCAGCAAGCGGCAGTAGCCAAGGTACCATTGCCCTGGAAAAAGGATTCTTCCATATTGTTCGGGAAGCCGCAATGACTCGGCCGCAGTAACGGATAAACCGCTGCTTAAATCTTTCCTGCTGCTCTCGAATTCTGCTCCCCAAGCAATTAATTCACGCTCCACAAGTGGATTTTCCCCGGGAGCATCCAGCCGGATAATAATAGGCTTGCCCTCAAGGGGTTGTGAGTTTGCTGCCATCTGCTGAATCAATTCACCTAAATGAATAGAACGTTTCAGCAAATCCGAATAAGGAAGCACGACAGCGGGGGGAAGCCCAAGCTTGTGTCTGGCAGCTTGTAGGCCAAGTGTACGTTTGTTGCCCGGGTTCCCAATTATCAAATAGGGCTGTACTGAAGCGGAAGCGGCCATTATTCCGTAATGCAGGGATAGCGCCAGTCATCCTCATCAGCATCTTGTTCATCGCTAAGATCAACAGAAAGACCAGTAGCTTTCCAGCGCTCAATCATTTTTTCGCTCATATAGTGGTAATTAAGATCTAAATGTTTAAGCTTCTTCACCCGCTCGCTCGTTATGAGAGCTTCTGCGCCTACGTCGGTTAGTGTACCGTAAGACAAATCAAGCGTGTCCAATTGGTCAACAATTGGGGAGTCAGCAATCGCAATGGCTATCTCATCCTGAATCTCGCTATTTTTCAAACCCAAATAGGTGAGCTTAGGAAATAGCTCTGGTTTTGCGACTGCCAAAACCTCTTGCAGCGATGCATCAAACCCATAATTATCTACACCGAGATAAAGCTCGAGTCTGCGAAGCTCAGGAAGCTGGGAGCCAGCAATTTGTTTAATTACACTTTTCGGCAATCCGCCGCAAATAATTTTCAGTTCCTGAAGCGCTGCATGCTGGAGGGGCTCAAAGCTTAAATTGGTGCTTCCTTTAACTGTCAGGGAACGGAGATTAGGGTAGGCCTCAAGTAGTGGAGCGATGTTTGTCTGATTAATCCAGGATACTTCGCATTCCTCTGATTCCATATCTCCAAGAAATACGCTGCTTAGTCCTGTGAAAATATGTTTGTGTTTAATGAGTGACTCGATGGCATCTTCAGGGCCGTTCTCATAGGCTTGTCCCCAATCGCCGATCGTAAGGACGGAAATATTAGCTGCGTTCGGTTTTTCAGTGAGCTGTTCAATAAGCTGGGAAATGCGAACACCATTTTCATATTCATCGTAATCAACGGATAAGCGAATCTCAATCATTCATAATCCCTCCAAAAGTTTCCATGTCAAAATTAAAAATAACACGCTCTGCTCAGCAGCGTCAATCCAGCTGCTTTCCTGAAAATGATAAAAAAACAATCGAGCATAAAGGCAAAGTTTCCAATAGAGGGTTATACCCAAACTAAGAGAGGCTCAAACATTCTTTTTTTAATGAATTAACAAATCCAAATAATCAAAAGCAGAAGGAAGACGCTGGAATTTTATTGACTAAGAACGTATGTTCCTGTAATATGAATTATAGAACCTATGTTCTCTTTTGGCAAGCCGTAAATATTAAAGGGCAATTAAATATACATGATATCGAAATATTAAAAGTTTATGCATCGTGTTCTCTAGCTGCGATATGTGTAAATAGTCTATGTCACGTATTTTTAAGTGTAATTGGTCCTAGCTGTTTAGAGAAAATTTCATTATTTCCTCCTAACGGCATGAAGGGCGTCCTTTCCTTATTATGGTACTATTATGGTAGTCAGGGAACATTATAAGTATCCGGAGGTAGTCAGTCATGATTGTGTACATAACGGTTAAGAGCCTTGGTAAGAAGAAAAGCTATTTAGATCGTCTCGAGTGGACATTTGCAAATAAACCGGATACGTTGAAAGCGCTAATTACGGACCTGATTACTGTAAATGTTCAGAAATTCAATCAGAAGGAGACGGACGTTCCGCTTGTGCCATATTTGACGCAAAGTGATGTAGAGCTGCAAGCCGAGACGGGAAAAGTCGGTTTTGGCTCTATATATAATGAGCAAAGGGCGAGCTTAGATGAAGCGCTTTGCACCGCATTGCTGGCGTTTGAAGATGGACTATACAAGGTATTCATTAATGGCGATGAAGTCGAACAAATGGATAGTCCTTTAAATATACAGGATGGAGACGATCTCGCATTGATTCGATTTACAATGTTGGCAGGTAGAATGTGGTAGCCAAATTGATTCATAATTCATTTTAGATATACAGGAGGCTGTTACAATATGGAGTTGGAAGCGGGTAAGGAATATTTTAAAGAGATGCTGGATAAAGCGGGTACCTTATATAAGGATGAATCTTATCGAAAGCTTGCCGTTCTAGTAATTGAATCTGCTAAAAATAGATATATGGACAGCGACATGAAGAAAGAATTGAAGCAGCTGTTGACGCAAATAGCAGCAGATGATAATAGCAGTTGGTTTGAGCCACTCGTTATTATTATGGACAAGCTGTTTGATGATCCTTATGCAGCCGTATTCTGTTATATTGTTAACTATTGCGTGGAGTATCCGCACAGCAATGGTTATTTGCGTCGTCCATTCCGCACGTCAAATTTAGAAATACATACAGAAAGAGTGATGGAGAAATGCATCTCACTCTTTTATATGCAGGCGGCGAAATTCAATGTAAAAGATTATTTAACAAAAGTGGATTATTCTTCTCTTTCGAATTACAACCATCTTATGCTTGCCGCAGCAGATATGATTGCCTATGAGATCGACAGAGGCAACGAAGAAACATTTGAATATTTAAGAGAAATTATATATGGGGACAATAACACCGCACTGCTTTCCCGTTCTATGATTTCCGGTATATTTTTGAGCCACAGTAAGCGGGCTTATCATATGATAGGCGAGCTTCTTGTTGCTGCCCGACTGCAAGAAGGCCTCAGACAAAGTATTGTCGAGCAAATGGACTCGGGTACGATTGAGGCTATGATATTTATGCTGAAAATTGTGGAGGACAATAATTTAATCCGCTTTAGTTCAGTTGTTCGTGCGCTGGACGTGTGGACAGGCATGAATTTGGAGGCTGCTAATGCGCGTGTAGCGAAGCAATGTCTAAGCTATGCAACCCAGTCTCTTAGTAATAAGGCACTATGTGAGCAGTGGCTGCAAAGCAGCAACGTAAATGAAGTATTTATGGCTTTGTGGGCGACAGCTGTTCATGAGGAAGATGATTTGAAAGACAAGATCGCGTATTTAATGGCAAGTCAAGAAACGTACCGTAAAGTGGTTGCCCAGTATGTTCTTGCACAGAGCACCAATACAGCGATGCGTTTTGCCATTGCTAGAAATTGGCTTGATGAGACAGATTTTGAACTACAGTATTGGCTTCTTGATAATTATGCCTATGGATACAGCTATGAATGGCATATGGATCGAGACAATACGTTGACCTATACAAGTACGCCTTTGCTTGAAGAGAAATCGGAGCGACAAAGTCATTTCCTGAAATTTTCCACGATGCTGTCCGGGATGAATGAAAAGGAAATTACGAGAAACTCCCGTGTATTTGATTGGAGAAGTTATACGCTACGTGCCGATGATATAGTAAGTAAAATGCTTTATCTTATTGCTTACGATATGGACAATGAAATGATTGCTGAAATGATAGCTATTAAAGATACATTGAGCCCTAGCATGCGGGGCGAGCTGTTAAAGTATTTCCTTCCCGATCTAAAAAATAGAGCACAGCGAGGCTTTTTGTTTGCAAGCCTTTCAGATAAAAGTACAAGCAATCGTGAAATCGCGATTAGTAAAGCTGCCAAGCTTCAACTTAATGAGGAGGAGCTGTCCTCCATTTCCGCTCTTCTAAAGCTTAAGAAGGGAGCGCTTCGCCAAGGTGCCATTGAGCTCCTTCTTAATCAGCCAGCGTCCAGTCTTAAGGCTGTAACAAAGGAACTGCTGCAAAGTAGGGTGGAGCTGCAGCGTCTGGCTGCGTTGGAATTGCTGACTGAGTTGAAGGAAGACGAGCAGCACGCAAAGCTGTTTGCGGAGCTACAGGATCAGGTAGAAGTCCTTACTGAGCCAACGGATAAGGAACGGCTATTACTAGCGAAGCTGAAGCAAGAGACCACCTATTCTTTAACAAATGGTTTCGGCTTGTACAACCTTCCGGAGAAAGTGGATCGGCTTTTGCAAATAGAACCATTGTCGTTGTCAGCGTTGGATGAAGTTAAGCAATATTTTACGTTGCCGGTGGACAAAATGCAGCGTTTTCTGGAAGGGTTATCTGAGCTTGTGCACGAGTATCGGGAGCATGAGTATGAAATTCAAGATTATTATGAGGCTAAACAGTCTGTACTACTCGGGACAAGGCTGTCCACCACTAGCTGGCGCTATGATCCCGAAGATCCAACACCCGTATTGGATCGGTACCCCCTTGCTGAAGTATGGAGAAGTTATTTGGATTCGAGCGGCTTTGGCCCGCTTGAGCTAATGCAGCTGGAGTTTTATCGTCTGGCCAATTTCTTGCATCGCTGCTGCACGGGAGAATTGAACAGCTGGGAAATGTACAGGTCCAACGTTAAGGTGATAGAGAACTGGGGCAAGGAACTGATTGAAGCCATTTATCCAATGAATAAGGTGGCGGAAATGCAAGCGATTTATAAGCAATTGAATTATGAGAATCAGGTCAATGAAATTATTGGCGCTTATATTTCAGATAGTGATAAGCGGGAGCGTTTTGACAAGTCGAATCATGCGCTGCGTTTAATTATTAGCTGCTTTCCGTATGACAAAGAGGATGAATACCAAGGCATTTTAAATGCATTGACGAGTTTCTGGCGAAGCTGGCAAAAGTCTGAATTGCATAGCGATGATGCATTCAAAACGTATTTTGAAGTTTATTACTGGTTATTTGCGCTTCAGGAATACGATGGTTATTTGCTTGGAATTGAGGATTTTGCAAGGGCGTACAGCTTGGAAATACTGACCGAACATGAACTTATTCGATTATTAATGTCCAGACCAAGAAGCGATAATTATATTAGGGAAATGACTAGCCCGAAAAATCATGTTTTAGACTCATATCCAGCAATTGAAGCTATTAAAAATCGGATTATCGAGCGGATTTTGGAAATTGAACTTAATCGCGGTGATCTTCCGACAGATGTCACCAAGCTCGCAACAAGCATTTCACATATTCAGGGGACTTCTTATTTCCTTCGTATTTTGACAGGATTGGATAAAGAATCATTCGTTCGGGGCTACATTTATAGCTATGGCAAAGATACGACGAAGAAAGAATCGTTCAGCCAAATGCTTAAAGTATGCCACCCTGCTGCGGGGGAAAACGAGGAGACATTGAAAGAGCTGCTTAAAGGTAGCAAAATAAGCGAGGTCAGACTGCTTGAAGCAGCGATGTATGCACCGCAATGGGTTGATATTATAGCAAAATATTTGGGCTGGGATGGTCTGCGAAGTGCAGCCTGGTATTTTCACGCTCATATTAATGAGACGTTTTCAGGGGAGAAAGAAACGATTGTAGCACATTATTCTCCGATTTTGCCGGAGGACTTCAACGATGGCGCATTCGATGTGAACTGGTTCCATTCGGCCTATAAAGAACTGGGAGAGACACGGTTTGATCAACTCTATCAGTCTGCAAAATACATTTCGGCTGGTTCCAATCACAGACGCTCTCAATTATTTGCCGATGCGGTTCTGGGCAAGCTTAAGATTGCAGATTTGAAAAAATCAGTAGCAGATAAGCGCAATAAAGATCATTTGCTGTGCTATAGCCTAGTTCCATTGGAGCAAGACAAGCAGCGTGATGTACTGGAGCGTTATGAATTTATTCAGCAATTTCTTAAAGAAAGCAAAACATTCGGAGCCCAGCGCCGAGCTACAGAGTCAAAAACAAGCTCTATTGCATTGGATAATTTAGCCCGAAATGCAGGGTATATAGATGTTGTTCGTTTAACCTGGGATATGGAAGGGCGGAAAATAGACGAGCTTCTGCATTACTTTGATCCAGTCGCTTTGGACGAGGATGTGACGGTACAGCTTATTATTGATGAAGAAGGAAAAGCAGAAATCCGTTTGCTCCGCAAAGACAAGGAGCTTAAGTCGGTTCCGGCCGCTTTTAAAAAGCATGAATACATGGAGACGTTAAAACAAATTAAATCGGAGCTTTCCGATCAATACAAGCGGGCGCGCAAGGAGCTTGAACGCTCCATGGAAACAGGAAGTCTCTTCACTAAGGAAGAGATTAACAAGCTCGCGAAAAATCCGGTTATTGCACCTTTAATTAGAACATTGGTATTTGGTGCCAATGGGAAGCTCGGTTATTTTGAAAATGGGGCGCTGCTGGGAGCAGATGAGGGGTCATATGAAGTTGGCGAAGGCGAGGAGCTGTTTATTGCCCATCCTCTGCATTTGCTAAATAGCGGGCAGTGGAGTTTGTACCAGAAGGATATGTTTGATAGGCAGTTGAAGCAGCCGTTCAAACAAGTATTCAGGGAGCTGTATATACCGAATGCTGATGAACTGGCTAGTGGTGCGATATCCCGCAGATATGATGGACACCAGGTACAGCCTCGTAAAACCGTTAGCTTGCTGAAAAGCCGTTTATGGACGGTAAGCTATGAGGAGGGGCTGCAGAAGGTTTATTACAAGGAAAATATCATTGCGAGCATTTATGCGCTTGCTGATTGGTTCTCGCCATCGGATGTCGAATGCCCGACGATCGAGACCGTCCGTTTCTTTGACCGCCATACGTATAAACCGATTGATATTGAAAATGTGCCGCCGCTCGTCTTCTCTGAAGTGATGCGTGATGTGGATTTAGTCGTCAGTGTGGCGCATGTGGGCGGAGTAGATCCTGAGGCCAGTCTAACAACGATTGAAATTCGCCAAGCTATCGTTCGTGAATCGTTGCGCTTGCTCAAAATTGACAATGTAAGATTGGAAGGCAATCATGCTTTAATTGCAGGTCAATTAGGTGAATACAGCGTTCATCTGGGCAGCGGTATCGTATATAAACAGGCTTCTGGTGCCATTGCCATTATTCCGGTTCATTCCCAGCATCGCGGCAAGCTGTTTCTGCCGTTTATAGATGAAGATCCAAAGACAGCAGAGATTTTATCCAAAATTGTTCTGCTTGCACAAGATACAAAAATTAAAGATCCGCAAATTCTTGAGCAGATTAAACGGTAAAAAAATCAGGCATTTTATAAAGGAAAAAGAGGAGCAGATTTTAAAATTCTGCTCCTCTTTTTTAAAAAAGTGGATTTACCTATTAGGACTAAAAAATAGCAGCTTATTGTTTAGCAACAAGCAGAACCCGGCTGATCGATTGCTCGCTAAGCTTGGATGCTGTTTTGCCATTGCTGCTCAGTTGGAATAACTGCCCGTAGCCAGCATCCTTAGAGTCGTCATTGATGTAGTAAATGCCATCAACGTCTTCACTAAGCTGCATATAGTCCCAGTTCAATCCAGGTATTTTTTGAACCGACAAATCCGAGTTCAGCAAATAGCTGGCATTGTCACCGAAAAAGATTGTAGAAGCGATTTTTCCGCCTGACATAATGTTGTATACGGAATGAAGCTTAGAAATGTTAAGATTTTTTTTGCTGGTAACTTTATTGTTTTTTATCGTGGCAACATAACCTTTGTCTGCTGAATCAATAAAAGCCACTTTGTCTGTGCCTACATTTGCAATATCATAGACGCCTGTGCTGTGCAGGGAGAAGGTTTTGCCGCTTGTGTTCAAGAGGTAGCCTTTACCGGTGTTATAGTTGAAATGCCCTTCGGAATCAAGGCGAATGCCTTTGTTGAAGAGGTAGTACGTATTTGTTGCCCAAATACCGGAATATGCAGCATTTGCATCAATTGGAGCATTTAAGTTAAGGGCTTTAGCTGCGCCGCCTTTTTTAGGAACGCTATAAAGCACGATGCAATCAAGCGAATACATTTGTTCTTCCGGCTTGGTATTGACAATAATATTGACGGAATTAGCAGTTGTTTGGATATGGTGATCCTGCTCAATCGCACCCGCTGCAATGTATTGCACTTGTCCTGTGCCTGTAACTGCTTTGGAGGCTACCCATGTGGAACGACCATTACGCACGGTATTGTAATAGATTTTTCCATCAATGATTTTGAATTCTTCAAAGTCTGTATCAGCTTTATCAGCGATTTGTTTTGCTTCCGATACAGCAGCAGCATTAGCAGGAACAGAATAGATTTTCCCAGCGCTTGTCATGTAGTAAAGCGTTCCATTTACAATGGAATAGTGCAGCACATCGTTATAAAATACTTCATCTTCGGTTGCTGTGCCGTCGATCGGCAAACGCAGCAGCGTAGTTGATCCGCTGTAGGACAAATAATACAAATAGTTGCCACCGCGATTCAGTGCAGTACCAGGAACGTCAAAATCCTCCATTATGAGAGCGGCACCAGTGCCATCTGTTTTAATACGGAACAGGTCTTGGTCAGATGTGTAATAAACATAACCGCTGGCGTTTGCTGCTGCCTCGGCTGTCGGTACTGTTACTGTGCCGAAGCTAGTAAACAGCAGGGTGAGAATAAAAAGCATGCAAACATTCTTTTTTGTAAAAAGGTGAAGCTTATTCATTACTTAATCTTCCTTTCTAGTGCTGTGGGATAGTATTTGCTGTAAACAACTCTCTTTTAGTGAAAAAAAGGAAGCTGCTTGAATACTTATCGGTTTATAGGGCGAAAAACATTATACTAATAATATAATTATTTATACAAATTTTATTGAATAAACATGGGAGATGCTGGTGCGAGTTGTGTTATTTGGCGGTTGATGAGGCAAGATTAGCGAGAAACTGCAGGACAGCAGCACTTAATTGTTCAAGTCCTGGCTGTTCAATCGGAAAATGTCCGGCTCCTTCCAGCAACACCAGCTTTTTCGGACAAGCCAATCTATTATAGAAGCTTTCACTAAAAGCATACGGGGTCATGGGATCGGCTTCTGGGTGAACCAGCAGTACAGGACAGGAATTAAAGTTTTCTGGCTGCACTTCCGGTGTCATGTTCAGAAAAGTTCTTAGCAATTTAAGAGGCACACGGGTTGCTGCTGCACGGGGATCCTCCATAATAAGCTGGGCTAATTCAGGATGGTTGGCTATTAGATTCATGCGCGATACTTTGGAAACAGGCAGCCGAAATGAATCTAGTAAAATTGGGCATGCATCCATTAGCCATTTGCCATACACCGCTACATATTTATTAGGGGCAAGCTGGAGGCGCATAGCAGCGTCACTAGTATCTACGAAGGTTGTAGCAATTAGACCTTGCACATATGGACTACGGGCAGCAACATGATAGGCGAGCATGCCCCCAATGCTGGCGCCGAGCAGTACGATAGGTTTGCCATCACGTTTATATTCGCTTTCCACTAAATCAACTAAAAGCTGAATCCAGTCTTCATAACGAATCGATTTGGAGGGAGGGCTTAATTGGCTGAGCCCATAGGGAGGAAGGTCCGGAGCAAGCATTTCATAGCCGTGCTTTTGCAGCAGCTTGCCATAAGGGGCGAATAAACGGCCATTGCCTCCAGCACCATGCACGAGTACAATTTTGAGCGGACTTTCGGGTGCGAGCAAACGATCTAAGTGAATTTCACCATTATTCCATTGCCACCATTCTTCAGTAGGCAGGTTGTTTTCTTTTAGCTGTATTTCTGCAGGGAAAAATCGTTGATAGCTCTCCCAGTAGCTGCTGTTATTATTGTAATTCCTTGGATTGTTCATCGTTGATCGCTCCTATTCTGCTATCTATTATGAATGGATGAATTCATAAATAGCAATGCAGGCTTATAGGTCGAAACGGCTAATTTGCGTAATCCGATGCCATTTTATTTCGGAGGCGACGACAGCAAGCAGCACGAGCGCAGCTCCGACATAGCCCTGCGGCGGCAAAATTTCATGAGCAAACCAAAAGCCTACGGCTGCCGCAAACACAGGCTCCAAGGCGAAAATAAGCCCCGTTCGCGTTGGTGTCGTGTATTTTTGGGCAATGGGCTGAATAATGAAGCCAAAGCCGCTGCATAAAAGGCTTAGCGCAAGCACAGCGCCCCAACTGGCAGGCGTTTGCGGCAAAGTCGGGGTCTCAAACAGCAGCATGCCGATTAAGCCAAAACCGCCCGCAAAGCCTAGCTGTAAAATGCCCAGATTCAGCGTGTTTGAAGCTTTCGCCGCCGAGTTCGTTAATATAATATAAAGGGCATAAAAAGCAGCTGACAGCATGCAAAGGATATCTCCACCCCCGATGCTGAATGGCAGTTTTAGCGTCAGCAGCGCGATGCCGGTAAGGGCCAGCACAACACTGAGCCGCATGGATGGAGCAAGCTTCTGCTTGAACAGCAGAACCGACAGCAGCGGAACGAAGATGACGGTCATGCTAACGAGGAAGCCGGCATTAGACGTCGTAGTCGTCTTAAGTCCGAACATGATGCAGGCAAAAACGGCGAATAGCAGGAAGCCGAGCATCGCACTATATTTAATCGTGCGCCAATCTACCTTGCGCAGCGATTTCCAGAAGAGAAGAGACGTCAGCAGAAAGGCGAGTCCGAAGCGCAGGGCAATTAAATTAAATGCAGCAATGGATTCAAGCCCTATTTTCATAAATAAGTAAGAACAGCCCCAAAATACGGTTGCGAGCACGATGAGTAATTCGGCGTTTCTAGATTTCATGAGATTTATCTTCTCCGACTTTAATAGAATAGGCTTATGGGCCGAAACCTAGTATACTGGGGTTTGATATATAAGTATAACGAGGATTTCTTATTTTAAGCATGAGAAATGCTCATGTAAATAGAGGAGACGCAGGATGAGCATTAATAAATATGAAATATTCGTACAGGTTGCGCGGCTTGGCAGTTTAACGAAGGCGGCGGAAACGCTCGGTTTTACCCAATCGGGCGTTAGCCACGCGATCAACAGCTTGGAGAGTGAAATCGGCTTTAGGCTGCTGCAGCGCAGCCGTGCGGGCATTCAATTGACAGCGGAAGGCGAGCGGCTGCTGCAGCCGATGCGCGAGGTGCTGCAAGCCAATGTTCGATTACAAGAAGAGATCGCTGCAATCAGGGGGCTGGAGGCTGGTACGATTCGTATCGGCACGTTCACAAGCGTATCCGTCCACTGGCTGCCGCGGATGGTGAAAGCTTTCCTGAACGATTATCCGCAAATTGAATTTAAGCTGATGGAGGGAGATTATCAGGAGGTTGAGGAATGGCTGGAGGAGGGGCAAATCGACTGCGGTTTCTTCTCTTTGCCCACGAGTGACAAGCTGGAGGTGTTCCCACTAAAAGAAGATCGGATGCTGTGCATATTGCCCCAGGATCATCCGATGTGCGGAGCCGCTTTTTTTCCGCTTGCACGGCTTGCAGAGGAACCCTTCATTATTCCTAAAGCGGGCTCGGATCATGACGTTCGGCGTGTGCTTAAGAAGGCGGCGATTACGCCAAACGTCAGATTTGAGGCGGGTGATGATGCGGCTATTATTGCCATGGTTGAACAGGGACTGGGCATTAGCATATTGCCCGAGCTCGTAATTGAAGGGCGCAAGCATCATGTCCACGTCATGGAGCTGGAAGAACCAAGCTTTCGGTCGCTTGGCATCGCCGTCCATTCTATGAAGTTTTGCTCGCCTGCTACGAGGCGATTCCTTGCCCATGTACAATCATGGCTGGACAAGCAGCAGCTATTGCAGGCCATTAACGCATAACTAAGGTGTGGAATCCATTAGCGCTGTGAAGTCTATCAAAAATTCAATTACAGGGTAAGATATTGGATAGGTGCAAGATTGATAAGATTGGCACAAAGTGGAATACTGGTACATAAGGAGCGTGAAGCAGATGGCAAAAAACCATGAGCAGATGGCGAATAAAAAGGTTGTTTTGAGCAGCATCAATCCAAAGGATAAAGGTTCCTTTAACCATAAGGAAGAGGTGGAGAAGGAAGCGCTGAAGCTGAAGGAGGAATTGGAGCAGCTTCAGGAGAAGCTCGCGGCTGCGAAGGAGCAGGCGGTGCTGTTCGTCATTCAAGGGATGGATTGCAGCGGGAAGGATGGCGTAACGAAGCATGTGTTTGCCGGGCTGAACCCGCAGGGCGTGTCCGCTCACAGCTTCAAGGCGCCGACGGATGTGGAGAAGCGGCATGATTTTATTTGGCGGGCGCACAACAACGTGCCGGAGCTGGGCCAAATCGCGATTTTCAACCGTTCTTATTATGAGGATGTTTTGATTACAAGGGTACATGGTGCAGTGTCCGACCAAGAGGCAAAGCGGCGCTTTAAGCATATTAACCATTTTGAGTCGCTGCTTGCGGATAGCGGGGTTAAGGTTGTCAAAATCTTTTTGCACATTTCCAAGGAGTTTCAGCTGGAGAAGCTGAAAAGCCGAATCGAGGATTCTTCGAAAAATTGGAAGTTTGACCCGTCGGACCTCCAGGAGCGGAAATACTGGGAACAATATCAGGGCTATTACGAGCAGCTGTTTGAAAAATGCAGCAAGCACGCGCCTTGGCATATCGTACCATCCGACCATCGCTGGTACCGCAATTATGCCGTGCTGCGCATTGCTGTGGACGCCTTGAGAAGCATGGAGCTACAGGACCCACCAGCGAATCCGGAGCTGAAAGCTTTTCTGAAGGAAATCAAGGAGCAGGAGCGGTCATAACGGATGCGTCTTTAGTGAATGCGTTCAGAATGAATAATAAACGAAAATAACCGGCTATGGTGCATCGCAAATCACAACGCGGTACATGGCCAGTTATTTTTTTACAAGCCGAATCAATCGCTAGCTAAAGAAAAAATCCAAATATTGCTGTCCATGCTCGCGTCCTATAATCGCCGGGGCAAGCTCCATTGCGCGTTCAATAAACTCGCTCTTTACTTCGGAATCCTCGTCTGTAGCATCGAGCTCAAATTCCTCTTCCTCGACCTTCATCAATGCAGTGGTCATGGCGAAAAAGTCGGACAGTGAGGCAGCGATTTGCGAATGCCGCTTCTGAATGCTGCCGTATACCGGCCCTTGCGGATCGGCCGAATCAACGATAAGCGCATCGCCATTGTAATCGGCGAAGACGATCCAGCCAGCTGGCCATTTTGGATCAGGAGCGAGTCCGGAAGCCGTCATAATCCAGCGCCAGCCCTGCTGCGCCCGTTCCAGCTCCGGCAAACGGAAAAATTGCACGGCCAGAACACCGCCAATCATCGGATGCTCCTGCAATTCTATACAGCTGTAAAAGGTTCGCAGCGCTTCTCCAAGTGGAAGCGGCTCCTGAACGGGCAGCGGCTCATCATGATAATAAACCTCGCCAAGGTCAATGTCATGCCTTCCAAATACGGAAGCGAATTGCTGTAGTTGCGTCATTAATGTACGGTTTACGCTCATGTAGCGTTCCCCCTCGTCGTCCATTTTTCCAAAATATCAATTAAATCTTCCTTTAATAAATCTACACGGTAGCTCAGCTTTTTCTTGCGCAGCTTCTCTTCCAGCAGGTCCACAATAACGAGCAGATCCGCTTTAAACAGCTGCTGCTGCTCCTGTAAAGGCAGCTCTCCCTCCGCTCTCGTAAAATGCCTGGTCACCTCTAGTTTAAGCTCGCCCTTGCGGGAAGCCAGCTTGCCGACAGCGAATTTCGGCTTTATGTAATACCCTTGCTCGAACCCGTCCGGAACATCGTTTTGCTCGTGAAAATATTCATACTGCAGCGTACGCTCGGCATCATCATGATGGCTAAAGAAGCAATAAATACCGATGTAGCTAAAAGAATCGCCGTAAAGCTGCTGACGCATATGTTCATCCAGTGCGCTCCGCAGCTCGCTCAGGCTGTTTATGAAAGGCTTGGCTGACAGCTGATAGTTGCCGGAGCGGACGAGGCGCAGCGGATTTTTCGGCAGCAGATTGCGCTGGGAAGCAAAGGCGGCAATGCCATAATCGTTGTTGTCGCTGCCTTCATGGATGACGAAGCTGTCTTGCCGCTTGCTCCAGCCTTTGCAGGAGCCTTCGATCTGCTTGAAGGTGCGGGTGCGCAGCTCGGTGTAGAAGGAGCCGTTGATCCATTTTTCCGCAACTGCCTCTACGGGTGTCAAAGAAGCTCCCCAGCCAGTAATAGCAAGCGCCTCGCATACACGTACAAGCTCATTCCACTGCTTGATGTTGGCATAATGAAAAAGCCGATGATATTCGGCAATGAGCAGCTCGCGAAGCTCGTCCATAACCGGAGCCGCTTGAATGACTTCGTTCAGCTGCTCTAGCGTTTCTGTTTCAAAGATGGATCTAAGCATCGTAAATTCCCCCTGTAGAAAAATAGTAATCAGAGGCACCAGGTTATCTCTTATTATGCCATACCATTCCTTGAATTTCCTGTTTAACGGATGTATGAAAAAACCTTCGAGGTCCGCAAGCAGCACAAGCGGAGTCGAAGGTTCATCTGTGCTGATATCAGCAAATTGAAATCAGTAAACGGAAATCAGCATACCGAAATTAGGTCGTAGCTTTCTGGAGCAGCGCTACTTCCAGCTCATAGTTGCAGCGCTCGATCGGCTCGTTGTTGATTAGGCGAATTAAATAGTTCATAGCGGTGCTGCCGAGCGTATAAATTTGCTGGGAAACGGTGGTCAGCTCAGGATATACCATATCCATTCGAACACCGTCGAAGCCAATTAGCTTCACTTGGGAGGGGACGGATACGCCGAGCTCATGCAGCGCCTTAAGCGCTCCCGCGGCCATAAGGTCATTGCCGGCGAATACGCCGTCCACATCGGGATGCTGGCGAAAAATATTTTTCATTGCCTCGTAGCCTCCTGCAACGCTGAAGTGGCCGAATGCGGTTAGGCTAGGCGTAAACCACGGCAGTTCAGAGCACATTTCCTCATAAGCAAGCGTCCGCTCACGTGCGGAATGCACATGCGATGGCCCGCATATATGGGCGATTTTGCCGCAGCCCGCGTCCAGCAAATGCTGTACGGCGAGCTGTCCGCCATAGCGGTTAGCTGCTGTAATCGTAACAATTGGATGGTCAGGAAAGCTTTTATCAATGACGACGATCGGAATCGACCGTTTTTGCAAGGCAATAATCTGCTCGGGTGAAATCGTATAAGAGGAAACGATAATGCCATCAATTTGTTTATTGATTAACGCTTCAATATACCTTTTTTCCTTGTCGGGATTATTGTCTGTATTGCAAAGGACGAGCGTATAGCCTTGGGATGCGGCTGCATCCTCAGCAGCACGGGCAATTTCCGGGAAAAAAGGGTTCAAAATGTCGGGTACCATTAAGGCGACTGCAGCTGTTTTTTTGCCCGCAAGGCTTCTGGCAATCGTATTAGGCTTGTAGTTCAGCTTCTCGGCAGCGGCTTGAATGGCGGCTTCCGCTTCCTTGCTTACATATCCGCTTTTATTGTACAGCCGAGAGACAGTGGCAACCGATACGCCAGCCAGCTTGCTGACATCTCTGATCGTGGTCATAGGGGCTAGATCCTTTCAATTGTGAGCTTTAGTGTGACGCTTGCTGGATGAAAGCTTCGACATCCTTGCGGAGCGGCATTCCGCTTTGGGCACCTAGCTTGGTGACGGATAGTGCGCTTGCGGCAACGGCGAACTGGACAGCTTCCTCTAGAGCGGCTCCTTCGCTTAGCTTCACAGCTAATGCACCGTTAAACGTATCGCCTGCACCAGTCGTATCTACAACTTCGACCTTATGTCCCGTTACATGTCCTTGCGTCCCATCCGCCGATTTGTAATAAGCGCCGTTGCTGCCTGCTGTCATTACGATTGGATGCGGATACTGCTCCAGTAAAGATTCCGGCGTAGTCTGGCGCTCTAAACCTGTCACAATAGCCAGCTCAGATTCATTTGGCGTAATGAGATGCAGCTGGGCTAGCAATTCCTCCGGCAATCTCACAGCAGGCGCCGGGTTCAAAATAACCGGTACGCCGAGTGAATGCGCGAGCTTAATGGAAGCTTCGACCGTTTCAAGCGGGATTTCATGCTGCAGCATGACCATATCTGAGGCAGCGATGACATCCTTCAGTGCAAGGACATCTTCTGGAAGCAAGCAGTGGTTTGCTCCTGGAATAACGATAATGCGATTGTCTCCTTCGGTGACGGTAATGGCAGCGATGCCGGTAGCTTGATGAGGAACCGTTTTCACATATTGCATATCGATCCCCTCAGCTCCAAGCGCGTCCCTTAGCTGCTGCGCCATCGTATCCTCGCCGACACAGCCGATCATTGTAACTGCAGCGCCAAGTCTTGCGCAGGCGACTGCCTGATTAGCACCTTTTCCGCCTGTAAAGCTGGAAAAAGCGTTGCCAATCAACGTCTCCCCTTGATTCGGCATCACATCCGTTTCTGTAACCATATCAATATTCAAACTGCCAATAACGGTAATTTTTGCTTGAGACATAGGAACACCTCTTGTTTTTGATTATGTGATGTGTAATCGGTTACACATGGTTGCTTCTCATTTTAAATAGCCCGTGTGCCATTGTCAACTATCAAACCTTACGATGAAGCTAGTTCTATTGGCATAGCTGAGGCAAATAATCAGTCGGCAGACTGATATTATCGGATTATAGCCGTATGATACAATTGTGAAATCATGTTTTTTGAGTTCAGGGGCATAATGGCCTTGGCTGGGAGGTGCTTTTATGGGGAATGCAGGACTTACATATAAGCTGATGACGGATCATGGGGATTTTAAGAAAGAAGAGATTAATATGTCGCTTATCACGGATATCATATATGGATTTGAACCGGATTATGAGGATTTTATCGTGCTCGAGCCGAGCTTGCCGCTGGACAACAGCATCTATTTGCAGGCCGCAACCGAAGGGAAAGGCATGAGCGGCTTCGTTGTGGAAATCCGGTTCGTATATGCCGATGATTCATTCAAACACTATGAATACAAAACGACGGATAAAGGCGAGATTGTTCGAATGTTTCTTGAATATTGGGGAGCACAGAAGCTGCCTGACCACTCGCAATGGAATGATGTTACAAGCATGTTCACGTAATTGTTACATAAGCTTAAGCGGAGGAGTAACATGCAGTACAAGCGTTTTATTCTTTTTTCAATCGTCATAATGGCCTTGCTTATTTTACTCGTTAATACGAGCTTGTTTCAGGAAAATGCGGCTAAGGCAGCTTCCCATTACTATGTTCGCTCACATTACGCGAGCAGCGAGTTTACTTTTCTAAAAATTGTTTATGATACTGGCCACGGTAATTACACGGTTACATATAAGGACAATACAGAGCAGCAGTTTAGCTTTACGATGGCTCCGCGCTATTTTCCTGTTTTTGTGCGTTATGATCCGCTGGAGAGTCGCCTCTAAATAACAAAAGTTCCGACCCCTATCAGTGGAGGTTCGGAACTTTTTTATTTAGTCATTTTTAATGAGCAGGCTCATATAGCCGATAATATGCAACTATGATGATAAGTTTCAACTTTACGTATATTAGGAAGATAGACCGTTCTGAAGCGCAAAGCAGTGGCTCGGGCTGTCTATTTTTGTTTAATGATTTAACATCATTTAGGTATAAAAATATATGTCTAACCTTAATGCTTAGATTGATCTCGGTTATTTTACAATAATTAAAATTGAATTTCAAAAAAATACTATACTAAAATATCTGTTTGGTGTAATATCATCCTGTTACTAAAACAAGGGAGATGACACAATGCGAGGTTTTAAACCTGTATTAATGAAATTTGTATTAGCATTGAGTTTAGTAGTATCATTTTTCACTTTTGAAGCAAGTACGTTTGCAGCGACTATCGGTAGTCAATTAACCGCACCGGAAGAGGGCTGGAAAAGATATAGCCATACTGAACCATTAATTAAATATACGGGCACTTGGAACGTTAGTGGAACTGCGAAATTTAATTCATCGGGTAATGGGACAGATAATATTTCTTTTAAATTTTACGGAACTAAGTTGAGAATTATATCTACAAATTGGACTAGTCCTTACTCTAACGATATTCAAATTAGTATTGATGGGGTGAAAGGAAGCTATTCTCAATTAGGGGATAAAAAAAATAATTTACTTCTATACGAAAAAACAGGTCTTAAAGATGGAATCCACTTTGTAGAAATAAAACGTATATCCGGCGGTAACTATTTCTCGCTGGAGGCTATAGATATTAATGATACAGGTTATTTGACCAATGATAATATACCTGATGCAGGCTGGAGAAGGTATGACAATGAATTTAATACGATTAAATATACCGGTCAATGGACTAATTCTTTTTCAAATGCAAATCATGCCACCACATCTAAGGGGAGCGAATCGGGTAACGGAACAGATAAAATTGAATTCCAATTTTATGGTTCTCAATTAAGAATATATGCTCACTCATGGAATAACGGTTATTCAGATAACATCGAAATTAAAATTGATGGGGAAAGCGAATATTATTCTCAGAAAGGAACTGGAACTAAAAATCAGGTACTTGTGTATGAAAAAACAGGTCTTGTATACGGTTATCATTCGGTCATTATCAAGCGTATATCAGGGGATAAGCAGTTTTCTCTTGATGCTGTAGATATTGATGAAACAGGCTATTTAACGGATGAAGAGGCTCCTGCACTTCCTGATGCTCCGACCAATCTGATGGCAGTGGCCAACAATACGAATAAGCAAATCGAACTTAATTGGGGTACCGTTACGGGATCTACATACTACAAAGTAGCGAGATCAGAGACATTAGGCGGCCCATACCTTGTAATTGGCTCAGTAGAGAAAGAGTCCTATATTGATAAAGAGGCTGCGCCGGGTATTAATTATTATTATGTGGTGAAGTCGGTAGCGGCAAATGGCGAAAGCGCAAATTCTAATGAGGTATCAGCAAAGCTCGATGTGCCAGCGACGCAATTAGATATTGCATCCCAATTTGATAAAGTTTATTTGAATGACATTTTCACCATCCAAGTCGATTTGAAAAATGCATCCAATATTTATGCGGAAGATTTCAGTGTCCAATATGATACAACTAGATTCCAGTTCGTGGGCATTGAAGAGGTTGGACATATAGCCGTTTTATCGAACACAAGCACTGCTAATGACACGATTAGATTGATTACTGTAAGCAAAGGTAAAGATTACGGTGTTAATGGCGATGCTACCCTTGTAAATCTGAAATTTAAAGCAATTGGGTTAGGTAAAGGCAAGGTAGATGCAACTAAAGGGAAAATTGCTGATAACGGGAATATGGAATTGACCCTTGCTGAGGATAAAGTTGGCGAGAAAATAATTGAGGTTATTGCTAGAACTGAATTTACTCTTAAAGATATTGGTTCGTTAGGCTATAACTATACAGACAGCAAATCTAATCTAAACAGCGATTTGAAAGGTCTTCTTGGGGAAACAGGAAATGTTGAAAAGGTAGATCTATTAACATTAGTAGATGCCGTTTTAGCAAATCCTAATTATGATTTTAATCATTAATCGTATACCATTTAGCCTGCCGAGTGGTTACAACACAAAATCCCGAACACTCCATATACATGGGATGCTCGGGATTTTTTTATAGCTTGCTGGCTCAACTATTTAATTAGAAGAACCGAGCTCCGCCACAACATCATCCATTTTCATGCTGCTTGCTAGAGGGCCGGAGCTAATCCAATGTCTTGCATTTACGAAAATGACATGGCCCGCTTTAACGGCCGGTACCGATTTCCACACGGCGGATTGCTCAATCGCGCTGAAGCTTTCCTTCGCCTGTTTAATTTCCTCGTCCGTGCTGCCGGCTCCACCGAGCGTAACGAATAAATAGTCAGCCTGCAATTCGGGCAGCATCTCCAGCGAAATCGTCGCATTTTGAAAATTAGGCTGCTCCTGATGCCACTTCTCAACGGTTGGATCCAGCTTTATTCCAAGCTCGTTATATAGAACGCCGGGATAGGTTGGCCATTCGATTTGCGTTTTTTCATCGATATAATTAGGGAAATAGACTCGGAAATCTTTGGCGGTCATGCGGATGAAAGCTGCACTTTTGCCTTCCGATAGAATAGGGTTCAGAGCTGTTCTCGCATCCGCAGCCTGCTTATCATAAGCGCTGATGACCGATTGTGCTTGATCCTCCATACCCAACGCTTGTCCAATAGCTGCAAGCGAATTTCTCCAATCCTCACGATCGTATACGATGGTTGGCGCGATTTTGGAAAGATTATCATAACCTTCTTGCATAATCGCGGTGCTCGCAATAATCAAATCCGGCTGAGCTGCAACGATCGCTTCGAGATTCAGGTTATCGCCCCAAATTTCCAAAGTGGCACCTTGCTCTTTAAGTTTGTCGTTTAAATAATAGCCTTCGCCAATCGACATTCCGAATACCATCGGTACATTTAAAGCGAGCAGCATATCCTCCAAATTAATGGAAGCAATCCGCTCAGGGCCCGCTGGAAGCTCAGTTGTGCCGAAGGGATGTGTAACCTTGAGCGGCTGTTGATCGGAAGAAGTCTCCGGTGAAGAAGCGGAAGGTGAAGCGGTCGAGACAGGGTTAGAAGCCGAACTAGACGGCTGCCCGCTTCCTGAGTTGTTCCCACACGCTGACAACAGCAAAATAGCGGCAGCAAGAGCAATATACAGGAAGGAATGACGGTACAAATACATGATGAAACCTCCGTTTTGACAATAATGGTCAGGCTTATAATGATCAAAACGTATTATACGCTCCCGCCGCTTTGCAAAACATGGACATTCGTGTTTAGTTCGTTCTAAATAATTCTTCTACCTGTTCTACCATTAGATTGTGGGCAAAAGGGGAGTAGTCCAGCCAGGGGCATTCCTGTATTTGCCGCACATTTCCCGCTTTTACAGCTTTAAGCTTTGTCCATACGCTGCTATGCTGAAGCTGCCGCCACATTTGCTGAGAGGCTTGGTCAGAATCAATAATAAGCAGCAGACGATCTCCCGTAAAAAGAGGCAGCTCCTGCTCCTTAATCTCACGTAAAATCGATATGTTTTCTAAGTCATAAGGGCAGTTTAATTTCAAATCCTCATATAAGACAGCCCCTCCGTTACGTCGTCCGTATACAACGATATGTCCCTGCATGAGATGAACAATTGAAATCGTATCCCCTTGAAAAAGCTTCCTGACCCGCTCCCCGGCATAAGCCGCCTTCTGATCATAATTCGCGAGCCAGCATGCAGCGTCCTCTCCTTTGCCAAGCAGGGCTGCAATTTGCCTAAACTGCTGCCGCCAGTCTAGCTCAAGCCAAGGAATGACGACGGTGCGGGCGATTTTGCCGATGGAGCCTATAATCTGTTCATTCACCATATCGTCGCATAAAATGAGCTCGGGCCTAGCCTGCTGAAGCGCACTGCGATTGTAGTCAACTAAATCCGGCTCCATTCGTTTGGATCGTCGAAGCGGATAGGGAATATGCTGAAAAAAAGCATGGCGGTGCACGTCCCTTTGCGGATCGACCTGTGCGGCACACGGAATAATGCCTAAAGCGAGCAAATGTCCGGCATAGGGAAATGAAAAGGAAGCAATTCGTGTATTCGTCCACGCTGCATATTGTTTTGGCGTTATGCCTGCCGCTTTCTTAAACTTACGGCTGAAATAAAATTCATCCTCAAAGCCGACCTTTTCGGCAATTTCCTTAATCCGCAAATTAGAATGCAGCAGCTGCTCCTTCGCTTTGTTGATCCGGATGCTGTTCAAATAATCAATGGGGCTTTGCCCGATCCAATGCTTGAATTGATGAGAGTAATGCCATAGGCTCATGCCTGCGATGGAGGACAGCTTCTGCCGGGTCATGCCTTCTGCATATTTTTCATTCATATAATGGATGGTTCGGTCGATCATGGCTTTCGCTTCCGAAGGCCAGTTTTCGTTTTCGCTCAAAGCAGCGGCCTGCTGCTCGAACTCTGCTTCGGTGGTCTGTTTCTTCCAATAACTGTAACCGCCGTCCGCTTGCAGGACGGAAGCTGGTTTTCTCATTTTCGCGTCCTCCTTTTTAAAGAAGCTTCTTCATTTATATTTTTCAACAGCTTAGCGCTAGCGTTCACTTTTCTGCTTGCTATTCATTTAATGAGAATTGTTATCAATTGTAGTTTATACGAAATCAATAGTCTGTACAACCTCTTTTCCCGTTTTACAACCGCATAGCTTGTCCCATTAGATTTAAATAATAGCTGGACATATATTATTTGTTTGGTAAGCTTGTTATAAGGCCTCTGACGCAGAGGCCTTATATTATTTTAGGAGGAGAACAGCATGGAAAAAGCGGTTTATTGTTTATGCAAAATCAGTAATGTACGCATAGGGAGTGAGGTCTACTATGAACCATAGTATCGGTTTGTCCTATGCCCAAGAACAGCTTGTGTCGCAGCTTGCCGTGTTAGGTGTCGAGAGGAAACGCTTCCTCGACGCCTATTTTGTTATGCCGGGGAAAGAGCGTATGGAGATGGAACAATTTCTATTCTTGTATACGGAGGCCGTGCAAGAGCTTCTCTCGGAAACGGACGTGCTAATGGAAGAAAAACTTCAATCCATGGTGCTTATTGGCAGCCATATTACGATTGAATATCCTGATTATGAAGCGTTGGATTCCTTTACCATCGTGCTGCCTGAGCAGGCCAATCCAGACGAAAACCTCATTTCCTTTCTGTCGCCTGTTGGCAGGCAATTGCTTTTGGCACGTCTAGGCGAGTCTATCACTGTAGCGACACCATCGGGCCCCATGCGTGTCATTCTCGCTTCAATTAAGTTCACTGCTAACCAATTATCCAGGGAAGGAGGAGCTGTAAGTGGATCTTAGAGAATCCGAATTGCCCGGTATTGGCCGAAAATACAGCCTGCGAACCCGCAACGGGGAGCAGCTGGTTATCGTCGTTCATAATGATGAACGAAGGGATATTTTTCATATGGACACAGATGAGCCTGATGAGATGCGGTCAATGGTCACACTTGATGACGAGGAAGCCAGAGTTGTATCGGCTATCATTGCAGGCATCACCTATAAGCCTAAATTTCTGGAAAATCAGGAAATAGCGCTAGATAGCTTAGTTATCGAATGGATTCGGCTGGAGCCTTTATCTAAATGCGTTGGCAAACGGATTGGGGAGCTGGATATCCGCAAAACGACGGGTGCGACCATTTTGGCCATAGTAGAGAAGGATAAGACGAAGCATATTAATCCTGGAGCGGAATACGCGTTTACGTCAGGCGTAACATTAGTCGTGGCAGGTGAACGCATTCAACTGAACCAATTAAAAAAACTTTTGCTGAATGGGGCACTTTAGCCCATGGAGACGCTCATATTTGAAGTCGGGATGGCACTGGCGCTCATTACGCTGACAGGCTTGCTTTCAGCGAAGCTTCGCTTCTCGGTTATTCCTTTTTATATTTTGATCGGGATGGCTGTGGGACCGCATGCGCCGCATTTTTGGATTATTGATTTGCGGTTTATTGAGAGCTCCTCCTTTATCGAATTTATGGGACGTTTAGGCATTTTATTTTTGCTGTTTTATTTAGGGCTGGAGTTTTCGGTAGCGCGGCTGTTGAAATCAGGTAAAGCGATAATCGTAGGCGGCTCCTTCTATGTCGCACTGAATTTTCTATCAGGGCTGCTGCTTGGCTGGATTACGGACTTGCCCATCAAAGAAACGCTAGTCGTTTGCGGCATTATGACCAGTTCCTCCACTGCTATTGTGGCAAAGGTGCTGGTCGACTTAAAGAGAACCGCCAACCCGGAAACAGAAATCATTATGGGTATGATCATGTTTGACGATTTGTTTATTGCGGTACACATATCGATTTTGACGGGGCTCATCTTGAGCGGCGCATCTTCCTTTTGGAGCGTTTTGCTAATCTCTTTGACTGCGCTTGCCTTTATCGTTGTATTTTTATTTGTGGGCAGGAAAATTATTAAATATATTGATTTTGCGCTTAATATTAAATCGTCAGAGCTGTTTCTGCTGATGATTATGACGCTGCTGTTTCTTGTTGCCGGCTTCTCGGAAACGCTTCATGTAGCAGAAGCAATCGGAGCGCTGATGATCGGGCTTGTACTTGGCGAATCCAGGCATGTGAAGCGGATCGAGCAGCAGGTGTTACCCTTCCGCGATTTTTTCGGGGCGCTGTTTTTCTTTAGCTTCGGTCTAACCATTGAGCCCGCCTCTTTGGGCGGCGCGGTAGGGATGACGCTGATCGCGGTACTGTTGACGCTGGTTGGCAATTTGGGAGCAGGCATGCTGGCGGGCCGTATTTCAGGCATTTCGCCAAAGGCATCGCTTAATGTAGGCTTTACGCTCGTTTCCCGAGGCGAGTTCTCCATCATTATGGCGAACATCGGCAAAGCGGGCGGTTTAATGGCCTCCATTCAATCCTTTGCGGTGCTGTACGTCTTAATTCTTGCTGTGCTCGGCCCTTTGCTTACGAAGGAGTCCAAGTGGATCTATCAAAGCTATGAGCAGTTGCGGAAGAGACTGAGGCGCTCAAGAGGATAACGGACGGTGTGCGAAAAAAAGAACAGGAGCTACTCAGAAAGCAGTATTGCTGCTAAATGAGTGGCTCCTGTTCTTATATTTCATCCTCGAAACGATAGCTTAGCCGCCAGAGGACGGCGACAGCCGTTTACGCTTAGCTGACGGATTTCTTCTGCAATAACCGTTGCAGCTCTTCCTCTACTCTTGCGCTTTGCTGCGCATTTTGCTCTGCATTTCCCGTTGGGGCACTATCCAGGCCATATGAAGCTTTGGACAATTCCTGCTGAGCTTCCCGTTCCATCAGCTTCTGTTCAATACGGTCAAAACCTCTGGAAGCGAAGCTTCCATGCAAGGAATCCGCTGATGAATAGCCAGCGGCTCCATCTGTTTTTTTCATGCGCAGCACGAGCTCCTTGCGTTTTTCATGCAGCCGAATTTTCTCTTCCTTCAGCGACTCCAGACGAAGACCGAGCTCAAACGCGCTCTGCTTGGCCAACTGAAGCAGCTTTGTAGTTTCTTCTTTCTGATCGGCATAAGCCAGTTTTGCTTCAAGTGCAGCACGGGCTTCTTCCTCGCGTTCACCTGCGACCGCTTGCTCTGCTTTGCTTTCATAGTAGTCGGCTTGTTGCTGCAGCTCCGAAAGCTTTGCCAGAAAAGCACGCTCTTGCGCCTGCTGATGCAAGCTCTCTCGTTCAGTATTTGCAATGTCCTCGTCCAGATCCCTCAAATACTGGTTAAGCATCGTCACCGGGTTTTCCATTTTATCTAACATTTCATTGGCCGCTGCCTTCGTCATACTAAATACACGTTGTAAAATTCCCATTCTATCATCTCTCCTCAAAATTAATTTTTAGTAGTTATCAGAAAATCCGAAATTGCCATGTGGAGCCTTTGGAACAACCAACGTCGCAATGAAGTAGGCAAGAATGACTGCACCGCAGCTGAAAAGGGAGGCAAAAACAACAAGCAATCTTATAATAGTAGGATCAATGCCGAGCCAGTGTCCAATTCCTCCGCAGAGACCGGTTAGCTTGCTATCCGTCGTTGATCGAAATAATTTTTTCATAACGTTCATCCTTTCCCGTGTTCGTCTATGTCCTTATTGTAATGCGCTCCGCGAGATTGCGTAACGGACCGCAGTCCGTTCAGCATACTAGCCTTTAGGCGGGCATCAACGCGACAAATGGCGGGGGAAACATAGATTGCTTTTCTCAGTGAGCTTGTCAAACTAGTCCGCATAAATGTCCAAGTTCCCTCATACACATGAATCAGATGGCAAAACATTGTGAAGAGGGGTTGATTTTAATGCGTCGCATGACATGGGCCGCGGCAATGATATTATGTTTTTCACTCGTATTGGCTGCCTGCGGGACGAAGGATGCCGAGTCCGTGGTGAAGGATCTGGACAAGGTAGTAAATGGGCTTGAGAGCTATCAAGGAAGCGGGACAATGACACTTCATACGGGCCAACAGCCGCTTACCTACAAGGTTGAAGTATCCTACCAGAAGCCGCAATATTACCGCATCAAGCTGACTAATGAAGAAAAAGACATTACTCAAATTGTACTGCGCAATGACGATGGCGTTTTCGTCCTGACGCCACGCCTCAATAAAGTGTTCCGTTTCCAAAGCGATTGGCCGCAAAATCAAGGTCAGGTTTATTTGTACCAGACGCTCGTGCAGAGCATTTTGCTGGATAACTCGCGCCAATTTGCTTCTGAAGAAAGTGCCTACGTCTTCGACGTTATGGCAAATTACAATAATGGATCTTTGGCGCGGCAAAAGATTTGGCTCGACAAGTCAAGCTATAAGCCAGTCCATGTTGAGGTCAGCGATGCCAATGCTGCGCTAATGGTCGAGGTGCAGTTCAATACATTCGAATTTGGCTCCAAATTTGATAAGAGTGTATTTGAAACAGAGGCTAATATGAAGTCGACCCCATCGAGCAGCGGCACAGGTGAGCAAGCAACTTCGGCAATTCCAGAGGATAATGTCAATATCAATGGCACGGACAATAATCAGGCATCTGGCTCAGACAATAATGCAGGCGGGCAGAACGAAGTGGACAGCAGTACAGGCATCTCTGGCAATGCCAATACAGATGGCAATTCGGAGCAAAACAATGGCACTGATCAAAATGCGAGTACAGATCAAAATACAGACGGCAGCTCGAATGCAAATGAGGAAGCCAATGAGACAAGCGCGCTGCCGGATGATGGCGTGTTCCTGACAATGGCTCCGACGTATTTGCCGGATGGTGTCGTTTGGAAAGACAGCAGTGATGTGGAGTTCGCTGGAAATCCTGGCCAACTGACTCGTTACACAGGCGTTTACGACTTCTCGCTCATTCAGACTCAGCCTCACGATCAAGCAGCCTCGCTTGTCCCAGGCACCTTGGTGGATCTTGGCTTTACGTGGGGAGAGCTCACCTCGGGAACCGAGCAGCAAACGCTCAGCTGGACTTATGAAGGCGATCAGTTCAGGCTGACAAGCGCCACGCTGCCAGAAACCGAAATGATCAAAATTGCCCAATCCGTGCAATCGGGCGTCGATAAATAGGAAGAACCCTGAATTTCCAAGACGTGCTAATCAAATCCGGCAGTCATTTCATTGACAGTCCTGACGGCAACGTATAACATTAATACTATTGATGTTTACTGGCCTTCGTGTATGGGGCTGCCGGATGAGGAGAAGGTGAACGACTTGGAGGGGTATTATCGCCCAACACGGGTAGAAATTTCTTTGGATGCGCTGCGCCGCAATTTGAGCGTGTTTCGAGCGCATATGGGCGAGGACGTACGCCTGATGGCTTCTGTGAAAGCCAATGCTTATGGCCATGGAGCGGTGGAAATCGCACGGGAAGCTGCGAGCTGCGGAGTAGATTATTTAGGGGTCGCTTTTCTGGATGAGGCATTGGAGCTGAGACGGGCAGGCATTTCCATCCCTATATTGGTGCTTGGCTATGTTGCTGCAGATGCGCTGTGGCTTGCAAGAAAACATGATATAACGATAGCCTTGTTTCGCGAGGATGTATTAGAGGCAGCGTCCAAGCTGCCAGCTCCGGATGAGGATCATTTTAATAATAAGCTAAAGGTTCATATTAAAGTAGATTCCGGCATGGGACGGCTTGGGCTCATTGGAGCGGATGCGGCTATCCCTTTTATTGAAAAGGCGCTTTCCGTTCCCCAGCTTGAGGTCGAAGGGTTATTTACCCACTACGCCCGTGCGGATGAGCATGACAAAAGCTATACGATTTTGCAGCATGAGCGTTTTCAGGAAGTCGTTCGTTATGTGTTGCAGCAGAAGCTGCCGATTCCGATCATTCATGCGGCTAACAGCGCTGCAGGCATGGATACGCCGGAGCTTGCGGGCAATATGCTGCGGCTTGGCATTAGTATGTATGGCCTTTACCCTTCGGATGAGGTGCGCCATGATGAGCTGCAGTTGGAGCCGGTATTGTCGCTTAAGACAGAGATCGTCATGGTGAAGAATGCACCTTCTGGCTGGGGCATCAGCTACGGCGCTCGTTATGTGACGCAGGGCGAGGAGCGGATTGGAACGCTCCCGATTGGCTATGCCGATGGCTTTAGCCGGATGCTGACAGGCAAAGCGCAAGCGCTTGTTCGTGGCGTAAAGGTTCCTGTCCGCGGGACGATCTGTATGGATCAGTGCATGATTGCGCTTGATGCGGCGGCGACGGAAGCTGGAGAACCCGTTGAGCAAGGCGAAGAGGTTGTACTCATTGGCGATCAGGGCAATGCGCGGATTTCTGCAGAAGAGGTTGCGAAGCAGCTCGATACGATTAATTATGAGGTCACCTGCATGCTGGCCGCTCGTGTACCGCGTGTCTATTTTAAGGATGGAAAGGCGCTATCCGTCGTAAATCCTTTAATTTGACAGCATGAGCGTTCGGGAAAAATTTCAAATGCCATTTTTACGCAAAAAAAGAGGGATTTCACCATTTGTCTCGAATTAATGCTAGGTCGGGTTTAAAGACGCTAAAGTACGTCATGTTCGTACAGCATATTTGATATATCGCTGACATAGATATGTTGAAGTATAGAGGGGCCTTATTATTGCAATAATGTGTATTAAAGGTTGTGGAAAAGTTTTGGAGGTGCTTGTTCGGTGGCCAATGTGCAGAACACCAAGAGGATCATGATTAGCTTGCCGGATCATTTACTGGAGGAGGTTGACGGTATCGTAGCTAAGGAGAACTCTAACCGCAGTGAATTTATTAGGCAGGCTATGAAGCTGTACCTTGTGGAAAGAAAGAAACGGCAAATCCGCGAGTCCATGCAGCGTGGGTATCTGGAGATGGCGAAAATCAACTTGAACATGGCCTCGGAAGCTTTTCAAGCGGAGGTAGAGGCTGATCACACGCTCGGCCGTCTTGTAAGCGGGGTGTAGAGCTTGATCGTAAAACGTGGAGACGTGTTCTTTGCTGATCTGTCACCTGTCGTCGGATCGGAGCAGGGAGGAGTGCGGCCTGTTCTTGTCATTCAGAATGATATCGGCAACCGGTTTAGTCCGACCGTCATTGTGGCGGCCATTACCGCGCAGATTCAGAAGGCGAAGCTCCCTACACATGTAGAAATGAACGCGGCTGCACATGGCTTTGACCGGGATTCCGTCGTTCTGCTTGAGCAGATTCGAACGATCGACAAACAGCGGCTGACCGACAAAATTACGCATTTGGACGATGAAACGATGCGTAAGGTCGATGACGCGCTATTGATTAGTGTGGGCCTGATTGATTTTTAAAAATATAAGCATTTATAAGTTTCACACTTATAATGGGCTTATATTTCTCGGGATGAAACGCGCCGCGCCGCCAGAGGATGGCGACAGCCGTTTCACCTTAACGGGCTAAATCCTGTGTAAATGCGCTTTTTTATAGCATCCGTTGATGCTGTAGGGGAGCGCATTTGTGCATGAACGGCGTTTGAAAATTTATTATAAAAAAAGATGGACAAGAAATGTTTCCTTTGCTATTATGTGGTTAATCAAGAAACACACCAATTACATATGAGCAATATTTAGCGAAGAACGCTAGTAGTTAAGCCTTTTACAGGCTGCTGCTGCGTTCTTTTTTTGTTGTCTGCTAATGGCTCGGAAGGGGGAAGGAATGAATAGAAAAAGGAATATTTGGATCAGTGTGCTGGCTGCGCTGTTGTCGGGTGCGCTTGTATACGGTCTGTTCCAGATTCAGCAGCTGCAATTGCAGCGTCAAGAAATGGTTGCTGTCGTCGTGCCCAAGCGTTTTATTATGGCTGGCGCAACTTTGATGGCAGAGGATCTCGCCTACCGGTATGTACCGAAAGCCGCTTACGACAATGGAATGTTGCTGGATGCTGCGACTGCTGCCGGAATGGAGACGATTGTACCGCTCGGCAAGCAGGAACCGATTCTCGGTTGGAAAATCGACCGCTTTCACCTGCTGCCGGGCAGCGGCGAATCGACCTTCCAAATTCCGCGCGATTATGTACGCTCCATCTCTAACGGCATTCGCGCCGGGGATAAGGTGGTGCTGTATTTATCCGGTGAAGGAGAAGGTACCGGGCGCCTGTTTGATCAGGCAATTACAGTAGCGTCAGTCAAATCCTCAGGCAATGTTGAAATCGATAATATGGACGATCCGAATCTGCTCTCCTTAGCGGATGGGGATAAGGAAAAGATGTATGCCTCCCGGCGTGAGGCCAATGGCATGATCGATTACATAAACCTCAATCTGACCGAGAGGCAGTGGCTTGCAATCGATGGCTATTGCAAGGATGGAAGCTATAAGCTTGTCGTTGCTTTCAGCCCCGAATCGCTAAATGTTGTGGATGAGATGAAGGAGGAGCAGCCTTGATGGAGCAGCGAATACCGCTCATTGCCTTTGTGGGAACGACGCCTAATATTGGGACGACGACAGCGGCTTTTGCGGCGGCATACCGAATGGCCGAAGCCAGCGGCCTGCATGTCGGCTATTTATGCCTGCATCTTAAGAGCGCGAAGCTCCATCGCTACCTTGGCATCAAGGAGCCGCAAAGCACGCTCGACAAGCTGCGGCCTGAGCTGCAATCAGGCTCGCTGACACCGGGAAAATTGATTAGTGCTATGCATGTGGTTGAAGGAAGAGAGAATTTGCGAGTGCTGTTCGGCAATGTTGTGCGTGATCAGGCCGAATTTTTTACCCCTGAGGAGGCCGAGCATTTGATCCATATTGCGGGGCAAACCTTTGAGGTGCTTTTTATGGATGTCAGCGCTTATTGGGATAATGCAGCTACCGTGTGTGCATTGCGGCTGGCGAGTACGCGAATTGTAGTCACGACCGGTGCGCTTTCCCATTTTCAGGAGGATGGAAGACGCTGGATCACACAAATTTCTCCGTTATTCGGCCTGACAGCTGATCAATACAATACCGTTATTATAGAGCCCCCATGGGGCAGAGGAGGCTATCGAATGAAAGATATTTGCAAGGAAATGGGTACGGTGAAGCTAGGTGTAATGCAAATGACGAAGGATACATTTATCCATTTGGACAGCGGCAAGCTTGGTCAATGGCTGGGGGAAGATCAGGCGGGCAGGACAGCAATGAAAAAACCATCGCAGCAGTTAATGGAGCGATATGGCATTCGGACTATAGCTCCTGCTTTTAAGCTGCAGCCTTGGTATCGCAAGCTGCTCTCGCATCGCAATGAGGCCCGCTCTTGAAGGCGGGAGACAGCCGATTTTCTCCTTTTGATTATTCAGCCCAGTTGAGAGTCGGGGCGACTGGAAGCAAGGAAGGAGAGGGCGGAGACGTGCACCTGCCAGATCCGTCACATGAAGCGGATTTTGACAGGCTCGCTGATGAGATGAAAGCTTTTTTGGCAGCGCCGCGTGGGCTGAATGATGAGGAGCGAAGGCAGTACAATGAGACGCTGAACCGTGCTGTACTTGGGTTTATGCCAGAGCGGGAACAGATTTATGCAGTTATTAATGATCGGTTGCGGCGACTGCGCATTCATAATCAAGATGGTAATCATCATCCCTATCAAACGCTTGCTGAGGCCTTGTTCGCCGAGGTTATTGGGCTGAATGTGCTTGAACTCGTTTTGCAGCATAAAGATGGGCTGGAGGAGGTGCAGGTCGTAGGCACGCAAATTTATGAGGTTCGCAGTGGCGAGGCTGTTATGTCGAAGCATCAATTTGCAAGTGTTCGCGATGTTGAGCGTATTCAGAGCAACTTGGTGCTGTATAACAATGATCGGTTTACCCCGCGCAAGCGCTGGGCGGAGGTGATGCTGAGCGACGGCTCGCGCGTCACGATGACAGGATTCGGCTTCACCTCGAAGCCGACGCTGACAATTCGCTTTTTTACAGTTAAAAGCTTTGGCCTGCCTGTACTTAGCGAGCCGGAATACGCAACGATAAGTCATGCGATGCTTGCCATGCTGCAAGCTGTGCTGCATGCGAGATTCAATCTTATTATTATTGGGCCGACGAATTCCGGCAAAACCCATTTCATGAAGGCGCTAATTGCAAGCCTGCCTGATGAGGAGCGGATCATTACCATTGAAGGGCGCTTCGAAATGATGCTCGGAAGAGATTTTCCAGCAAAAAATATCGTCGAATATGAAGCCGACGAGGACGATCCCCAGCACCAGGCTAGCCGGGCGTTTAAATTGGCCCTTAGGCAATCTCCTCAGCGCATCGTGCATGCGGAGATTCGGGACAGCGATGCTAACATTTATGTGAGAGCCTGCACTAGAGGGCATTCCGGCAGCATGACAACCGTGCATGCGAATGCGCTGGAGGATGTGCCAGAGACGATCACCGATATGTGTATGCTGGATGGGCGCGGCATGAACCCGGAACGACTGACGAAACGGATAGCCGAATATGTGGTGGAGATTGGAATTGAAATGCGCAACATCAGAGGGCGGCGCGTCGTATCGCGCCTTGCTGAAATAGGCTGGGCGGACAACGAGGTGAAAGTACGGGATTGGGCCGTTTATGATGAAGCGCTGGAGCAGTGGCAATATCCGCAGCGGCCTTCGCAGCGAGCTATGAAGAAGCTGGCGAGGGGAGGTTTGTTTTTTGACTAGGCTGTATGTGCTTGGAGGCGGTGCACTGCTATTTTTGTTCCTGTTTATTATGGTTGCTGCTTTGCTTATCTTGTGGATGGAGAGGCATGAGCGGTTAGCTAGACTAGCCTATCGGCAGCGAGGGCGCTTCCGCCACCTTCTGGAGCAGCGACTGCAGCGGATGGACAAGCTCTATCGTCCGCTTGCCGATTTATTAGAGGCGCTCCAGATCAAGCTGCAGCCATTGGCATTTTTATGCTTATCGGGCCTGCTGCTGCTGATTGGGCTGGCCGCTGGCGGATTGTTTTTTCAGACGATAAAAGGCACCCTGCTGTTCGGGGTTGTACTGGGCTGTTTGCCATATACGGTGCTGCGGGCGCTGCTCGTCCAGCGTCAAATGCAGACACAGGTCGAATTTTTACCTGCCATTGAGCTGTTTTATCAGTGTTATTTAGTGAACGGCGGGGTACAGGTGAGGGCAGCGCTGCAGCGAACGGTTGATGAAAGAAGGCTGCTCGGCCCGATGAAAGCCGTTTTTGATCAACTATATCGCAATTTGTCTGTCCGTGGTGATGATGAAGCAAGTTTGCGGATTTTTGCTGCTTCGCTTGGGCATACGTGGGCGGATTACTTCGCTAATATTTTGCGCGTTGCGCTTGCTGAAGGCGTGCCGATGGCAGATGGCCTCAAAGATTTGCTGACGGATATGCGCAAAGCGCGGAGAGCGAATGAGCAGGAGCGGAATCGGCTGCTGGAAATCCGCATTGCCAATTTTACGCCGGTGTTGTTTTTGGCTTTATTTATTGGCATCAATTTGCATTATAACGAGCAGAATGCCTACTACTATTACGTTCTGGACGCGAAGGGCAGAGATATGCTTTTAAATGCGCTGCTGCTCATTTTTGGCTCCTTTTTAATGGGACTATGGCTATCTCGAAAAAAAATGTAAGCTGCTGTGCATAGCGTATATGTAAGCAGAAAAGGAGGCAAGGCTGCGATGCATCATTGGGTCGAAACCGGCGTGCGAATTGGAGCAATTGCGGCCCAGTTTATATTTGGATTTATTGCAGTGGCCGCAATACTTAGGCTGCTGCCGCAGAAGAAGCCGCGCTGGCTGCATCTCACCGGAATCAAATGGCGGTCAAGAAAAATACCGGATGGATGGCTTAGCAAGCTTGAGCTTTCAAGGGAACAACAGTCATATGTCGACCGGGAAATGCTGCTCGCCGGATGCGGAGTGGAAGCAGACCCCGGTTGGTACGTAGCTGCTCGCAAATTGCTGCTCATTGTATGGCTAATAGGCATTTCCATCTGTGTACCTGTAAGTGCGGGTCAGGGTCAGGGCAGCATAATGGCCTATTTAACCGCATTGCTCGTTTTTTGCTGGATTATGCTGCTGTGGGATTTGCCATGGCTGCGCATGCTGCGCAAGCTTCGATCTGAACGCATGACTAAGGAAATTTATGTAATGAGTAATCAATTGCTTTATTTGGCTGATTCGTCACTGCATATTCATACGAAGCTGACACGCTGCATCCCGTATACGAGAACGCTTCGCGGCGATTTGGAGCGGCTGCTCGGAGAATGGTATCACGATGCCGAACAGGCATTGCGCCAATTCAAGCTCAGAATGGGAACGGATGACGGCATGAGCTTTGTAGAGACCATTGATTCGCTTCGCATTGATGACAGCCAGGAGTATTATATGCTTTTGCGTGACCGTATTCAGGAGTACAAGGAGAAGCTGGAGCTTGCCAAAGACAGCCGCAAGGAGACAGCGTCGTATTTGCTCTTTATGCTTGCGGGAGTTCCTATTTTATATACGTTTCAAGTTTTTATTTATCCATGGGTGATGGAGGGACAGAAGCTGTTTGCATCATTGGGCTGAGGAGGATGAAACGCCCGCATAACAAGGAGGTGAATTCGCAATGCGCAATATTTTAATGACCGTCATGCTGTTAGTTGTCGTTATTTTGCTTTTCAACGGCATTATTGCTAAGGACACGACTGGCACCAGCAGCCAAATCCAATCGCAAGGAGACGCTGCCAATGAAAAAATCAGCAAGCTGCTGCAGTAGGGTTTATGGCCAGCGTTAGCGGCAAGGAGAGGGGGAAGGCGATGAGGAGCCTGCTGGCAGCCATTTTGCTGCTTGTGACGATTGTTATGATTTACTCTGGAGCTGCAGAAGGGGATCAAGGAATGAAAAAACAGCTCGAACGCTCCGGTGATGCCACAAGCAGCTATATAAGGACGATGAGCCCATGAAGAGCATTTTGGTATTTGTGCTATTCTCAACGATTTTATGCTGGCTGATGTTCTCGCCTATTTATAAACATGTGCTGATTGTACGCCAGGCTGTACTGCAGCAGGAGGTTGATTATTTGCTGGAAATCGGGGCGAGCGGCAAGTATGGCTACATCAGTACAGAGATGCTTGAGCAGTCGCGGCAGCGTCTGGCGAAGTTCGGAATGAAGCCGGAAGCGCTGATTTTTGAGGTGGCGGCTGATAATGGGGAGCAGGCAACCAATTCGGCTATGCCCTTGCTTCGAGGAACTGGATTGATCGTTCTGCTTAGCTATCCCTATGAGGGGCTGTTTCAATTGGATCGTTTAATCGGCGTGGAGCCGCCTCATGAAAATGGCAGGCTTCGCGCTACAGGCATCAAAATGAGCGAATATGTACCTTGAAAAACGTCAATTACAGCTTTATTAGGGCGCTTCTAAAGCTTAATGACTAAATGAGTGAACAGGCGACAGGGAGTTATGCTATGTATAAGCTGACAATCATTGTGCTGATGATGACAATCTGGCTCATGCTGCATGTTATGCAGACAGATGAGGAAATTGCGATGAAGACGCTTTTCCAGGGCAAGCATGCGTTAAACCGCGCCGTTCATGCGGCCGCACAGCAGGTCGATAAAACTGCATTAGGAGACGGTGTCGTCCGCATAGATCCAGTGGCAGCCGAAGCGGCAGCAAGCCGTTATTTGCAAGGCAACCTGCAGCTTGATGCAGCAGGGAAGCCGCTCGGCAGCTCCTTCCTGCACGAGCCGGTTAAAGTTGTAGTTTTCGAGGTCATTAATGGTGAGCATATTTTTCCTTATCAATACGTAAATTCGCAATACAGCTATGAAGCTACGCTGCGCCGACCAGGTGTTGTCATGATCATTAAGGTTGTGAACCCAAGGATGTTCACAGTGCTTGAGCCAATTGAATGGACGATTAAAAGCGTGTCCGAGCTGACTTTTGATTTTTAACCGTATAAAGGAGATGTTGATCATAAAAATGCTTGCGGCAGCTGCCTTGCAGTTGACTGCCATTTGTAAAATTGTTCTAATGAAGGGGAGGGATAAATGATTTCGGGAGTTGAGCACAACGATGGATAAGACGACGATAACGAGAGACATACCGGATGACTTGGTTCAGGAGCGGATAAGCAAGCTTCAGCTGGAGATGGGCAAGAAGGCGATTGACGGCATGCTGCTCACACAAAATATAGATTTGTATTATTACACAGGCTCGATGCAAAATGGTTACGCTTTTGTTCCAGCCGAAGGCGCGCCCGTATTTTTCGTCAAACGCAGCCTGGAGCGTGCAAGACTGGAGACGCTGTTTGCTGTAGAGCCATTAGGCTCATTCCGCCAATTCGGACAAACGCTTGCGGAGCGGTTTCCGCAATTGTTTAAGGCGGGCGCTTCTGCTGCTGTGGCTGTGGATCTTGATGTACTTCCAGCACAAACCTATATAAAGCTTAACCAGCTGCTGCAATCGGCTGGGGCAGGCGAACTAGTGGATGGTTCTGCCCTTATTAGAGGACAGAGGATGATTAAATCGCCTTGGGAAATCAAGCGAATAGAAGCTGCGGCGCAGGCTGTAGATGAGGCATTAGGCGAAGCTTTGAATGTATTGAAAGAGGGCATTACAGAGCTAGCCTGGATAGCCAGAGTGGAATATGAGCTTCGGCTCCGCGGGCATATCGGCTTGATGCGCATGCGCGGCTACAATCAGGAGGTAGCGACAGGGATGGTGACGTCAGGAGCTGCTGCAGCGGTACCTACTTATTTTGACGGTCCGGCAGGCGGTCTTGGTTTAGGGGCTGCTTCTCCGCAAAGCGTCAGCCGCAAAGTCATCGGACGCAATGAGCCGATACTTATTGATGTGGGCTGCTGTATTGACGGCTACATTATTGATCAGACGCGTACTGCGGTTATTGGAGAGCTTTCAGAGCAGCTTGCTCATGCTTACCGAACGTCGGAGGAAATGATGCGCGCAGCGGAAAAAGGGATGGTTTCCGGGACGCCATGCTCAGGGCTTTATATCGCTTCGCTTGATCAAGCGGCCGCTGCGGGGCTTTCTGCGCATTATATGGGTTATGGCCTTGATCAAGCAAAGTTTCTTGGACATGGCATTGGCCTTGAAATAGATGAATGGCCTGTGCTGGCCCGCGGCTTCGATCTGCCGCTCGCTCCCGGAATGGTGCTTGCAGTTGAGCCGAAATTTACTTTTCCCGGCCAGGGAGTTGTTGGAGTAGAGAACAGCTATGTCATTACAGATGGAGCTCCTCGCCAGCTTACACGAACGAAAGAACAGCTAATTGTATTGCCATAGGGGGACTAGAAATGAATCGGGCTTTAACGCAGAGGGTCGATAAGGATTACGTAAAATTAATCCGGATTGAGGCGGCAATTGCAGCGGCAATTGGTTTCTTAATCGTATTTGGTTATGGGATATTGGCTCTATCGAAAGAGTGGACGCTTATTCCGTTATGGATCGGACTTGGGGTCGTTACGGTTTATAGCGTGTTGGATATTTGGGTAGTGCCAAGCCTTCGCTACCGTCGATTCCAATACGAACTGTTTGCGGAAGAGCTTGAGCTGCAATACGGGCTAATCATTATTAAAAATGTGCTCGTTCCCATGGTTCGTGTCCAGCATGTAGAGCTTGAAAGCGGACCGCTTATGCGAAAGTTTAAGCTGGCGAGCGTAGCAGTTGTAACGGCAGCCACGATTCATCGCATTAAAGGGCTCAAGCTGGAGAAAGCCGAGGAGTTGAAACGCAAAATCGGACAGCTTGCGAAAGTGGATGATCAGCATGAATAATCCGCGAAGACTGCACAAAGTATTTGTTATTTTTACGCTGTTCCAGTTTGTTAAAGGACTATTGCCGCTTATTATTATTACGCTGCTTAGAAAATCGGGATTTCTTGGGCTGGAGTGGTATTGGTATGCAGGAGCCGTGGGATTGATTGTCCTCGCTTTGTTTTTTGGCTTTCTAGAATGGCGAACCTTCACCTACACACCAGAAGCAGACCGCATTGTCATTCGAAAAGGCGTATTATTCAAGGATGAGAAGACGATTTATTATGCACGCATACACTCGGTCAATGTGGAGCAGCCATTCCTGCAGAGGATTCTTGGTGTTGCGGAGCTCAAAATTGAAACGCCAGGTGGAGGAAAAAAAGCAGATGGCATATTGCCAGCGCTCACTGTACGAGATGCAGAGCAGCTTCGCCAGCAACTGCTGTCCCGTCAGCACGAAACGGTAGAAAGGGCTGCTCATCAGGCAGACGATAGCAAGCGCATAATCAGGCTGGATAAAGACGTCGACACCTCGAAGCATGGAGCTAGCGCAGTTCCGATAGAAGGTGCCCATGGCGTTTCAGCCAATAGCGAGTTAGGCGGCTTGAACTATAGCGCAAACGGCCTTTCGGAACTAGAAACGGGAGCAAGGCAAGCTTTTAACCATCATTCCAGCTCTGGCAAGCAATCATCTAAATCGGGAGATAGCGCGTATTTTCGCCTGACTATCGGACAGCTGCTGCTGGCAGCAGCCACTTCTATGAATTTAGGTCTTGCGCTCGCTTTTATTGCGGGTATTTATTCTTTTGCTGATGATTTTCTGGAGAAATTTGCTCCTATGCGAATATTTGAAATGCTGTATGCGGAATCGAAAAGCTTAGTGCCCGGCTATGTCATCATCGGCATTGCTGTCGCCGCAATTTGCGCATTGGCAGCGGCTTGGGCGCTATCAATTATTTTGTACATTATTAAATACAGCGGATTCGCCGTTCATCGTGAAGGTAAGCGAATATCGGTATCATACGGTATGCTGGACAAAAAAGCTTATCTATTTGATCCGAACAAGGTACAATCCGTCCTCATTGAGGAGGGCATCTTCCGGCAAATGATAGGTTATGCCCAAATTAAGCTTCAAGTTGTCTCGTCTGACAAAAACGAACAGCTCATGCTTCATCCTTTTGTGCCAGTAAAGGAGCTGGAGCATGTGATTAGCCATTTTGTGCCCCAGATGAAGCTAATGGAGATAAACGCACACGCCCCTAAGCGGGCCTTGCTTTATTATATGCGCATCGAGCTTGCGGTCGCTCTTCTCCTCTGCGGCGCGGCATTCGGATTCTGGGGTACAGCCGCTCTGTGGTCGTTGATCCTTATCCCGATTGTTTACTTATGGAGACGGGCCTGCCATAAAGCTGCAGGAGTAAGACTGGAAAACGGCCAATTAACACTGCGCCGGCGTAATTTGGCAAGAATCACCTACCTGGTACGCCGACCGCAAATTGTCGCCATGAAGGTGAAACGCAGCTGGGGGCAGCAGCGAAAAGGTTTAGTAACTTTAGGTGTGCGCACGATGGGAAATGCGAGTGATTACAGTGTAGCTGTTCTTGACCATAACGATGTAGAGCCCGTATGGAACTGGTTCAGCAGGGGAAAACGACAATAATTTGGTGGCAATTAAGTCTATCATGGCAATGATTCTGGCTTAATATGTCCGCTCAGATTCGCTGTCCTTTTTGATAAAACATGCAATAGACAGGCAAATGACCGATTTGTAATTTCTGGCTTAATGCAAAGGCAAAACGGCGATATAAATTTACATTATCGACGTTTTCTGTATCCAAAGCTACGCCATGCGAATAATCGTCCGCGAGCGCTGTTTCTAATACATGCAGCAGCAGAGCTTTCCCAATTCCTGTACCTTGAGCATCGGGCTTTACGCCAATCATAATAAGGTAGTGATGCGGCAGGGCTGGTGCAGCGGTGCGGGTGACTCGCATATAGGCATTAAGCTGGCCCAGCGATTTACGGGATATACGTGTGAATAAAGGAAGCAGCCTTCCTAACAGCAGCAATCCGCCATTTTTTTGTTGAAGCTTGCTTTTGTGCGGCGTCTCAATGACGTATGCGCCAAGCAAGCTTTCTTTTTTGTATATACCCCATATTTCTTCATTTAGAAGGAAGCTTTTATCAAATATAAAAGACAAGAAGGCCTGTATGCTTTTATTTGCTCGATTATCGAGCTTTGGATCACCAAATATATAGATAAATAATGGGTCTTCTGCAAAGGCGCTGCCCATGACAGAAAGGAAGGATTCCTTATCTGACTTGGCAAGTCTGACAACATGGTAGGAATGACTCATGATTAGCTACCCGAATGCTGTAAGGCTTTGCCATAATGGTCGACAGCGAAGCTAAACAGCACCTTCAGCATGAATAGCAAAAAAATAATGAGCATATAGGGCTCTAAGTGTGGCAGCATAGGCATAACGCCCATCCCTATAGATAAAAGCAGGCCTGCAACGAACAGCTGTGTATGCTTGCCAATTAGAGCATTTACAATGAATGCGCCTACGATTGTGTAGAGCCAAACGCTGACAGCATAAACGACTGCCGTGTCCAGCAACAGCGAAACTGCCACAATATGAACATGGATGGCTATAAATACAGCTCGATTGATTTTCCGCTTTGCATAAAAATTGCTTGTTGAAGCGGTGAAATTAGCAAGACAGCCTGAAAAAATATCGAAAACCAACAATAAAGCCAAAACACTGCGCCAAAATGGCAAGCCTGCTGTAAGCTCAGGAAAACTTACATATAACGCAGCAGTCAACAAACCTCCGAACAGCAAAATGCTTAAAATCGCGATTAAGCTCTGTTTCTCACCCAATACATCATGCAGAAATGAAGGGATTTTTAATGGTCTCAATGTCGCTCCTCCTAATTATGTAGTGTTTGAATTATATTACTACAAAATTATTATAACTGTGAAAAGAACAATCTTCAATAGATTTATACTCATTTTATTGATTTACTCTAAAACTTCTACTAAACTAAATAATGAGGTGGAGAAGATGAACGGCTTCGAACGAAGGAAACAGCAAAAACTTGAGCAAATATACAGCGCAGCGTTCCAACTTTTTTTTAGTTATGGCTTCCAGAAGGTTAGCGTGAATGAAATTGCAGAAAAGGCAAAAGTGTCGCCAGCTACAATTTATAATTATTTTAAAACCAAAGAGCAGCTCTATTTCGATATGCTTATGGACTGGATGGATAAGCAGCTGGAACAATATGAGCGAATTTTGGGTTCAGATATTCCTTTCCCTGAGAAGACGAAAGAAATAATGTTATGCGAGGCCAAAAATTTAAAGCTGCTATCCGAAGATTCCCATCAGGCGGCATTTTCTGGGCAAGCTGAATTCGTAAGTTTAATGGACCGGTATAATGAACGGAAGGTCGTGCCTTTTTTTAAGCGTTTTGTTGCGATGGGCAAGCAGGAGGGCTATATTCATTCTGATATTAGCGAAGAGATGATGATGCTTTATTTTACAATGTTTAAAAATGAGCTCAGTCGGCATTGGGAAGCCTCGGATCAAGTAGGTGGAAACATGCTGAGCCTGGAGCAGCTCGTGGAATTTTTTTTCTACGGACTATCCAGACAAGGGCAAACACCGTAATCACCGTAATTTGAATCGAAATGAGTGACGCTTCTTCACTCGCTGTTTTTGTTGGCTCGCAGCTGGCAAAGGGACACTTTCAATCCCTATTGGACACCGCTACTATTTTTTAGTAGGATAATAGTTATAGGTTAGCGTCCGATAGACAGGAGTGAAGACGATGCTTAGTTTGGGAGCTAAGGTAATTATTATATCTGATCATTTTGAGCAAAATCTTCCCGTAGGGGAATATGGTTATATAATTGCTTACGATCGCAATGCAGACAACGTATTTGACTACGTGGTGCGCGTTCCGGCCGCCAATCGCAATTTTTTGCTGCCGGATGAAGATGTAGAGCTGGAGGAAGTTTTGCTTCAGGAAGAGGTTGACCGCATTGAACGCGAATCGCTGATCGACTTTGCGCTGGCTACTCATAATGAAGAGCTGTTTATGCGTATAATGAGAGGCGAGGAGTCTGCCCCGGAAGCGGAGCCAGCTGCCGCTGAAGGCCAAAGCCAGAAGGATTTTATAAGGCAGGTTAATTTGAAAGCGTGGATCTAATAAGCTTCTGCGAGATGACCCTTCCGCCAGGTGCGGGAGGGTCGTCTGCTGTTAATGGGCATTGCAGAACAGAAGCGCGCAAGCCCTCGTTTGTGCACTTTGTCAAAATGTGATTCTAGGCTATAATAGAAAGAATGATTGCAGGCTTAAGAAGGGGGAGGAACATTCATGAGCATTACGATTAAAGATGTCGAGCATGTTGCGAATTTGGCTCGCCTTGAGCTGTCTGACGAGGAGAAGGATAAATTCACCGAACAGCTTAATGCGATTTTAAAATATGCAGAAAAGCTGAACTCGCTTGATACGGAAAACGTCGAGCCGACCAGCCATGTGCTGCCGATTACGAATGTGACGCGCGAGGATGTAACGTATGAATCGCTGCCGATCGAGAAGGTGCTGCTCAACGCGCCTGATGAAGAAGACGGCCAAATTAAAGTGCCAGCTGTATTGGAATAGTCCGCATGATCTAGCGCGATAGCCATAAATGCTTGCTGCGCTTTTATATTGAAGGGAGGAACATGTTTTGTCACTGTTTGATTTGCGTCTTCAGGATGTACATAACAAGCTGAGCCAAAAGGAGCTTTCCGTCACTGAACTGGTTGATGAATCCTTTGCTCGTATTAAAGCAACAGAAGCTTCCATTCAAGCGTTCCTTACGCTAAATGAAGAGGGAGCCCGCCAGCATGCGGCGGAGCTAGACAAGCAGCTTCAAGCAGGAGCTGAACGCGGCTTGCTTTTCGGCCTTCCGGCTGGAATTAAAGATAATATCGTTACCGAAGGCTTGCGCACAACATGTGCCAGCCAGTTTCTTGACAACTACAATCCGATTTATGATGGAACGGTTGTCAGCAAGCTGAAATCGGCGCAATCCGTCACGATCGGCAAGCTGAACATGGATGAGTTCGCGATGGGCGGCTCCAATGAAAATTCCAGCTATTATCCGACTCGCAATCCATGGAATGCGGAATATGTGCCGGGCGGCTCCAGCGGTGCTTCCGCAGCTTCCGTTGCGGCAGGCCAAGTCTATTTCTCGCTTGGCTCCGATACGGGCGGTTCGATCCGTCAGCCAGCAGCTTATTGCGGCATTGTCGGTCTTAAACCAACGTATGGCCTTGTTTCCCGTTTTGGCCTTGTCGCTTTCGCTTCATCGCTTGACCAGATCGGTCCTTTGACTAAAAATGTTGAGGATTCCGCATTTGTGCTGCAAGCCATTGCTGGCTATGATGCAAAAGACTCTACTTCCGCGAACGTAAGCATTCCTGACTATTCGTCTGCCTTGACCGGAGATGTCAAAGGTTTGCGCATTGCGGTACCGAAGGAATATTTGGGAGAAGGCGTTGATCCAAAGGTTAAGGAAGCGGTTTTGAATGCATTGAAAGTGTATGAGAGTCTTGGCGCAACATGGGAAGAGGTTTCGCTGCCGCATACCGAATATGCCATTGCTGCTTATTATTTGCTTGCGTCTTCTGAAGCTTCATCCAACCTGGCTCGTTTCGACGGCGTTCGTTACGGCGTCCGTGCAGACAACCCGGCGAACCTGATTGATTTGTACCGCAAATCGCGCAGCGAAGGCTTCGGTCCAGAAGTTAAGCGCCGTATTATGCTGGGAACGTATGCGCTTAGCTCCGGCTACTATGATGCGTATTATTTGAAAGCGCAAAAAGTGCGCACGCTCATTAAACAGGATTTTGACCAAGTATTTGAAAAATACGATGTCGTCATTGGACCAACTGCCCCAACAGCAGCGTTCAAGCTCGGCGAGCAGGTCGGCGACCCGCTGACGATGTATTTGAACGATATTTGCACGATTCCGGTCAGCCTTGCAGGCGTTCCGGCGATCAGCATTCCTTGCGGCCAAGCGGAAGGCTTGCCAATCGGATTGCAAATTATCGGCAAAGCTTTCGACGAGTCGACGGTTCTGCGCGCGGCCCATGCCTTCGAGCAAAATACCGAATTCCATAAGCTGCGTCCGCAGCTCTAATATATTCAACCTTGCGACGCGATATTTACTTTTTTGCTGTCATAGAAGCTAGATGAAAAAGGCAAGCGGAGTGAAAAGGTTGAACTGTAGAAGCGCAAGCGTTCGTCTTTGCCCAATCATATTATTACCGCTGAGCGGGATTGATCAAGCGTAAACGGCTGTCGCCGTCCTCTGGCGGCAAAGCTACCGTTTCGAGGGTGGAATATAGAGAAAGGATGGAAAAATAATATCCTTTCCTATATTTTTAAAAAAAGATGGGGCAACAGCGATCGAAAGTCAACCTTTTCACACAGCGCAGCATCTTTTTCATTATGCTTTATGCCACCAAAGTAACCTCGCCCAGCAAAATTCTAAGGAGGATTAACGATGTCTGAAGCGACTCAATATGAAACGGTAGTCGGGCTGGAGGTGCACGTTGAGCTGCACACCAACAGCAAGATTTTTTGCGGCTGCTCCACCGCTTTCGGAGCTCCGCCTAATACGCATACCTGCCCGGTCTGCCTCGGTCATCCCGGCGTGCTGCCGGTGCTGAACAAGCAGGCGGTTGAATACGCAATGAAGGCGGCGATGGCGCTCAATTGCACAATTGCTGATGTCAGCAAATTTGACCGTAAAAACTATTTTTATCCCGATTCACCTAAAGCTTATCAGATTTCCCAATTTGATCAGCCTATCGGCGAGCACGGCTGGATTGATATTGAAGTAAACGGCGTTACGAAACGAATTGGCATTACCCGTCTGCACTTGGAAGAGGATGCAGGCAAGCTGACTCACGTTGATGGAGGTTATGCCTCGCTCGTTGACTTTAACCGTGTCGGCACGCCGCTCGTTGAAATTGTTTCCGAGCCAGACATTCGTACACCTGAGGAAGCGAAAGCTTATTTAGAGAAGCTGAAAGCGATTATGCTTTACTGCGAAGTATCGGATGTGAAAATGGAAGAGGGCAGCTTGCGCTGCGACGCAAACATCAGCCTTCGTCCTTATGGACAAGAGAAGCTTGGCACGCGCGCTGAGCTGAAAAACATGAACTCCTTCCGCGGTGTTCAGCGTGGTCTTGAATATGAGCAATGGCGTCAGGCCGAGGTGCTGGACGGCGGCAATAAGGTTGTTCAAGAAACTCGCCGCTGGGATGAGGCGCAGGGCAAAACGATTTCAATGCGCGGCAAGGAAGAGTCGCATGACTATCGTTATTTCCCGGATCCTGACTTGGTTCGCCTCTATATCGACGAAGAGTGGAAAGAACGCGTCAAAGCGTCGATTCCTGAGCTTCCGGATGCACGTAAAGCCCGCTATACAAGCGATTACGGCTTGCCTTCCTATGATGCTGATGTTATTACGGCATCTAAGAAAATGGCAGACTTTTTCGAAGCAAGCTTATCCTATACGAAGGATGCGAAAGCTGTATCCAACTGGATTATGGGCGATTTGCTCGGGTATTTGAACTCGAACAGCCTGGAGCTGTCCGATGTGAAAATGACCGGACAAGGGCTTGGAGAAATGATCGGGTTGCTGGAGAAAGGCACGATCAGCAGTAAAATCGCCAAAACCGTCTTTAAGGAAATGCTGGAATCCGGCAAGCTGCCGCAGCAAATCGTAGAAGAGCAGGGCCTTGTACAAATTAGCGATGAGGGGGCAATCATTGCCATCGTCGATAAAGTTATTGAATCGAACCCGCAATCGGTCGAGGATTTCCGTGCAGGCAAGGAGAAGGCGATCGGCTTCCTGGTCGGCCAAATTATGAAAGAGACAAAAGGCAAGGCGAATCCGGCAATGGTTAACAAAATGCTGCTGGAGCGTCTGCAGCAAGCTTAAATAAGCATAATCAACATGGAAGTTGATTGATGCCAACCAAGTAAGAGCTGTCCACAAGCTGGACGGCTCTTTTTTTACATTTTCAAGCAAAAGTCTTGTCAGGCGGGCATCTATGGTACAATAATAAGCAATAAACTTGCACATACGGAGGACATGTTTTGCAGGAGCAAGGGATGAAAACGGGACGTAGGAAAAGTCGACTGCTTACGGTGCTGCTGGCCTTTCTATGGCCGGGAGCGGGACATCTATATACAGGAGAATATACGAGAGGGCTGCTGCTAGCCGCTGGTATTTTGCTTGATGGCGGGACCATTGTCCGTCTGGCGGATGCCGATGGCGCGAAGCATTTACTGCTTATTGTTTACTTAGGGCTTGCGCTGCCTGTATTTTATTTTATTAGCGTCTACGATGCACTGCAAAGTTTGGATCGGCGAACGGAAACGCAGCCCGGTTTAAAGCTTAGGGATGGCATACTCATTATGGTGGCAGGCATTTTGCTTATGCTGCTGCTGATGCTTAGGCAGCCGACCACGCTGTTCACTTGGTTTGACGAAGCGGCGAATTATGCGGTAGGCCCTGTTCTAGGTCTGCTTGCGGTAGGCTTAGTTTTGCGTCAACGGCTGGCAGCGGTGTTTCGGCTAGGAAGCTTCACCGCTGCATTATTTATTGCAGCTGCAGGTGGATTGCTGTTGTGGGATGAAATACACAGCAGCAATGTTTTTGCGCTCATGCGTTATTGGTGGCCTGCGCTGTTTATATGTCTGGGAGGAGAGCTCGTTGCCTACAGCCTATTGCAGCGGCGGACGCGAAAGCAATTGCGGCTTGATTTTATCGGAAGCATGGCAGCGGTTGTCATTGCGGGCTTTGGTTTCTTGGTAACGCAATATGCAGATTTGCCTTTTCGCTGGATTGATCAATATGTCGATCTGAATGGCGCACAGGATTACGGCGAGGAAAAAGGCTTTCATTATCAGAAAGAAGTGCTGGTCGTTCCGATGGAAGAAAAGACGACAGCTATTCAGATTTACAATGTGAATGGAACAGTGACGCTTCAAAGCGGGAATAATGATTATATCAGTATAGATACCGAGGTATGGGTTGATATCGATGATCAAGCTGAGGCTGATAAAATGGCCGACAAAGCGAAGATTGAGGCGTCATCAAGTGGTGAGAAAATTACCTTGCAGGCCAAAAGCAGCAGCTACGGCGACAATGGAACGCGCAAACCGCGTATCAATATTACCGTAACCGTGCCGCGTTTGCCGAATGTTCAAGTAGAGGAAATTGCCGAGCCTGATCTCGATCTTGAGTCGGACGATCCAGCTGCACAGGAGAGCAGTACGCCAGATCCAAGCTCGTCTAATTCGTCTAATAACGTGGAGCAAGTCTCTGCTTCAAACACGACATCAATAACTCCTACTCCCGAGCAGTCGCCAGAACAAGTGGAGGAGCAGAAGGATGAACAGCCGATGAGACAGCTTTCTGTACTCGTGCATACCGATAATGGGCCGATTAAAATTAAAAACCTCGATGCTCCCGGAGGTGTGGAGCTCTCCAGCGATACAGGAGAAATTTTAGCAGAAGGAATAAATGGCAGCATTCAGGCAAAAGCAAATAATGGTACGATTACGCTTCGTCATATAACGGGTGATGCGAGTATAACCTTATTAAATGGGGCTGTTACCGCAGCATCTATTACAGGTAATGTTTTTGCAGAAGCGACCAATGGGGCTTTGAAGATGACAAGCATTTCAGGAGATATAGAAGCCGATACGAAAAATGGGAAAATCAACATTAATGAAGCGAGCGGCTCCGTTAAGGCTGCAACCTTAAATGGCGGCATCGAGCTGGCGAGCTCGGTAGTCGGGGGTGACTGGGATGTCGATAGCTCCGTAGGGGAAATTAAGCTGACTGTCCCGCAGTATGGCAGCTACACGGTGTATGGATCAGTCACTTTTGGCGCGATTACGACGAATTTGCCGCTCGAAGTGAGCAAAAAAACAGTACGGGGTAAGGTTGGAGACGGGCAATACCGTTTACAAATTAATGCTAATAACAGTATTGCCATACAGTATGCCGGTGCGGAGCAATAACCACATTCATTGACAAATCATTTTGATAACACGTACAATAGCTTTAACTACTAACGAAAGGCGTGAGGGGAATGGGAGCCGTTAATGCAGCATTGCAGCAATTAAAAATGAATGGTGTCCGTATGACCCCGCAGCGTCATGCCATTTTAAGCTTTTTAATGGAATCGATGACTCATCCGACAGCCGATGAAATTTATAAATCACTGTCGCCTAATTTTCCAAGCATGAGCGTGGCGACCATATATAATAACCTACGGTTATTTGTAGAAGCGGGGCTTGTTAAGGAATTGACATACGGGGATGACTCCAGCCGCTTTGATGCGGATACATCGGAGCATTATCATGCCATATGCAATGACTGTGGCCAAATTGTTGATTTTGAATACCCGCCGTTGCTTGAGGTGGAGCGTGTCGCATCGCAGGAGACCGGTTTTATCGTGCAAGGGCATCGAATGGAAATTTACGGTTCCTGCTCTACCTGTGCGGCAGCTAAGAAATAAGAACGAACAATCAAGAATGAATGAAACCTAACAAAATGATGGCGTGCAGGGAAGCGTTCAACCGCGGATATGCACGCTTTCGTCTTTTATAAAGGAGCGAGATACGCTTGGAAACTATGCTTCGCCGAACTCCTCGTCGCCGCAAGAGCAGTGGGGCTCGGAATATGCTTCTCTTTTTTATCATTATATTGGCAGCAGGTGGGGGTTGGTTTGTATACGATCGCTACATTCCTAATTTTAAACAAATGGATCCCGATTATGGGGTGAAAAATCCAATCGTTGTTCATGGCGAAGTAATGAAGCAAGGTGCTATTATTGAAAATAACGAGGTGAAGCTGCCGCTTCCTGTGCTTCAGCAGGTGCTTGGAGCAGACCAGCCTATACGCTATGAAGCGGATAGCGGATCGATTATTTTGACAACAGCGAATAAGGTGCTGCGTTTGCAGACAAATTCCTTGACAGCGACCGTGAACCGCAAGCCGTTTGACTTGACGATTACAGCTGAGGTGCAGGATGATGTCGTTTATATTCCAATAACGCCGATTGAGGAGCTTTATGGCCTGCAGACGGAGTATGTTGCAGATTCAGGCGTTGTCACCTTGCTTCAGTCGGGTGAGGCTATTCAACTGGCGGAAGCGAAGCGGGAAAAAGGGGCGGCCATACGGACAGAGCCTACGATTCGGGCGCCGATTGTGGAGAAGGTTCCACTCGCGGGCAAGCTCAGAGTTTGGGGGGAAAGCGATGGCTGGCTGCTCGTGCAGGGACCGGATGGGCATCCTGGGTATATGGCTAAGGATAATACGGCTCTCGCCAGCATGGAGCAAATTGCGCCTAGCGATAATGAAACGGATTTTGTCGCATGGAAAGTTACGGGCAGCAAAATCAATCTTACATGGGAGGCTGTATATCAACGCAAGCCAGATCCAGCCACCATTCCGGAAATGCAAGGCGTCAATGTCGTCAGTCCAACCTGGTTTGAGCTTCAGGATGAGGATGGCACAATTAAAGGCAAAGCTGATCCCGTGTATGTAAAATGGGCCAAAGAGCAGAAGATGCAAGTGTGGGCGCTTTTCAGCAACGGGTTTGAGCCTGATCGGACGAGCGCGGCGCTTGCGACTGTAGAGACGCGTTTTCATATGATCCAGCAGCTGCTTGCATTTGCAGAGCTTTATCATTTGCAGGGCATTAATGTAGACTTTGAAAATGTTTATACGAAAGATAAGGAAAACTTGGTCCAGTTCGTCCGCGAGCTGACGCCGCTGCTTCATGAAGCGGGTCTAGTCGTATCTATTGATGTGACGCCTAAGTCGAACAGCGAGATGTGGTCTGTTTTTCTAGATCGTAAAGCGCTTGGCAAAGTGGTAGACTATATGATGGTTATGGCTTATGACGAGCATTGGGCGACAAGCCCGGTTGCGGGTTCGGTAGCTTCGCTGCCTTGGACGGAGCAAGCTTTGAAGAGAATATTGGACGAAGATGGTGTTCCTGCGAGCAAGCTTATATTGAGCATGCCGCTATATACCCGTATTTGGACGGAGACCGAAGAGAATGGCGAAACCAAGGTTAGCTCTAAAGCGCTTGGCATGGATAAAGTGAAAGAAATCATTACGCAATACAAGCTGAAGCCTGTGCTCGATAGGGATGCTGGACAGCATTATGTGGAGTATAAGGAAGAGGAAGCACTGAAACGCATCTGGATTGAGGACGAGCTGTCGATCAAAGCTAGAGTTGCGTTGGTTAAAAAGTACGGGTTAGCTGGAGTGGCAACCTGGCAGCGCACTTTTCAAACGAACGCGATCTGGAAAACGATTGATACCGCATTGAATAAAAAACCGTAAACTGCAATGATAATTCTAAAATTTTATTAAAAAGAAGGCTATCGCTGAACACGCGATGGCCTTCTTCTATTCATATATATAGATTTATAGATATCTTCTTCTAGAGCAGCTGCTATTTTAGTGCCAAAAAAGGGCGCTGCCCCTCTTTGGCGGCAACGCCCTTTTAAGCTTATGTAACTTATTTTTAAGAGCAGCGTACTATTCGGAAGGAGCATGTGTGGCTTGCGCCGGATCGAGTGTCAAAATCGTTTTGCAGAACATGCAGCGGTCCGTTTTGCCGAGCATTTTCGTCGGGCGATTACATTCGGGACATGTTAGCATCGTTGCACTGGTTGACATCATGCCTGCCCAGAAATAAACGGCAACGCTGACGAGCAAGGAAATCATCCCAATAACCATAAAAATTGCGGCAACGATTTTACCAGCTTGTCCCCAAAGCACGATTCCGGCTGTACCGAGAATCATAACACCCATGCCGACAAGTGTGAAAATCAGCCCCCACAGACGAAATTCGTTTATTTTCGCTGATTTGAAAAAAAACTTATTCACTTTGTCCATCCTCTCCATGGTATTCTTATTAAAATCAGACGGTTTTTCCATCCATGTAAGCAGGAAACTGTCTCGGGTTTGTCGAAATAACAAACACCGTAGATTATTATATCTTAATCATATTGGATTAGCTATACGGAGGCCCAAGTGAAACATATAAAAGAACATTTCATTCAAACACATCAATCACAGCCAGAGCTGCTTGGTCTTATCGCAATCGAGAACTCTTATGCTTACAGTCCGTTGACTGAAGGATTGGATTTGCTTCTGCTTGCAATTGTGGAGCAGACTGCTGTTCAAAGTATTGAGCATGTACGCATTGAAGGCCAGCATGTGCTGATTCGAAGTGTGAGTGTAGGCCAGCTGGAGCAGTGGATGGCAAGTGGGGAGAACAAAAGTATTATTCAATGGATAGTTCGGGGGGAGATACTGTTGGAGCGCGACAGCCGTATAAGCGATATTCGTGAGCGCATTATACAATTTCCGGACGTCATGAGAGAGCAAAAGCGGTTTGTAGAGTTCTCCGGCTTTCTGAGAAGTTACCTGCAGGCAAAGCATGATTACGAAGAGCGCAATATTCTGGATGCTTACAGCAATATATTAACTGCACTGCATCACTGGGCGCACATTGTATTAATTGAAGAAGGGCAGCATCCAGAGCTAACCGTGTGGCGTCAAATGCGCCGGGTACATCCTGGGGTGTATAAGCTGTATGAAGAATTAACCGTCAGCCCTGAAACGCTGGAGCAGCGCGTTCAACTGGTTATGCTCGCTTGTGAGTTTACGGTAATCAACAAAATGAAGGACTGCTGTTCCTTGCTCTTTAGCATCATGATGAGCCGGGAGGAGCCATGGAGCATCAGCGAGCTGCAGGAGCATGAGCGAATAAAGACCCTTCATGTCGATTTATCCTTGCTGCTGCAACGTTTGGTCAAACGCTCGCTTATTCGTGAAGTTGCGGTGATGGCAGCAAGCGGAGATACTGAGGCGTTGGAGCTTCGATATATGACGCTGGCTGTATAAAATAGAACGGCAAAAGATACCCAAATCGCTTGCTACAAGCGTAGGGTATCTTTTTTTAAATAGGGCTTGACTATATTTTGCGAGCTGTGATATATTAATACACGCCGCTTTTGAAGCAAGGAAATAACTTGAATCGACAAACGAAAAAAAATGTCGAAGAAAAGAAAAAAAGTACTTGCAATTGAGTAGGCAGTCATGGTATATTATAAAAGTCGCCGCTGAGAGAAAACGCGGTTGACACAAAAAGAATTAGTTAGAGAAATTGTTCTTTGAAAACTGAACAACGAGTGAAACTGCCACATTAACTTCGGTTAATGTAAAGCGATACAAAAAAAAGTAATGAGCAAGTCAAACAATACCTAAATGGAGAGTTTGATCCTGGCTCAGGACGAACGCTGGCGGCGTGCCTAATACATGCAAGTCGAGCGGAGTTGATGGAGTGCTTGCACTCCTGATGCTTAGCGGCGGACGGGTGAGTAACACGTAGGTAACCTGCCCGTAAGACTGGGATAACATTCGGAAACGAATGCTAATACCGGATACACAACTTGGTCGCATGATCGGAGTTG